>OMVN01000006.1 GCA_900314525.1 uncultured Eubacteriales bacterium
TGTCCGCTTGAAATTCTTTTGAAATTTCAGGGATGGTTTATTTCAATCTATTGTTTGAAATTCTTTAAAACTGTTTAGTTATCAATGTTCATATGTTTTTGTTCGCTCAGCAGCGAACTTCTTAATGATATCACATCTTCAAGTGTTTGTCAATAACTTTTTTTATTTTTTTTGTGATTTCATGTCGCTTTTTGTTTTCCGCTTCAAGCGACCTATATATAATAGCACTTTGATGTATGATTGTCAACAGCTTTTTTCATTTTTTTAAATTATTTTTCTCTGTATTGTTATACCTACTTTTTGACTATATATATCTTATTACGTCTATGATATTACTTACTCCTATTAACTTCATCTCCGTTTTTTTCTTTATATTAGCTATTGAACTTTGAGGCATTATACATGTCTTAAATCCTAATTTCTCGCATTCAGATATTCTCTGATCAATCATATTAACTGATCTAACTTCTCCCGATAAACCTACTTCTCCAAATGCAACTGTATACTGATCTACAGGTCTGTTCTTATAGCTTGAGACAACCGCCATTATTATTCCCAAATCAAGTGCTGGTTCATTGACTTTAATTCCGCCTGTTATGTTTATATATGCATCACAATCATTTATTTGCAGGGATGCCCTCTTCTCTAACACTGCCATAAGCAGATTTACCCTGTTATAGTCTGTTCCTGCTGATGTTCTCCTTGGTATACCAAAATTTGTTTTACATACTAGTGCCTGTATTTCAAGTAAAATTGGTCTTGTACCCTCTACAGAACATGTTATTACTGATCCCGATGCATTTTCAGGTCTTCCCATAAGCATAAATTCTGATGGATTTTTAACTTCACACAGACCTGTTTCATTCATCTCAAATACACCTATTTCATTTGTTGAACCAAATCTGTTCTTTACGCCTCTAAGTACTCTGTATGATGCATGTCTGTCTCCTTCGAAATACAATACAGTGTCCACCATATGTTCTAACACTCTAGGTCCTGCAACCACACCTTCTTTTGTAACATGTCCAACTACAAAAACCGAAATGGACAGTCCCTTTGCAATTTGCATTAGCACATTTGTTGACTCCCTTACCTGACTTACACTTCCTGGTGCAGAACTAATATCAGGCTTAAACATAGTCTGTATAGAGTCAATCACCACTATTTCAGGTTTATATTTTCTTATTATTTCTTCTATAATATCCAGATTTGTTTCACACAGAAGACTCAGACTATCACCCATATTTCCAATTCTGTTAGCCCTTATTTTTATCTGTTTTAAAGATTCCTCTCCCGATACATACAAAACATTTTTTCCTTTTTCTGATAAATTCTTACATACCTGTAGCAGAAGTGTAGATTTTCCAATTCCTGGATCACCACCTACAAGTACAAGAGAACCTGATACTATTCCTCCCCCAAGTACCCTGTCTAATTCATCTAATTCAGTTTTAGTCCTTTCTTCTGATTTAAGTGAAATCTCTGATAATTTAGAAGGTTTTAATTCACCTGTAGAAATCGACTTATGTGATGAGCCTTTTTTCATCACAGCTTCCTCAACAAACGTATTCCATTCTCTGCAGCCAGGACACTGTCCAAGCCATTTTGCAGATTCATATCCACATTCTTTACAATAAAATATATTATTTTTCCCCATAAAACCACCATGCGGTAACCTCAAACAATTGAAGTTACCGCCTTTCATACAACTATACTATTATAAGCCTAAAAAAATTATTCTTTTATGAGTTTTACCTCTGAAGCCTGTCCTTTATTAAGTTCAACAGATAAAACCAGTTTTCCTCCCATATTAGCAGTAACTGTTCCTACACTTACTCCATCCACGTACACTTTATATTCTGCACCATTCTCTGCTTCAACAGTAATAGAGGCATCATCTTCACCTTCAACACTAAATTTCATTTCCTTATCTGATTCATAAAAATTATTTACTGCTGTACCTGGTACAGATTCATATACAAATACACCATTTCTCTCAAGCTTTGTTATTTCGTTAAATGTTTTTACTTTGTAAATATCCCCATCATGCTCAAAATCCGATAATTTTGATTTTGTATCTAATGTGTAATTTCCAAAACTAAGTGTGCCATCCTCTTCTGCTCTTAATAATTCTGCTACAATTGCCATTTCTTTTTCCTCCTAAATTTGTATTTTTATTTTTTCACTTTAAATTCAAGTTGTTTTTCCTTAAATACAACATTTACCGTATTTTCGTTTTTAATTTTACCTTCTAGTATCTGTTGTGCTAACTGGTCTTCTAACATTGTCTGTAACTTTCTTCTAAGCGGTCTTGCACCATACTTTTTATCAAAACTCTGATCAATTATATACTGTTTTGCCTGTGGTGTTACTTTTAAATTAATTCCTATCTTCTCTGCTCTAACAGTAATTTCCTTTATCATAATATTTACAATTTCAAGCATCTGCTCTTTTTGTAATGAATGGAATACTATTATTTCATCAATTCTGTTTAATAACTCAGGTTTAAAGAGCTGTTTGATTTCTTCCATTACATTATTTTTCATTGACTCATAATTTTTTTCTTCATTATTGTCAGCTATAAATCCTAAATGTTTTGGTTCTATAATACGTTGTGCTCCTACATTAGATGTCATTATTATTACTGTATTTTTAAAATCAATCTTTCTTCCAGTGTTATCTGTAATATTTCCCTCATCAAGAATCTGTAAAAGTATATTAAACACATCTGGGTGAGCCTTTTCTATTTCATCAAACAAGACAACCGAATACGGATTTCTTCGCACCCTTTCGCTAAGCTGTCCTCCGTCATCATATCCCACATATCCTGGAGGCGATCCTATTAATTTAGAGACGCTGTGTTTCTCCATATATTCTGACATATCTACACGTATCATTGATTTTTCATTTCCAAAAACGGAATCAGCAATAGCTTTTGATAATTCTGTTTTTCCAACACCCGTTGGACCAAGGAAAAGAAATGATCCGATTGGTCTTTTAGGGTCCTTAAGTCCAACCCTACCTCTTCTAATGGCATTTGACACTGCCTTTATTGCTTCAGGCTGTCCTATAACACGTTTAGATAGAGTTGTTTCAAGTTTTCTTAATTTAGATTCTTCTTTTTCACTGAGTTTAGATACAGGAATATTAGTCCACATTGCAACGACATCCTCTACATCTTTTGCAGTTACAGTAAGACCTTTTATCTTCTTTTTATCTGATTTCTTTAATTCTTTTTCTAACTGTTTTTTAAGTTCTTCTTCACTATCTTTTAATTCTTTGACTAATTTGTAATCTCGATTTTTTAAAGCTTCAATTTTTTCGTCTTGAATTTTTCTTAAATCTGACCTCAAAGTTGTAGCCTTTGACTGATTTTCAGTAGTCATTTTCTGTATTTTTATTTTTGCGGATGCTTCATCCATTAAATCAATAGCCTTGTCTGGAAGGAATCTGTCATTTATATATCTATCTGACAACTCAACAGATGCTTTTATCGCTTCATCAGATATAGTTACTCCATGATGCACCTCATATCTCTCTTTTAAGCCATTTAGTATACATATTGATTCTTCCGCAGATGGTGCTTCTACCTTTACTGGCTGAAATCTTCTCTCAAGTGCAGCATCTTTTTCAAAATATTTTCTGTATTCTTCAAGAGTTGTTGCTCCAATAATCTGTATTTCACCCCTGGATAATGCAGGTTTTAAAATATTCGCAGCATCCATTGAACCTTCTGCTCCGCCTGCTCCAATAATAGTGTGAATTTCATCTAAGAATAGAAGAATATTTTTATCCTCTTTAACTTCATTTATTATCCTTTTTATTCTTTCTTCAAATTCACCTCTATACTTAGATCCTGCTACCATAGATGCAACATCTAGTGTTAGGACTCTTTTATTTTTTACTGTATCAGGAACCATACCGTTTGCAATTCTCATTGCTATACCTTCAACAATTGCTGTTTTTCCAACCCCTGGTTCTCCTACAAGACAAGGATTATTCTTGGTTCTTCTGCTTAAAATCTGAATTACCCTAAGAATTTCCTTTTCTCTGCCAATAACAGGGTCCATTTCTCCATTCATAGCCTTTCTTGTCAAATCCACACTGTACTGCGAAATAAAATCAGGCTTGGAATTTCCATTGTTATCACCAAAAATAGCGTTTATTTCATTCTTAAATTCTGATGGTGCTACCCCCATCACTTCAAGTATATCAGAATATATTTTTCTAACATTAACCCCTATTGTATTCAGGAGTCGTGTAGCAACTCCCTCCTTTTCCCTCAATAAAGCAAGCAGTATGTGGTTTGTTCCAACCTGTTTATCGCCAGTAATTCCTGTGTAATTTTTGGCATACTCTAACATTTCCTTTACTCTTGGAGTAAATATGTCTTTATCAAGCACCTCAATTCCTGCTGATGGGGCTACCAATTTCTCAATTAGATCTACTATATTGTCATATTCTACTTTATTATTTCTAAGAATAATGGACGCAGAGCAGTCTTCAACAGAAATTAGAGCTGCCAATATATGTTCAGTTCCAATGTAGCTGTGATTCAATTCACTTGCTATTTCTTCTGCATTTTTTAATACCTGTTTAGCTTTAGCGGTATATAAATTATCCATTCTAGGCCTCCACTGTCTGATTAATTAAGTTAAGAATTCATCATATATCTGATGAACTATTTCAATTGCCTCTTCTTCTGTTACGTTTTTACAAATTGCTTTTGCAAGAATAACTCTCATTTCATCCTTCATATCTTCCACTGCCTGCAACTTATCTACCGAAAATGCTATTATTGCCCCGTATCTCCTATCCAGTTTCAAAAAACCCTCATTTTTTAAAACTGAATATGCTTTATTAACAGTATGCATGTTTATTCCGATATCATCCGCCATTTGTCTAACTGAAGGCAGTGAATCACCCTCTTTAATTTCATCATTTGCAATGCCATAGATTATCTGATTTCTCAATTGCATATATAGGGCTTCATCACTATTAAAATCAATTGTCAATATCATAAATCCACAACCTTTCGTACCTTTATTGTTATAGTGATTGTATAACAATAAAAATACCTTTGTCAAGTTCAGTTTATTTATCTTCTTCAAGATCTACAAATTCAATATCTCCATCTTTTAGATCTTTCTTTTCTTCCTTTTCTGCTTCCTTTATTTCGTCTTTTATTTCGTCTTTTATAACATTTTCTGTTACTTTTTCTTCTATTATTAATTCTTCACCGTCTTTATCTTCATTAATTTTATTTGATGAATATACTATTTCTTTTTTTGCTCCTGACAACTTTTTGATTACTAATACAAATACTATCATTAACACAATGATAACCGCAAGGAATACAATAATAATCATATTTTTCTCAGTTTTTAATTCGTTATGGCTATCATTTAAGTTATTGTAATTTTTTCTAAGTTTAAGGTATTCCTTACTGTCTTCCTGAGGATTATCTGAAATATTCTCAGATTTTGCTCCATCTATAAATCTCTGAATTGTTCCTTCTACAGAATCATAAAAATACAGATTTGCCTCGCCATTCCAGTTCATGGCATAAATTACATAAAACTGTGAATCAGCTGATTTAATCCATGCTTTTACAACGTCTCCATTAATATCAAGTGTAGTCTGTGTATAACCTTCAGGTCCTGCATATGTATCATCTGTAGGAATTATTGTATATGTTTTCTGTGTGCTTACAAAATTTACCATCTTGTTAATCTGTCCAGATGTTTCATTGTAAATATAAAACGCTGCATTTGTACCCTGTGGATCATCTGCTATGCATAAAAGTGTAAGATTTTTTGTCTGTCCTTTTAAATCTGCAACTGTTCTTCCATTATATGTAATTGTACTCTCTTCAAATCCATCTGGAATTGAAACAAGAGAAAAATCCTGAATTATGTATTTATTCATTGACTCAACTAGTACAGGCGATCTATCGAAATCCTGTGGCTGATTCTGACTTGCAGAGTCTGTAACCACCTGTCCCTGTGGAGAAGCCTGTGACTGCTGTTCTGATCCTTCTGGAAGTCGCTGAGTATAAATTGTATATACACTCTGGGAACCATCTTGAGCTGTTACTGTTATTGTTGTCTTGTTATTACCAAGATCAATTCTTGATCCAGAAACACTTGCTGTTGAATGCGAATCTGAAAGTGTTGTGGCTACGATTATTCTATTTATATTAGATCCAACATCTGCTGCATACTCAAATACATCTGGAGAAAATGATGGAGAGTATGAAAGATTCTTTGTTTCCCCATTCTGTGAAACTGATGATATTATAAGTCCTGATAATTTACTGTCATTAGATATAGCTGTATTATCAATCACAGAAATATTTGCACTTGTCTTTACTACATTAAGTTCTGCATTTTCTGGATTTGTCTCATCACTTGTCTTTAACTGTGTATTGTCCGAAACGGTTACTTTTGTTGCACCTGCTTCTTTTAATGTAAAATTAAAATTGACTGTCCTTGGTGTACCTGCTGCATATCCATTAACATTCCATATAGCAATTCCAGCAACACCACTACTCTGTTCTACCTGTGGATTGCCTGCTCCATCTGTATAAGTAACTGACAGAAAATCCATATATTTTGTGTCATATGCCAAAGCAACCTGTCCTGATGCATTTGTATCAGCATTTAAAGTCACGGGAACAGCAACAACTTCACCCTTTGTACCATTTGCTGGTGTTACTGTTACTACGGCATTATCTGCAAATGCACAAATTGAAAACATTGTCATTGCAAATAAAAAAGTCATTATCGTCATTGTCATTTTACTTAATACAGATTTCATTTTTTCCTCCACCTATATCCAATATTTTTATCTAATTATATCACAATATATTCTGTAATCTATTTATAATTATTTCCTATTTTGTTAATTTTTGCTTTAAATACAATAAATCAACTACATTAACATTTCCATTACAATCAATATCTGCAGCTAGCAAATCTTTTTCATCAAGCATTATTGCTCCTATCAAATAATTTTTTAGCAGATTGTAATCACTTACAGTGAGTATCCCGTCATTATCTGTATCTCCAAGTACAAGGCATATATATTCTTTCACAAGGTTTCCATTTGTATCAATAATATCAGCAATTGTACCTGTTGTAACATAGCCTGTCTGTTCCTGTCTATTTGCATTTAATAATTTTAATGTGCAATTTTTAAGCTTAAAACTTCTTCTTAAAGTATCAATGCTTGTCTGCGGAAGAATTTCTCTTATGTATCTATCTCCCGCCACAACATATGATGTGCTATAAGATGCAGGATTTGGATTAGATGTTTCAGACTGTTTTGTTGTCTCCTGAGATGATGATGTTTCCTTTATTGTCTCAGTCTGAGGCTGTGTCTTGTTTTGTCTATTAATTGTAAGTGTATACACTCGTGCCCCTAATCCACCTACATTTACTGTTATATTTAATTTATTGCTTCCCACATTAAGTGAAACACTTCCTGTACCTGCAACCGTTGCCATAGAATATGGTGCATGAGCGCTTATGTTTACACTAGTCTGCTCGTATGGTACAGTTACGCTATATTCAAAAGTATTGCTGCTGAATGTTTTATCAAGTGTATACCCATCAACTGATAAACTATCCAGTGTTGTGCTTGGACTGCTATTATCTGTTGGACAAGCACTTACATTTACAGGCATATTTTTATATACAGGTATTTTAAATACTAATGACGTACTTACCTTCATGTCACTGCTATATGCTTTAGCCATCTTTAATGATTCTGACTTTGGTGCCTGAACATTTGTCATATACTGATGTGTATATGGTGTTCCTACAAAATCAAATTTCTCATAGTAAATTGTATCCTGACCTACATTAATGTATCCCTGGCCAATAAAAATTGCACCTCCAACCACAGCTTTATATTTTGTGTTCCATGGTCTAAGCAATGTACTGTCTGTACCAGAAGCATATATCAATCCATTTTCAATTGCTCCTCTGCCATTTGCTGTATACGCCTTAATGTTATAGAAATTATAAAGGTTTGTATAAACATTACCTGTGGATGGTGCATAATATCCTGTTACTCCACCACTAGTTCCGGCGCTTCCAACTTCCTGTATTACTCTTGATACAAGATGATATGGGCTGACTCCAGATTTTGCTGCAGCATCCATAAATGTATCTGAGAACAATTTTCCAGATATTGAATATGCATTATCCATAAATGTACCTTTTAACAGGTTTGTCACATTGTTCTTTGTATGTATTGCCGAGTTATATGATAACATCTCGAACTGAAAGATATAATTTTCATCAAGGAAATTCCTTGGATCCATACAATATGCTACAAACTCTTTTGATGCTGCACACCATGCTGTTCCATCAAATGTATTCCATGTATTTGTACTCCAGTTATATGAACCACTGTCCATTGACTTCCATGAACTTATAGAGTTTTTACTTACAAGGCTCCTTCCGACAATACTTTCATTTGCAACAGCGTCCTCAAAAGTATAATTCAATTTGTCAGCTACAAATAACCATTTTGGATATTTCGCATGTAACTGTCTTAACTTCACCTTATAACTTTCAGGAAATCCCTGGTCTGACATATATTTTTCAAAATCAGATGTGTCTGTAACAGGTGTTTTAACCACATTAACATACTCAGCAAATATGTACCCTGACAAGTTCTCGCCAGTAGAAGGATATGTGAATTTTATGTTATACCATTTGTCACCACTAGCATCTTGTTTTTCTCCGGTTATTGTAACTGTATCTCCAGTATTTAGCTGTACGTTGTTTCCTTTACTACTTAAGAGCTTGCTGTAAGATGTGCCAGCACCTGTCCTGACATTGACAGACGATGCATTTACCGTTCCACTTTTCTGCTCATAGGCATTAATTTTAGAATAAGAAAACACTGCCATTAATATAAAAATTACTGAAATAGTAATTACAACATATGATTTTCTTCTTTTTTCTTCATATGAATGCATTAAAACACCTCTTCTATATCCTAGGCTTCGTCGATAGCTTTTCCTATATCATTTCTCATATATTTGTTATCAAACTCTACCCATTTTGTTGCTTCATAAGCATTTTTCCTTGCAGTTACAAGGTCTTTGCCTTTTGCTGTAATTCCAAGCACTCTTCCGCCATTTGTTACAAATTTGCCATCCTGTAACTTAGTTCCTGCATGAAAAGCAAAATACTCATCGCTACCTTCAAATTTATCAAGTCCGCTGATTTCAAGACCTTTTTCATATTTTACAGGATATCCCTCTGATGCAAGAACTACACATACAGCTGCATTGTCTTCAAACTGAAGATCTATCTTATCAAGTGTTCCATCAACACATGCATTAAATACATCAATTATATCATTTTTCATTCTTGGCAATACAACCTGTGCTTCAGGGTCTCCAAATCTTGCATTATACTCTAGTACCTTTGGTCCCTCGCTTGTAAGCATAAGTCCAAAGAAAATTACACCCTTAAATTCTCTTCCTTCCTTTGCCATGGCATCCACTGTAGCCTGATATACATATTTCTTACAGAACTCATCTACTTCTGCTGTATAGAAAGGACTTGGTGAAAATGTACCCATTCCTCCAGTATTTAATCCTTTGTCACCATCCATTGCTCTCTTATGATCCTGAGCTGATGTCATGATTTTTATATTTTTACCATCAACAAATGAAAGTACAGATACTTCTCTACCTGTCATAAACTCTTCGACAACAATAGTATCTCCTGAACTTCCAAATTTCTTGTCAAGCATAAGCTCTTTTACACCTTCAAGTGCTTCTTCTTTTGTATTACATATAAGAACACCTTTTCCAAGTGCAAGACCATCCGCCTTCAGAACAATTGGGTATTTTGATGTCTCAAGATATTTAGATGCCTCTTCCGGAGAATTAAAAGTCTCATAGGATGCTGTTGGAATATTGTATTTTTTCATCAGGTCTTTTGAAAATGCCTTTGATCCCTCAAGTATGGCAGCATTTTTTCTTGGTCCAAACACTCTGAGTCCTGCTTTTTCAAACTCATCAACTACTCCTCCTACAAGAGGATCATCCATTCCTATTATAGTTAAATCAATTTCTTTCTCTTTTGCGAATGCAACAAGCTTATCAAACTCCATTGCGCCTATATTAACACACTCTGCAATCTGTGAAATTCCTGCATTTCCTGGTGCACAGTATATTTTATCAACTTTACTGCTTTTTGATACTTTCCATGCTATTAC
Source organism: uncultured Eubacteriales bacterium (assembly GCA_900314525.1). GTDB lineage: Bacteria > Bacillota > Clostridia > Lachnospirales > Lachnospiraceae > Bovifimicola. The sequence goes on from OMVN01000006.1 coordinate 10,246, forward strand.
ATGTTCTCTTCCGCCGCTTCCAACTATTAAGACTTTCATAGTATTCCTCCATCTATAGAAATTTTTATGATTTATTTACTGATTTATCTTTACTTTGCCGTCAATAACCTCAATCTTATTATTGGCAATAAGATTAATAGCGTATGGCATAATTTTCCATTCTGCTTCTTCCATAACCCTCTTCTGTAAAACTTCAGGTGTGTCACCCCATTTTACCTCAACTGCTTTCTGAGCAATTATAGGGCCAGTGTCAGTTCCTTCATCTACGAAGTGAACTGTTGCTCCAGTTATTTTCACTCCTCTTTTAAGTACTTCTTCATGTACATGTAATCCATAATATCCTTTTCCACAAAAAGAAGGTATTAAAGCTGGATGTATATTTATTATTCTATTTCTGTACTTTGCAATAAGAGCTGCAGGAAGCACAACCATGCATCCTGCAAGTACAATAAGATCTAATTTTTTTTCATCTAATTTATTAATCAATGCCTCATTGAACTGTTCTCTGTTTTCAAACGTCTTTGGTGAAATACAGATATTTTCAATACCGTGATTCTGTGCTCTTGTAAGCGCATATGCATTAGGATTATTACTAATAACAATTTCAATCTCAGTATTTGTAATTATTCCAGAGTCTATTGCATCGATTATAGCTTGCAGATTAGTACCACCGCCTGATACTAAGACACCTACTCTTAACATAATGTTACTTCCTTCTTACCTGCAACTGCTTTACCTATTACATATCCCTTTTCGCCTGCTGCTGTTATTGCCTCTAATGTCTTATCAACATCTGCCTTATCTACAGCTATAACCATACCAATACCCATATTAAATGTGTTATACATCATCTGCTCTGAGATATCACCATCAGTTGAAAGCATCTTAAAGATTGGAGGTATATCATAGCTATCTTTTATAATTTCTGCACCGATTCCATCTGGAAGCATTCTTGGAATATTTTCATAGAATCCACCACCTGTAATGTGGCTGCATCCCTTTATAGTTGTGCCTGCATTTTTGATACTCTTTAATGTCTTTACATAAATCTTTGTAGGTGCAAGTAATGCTTCTCCAAGTGTTGTGCCAAGTGAATCATAATATGTATTTAAAGACTCTTCTGTCATATTGAATACACTTCTTACTAAAGAAAATCCATTACTATGAACTCCAGAAGATGCAATACCTATAAGAACATCTCCATCTTTTATATCTTTTCCTGTTATAAGGTCTTTTCTATCAACAACACCTACTGCAAATCCTGCCAGGTCATATTCATCCTTAGGCATTAAACCTGGATGTTCTGCTGTTTCACCACCTACAAGTGCACACTCAGACTGTCTGCATCCTTCTGCAACGCCTTTAACAATAGTTGCAATCTTTTCAGGATAATTCTTTCCACATGCAATATAATCTAAGAAAAATAATGGTTCTCCACCTGCACATACTACATCATTTACACACATAGCAACTGCATCGATACCGATTGTATCATGTTTGTCCATTATAAATGCCAATTTAACTTTTGTACCACATCCATCTGTTCCTGATAAAAGCACAGGGTCTTCCATGTCTTTAATCTTTCCAAGAGAGAATGCTCCCGAAAATCCTCCGATATCTGTGAGAACTTCTGGTCTCATTGTACTCTTAACGTACTGCTTCATTAATTCTACTGATTTGTATCCTGCCTCAATATCTACTCCGGCTTTTTTGTAATCCATGTTTTTACCTCACATATTATATTTTAATATGTTTCCTTTCATTATTTTTTATTACATCTGGTTTAAGTATTCTTTATAACCTATTTTTTCTAATTTATCTGCTTTTGCAGCTACTTTATCTTTTAATCCTGCCTTATATTCTTTTAATTTTGCAAGAAGCTTATCATCTGACACTGCTAATATTTTAGCTGCCATAAGACCTGCATTTACTCCTCCATTAATCGCAACTGTTGCAACAGGTATTCCCTGTGGCATCTGGACAATTGAATACAATGAATCAACTCCGCCAAGTGATTTTGTGTGAATTGGAACTCCTACTACAGGAAGCTGGAATATTGCTGCTGCCATTCCTGGTAAATGTGCTGCTCCGCCTGCACCTGCAATAATAACTTTTACTCCTCTTTCTTCTGCATGGCTTGCATAATCATAGAATGTATCTGGCATTCTGTGTGCTGAAATGATAGTCATCTCGTAATCAATACCAAGCTGCTCTAAAATTTCTGCTGCCCCTTTCATTACATCTAAATCCGAATCGCTGCCCATTAAAATTCCTACTGTAGCCATAGTTATCCTCCATTTTTTTATCCAATAGTTAAGTTTATTTTACTAGTTAACGCCTTTATAGTCAATAAATTTCTAGAACATCATTATACCTTTAATGATAATCCCACACATTATAAGAAACATTACTCCATTTGTGATAACCCCTATCCACGAAAACAAATAGTAGCCATCTCTGTCTTTAAAGCTTCTCAGTCCTGTAATTATCCCTGCCAGAGCTGATGCAAAAGCCATAGTTCCCATTATTCCAACAATTCCATTTGCATTGCCTGATTTGTTAAAGGAAATCACAATTCCTATTAGAAGGAATATCAGTGAGGCAATCGAAATTGCAAAGGATGCTATTCCTCTCCTGGTATTGTACCTTCCAGAAAATCTCTTTCTTTTTCTTGTATTTATTACCATTTTAATCTCTTTTTCTATAATATATTTTGATTATTACTGCCGCTATAAGCCCGCCAAACGTGTTTAAAATAATATCATCAATATCAAATATGCCAATCTTAAAAGTAAGCTGTATTAATTCAATAAGAACACTAAATACAAAACATTCAAATGTCACTTTAAAAATAAGCATTCTTTTACTTTCTAATTTAAAAGCAATATAAAATGCCATCGGCATAAGTACTGCTATATTTCCGGCAAGATTAAGTGCCGCCTTGAATGTATGTCTTGTTCCCAAAAGTCCGGCAAATCTTTTTATTTCAACAAAGGGTGTCAGATTATATCTGAAATTTTGTGTTGTAGTCCTTCCAAATTTCTCTGAAACAAATAATATATATATGGCAGCTGCCATATATATCACAAACAACAAACGGCTAAAATAAATTAGCCGTTTGTTGTGTTCACTATCTTCCCGCATTAAAATGTAATATCTGATTTATCTTTTAATAATTTTGCACCGTTAATGATTGTAAGTATTCCAACACACACTCCTGTAACAATCATTATAACTCCCAGCGCAATATTTCCGGCGCCAACATGTTTCATAGATTTATAAACCTTTTCCATAACTAAACCTCCATTATTTCACACCATAAATATCATAGTATTCATCGATGGCTTTCTTTAATTCATCATCAATTACAACTCTGCCTTTGTACTCTTTATTGTATAAATGTTCTACTACTTCTGCCATAGTTACAATTGCAGTTGTCTCTATTCCGTATTTCTCCTTAATCTCGTCAAGAGCACTCTTCTCGCCCTGTCCTCTTTCCATTCTGTCAACCGAAACAACAAGTCCTATTATATCAACATCACCCTGTGCTTTTATAATTGGAAGTGTCTCATTAATTGATGTACCTGCTGTAGTAACATCCTCAATAATAAGAACCTTATTGCCATCAGCTATTGGACTTCCAAGAAGGATTCCCTTGTCGCCATGATCTTTTACTTCTTTTCTATTCGAACAGTAGTTTACGTCTTTGTCATATAAATTAGAGATTCCCATAGCTGTTGCCACAGATAATGGTATTCCCTTATATGCAGGTCCAAATAAAACATCAAAATCAAGACCGTATTTTTCTTTAATAGCTTTTGCATAATACTCTCCAAGTTTAACAAGCTGTGAACCTGTTCTGTAGAAGCCTGTATTTACAAAGAAAGGAGTTTTTCTTCCGCTTTTTGTTACAAAATCTCCAAATTTAAGGACATTTGCATCTACCATAAATTCTATAAATTCCTGTTTATACTGTTCCATTCCAAATTCCTCCTAACGAATAATCTGTCTGTTAATTTTAACATAGTGCTTTTAATTTAGCAATATATTTACTTATTTACAATTCCTATCAGTTTATTGATGTCATCACAGTTATGTCTCTTCAAATAATCTTCTATTCCAGTGACAATTTCCTCAGTTGCACGTGGATTAAAGAAATTAGCAGTTCCTACTGATACCGCAGTTGCACCAGCAAGAATAAATTCAATAGCATCCTCTGCGTTCGTTATTCCACCCATTCCTATTATAGGTATCTTAACGGTATTTGCTACTTCATTAACCATTCTGACTGCAACCGGTTTAACTGCTGGTCCTGATAAACCTCCAGTCCTGTTTGCAAGGGCAAATGTCTGTCTCTCTATATCAATTTTCATTCCTGTAATCGTATTTATCAGTGATACTGCATCAGCTCCGGCATCTTCTACTGCCTTTGCCATTTCTTTTATATCTGTGACATTAGGACTTAATTTCATAATAATTGGATGACCTGTCACTTCTTTTACAGCTTTTGTTATTTCATATGCAGATTCCGGTCTCTGTCCAAATGCTATACCACCTTCTTTAACATTAGGACAGGAAATATTTATTTCCAGTAAATCCACATCTTCATTTGCCAGTCTCTTTACGACATCTAAATATTCATCCTTAGAATGTCCACATACATTTACAATAACTTTTGTGTCAAAATTCTTAAGGAATGGTAAGTCTCTCTTTAAGAAGACATCAATGCCCGGATTTTGAAGGCCTATGGCATTTAACATTCCTCCATATGTCTCAGCGATTCTAGGAGTAGGATTTCCAGGCCATGCAACATTTGCTACACCTTTTGTCACAACTGCTCCAAGCTTATTTAAATCAACAAACTGAGAATACTCCATTCCTGATCCAAATGTTCCCGATGCAGTCATTACCGGATTTTTAAGTTCAACACCTGCAATATTTACTTTTGTATTCATCTTTATCCTCCATTATATTTCTACATCATCTGCATTAAATACAGGTCCGTCTGTACAGATTCGTGTATTATTAACATATGTATGGGCATCTGTATTCTTTGTCTTACATACACATCCAAGACAAGCTCCAATTCCACAAGCCATTCTCTCTTCCAGAGAAATCTGTGCCTCAATACCTTTATCCTGTGCAAATTTCTTCACTGCACGAAGCATTGGCATTGGACCACATGAGTAAATAATATCTCCTTCAATATTATTTTCCTCTATGGCATTCATTATATTTCCTTTTGTTCCTGCAGAACCATCTTCTGTAGAGAAATATACTTCTCCATATTTTTTGAGTTCATCCATCAGAAAGAGTTCATTGTCCCTGTATCCCACCACAATATTTATTTTGCAGTCAAATTTATCTTTTAACTCCTTGGCAAGTTCCACAATAGGAGGTATTCCAATTCCTCCAGCTGCCAGAATTGCCGTCTTGTCTTTCAAAGTGTATCCATTTCCAAGAGGTCCTATTACTTTAAGGCTCTCTCCCTTATTCATCTGGGAGAATTCAGCTGTACCTTTTCCAACCACACGGTACACTACTCTGAGAGATTTTCTATCCTCACCAATCTCACATATACTAATCGGACGTGGTAAAATTCTTGAACCTTCATTTGTATAAATTGATATAAACTGGCCAGCTTTAGCACTTTTTGCAGTGGTTGTATCGAGCCACATACTGTATATACCAGCAGCAATTTTTTCCTGACTGATAATCACTGCATTGTCTATCTCTATTTTTCTATTTTCTGACATTTATCCATCCTGCCTTTCATAAAATATCGTTTACTAAATAATACATTACAAACCATATTATCCCACTAGATTTTACCATAACTGACAGTAAAATGGAAGTATCATTGCTTTACTTTATTATTTTAAAATGATATACTTAACCAGAAAAAATAAAACAAAACGGAGGATTTTAAAATGGATTTTAAAAAATTACTTCCACTTATTTTAAGTGGTGTAGCAACATTTTTTGCTTTTTTAGGCATTATAATGTTAATCGTTTGTGATGGTGATGTCTGGGGATACATGGATAAGATTTTCACATTCATATCAATAGCAGGTCTTCTCACATTCACAATTCTTGAATTTGTTAATGTCTCATTTAACAAATACTTATATGCCATTGCTTTCTCAGGACTTGCAATTGCAGAGCTACTCAGTGGAATACGCTCTTTAGTTGATATGGGTGATGGATATAGCAAATATCTTTATTTCACATCTTTTGTTTCTTCACTTATCAACATCTTTGTTATGTTATTATTCCTCTATGGTTTATATAAGAAAAATACTATAATAAGCGTATTTTCTCTTACATACCTCGCTTCTGATTTACTTGTAAACGGATTATCAGGATTTAACCAGATAATTTCTGCAATGTTTGGTGGCACTGGAATGTTCAAATGGGGATTTTCCGGATTCGTAAATGCCAATGCTTTACTTTTATTCTACGTTGTTTTTGCAATTGTAGGATTAAAGTATATTAAAGAGAATCAGAACTAAAAGAACAAAAAACCAGCACTGTTCAGCTTGAAACCATTGTGAGTCCGCTGGTACTTAGCGACTGACTGCTTCGCAGGCAGAGCTTAGTATCCACTGCTGGGCTCACTGAGCGCAAGCGTGTTTCAGATGAACAGTGCTGGTTTTTCTTATATGATTCCAAACGTTCTCAGCACAAACACCCAGAACGTAATTGTAAATGCAGACAGAAGTGTGGTCAGAACTACTATACTGGCAGCAAGTACTCCTTCATGTCCCATGTTTTTTGACATTATGTAACTTGTAGCTGTAGTAGGTGCGCCAAGCATTATTAGGACTGCCACAATTTTTTCTGGCCCAAAATTCAGCCATACTGCGATTGGCAGAAATACTGCTGGCTGAATAATTAGTTTAATTGCTGTTGCTAAAACTGTAGGCTTTATTTTCTTTATGGCTTTTCTTCCCTCAAATCCACCACCTATACATAGCAAAGCAAGAGGGGTGGTAAGACTTCCAATACTCTTTATCGTCTTGTATGGTATCGTCATAAATTTAAAGTCAATTAGTGATAAAATCATTCCACCTAAAATTCCAAGAATTATAGGATTTTTACAAATTCCAATAAATGATTTCTTAATATTATCTTTTTTATCTCCTGAATTTTTACTGTTATCCGGGGACTCAAATACAAGAACAATCACCGCAAAAATATTGTAAAGTGGAATCGATCCTAACATCATAAGAGGTGTCATTGATGTTTTTCCAATAATATTATTCACAAGGGCTACACCCAGAATTGCTGCACTTCCTCTGTAGGATCCCTGTACAAACTCTCCAACAATCGTTTTATCCTTGAAAAATATCTTTGCAAGAACCCATATTACCAATATACACACAATTGTTACAACTGCACAGTACAGTACATATCCTGCATCAAATATTTTCTTAATATCACACTCCATCATGTCTAATAACAGCATACATGGTAATGTGATTTTAAAACATACCTTATTTGCTTCTTTTACAAAAATTTCATCTATCATGCCAATGCGTCTTAAGACGTATCCAACTACCATAACAAAGAAAATTGGCATTGTGGCATTTAAACTGTAAATTAAATTATCCATTTCTTACGCCTGTTCAAACTGACTATTATATAATTTGGCATAGAATCCTTTCCTAGCCAATAATTCGTCATGCCTTCCCTGTTCTATAATATTTCCATCTTTCATTACAAGTATTACATCTGACTCTTTTATTGTTGAGAGCCTGTGGGCAACAATAAAACTTGTTCTGCCTTGCATCATCTTTGCAAATGCACTCTGTATCTTCAATTCAGTTCTTGTATCTATAGATGATGTTGCCTCATCAAGAATTAACATTGGAGGCAGACAGAGCATTACTCTTGCTATACATAAGAGCTGTTTTTGTCCCTGTGACAAGCTTCCTCCATCCTCAGTAATATATGTGTCATAACCTTTGCTTAATCTCTTGATAAAGCTATGTGCATGTGATGCCTTTGCTGCCTCAATCATTTCTTCATCTGTTGCATCTGGTTTACCCATTTTAAGATTTTCTCTTATAGTTCCTTCTTTCAGCCATGTTTCCTGTAATACCATTCCATAAGATGATCTTAGTGAGCTTCTTTTCACATCTCTAATGTCATCTCCATCTACCTTTATCGATCCCGAATTAACATCATAGAATCTCATAAGTAAATTTATTACTGTTGTCTTTCCGCAACCTGTTGGTCCAACAATTGCTACTCTCTGACCAGGCCTTACATGGAGACTGAAATTCTGAATAAGTTTTTTGTCTGGTACATATGAGAAAAATACTTTTTCAAGATCAACTTTTCCCTGTACATCTTCCATTTCTATAACATCATAATCATCCTGTTTCTCAGGTTCTTCTTCAATTAATTCAAATATTCTTGCTGCACATGCAATTGCATTCTGAAGTTCTGTTACAACTCCTGATATTTCATTAAATGGTTTTGTGTACTGATTTGCATAACTGAGAAAGCATGATAACTGACCTACTGTAATTCCTCCCGATATTGCAATGAGTGCACCTGTTATTCCCACACCAGTATATACAAGACTGTTTACAAATCTTGTTGCTGGATTTGTTGTAGACGAAAAGAAAACTGCCTTCAGTGAACAGATTCTCAGTCTCTCATTTATTTCATCGAAATTTTGAAGGGTATCATCTTCCATTCCAAACGCCTTAACAACCTTTTCATTTCCTATCATTTCATCTATTAAGGCTGTCTGTTCGCCCCTTGTTTCAGACTGCTGTCTAAACATCTTATATGTTTTTCTTGCAATAAAGCTGGCAACTACAAGTGAAATAGGTGTAATTAAAACTACTACTAAAGTTATCTTTATGTTAATCGTTATCATAAAGAAAAGTGTAAGCATTATTGTCATTATTCCAGTAAATAACTGGGTAAATCCCATTAGCAGTCCATCTGCAAATGTGTCAACATCTGTGATTACTTTACTGACAATTTCTCCATGTGCATGAGAATCAATATATTTAAGTGGAAGAATCTCAAGTTTTGCAAATGCTTTTTCCCTGATATCCCTAACAATTCCATAAGTCATTTTATTGTTACAAAGATTCATCAGCCACTGTGCAATTGCTGTAATCAACACAATAATTGCAATCTTCTTTAAAATTGCAAATATACTGTCAAAGGAAACATTTCCTTTCCCAACAATTAAATCTATTGCACGTCCCGTTAAAATAGGAACATAAAGTGTAAGTGCAACTGTCACTGCTGCAAGTAAAATAGAGAAAATAAAATACAAAATATATTTTTTACCATACTTTAAAACTGTTTTTATGGTTTCTTTCTGTGAATATTCTTTCATTTTACTGTGCCTCCTTCTCTTCTTTTGATACCTGTGAATAATAAATTTCTTTATATTCTTCGCAAGAATTAAGAAGGTCATCATGTGTTCCTATATCTACAATCTTGCCATCGTCAAGTACAATAATCTTGTCTGCGTGTTGCATTGATGATGTTCTCTGCGAGACAATAAATACTGTTGTATTTTTATCTAATTCCCTTAACGATTTTCTAAGTTTTGCATCTGTTGCAAAATCAAGGGCTGATGCACTGTCATCAAGTATGAGAATTGAAGGGTTCTTAACTACAGCTCTTGCAATAGTAAGTCTCTGTCTCTGTCCTCCTGAGAAGTTTCTTCCTTCCTGTTCGACCATTTCATCAAGTCCGTCTTCTTTACCATCTACAACTTCTCTGGCCTGGGCAATATCCAAAGCCCTGTATATCTCTTCATCTGTAGCATCTTTTTTGCCCCATCTCATATTGTCTCTGATAGTTCCTTTGAATAATACTGATTTTTGCAGGACAACACCAACTGTATTTCTAAGATTTTCAGTGTTCCAGTCTTTTACATTCATTCCATTTACCATTACAGAACCCTTTGTGGCATCATAAAATCTAGGTATCATATTTACAATTGATGATTTACCACATCCTGTTCCTCCAATAATGCCCACTGTTTCTCCTGGTTCAACCTTGAAATTAATGTTTGTAAGAGAATTTTCACCAGCTCCCTTATATTTCAAGTCAACATGATTAAATTCAACTGAATATTTATATCTGCCTCTGGCTTTTCTGCCTGGTGCTGATTCATCAATCGATGATTTTGTGCCAAATACCTCTTCAACTCTCTTTGCAGAAGCTAATGCTTTTGTGACTGTGATAATTAGATTTGCAAGCTTTATAACCTCAATAAGTATCTGAGACATATAATTGACAAGAGCAACCACTTCACCCTGTGTTAAATGTCCCATATTTACTCTTATTGCCCCAACTGCTATAAGTGCAACAATACCTGCATTGATTACACAATATGTCACAGGATTTAAAACAGCAGAAATTCTTCCAACGAAAAGCTGTAATCCTGTGAGCGAATTGTTACTTTTATCAAAAGCCTTCTTTTCATTACTTTCTCTATTAAAAGCTCTGATTACTCTTACTCCAGTAAGATTTTCTCTTGTAATCTTTAATACTCTGTCTAATCTCTTCTGTACCATCTTATACATCGGTACGCTCATAAACATAATGATAAATACAATTATGCATACGACCGGTATAACAACTGCAAATACAAAGGCTGCTTTAACATCTATTGTAAAAGCCATAATCATTGCTCCTGCTACAACAAATGGTGATCTAAGAAGAAGTCTGAGAACCAGATTCACACCGTTCTGTACCTGATTAACATCAGAAGTCATCCTTGTAATAAGTGTTGATGTACCAAGTGTATCAATTTCCGTAAATGAAAGACTGCCTATATGTTTAAATAATGCATGTCTCAATTTTGCCGAAAACGAAACTGCTGCTTTTGCTGCAAAAAATTGCGCTGTAATTGAACATACAAGTCCAATTATTCCAAGTCCTACTAACAACAAACACATTTTAAATATATGTGGTTTATCTGAATATCTAATTCCCTTGTCAATAATAGATGCCATTACAAGCGGAACAAACAATTCAAATGTAGCTTCCAACAACTTAAACAATGGTGCAAGAACACACTCTTTTTCATATCCCTTTAAATATTTTAATAATGATTTCATTTTTTTCTCCGTTTGGATATTATATTTCCCAAGTTATAGTATCTTTACTCATTTTCTGTGTCTCTTTTATTTTAAATTCAGGATTTTTAACTATTACTTTTGCATTTGCAGGAATTGACTCTGTAATAAAGGCATTTCCTCCTATTACCGTTCCTTCTCCAATCTTTGTTTCACCACCAAGAACTGACGCACCAGAGTAAATTGTTACTTTATTTCCAATTGTAGGATGTCTCTTTACATCTCTAAGTTTTTGTCCGCTTCTTGTTGAAAGAGCGCCAAGTGTAACACCCTGATATAATTTTACATAATCACCTATTTCAGTTGTCTCACCTATTACAACACCTGTTCCATGATCTATAAAGAAATATTTTCCAATTGTTGCTCCAGGATTAATATCTATTCCCGTCTTATTATGTGCATATTCAGTCATAATTCTTGGTACAAATGGAACATTTGATTTGTACAATTCATGAGCAAGTCTGTATACATAAATTGCAAAAAATCCAGGATAACAGCTTATTATCTCTTCTTTGCTCTTAGCTGCAGGATCCCCATCAAATCCAGCCTGAACATCCATCAGAAGCATTTCCTGAATTTCAGGAAGTTTCTTTATGAACTCCATTGTGATCTCGTCAGCTTTGTTAACCAATTCTTCACTGTAATTATCCTCATCACTTTCATACTGAAAAGCAAGAAGCACCTGTCTAAACAGTCTCTCCTTTATGTTAACCATAATATTTCCAGCATAGTATTCTGCATACGAAACACTTACACTGTATTCCTCAAAATATCCTGGAAACATCACTCCCCTTAAATCTTTTATTATTGAGATTACTTCTCCCCTGCTTGGAAGATGTTTTGTTTTCTTCAAACATAATATATCTGAATTTTCATAATTCTTTTTTACTTTTCTAATTGTATCAATTATTTCGAGTTCTTTTGATGTGACCTGAGTTTTGCATCCGCATTCTTTTCCCATCTTTGCTCCTTTCCATGATAAAACTGGTTTATTATTATAAAAAATCTATGTATAGACTCAAGGTATTATAACTCAAATACCATAAAAAAAAAAGTCTGTACTATAAATCCTTTACATATTTAATGCAAGTTTTATAAATACAGACCATTAATTTCAAATCTTAATTCATATTAAATTTGTAATTTTTATCTTATTAAATAAATAAAATATCCACAGTAGCTGAGTAACATTACAATACCTGCCATTCTGCCGAGCTGTTTTTTTCTCACACATGACAAAAACAAAAGTACAACTGCTGCAATTGCAATTATTCCATCAACAATAAATGCCTGAGCATAATATACAGCCTTAATTAAGCATGTAGTTCCAAGTACAAATAATATATTAAAAATGTTACTTCCCACAATATTTCCAATAGCAATATCTGCCTTCTTCTTAGAAGCTGCAATTATTGATGTCACAAGTTCCGGCAATGAAGTTCCAAATGCTACAATTGTAAGACCAATAAGTCTGTCACTCATTCCAAATTTATTGGCAATAACAGAAGCACTGTCTACAGTCACATCACTTCCGATTACAATTCCTACCAGACCAAAAATCACAAAGTTCAGTAATAATATGAATGGAAGACTCTTTTCTTCTGCAATCTCCTCTCCAAGTTCCTCATCATTATTTCCGCTTTTCTTGGAAGTAATAATCAGGTATGCGAAGAAGATAATAAATAATGCCCAGAGGATACCTCCTGATACTTTACCTAAATTCACATTAAACTTTCCAAGCAAAACAAGTACTATAGTTATTAAAATCACAAATGGCATCTCATAATACACAGTATTTTTTCCAACTTTAAGAGTTGTAATACAAGATGTAATACCAAGAATCAGTAAAATATTTAAAATGTTGCTCCCTATTACATTACCAATTGCAAGTCCGGTACTGCCCTTAAGTGCTGAACTGATACTAACTGCTGCCTCTGGTGCTGATGTACCAAATGCTACTATAGTAAGTCCAATAACAATCTGCGGAATTCCAAATCTGTCTGCGATTCCTGCCGCACCATCTACAAAATAATCTGCCCCTTTGATAAGGAGTACAAATCCAACAACCAGTAATAGCATATTAATTATAATATTCTCAGTGCCTGCTATTTTGGCAAAAACTCCTAGTGCTACAAACACTAAAAACAATGCAAAAATAATAATTTTTTTATTTGCTTTTTTCATTTTTCCGCCTTCTAATCTTTATTTTTTATTTAAAGCTAATAATAACAATATGTATTATTTCCTGTCAAGGGATAAATAATCTCGTTTATGTATAAACCCATATATTTCTTTATCAAATAATAAAAAATACTTGATTAAATACCTTATTAATGTGTATAATGCAATTGTTTAAATTTATACATATAGTAAGAAAGGGTATAGAAAATGATCAAAGTAGTAAAGTTCGGTGGCAGTTCTTTAGCAAGTGCCGAGCAGTTCAAAAAAGTCGCAAGTATTATTCATGCAGAAAAAGAGAGACATTATGTTGTTCCTTCTGCTCCTGGCAAGAGATTTTCAGATGACATAAAAGTTACAGATATGTTATATGAGTGCTATGCTCTTGCATCTAAAGGCAAGGATTACAAACAGTCTCTTCAGAATATAAAGGACAGATACAACAGTATTATCGATGAATTAGGTCTTGACCTTTCACTTGAAGACCAGTTCAAAATTATTGAAGCAGGATTTGTTGGCAGATCAGGTAGAGATTATGCAGCAAGCCGTGGAGAATACTTAAACGGTATTGTCCTTGCAAAATATTTAGGATTTGAATTTATTGATTCTGCTGAAGTCATTTTCTTTGATGATTATGGCAATTTTGATGCCGAGAGAACAAACCAGGTATTATCTGAGAAATTAAGCACAATTGAATATGCAGTAATTCCTGGATTCTATGGTTCAATGCCAAATGATACAATTAAAACATTCTCTAGAGGTGGATCTGATATCACAGGTTCAATCGTATCTAGAGCTGTAAAAGCTGATTTATATGAAAACTGGACAGATGTTTCTGGTGTTTTAGTTGTTGATCCTAGAATCATCAAAAATCCAGCTGTTATTCGTACAATTACTTATAAAGAACTTAGAGAAATGTCTTACATGGGTGCTTCTGTTCTTCACGAGGATGCTATCTTCCCTGTAAGAAAAGAAGGTATTCCAATCAACATCAGAAATACAAACGCTCCAGAAGATGAAGGAACTATGATTGTTGAGAGCACTTCAAGAAAATCTGAATATACTATTACTGGTATTGCTGGTAAACATGGTTTTACTGCAGTAAGTATTGAAAAAGATATGATGAACTCAGAACTTGGTTTCTGTAGAAAAGTTCTTGAAGAGTTTGAAAAGAACGGAATTTCAATTGAACATATGCCTTCAGGAATCGATACAATGAGTGTATTTGTAAATCAGGAAGAATTTGTTAACAAAGAGCAGGAAGTACTTGCAGGAATTCATAGAAATACTCATCCTGACGCAATTGATATTGAGCCTGATATTGCTCTTATTGCTGTCGTTGGACGAGGTATGAAATCTACTAGAGGTACTGCCGGAAGAATCTTCTCTGCACTTGCTCATGCTCATGTAAATGTAAGAATGATTGACCAGGGTTCAAGTGAGTTAAACATTATTGTAGGTGTTGATGATTCTGATTTTGAAAAAGCTATTTCTGCTATTTACGATATCTTTGTAAATACGCAGTTATAAAATATCATCTGATTTTTAGACTCGATAAATATAAAGGGTATGACATTTTATTATATTTCGTTACTGTAATTTAATAAAATGCATGCCCTTTTCTTAAATAATTATAAATAAATAGTAAACAATATATAAATTTTATATTGACATCAAAAAAAATAATGATATAATTCACTTAAAACCGAAGATGGAGAGTAAGTAACCTCTGTATCTCATTTCAGAGAGTCGCCGAAGGTGTGATGGCGATATGTAGTACAGTGTGAGAATGGGCTCCTGAGGACGAACGGAACGTATAGTATGTGAGTCGGAGTAAATCCTTCGTTATCAAAGATCCGCATATGTTGGTATGCACGAGTGGGTATTATCATAATATCAAGCAGGGTGGCACCGCAGGAGTTTAACCTCTTGTCCCGGCAATCGCAGTCGGGATAGGAGTTTTTTTATACTCAAAATCAAGTTACAAAATGTAATGCGCACTTACGGAGCAAATGTTACTCCTTCTCCTTCTATGGACACAGAAATTGGAAAGAAAATAAATGCAGAACATCCTGGTACAACAGGCTCTCTTGGATGTGCAATTTCAGAAGCTGTTGAAGTTGCAACTAAAACTCCTGGTTACCGCTATGTACTTGGAAGTGTTTTAAACCAGGTTCTCTTACATCAGTCTGTAATCGGTCTAGAAGCTAAAGCAGCATTAGATAAATATAATGTAACGCCTGACATAATTATTGGATGTGCTGGAGGCGGTTCGAACCTTGGAGGACTTATTTCACCATTTATGGGAGAAAAACTCAGGGGTGAAAAAGATTATCACTTCATAGCTGTTGAACCAGCAAGCTGCCCTAGTCTTACAAGAGGTAAATTTGCATATGATTTCTGTGACACTGGAATGGTATGCCCACTTGCTAAAATGTTTACTCTTGGAAGTGATTTTATCCCTTCTCCAAACCATGCAGGAGGTCTCAGATATCACGGAATGAGTCCTGTTCTTTCTCAGTTATACGCTGACGGATTAATGGAAGCACGTTCAGTTGAACAGACTTCTGTATTTGAAGCGGCAGAACAGTTTGCAAGAGTTGAAGGAATTCTTCCTGCCCCTGAGAGTTCACACGCAATTAGAGTAGCAATTGATGAGGCAATGAAATGCAAGGAAACCGGTGAAGAAAAAACTATTCTCTTTGGACTTACTGGAACTGGATATTTTGATATGTTTGCATATGAGAAATTTAACAATCATGAAATGTCAGATTATATCCCTACTGATGAGGACATCGCAAAGAGCCTTGCAAAGCTTCCTAATATTGATGCCTAATAAAAATTAGCAAACATTTATTACTAACAAAATATCAGCCCACAGGCAACGTATATTTATTTGTACATTGACCGTGGGCTGAACTTATTTATAAATTATTTTTAATTTTATTTCTAGTGATAAAGTGTAAAAACATATTTTACACTATCTTAACTGGCCTCTGACTCAAACTGTGAATTATAGAGTTCTGCATAGAAACCATTTTTATTTAACAAACTTTCATGATTTCCCTGCTCAATAATATCTCCATCTTTCATAACAAGAATAACATCTGCGTCCTTTATTGTTGATAATCTGTGAGCGATAACAAAACTTGTTCTGCCCTTCATCAGATTATCCATTGCTTTCTGAATTCTTATTTCAGTACGAGTATCTACCGAACTTGTGGCTTCGTCAAGAATGAGAATTTTTCTGTCTGCAAGTATTGCTCTTGCAATTGTAAGAAGCTGTTTCTGTCCCTGAGATACATTACTTGCATCTTCATTAATTTCCATGTTATATCCATCTGGAAGTGTCTTTATAAAATGATGGGCATGTGCTGCTTTCGCTGCCTCAATTACCTCTTCATCAGTAGCATCAATTCTTCCGTATCTGATATTTTCCATAATAGTACCTTTAAACAACCATGTGTCCTGTAATACCATTCCAAAGTTTTCTCTGAGATTATATCTGTTGAATTCCCTTAAATCATGACCATCAACCAAAATAGCACCTTGATTTACATCATAAAATCTCATGAGAAGTTTTATCATTGTTGTCTTACCTGCACCAGTTGGTCCTACTATAGCAACTGTCTGACCAGGTTCCACCTTGCAGTTAAAATCATTTATTATTATTTTGTCCTCTGAATATCCAAAATGTACATGTTCAAAATCAACATTTCCCTTTATCTCTTCATGACTGATTTCTTTACCATTTGTAACGTCTTCTTCTTTTTCTTCAAGCACTTCAAATACTCGTTCTGCTGCTGCAACCATTGACTGGAACATATTTGAAATCTGAGCGAGCTGTGAAATAGGCTGTGTAAACTGTCTTACGTACTGGATAAATGACTGAATATCACCAATCTGTATCTGATTATTTATTACAAGGAATCCTCCAAGTACAGCTACTGCCACATATCCAAGGTTTCCAACGAACATCATCATTGGCATCATCATTCCTGATAAAAACTGAGATTTCCATGCAGATTTGTATAATTTTTCATTTGTCTCATCAAATGTCTCAGATATTATCTTTTCTTTGTTATATGCCTTGACAATGTTGTGTCCAGAATATACTTCTTCAATCTGTCCGTTAATTTCACCCAGATATTTTTGCTGTGCCACGAAATGTTTCTGAGAGAATTTTACGATTGAACCAACAAGCACTCCTGAAATCGGTAATATTACAATTGCTATCAATGTCATCAAAGGACTGATTGTGAGCATCATTATAAGTACACCTATAAGTGTAGTAACAGAAGTAATAAACTGAGTAATACACTGGTTAAGACTCATCTGCAATGTATCAATATCATTTGTAACTCTTGATAATGTCTCGCCTACTGTTCTTGACTCATAGTATTTAATCGGAAGTCTGTTTAATTTTTCTGAGACATCCTTTCTGAGACCATAACACATTTTCTGAGACACACCAGTCATCATCCAACCCTGTATAAATTGCAATGTTGCACTTAATACGTAAAGTCCTAGAAGTATTATAAGTATTTGGCCTATTTTATCAAAATCTATACCACCTTTACCTGTAATCATTCTCATTAGGCCTTTTGCCAGTTCTGTTGTTGCCTTTCCCAATATTTTAGGACCTGCAATATTAAACACTGTACTACCGATTGCAAAAATAAGCACAGCTATAACCTGAATTTTAAATGCCCCTATTTTCTTGATAAGCTTCTTAAATGTTCCCTTGAAATCTTTTGCCTTCTCTGCAGGTGCCATTCTTCCGCCATGTCCATGTCCTGCCGGTCTTTTATTTTCACTCATTATTTAACACCTCCAAGCTCACTTGCCGATAACTGGGATTTAGCAATTTCTTTGTATGCTTCACATGAATTTAAAAGTTCCTCATGTGTTCCCATTCCTGCAATTTTTCCTTCATCTAAAACAATAATATTATCTGCATGAAGAATTGTGCTAATTCTCTGCGCAACAATTATTATTGTAGAATTTCCAAGTTTGTCATTCAAAGCCTTTCTTAATGTCTTATCTGTTTTATAATCTAGCGCTGAAAAACTGTCATCAAATAAGAATACCTGTGGTCTCTTGGCTATTGCCCTCGCAATTGAGAGTCTCTGCTTCTGTCCTCCAGATACATTTGTACCACCCTGTGCTATTGGAGCTTTAAACTCCTCTGATTTGCTCATAATAAATTCATTTGACTGGGAAATATCTGCTGCCATATACATGTCATCATCTGTAATATTATCTCCCCCGAACTTTATATTTGATTCTATGTCACCTGAGAATAATACTGCTTTCTGTGGAACAAATCCTAACATCTCTCTGAGTTTATTCTGAGATATACTTCTTACATCTCTGCCATCAACTGTAATTTTTCCCTTTGTAACATCATAGAATCTTGTAATCAGATGCATTATAGTTGATTTTCCTGAACCCGTACTACCTATTATTGCAGTAGTTGTTCCTGGCTTTGCCGTAAATGAAATATCTGATATTGCATCGTCACTTGCACCTGGATATGCAAAACATACATTATTAAACTCTACAACACCTTCCACATTGCTGTAATTTTTGTCATTTTCTTCTGCATCATCAGGATCCATAATTGATGATGCTGTGTCTAACACTTCATTAATTCGTTTTGATGAAACACTAGCTCTTGGAAGCATAATAGAAAGTACTGTAAGCATCAGGAATGCCATGATAATCTGCATTGTGTATGTAATAAATGCCATCATATCACCAATCTGCATTTTACCTTTATCAATATTCTTTGCACCAAACCAAACAATAAGAACACTTACTCCATTCATTACAAGCATCATTATTGGCATCATAAATGTCATAACTCTGTTTGTGAATAACTGTGTGCCAGTAAGATCTTTGTTAGCAGCTTCAAATCTCTTTTCTTCTTCTTTTTCTCTTCCAAAAGCTCTAATAACCAATACACCGGTTAATATTTCTCTGGAAATAAGATTTAATTTATCAATTAGGGACTGCATAATTTTGAACTTAGGCATTGCAATTCCCACTAACATCATTACAAGACTTATTAAAACTACAACTGCAAGTACAATTATCCAGTTTAGACCTGTATTTGTCTTTAACACCTTTGTTATTCCACCAATTGCAAGAATAGGTGCATATAATACTATTCTTAAAAACAATACTGTAACCATCTGTATCTGCTGAATATCATTTGTACTTCTTGTTATTAGAGAAGATGTCTGGAATCTGTCTATCTCAGCACTTGAGAATGAAATAACTCTCTTAAATACCTGATTTCTTAAATCCCTTCCAATCTGTGCAGCAACTATAGAAGCAAGCAAACCAACCATTATTGCAGCTGCCATAGAAAGTACCGCAAATGCTATCATTAATAAGCCTTCATGTATTAAATAACTCTTCTGGATACTGTCTGTATTAACTCCTAATTCCTTATATTGACTTTTTACAAATGCTATACCCTGACTCTTAGCTATACTATCGCCATACTCAGATATTTTCTTCTTTGATGTTTCTACAATTTTTAGTATATCCTTTTTTGATAACATACCAGAATTAACAGCCTGCTTAAGCTGGTCAAGTTTACTTACATCTTCACCTTTCGCAGTCATTCCTGCCTGCATTACAATAATAGCTGGATACTCAAGTATTTTTTCCACTGCTTTCATTGTACCTGCATCATCTGATTTAAGTTTGTAAACCTTTCCATCTTTTTTATAGTAAGTGTCTAACTTTTGTGTATCGTCATCATTTAGAAAAATTTTAATATTTTCGTATGTTTCACTACTCATTTTTATTGGTGCAACATACTCTATTCCACTGTTTGTAATACCAGTATCAACAATATCTGCTGTGTACGATGGAAGTGCTAAGTCACTGTATGCCTGCAACACTAACAACATTATTATCAAAAATATTATCCCTATATGGTTTTTCCAATATTTTACAATTCCCATATCATGCTCCTTTCATTATTCCTGTTAATTTTCTTATTAACACTACCAGCTGTTCCATATCTTCTTCACCCATCTTTTCCTTGACAGTATTCATATATTGTTTACTCTCTGCATCTGCAGTATTTCTTGCATCAATACCCTTATCAGTAATATATATATATATATTTCTCCTGTCCTTGTTTCCTGTGACTCTTGTTATATAATTGTTTTCCTCTAAACTATTTATAAGCCTGGAAATCTGCG
Source organism: uncultured Eubacteriales bacterium (assembly GCA_900314525.1). Taxonomy (GTDB): domain Bacteria; phylum Bacillota; class Clostridia; order Lachnospirales; family Lachnospiraceae; genus Bovifimicola. The sequence continues at coordinate 30,770 of OMVN01000006.1, forward strand.
GCATAGATAAATGAAAAATATTAGCAATATCTGATGGCATAATATTTATTTTGTCCTGGTTGCTGTTCTTATTTGTATACAGCAATTCAAGTGTGACAAACTCTCTTATTGTAAGTCCCGCAAATTTTTTCTTTATATTAACCTGTTTAAGACTTATTAAAGCATTTATTACCGCCTGGTCATTGCAGTGTCTCTCACTTATATATTCAAACAATTCTTTTACATTTTCCAAATTTTCACTTCCTTTTCTATATTTAGTGTTTGCATAAAAAAGCAGGTGTCAATACTTAACAATGTCAAATATTAACACCCGCAATTATATTATCTGCTTTAGTGTAAGTCAATAGAATTTATGAATTCTTTATTATTTACCTAATACTTTCTTTATTTTGTCTACTGAAGAGCTCATACTCAGCAATATCATATCAAGTACAGTAATTGCTGTCATTGCTTCAACAACAACAACGGCTCTTGGTACTATTACTGGATCATGTCTTCCCTTTATATTAATGGAAATATTCTCACCATTTTTATTGACAGTCTGCTGCTCTTTAAAAATAGATGGGGTAGGTTTAAAATGTGCTCTGATTACTATATCGGAACCATCGCTTATTCCACCTAATGTACCTCCGGAATTATTTGTTTTCTTGTATATATGTCCATTTTCATCACATGCAAACGAATCATTATTACTTGATCCAGCGCTCTTAGATGCTTCTGTTCCATTACCTATCTCAAAGGCTTTTACTGCACCAATAGATACAATTGCCTTTGCAAGATTTGCGTCAAGTTTATCAAAAACAGGCTCACCTGCACCAGTTATCATATTCTTTACTGTGCACTCAACAACTCCGCCTATACTGTCTAAATCGTTTCTCATATCATCAATAAGTTTTTCTGCTTTGACAGCCGCATCCTTATCAGGCATATATATCATATTGTTAAAAATTTCATCTCTGTCAAAGTTGTCCATAGAGATTGACACATCTCCAATTGACTTTGTGTAAGCAAAAACCTCTATTCCAAGTTCAGATAGAACCTTTGCGGCAATTGCACCTGCAGCGACTCTTCCAATAGTTTCTCTGCCAGATGAACGACCACCACCTCTATAATCCCTGAATCCGTACTTTTCATCAAATGTGTAATCAGCATGTCCAGGTCTGTAATATGAGGCTATTTCTGAATAATCAGATGATCTCTGAGTATTATTTTCAACGACTAACGAAATAGGAGTTCCAGTTGTTCTGCCCTCAAACACACCAGATAAAATTCTGACCTTGTCATCTTCTATTCTAGGTGTTGAAAATCTAGACTGTCCAGGCTTTCTTCTGTTTAAATAAATCTGGATATCCTCATCAGTTAGAGAAACTCCAGCTGGGCACCCGTCAACTACTACACCAATACCTGCTCCATGAGATTCTCCCCATGTTGTTATTCTGAAAATTGTGCCAAAACTAGATCCTGCCATGTATTAGTCCTCGTATAATGGATATTTATCAGTAAGTGTCTTAACGAGTTTCATTGCCTCGTCTTTATTTGCTTCGTTATCCTTTACAAGTAAAGAAATTGCCTCTGCAATAACATCCATGTCCTCTGCAACCATACCTCTTGATGTAATTGCTGGAGTACCGATACGAATACCACTTGTTACAAATGGTTTCTGAGGATCATTTGGTATTGCATTCTTATTACATGTAATATTAGCTGCATCTAATAATTTCTCACACTCTTTACCTGTTACGTTCATATTTCTTAAATCAACAAGCATTAAGTGATTATCTGTACCGTTAGAAATGAGATTAAAACCTCTGTTCATAAGACCATCTGCAAGTGCTTTTGCATTATCCTTTACATTCTGTGCATATACTTTAAAGCTATCATCTAATGCTTCTTTTAAACAAACTGCTTTACCAGCTATTACGTGCATTAAAGGTCCACCCTGAATTCCTGGGAACACAGCTTTGTTAAAGTTGAATTTATCAGCTGCTTCCTGATTACAGAGAATCATACCACCTCTTGGTCCTCTCAGTGTCTTGTGAGTTGTTGTTGTTACAACATCTGCATATGGAATTGGGCTCATATGAAGTCCTGCAGCTACAAGACCAGCGATATGTGCCATATCAACCATTAAGTATGCACCAACTTCATCTGCTATCTTTCTGAATTTGCTAAAATCAATTTCTCTTGGATATGCGCTTGCTCCACATACAATAAGCTTTGGTTTTGATTCTTTTGCTATTTTAAGTACTTCATCATAATCTATAAATCCATCATCATCTGTTCCATAGGATACAATGTTGAAATACTTTCCTGAAATATTAACAGGACTTCCATGTGTAAGATGTCCGCCATGTGCAAGACTCATACCCATTACTGTATCTCCTGGCTCTACCATAGCAAAGAATGCTGCGAGGTTTGCCTGTGCACCTGAATGTGGCTGAACATTTACATAGTCACATCCAAATAATTTCTTTGCTCTCTCTATTGCAAGAGTTTCAACGATGTCTACATACTCGCATCCTCCGTAATATCTCTTGCCAGGATATCCCTCTGCATATTTATTTGTAAGATGGCTTCCCATTGCTGCCATAACAGCCTTACTTACAAGGTTCTCTGAGGCAATAAGTTCAATGTGAGTTCTCTGTCTCTCTAACTCCTGCTCCATTGCCTGTGCTACTTCGGGATCACTTAATTTTACTTCATCAAAAGAAAACATATCCATACCTCCGTTTTATCGTTTTTAAAAAAATATTGCTCTTAGTATATCATAAATAAGTTCTTATATCAATGAAAGTGACTAAATTACCATGCTATTACTTCACATCCATCCTCTGTCACAAGAACCTGTATTTCCCACTGAGCTGATGGAAGCCCGTCTTTTGTTCTTACAATCCATCCATTACTCTCATCTACATAGTAATCACATTTACCCATGTTAACCATTGGTTCAATAGTAAACATGAGACCAGGAACTAAAAGCATATCTGTGCCCCTCTTTGTTACATAACTTACAAATGGATCCTCATGAAATTCAAGACCAACGCCATGTCCTCCAATATCCTCTACAACAGAATAACCATTTTCTTTAATATAATCATTAACTGCCTGGCCCATATCTCCTAAATATCCCCAAGGTTTAACTTCTTTTAGTCCTAATTCCACAGCTTTCTTTGTGACTTCCACAAGTTTTTTATTTTCTTCACTAACATTTCCTATACAGAACATTCTTGAGGAATCTGAAAAATACCCATCAAGAATTGTAGAACAGTCAACATTGATTATATCCCCATCCTTAAGTATTTCATCAGGACTTGGTATTCCGTGACAAACTACATCATTTATTGAAGTACAAACGCTCTTAGGAAATCCCTCATAATCAAGTGGTGCTGGTATTCCACCAAGTTCTACGGTTTTTGTATGCACTAACATGTTTATTTCTTCTGTAGACATTCCTGCAGAAATATTTTCTGCTACATAGTCAAGAACAGCAACATTTATTTTTGCGCTTGCTTTAATTTTTTCAATTTCAGCTGGCTTCTTTAATAGCTTTTTGCTTGGAACTATTGCTCCTTTTCTTCTGAATTCCATCATTTTCTGATCTATAGGCTGATGACAGAATTTATATTTCTTTCCACTTCCACATGGGCAAGGGTCATTTCTTCCTATTACTTTTACATTATTATTTAATATCATCACATACCTCCGTATTACTTTTCACTGTAATAAATATACTACCGACATAAAAAAAATGCAATAAAAGTGATAATACCTTTATTGCATTATTCCCTAATTATTCTCTATTTTTTCCTTAATATCTTTGAGACTTTCTTCAAACTCTTCATCAGATGAATTATTGAAAATATAAAGTGTTCCAGGCTCTTCTGGGTCTTCAAGATTAGTCGGAATATTGAAATTTACATTCTTTATGTAATCATACCAATGAGTAAGCTTCCATGTATCTCTGTCAGATGCCCTGTCTATCATTCTCTGATGACAAACTTCTGGATCTGTCTTAACCCAAATTACAACTAATTTTGCGCCTTTTTCCTTTAATTCTGCCTTAAGTCCAGCAATATATTCATCATCTCTGATTTCTGAAGTAAATGGTGCATTAATAAGTACCGTATCCTCATATGTAAGTGCTTCCATAGCAACCGCCATAATTGCATCATATTCAAAATCTCTTATCTCTGCATTAAAGAAATCGCTACTTCTGTTGTATGGCTGATTTGCAACCTTAAAAATCTGTTTGCTAAGTACAATTAATGTATCCTTATCAAGATATACAACATGATCAAGAGCCTCTGCTAATTTTTTTGATATATGTGTTTTTCCACATGCAGGTGGACTTGTAACTAAAATCAATTTCTTCACTTATTAAACTTCCTCCGAATTCACTAACTTTCCTTTACTTAACAAAAGAGGAAAACATACAATGTTTTCCTCTCGCAGAGCGCGAGACGGGACTCGAACCCGCGACCCCGACCTTGGCAAGGTCGTGCTCCACCAACTGAGCCACTCGCGCATAACTTGTCTTTTTCTCAAAGACAAATGTATTTTACATTATAATAAATAATTTGTCAACAGAATTTTTATATTAATTTGCATAACGATTAATATTTTAAACAATATAAGTAATAAATCAAGTGTTCTGTTAATTATTATTTTAATCTTACATAAATTGTAGATTTGCCGCTTCCTTCCCTGCGAAGTTCTCCTTCTGCTAGCTTTTCTACTCTTACTTCTGATACAAATACTTTCTTTCCATCTTCTGTACTAACTACTGTAAAATATAGAATGGATGGAACATTGTAGTTTCTATGTCTCTTCCATCATCTGTTACTACATGTACTAATATATCTGTTTTTGATACTGATACATTCTTTACTTCCTGTAACTCATTTTCACCAGTTTCAGTATTATATGACCAGACTTTGTCACCTGGTTTGATTTCGTCAATTCTTCTATCGCCATCTTCTGTAATTCGAACATCGCCCCATTAAAATATGCCTTCGGCATGGGGGCGATGCTACATGTAAAGTTTTTTCAAAACTTTACACAAATTTAACTATTGTGTCGCCTGTAAAGCAATTACAACCAAGTGTTAAAATTCCGATGGCAAGTCTGACTGTTGCTACTGCAATCTTTTCTGGATCCTTACTTTCTATTGCTTCAATTAATCCAAATGTATCTTGACCTATATTAACTAATTTTAATATAAATGCTGCTGATTCTCCAAAAACTGCAGTTACTACACATGAAATCAATGACTGTACAATTAGACCTCTTACAATACACATTGCAACATCAAGAACAGTAGCTTCACCACAGAATACCATTCGCATTGTTGTAGCAACATCATATGCTGTCACTGCAAGATTTGCAAGTGTAAGCATTTTCTGAAGACTAAATCCAGGTGTAATTATTGTATTAATTGTTGCCTGGATTCCCTGTGCAACGCTTGTTTCCATTAACGAGAAATTACCAGTTGGGTCTGTGTACATTACAGGATTTCCATTTGCATATAAATATTTATGAAGACTTACCGGATTATCTAATGTTCCTGCGTAAGTATCCATCGTTGTAAATGTACCTGTTTCAGGTGATAAATAACGAGCTCTTAAATAATACAAGCCTGTTGATTCATTGTACTGTTCACCTGTGTAGAGATAATCATTGTCTGTATCTCCATTTTTCTTTAATAGTATACCATATGAATCGTATGTATAGGTATCTGTTATTTTTGAATTTTCTACAAGGGCTGTTACTGAACCATGTCCGTCCTGGATGTAGGTTTTGTGATTATTTACTTCACCTATAATATCAGCACTTATTAATTCAAGTCCTCTTGTGTAATACTTATTAACTTTGTATGTGTTATCTGTATTCTTTGAAAGTTCTAAGGCAACCTGTGTAAGCCCCCCGTATGTATCGTTAAGATAGAATACTTTTTCTTCTTCATTTACCTGCTTGCTTATTCTGTTTCCTTCGAAATCATATGAATAACTTTCTATTGTTACAGAATTTCCACTGCTTATTGTTGCAGTTAATAACTTATTTTCTGCATCGTATGTGTATGTCTTATCTTTTGTTCCATGCTCTGATGTAAGATTTCCATTGTCATCATATGTGTAACTGATTGTGGAAATGTCTGCATCTGTTGTTTCTGGATTTACAAATCCTTCTATTTCAGGAATCTTTGTTGTTTCAGATTTCGTAAGCTGGTTAAGTTCATTGTAGGTGTAGATTGTATTTCCTTCTTCTACATCTTCTGTGTAATCATTTACATCACCTGTAACCTTAGTTGTTTTTCCTGTTCTGTTGCTTACATTATCAAAGGCATATTTATTTTCAATAGTTCCCTGATATGTTAAGGTAGCTGCCTTTAATGTTACATTTTCTGAATCAAGATTTACAACATCTAAAAAGTTAACATTGTCATTAATGCTAATCTTTTCTTCTGTAAGTCTTAATAGTTCATCATAAGTATATTCGTTAGTGATGATTCTCGCTGTAGTGTTTTCTGAGGATTCTCGTGTAATTTCAACTGCTCTTGTTTTTTCTCCTGCCTTGCCATAGCTGTAATCGTAGAACATTAAGACATTTGAATCTTTGTCAGTTACTATTTCATTTATAAGTCTTGAACATACATCATATTTATATGAAACTGTAAGTCCACCTTCGTGCTTAACTTTTGTTCTGTTTCCTAAGGAATCATATTCATAAACGGTTGCTACTCCATTATGATCAATAACTTTTACAAGTCTGTCCATTAAGTCATAGCTGTATGATGTTGCTGCAACATCTTCGCCATTTACATTATATGTAATCGAACTTATTTTTTCATTGTCTGCATATGTGTACTTAATTGTTCCAAGGTCATATGTTGTCTTTGATGCAAGTCTTCCTAGCTCATCATATGAGTAGCTTACATCTCCCTTAGAATCAGTAACTTTACTTAATCTTCCAAGAGAATCATATGTGATATTTACAACACCATCTTTATTAGTTTTCTTAATGAGTCTGCCTAAGCTGTCGTATGAATATGTCACTTCATTTCCAGCATAGTCAACAAATGAAGTCTGATAACCATTTTTATCATATTTGAATTCTGCTGATTTTCCTGCAGCATTTGTTGTTTTTATTAATCTTCCTTCTTCATCATATGTATAACAAGTTGCATTTCCATTTGCGTCTTCTACCTTTGTTAGTTCATATGTTTCATCATATGTGTATGTATATTTATTACCTAATGCATCTTCCACTGATATTAAGTTATCTGCACCATCATACTCATATTTTGTTGCATTTCCATTTCTATCTATCTCTTTAGAAATTCTTCCTCGCTTGTCATATTCTGTCTGTTCCTTTGTTCCATCAGGATAGATTTCTGCAACCTGATTGTCATTGTCATCATATTCATATTCAAATGTATTACCATTTGCATCCTCAGTCTTAATTAACTGTGAGCGGTTATTGTATGTAAATCTTGTTACATTTCCGTATGCATCTTTTATTGATGTATTTCTATTCATATTGTCATATGTGTATTCTGTTACTCCACCTGTGACACTTGTAAATGTTAATACATTTCCATTTGCATCGTATGTATAATTTTCCTTTGTTCCGTCGGCATATGTTTTACTTGTAAGTCTGTTAAGTACATCATATTCCATGGAAACAGTAATTCCGTATCTGTCAGTTGCTTTGATGTTATTTCCGTTTTTATCATATACAAATGTTTCATTTGTTCCATCTGGATATGCCACATATGTTAAGTTATCTTCGCTATCATATGTGTATTCTGTTCTAAGTCCATCTGATGAAATTGTTGCAGTTACATTATTCTTATAATCATATTCATAGCTTGTAACCATTCCTGTATTGCTAATTTTTGATGTAATATTTCCTGCCTTGTCATATACATATCTTGATGTATATTCTTTCTTTTCACCATTTTCTGTTCTTGTTACAGTAACACCTGTACATCTGTTTTTCTCATCGTATTCATATGTAGTTGAATTCTGATTGCCATCTCCTAATGAAATTAAATTTCCATCCTCATCATACTGAAGTTTTTTGACCATGCCTATTTCATCTGAAATCGAAGAAAGTTTTCCATCTTTTTCATATGTTAAGTCTGTTTTATTTCCAAGGGCATCGCTCATTTCAGTTAAATTTCCCTTCGAATCATAATCCATACTTACTAAAAGCTTGTCATCTACTTTTATGCTGTTTACAATATTTAAATCACTGTATTCTAGCGCTTCTTTTGTTCCATCTGCTGCTATAAGAGTTTTAAGATTACCATCATTATCTCTCTCATACTTTGTAGTATTTCCATTTGCATCTGTTGATTCTACAAGTTCATTATCAGCATCATATTTATTAGTAGTTGCATTTCCAAGCGCATCAATTGTCTTAATCACATTTCCATTATCATCATAGTAGAATACTGTCGGATTACCATTTCTATCTCTGACAACTTCCATTTTTGCATCAAGGTCGTGCTCATACTCTATTCTATTTCCGTTAGAATCTACAGTTGCTTTTAGTCTGCCATTTTCATCATATTCATTTCTTGCAACTGGCTTTCCTGATGGATCAAGAATTTCTACAAGATTATGATCATTGTCGTATGAGTAAATAATATTTCTTCCTGCATAGTCAGTTGTTAATACAAGATCACCATTGTCATCATAACCGTATTTTATAGAATTAATTATATTATTTTTGCTGTCTGTTTCAGTTGCACTAATTACTCTGCCTTTGTTATCTCTTGTAAATTTGATTCCATATCCATCTGAATGTGTGAATCCATTTTTACTGTAACTTACTGTATTTCCATTAGAATCTTCTCCCTTTGTTATTCCCTTATCCGGTGAAAGATACATCTTTGTTCCATCTTCCGTGGTAAGAATAAAGTTCTGGCTCGCTAACAGGTCTGTATCTTCAAATATAAGAGTATTTCCTTCTAATAAAGCTGTATTATCTCCATCTATAGTCAGTTTTTTTGTTTTATCTGTATCACATACAAAATTCACCTCTACCGTACTTACTGGAATAAATACACTTCTCTCTGGACTTAACTTAAGACTGAATTTATCACTTGTTCCATCTCCATAAGTTACTGTGATATCATGATTTATAGTCTGTTCAATGTAATATGTTGTTGATAGTCTGTTACCCAGCTGTACTTGATTATAACCTTCATGTAATGGATTACTAAGTGTCAGTTTTACACTCTGCATTCCAAGACTCCATCCATAACCAAAATCACCAGATGATTTATTTCTGCTGTCATAATTTCTGTTTACCTGCAATGGGATGCCTGCAACATTTGAACTAATGTCTGTAAATCCTAAAGACATATTTCCTACTTTAAGATTTCCTACTACATTAACTGTTCTTTCTGTCGTAGTTCTGTTTCCACCATTATCAACTGCAATAAGTCTTAATGTATAACTTCCATTCATAAGCATTGTAGTGTCAAGTTCACCTAGCTTTCCATTTTCAATGCTTTCATATCCTTTTGCTATCTCTTTATAATCATCTGTGCCATTTAATTTATATTCTAAAGTATAGTAGGCGAGACCTGTTTCATCTTTGACCGTACCAATAATATCTGTTTTAGCTTTTACATCAACGTCTGATTGAGGTGAAATAAAATCCGCTGTTGGATATGCTTCATCACTTCTATCAAAGAATCTAATCTTTTTTGTAACTGATTTTAAATCTCCATCCACTATTGCTGTAAATGTGATATTAGCAATGCCTGCATCATTTTTTGTAACGGATACTTTTTTGTCATCTAATATTACATCTGCTTCACCTGAAGTTACGCTGATATCTTTTGCATTTTTAGGGTATGCGATATAACCAGTTACCGTATCTCCTACATCTGCAACAGTATTTTGGAATACAAGTGCCAGTTCTTTGTTATCTGCCTCACCATTATTTATTGTACCATCTTCATTGACTGTAAATGTGTAAATTGTAGTTCTTGTGTTCCCTGACTCATCGTTTGCAGTTACCTCAACTACATAATCTCCTGTGCTGTATTCTGTAAATTCATATGTGGCAATATCCGCATTATCTACGTTTGCACTACCAGTAGTAATAATTACTTTGTCACTACTACCTTTTCTTCCTGTTGTTATCTTATACTCTTTTAAATGTTCATCTGTAATTGAACCTGTAAGTTTGATTTTTAAAATTTTATTTTCAATTGCTGCATCCAAATCAGCAAAAATATCAGGTGCTGTTTTATCTTCATTCTCATCAACCTGACCTGCCTTATACGTGAACTCAGCTTTTGAGATGCTTGTATTTTCTGCCGAGTCTTTTGCTGATAATTCTACTTCATAAGTTCCATCAGATAAATTTTCTAAATTAATATTTCCAAGTTCGGCAGAATCTTCATTTTCATTGCCTTTTGCAATAATAATCTTTACTGATTCATTTGATTTATTAAAATAGGTCAATGTGTATTCTGAAAGCTTTGTTTCATCTGATACAGAACCTATCACCGTTAACGTATTTCTATCATTATCAATTGCTATATTTTCAATTGCTGTAACTGGTGGAATACTGTCAGTTTCTTCTTTACTCACTGTAATAGTAAGACTTTCTTCTGAAGTTAATCCCGCCTCATCTTCTGCTGTGATTTTGTAGCAATAAACACCTTCTTCAAGTTCATCTGTATTAATCACACCAATAAATCCATCTTTAATAGCTTCTATGCCTTCAGTAATGAGAACTTCTTTGTTGTCATCCTCACCTGATTTTGTTCTTGTCACTTTATAACTCTTTAGTTTTCTATCATCTGTAATCGAACCTTTGATTTCCACAACTCCAGATATTTTACCATCTTTTGGTGATGTAATATTAATTTGAGGTGGTGTTATGTCTCTGTTATCTATTACCGTTATTGTCTTGTATTGTGTTGTTACATTTCCTGCAATATCTGTAGCTACAACAGATATCGTTATAGTCCCAGGCTCTGATGGTGTGAGTTCATATCTGTCATAACCATCTCCAATTAGCTGGTCGTTACACTTAATTTGAAAATTTGCTACTCCGTAATTATCCTTTGCAAAACCTTCAACATATACGGTTTCACCAAGCTTAATTTCACTTTTACTTACATTTAATGTCACTACTGGAGCTTCTTTATCATCAGGCTTGGTATATACTCTTGCATCATCTGTATTTATGCTGATAACTGCTGGTCTGCTATATGTTCCCTCTAAATCTTTTACGACATATTTAACAAGATAGGTTTTCCCCATATGTACCTCAGCTGGAAATCTTCCTTCCGTCCATTCTGTGTCACTTATCTCCTTGTAATAAAAATATTCCTCCCTGATTCCTTTTCTCTCATCCTGTGGATGGTCAGAATCATATGCAGAATATGTTACATTTGCAATACATCTGTTAGAATCCTTATTTGACTGCATTATATCAGACCTAATCTCAGCGACTGGCCTTGTCTGTGCAACAATAAGTTTTTCCACTTCATCTGTATCTGACCATTTGGCATATCCTGCCAATGCAGAATTACCTTTTGTAGGATTGTCACTGATTCTATGAGTTATTGCATAGGCTCCTACATTTTCAAACATTGTCATTGGTTCAGACTGTACAATATTTTTTATTTCTCCACTGTTATCGAACAATGATGGATCATATGTATATATCCATTCATCAGATCCTTTGTCATCATTTTCAAGATCACTGTATGTGCCAATGTAATCAAGCTTTTCATCTGTGGTAACTGTTGCTTCTATTGAATAATTCTTTTCCAGAATATCCGTTTGGATACTTGAAATAATATGATTCACAGCCTCTGTGACAAGCTTATCCTGTAATATTTTACTGTCTTTATCTACTGAAATATTTGTATTCTCACCATTATTCTCTATTATGTTTAATAAGTTATTATATGAACTTATGGACGTGTCATTCCCAATCCCATAGAATTTAACGTCTTTTGACATTAATGCAGAAGCTACATCAGCACTTCTTTTATTATCGGATAATTCTGGAATTACTGCATCACTTAAGTTGATAACATAATGGTTAGTTCCAGGTGTCCACACATGATTCTTGACAACATCAGAGAGACTCTCCCCTGTAATATTCTGCATTACAATATTTTTAAATGTGAAATATGACTGCTGTTCACAACAATGCCATTCGTGACTTATTATTGGTCCATATCCATAAGCATCTACTCCATCATCTGGAAGAACATACTGGTTAATAATAATCTTATCACCGTCATATACAGTAATTACATTGCCTTCTATAATTATCTTAAAATGGTGATTTGCATACACATTAGAAATATCAAATGTCTGAAGTAAATTTCCTGCATTCTGAACATATTCATATGAACCATTTCTAAAATTGTTTAAATCTGTTTTATTTATTTTAATCAATTTAAGACCGTATACAGTAACTAAAATGCAATATCCCTGAATATAGTTTTCTTCTTCGGAAACAACTGTATTAAACAGGAACCCGCCACCTTCCATACTGTGCCAGTCTGTATTATCTCTCTGAAGATCAAAGTCAAAGACTTTTCTTGTAGCATCAGAATCTTCAACATATAAAAAATCTTTTAGTGGATAACAAGAATATCCTAACATTTTTATATCCTTACCATCGTACACAATGTGCTTAGGCAATGTAGGAAGATAGTTATCATCATAGTTATAATGGTCATATTCCTTCCATGCAAATGTGTCTGTTGCTGTCAATGCCGAAGTACTAACAGTTGTAACATTGGCATCAATACCTTTTTCCTTTAGCTTGTCAGAAACCAGTTTACTTGCCTCTGAATAAGCATTCATTACATCTTTATCAGCGCTTCCCACTGTAAAAATAATATCTGCATTTTTACTTTTTTCTACAGTCACCTTTGAATTTGGTGCCTGGTTTGTGATCTCAAATATTTTTTCTGTACTTCCTGATAAATAAAATGAATCATCAATTAATTCAGGAATTGTATCTGTAAATGTTTCTTTTACATCAAGTATAATTTTATATTTACCTACATTTTCTAATGCATAATTAATCGAGTTTCCGTCTCCATCTCTTTCGTCGATAACTTCTGCATCATCATACGTTCCATCATTGTTTGAATCATAAAATAATTTATAGTGCCTTGAAATAATTTCATCACCAATTTCAGCCATTGATTCATCACTAACAGTAATATTTGTCTTTCCACTGCTGTTTCTTATAAATATATCCTTAGTATCTGTATTTTCCCCTTCGCCTGCTGAAAGATTTATCACAGCAACAGGTGCTTTATCTTCTACTACTGTAATAATTTTTTCTGCATTTACTGTATCGTAACCATCTGTAACACTTGCACTTATTTTGTATGTTCCTGCTTCTTTAAAAATAAGTTCTCTGTGGTTCCATGCATTCTTGTTATTATCAAAAAGACAAACATTATTTGATCCTGTAATAACATTTCCTTTCCATTTTAATATCTACGCCATAAACATTAAGTATATGCCTTCTAGGTGCATAAGGACATACATATCCATTATCATCCCAGCCCTTAACCTTTGCACAGTTGTTACCCTGTTTATAATCACTGTATCTTAATAAAACTGATTCATTCCAGAGATTATCATCATCACCTCTGAAGAATCTAAGTTCTGTTGCTCCCTCATCTTCTTTGGTTACAACATATCTAAACACTTCTGTTTCAGGTGAATCCGATAATTTAATTGGTGACAGAACATCTTTATTAGTTGTACTGATTTTTATATCTTTTCCACCATTGTTCGATTTTGAATATTCCTTAAAGTTAATATAAAACTGTGCATTTGATTGCTCCCAATTATATATAACATTGTTATCTTTATTTTCTGTAAATTCATAGAAATCAAGATATACCACGTCACCTTCATGGAAGTAGTCATAATCTATAACCATATTCCCATCCCAGTATCCGTGTTCTGGAACTGTAACATGATATGTTCTATGCCATGTACTGTAATCATCACGATTACCTCCTCGACCACCTGCACTCCATGAATTCCACTGAATATAATTGTCTGACTTATTGCTTTTTAAGCCATTTCCGACCTGTGTCATATCACATACTGCTTTACCGTCTTTTGTCTTAGGACTTAATCTGTTAAATGTTACATTATAAGTCTTTGCAGGAACTCTGCAACTCCAGGTATTATCATCCACCTGTTTCATAATGTAATAGTCATGTCCATCTGTGTTGTCAACCAGCTGAATAATAGCTCCATCATTGCCAATCCAGCTTTCCTTTGTGTCATCTTTAAAATAGATTGTTGTATAACCCTCGGGTACACTTGCATAAGCCCTTTTTGCTCTTTCTATCGTAATAGTAGTACTAATTGTTGTAATCACTAAAACAACAGATAATATGCGTTTAAACAACCTGTTTTTGAAAAAATTCATTTTCTCTTGTCTCCTCTATAATGTATTTTATTTCATTTGTGCTTACGAAATTTTGGGCAAAAAAATCACCGGAGTTTATCCGGTGAAAAAATACACATGTTGAATAATATATATCCCCTAACATTTTTATCCCCATAACTCCCAACTGCTCAGTGAAACGTCTGCTATTATACAGGATAATAATTAATTATTCAATCGTTTTTTTTATTTTACTGTTAAAATTTAGCCAAAATAAATATCATACCATACAAGGAATGTATATAAAGTCCAAATTTTTCTCCAATTATCTGAATTTCCGCCTACATAATCATCAAATATTTCTTTTACTTTATCCTGATTAAAGAATTTTTTAGATGATTCTCCAAATAATTTTTCTCTTACGTCTTTATTATATCTCTCATCAGCCATCCATATTCTTATTGGAACTATGAATCCAAGTTTCTTTCTGAATGCTATCTCATCAGGTAATACCTTTGCTGCTGCAGTTCTGAAAGCTACCTTGTTCTGTGTCTCATTTACTTTAAATTCAGATGGCATTCTTGATGCAATATCAAAAATTCTTCTGTCTGTAAGCGGCATTCTGATTTCAAGTCCTGCTGCTGTGCTCATCTTATCTACATTCAAGTAAATGTCCCCTTCAAGCCATATCTGAATGTCTACATCTGACATCTTGCTTAATGGATCAAGTCCCTCTGTTCTGTCATAAATGTCCTTTACAAGATTAATAGGAAGAACATCTTCTTTATAATTGTTTAAAAGTTCCTTCTTTTCATCTTCTTTCATAATATTTGTATTTCCAACATAGAATGTCTTTAAGTTATCTCCATATCTCTCAGCATTTCTATACATATTGTATCCACCGAAGAATTCGTCTGAACCTTCACCTGAATAACATAACTTTGTATGTTCAGCTGTAGCCTTGCAAGCAATTGAGAATACTATTGCTGAAGCATCACCAAGTGGCTGCTCCATATATTCCATTACATATGGTACTTCTTCAAAGTACATCTCTGGTGTAATAAGACATCTTGAATTTTCTCTTCCAAGTAAATCTGCTGTCTGTTTTGCAAGACCTGACTCATCAAATCTCTCATCATCATATCCACAAGAATCGGACATTTTTGCATCTGAAACCGCAAAAACGTATGAAGAATCCACACCACCTGATAAAAATGATTCTGCAACCTCGTCATCATCCTTAACCTCAGGCATTACTTTTAATAATGTGCTATGTATTTCATCTGCCCACTCTGTAAGTGTTTTAGATTCATCTGGAATAAACTGTGGTTCAAAGTATCTCGTTATTTCTAATTTACCATCTTTCCATACAAGATAACGTCCTGGCATAAGCTTCTTTAATCCCTTAAAGAATGTATCTTCACCAGCAACATATGTTAGGCTCAGATAAATCTGAAGCATATCCTCATTTAATTCTTTTTTAAAGCCTTTGTCGCTTATAATATCTTTAATAAATGTTCCATGCAAAAGCCTGTTATCCTCAGTTACATAGTAATAATATGGCTTAGTTCCAAACTGATCTCTGGCACAGTAAACTTCATCTCCATCTTCTACAGCAAATGCGAACATTCCATATAAATGATTTGGAAGTTCATACTTCCACTTATCGTATCCTGCAACAATTATCTGATTTTCTCTCTCTTCTCTGCTTAAATTCTTATCTAATCCCAATTCTTCACAGAGTTCCCTATAGTTTCTTATATGTCCTCTGTATTCCAATAACTTTGTCATTTTGTTCCTCCATTCCAGGCTTCGCCTACTAATTCTGAGTATATCACAATCCTTTTTAACTAACAATCCGTAAATAATTATTTATTTATTAATTTCTCAAACTGATTTACAAGATTTTCAAACATCTTCATAGCCATTTCTACTGGCTCCTTGCTGCTCATATCAACCCCTGCAATTTTTAATAATTCAATAGGATAATCACTGCATCCTGATTTCAGGAATTTCTTGTAATCATTAACAGCAGATTCTCCCTCTTCTAAGATTTTCTTCGACAGAGCAACTGCTGCTGAAAATCCTGTGGCATACTGATAAACATAAAATGCTGTATAGAAATGAGGAATTCTAGCCCATTCCATCTCTATTTCTTTATCAATACACATATTCTCACCATAATATTTCTTATTCAATTCATAATATATGTCACACATTATTTCTGCATTTAATGGCTCACCCTCATCAGACATTTTGTGAACTATATTCTCAAACTCAGCAAACATAGTCTGTCTAAATAGAGTTGTTCTGAACTGCTCTAGAAAATAATTTATAAGATATGCTTTTTCCCTGTCATCTTCACTCTTATTTATTAGGTGATTTATAAGCAGCGACTCATTACATGTGGATGCCACCTCTGCTACAAATATCTTGTACTCCGAATTGATATATGAGTTATTTTTATTAGAATAATACGAATGTAATGCATGACCCATTTCATGAGCTATTGTAAATACACTATTTAACTGTGGCTGGTAATTTAATAATACATAAGGATGTGTGTCATAAACGCTCCATGAATACGCTCCACTTCTCTTTCCTTCATTCTCATAGACATCAATCCATCTGTTATTAAATCCCTCTTTTAATAGGTCAGTATACTCTGTTCCCATTACCTTAAGGCCATCTAATACCATTTCCTTGGCCTTATCATAATCTATCTCTTTGTTATCAACGTCAACTATTGGAACATAAATATCATACATATGAAGTTCATCTAGATTTAGGGCTTTCTTTCTGATTTCAAGATATTTGTGCATTATTGGAAGGTTTTCATTCACTGTTTTGATAAGATTGTCATACACACTTCCATCTATATTTGAATCGTCAAGAAACATCTCTCTGCTGGAATCATATTTTCTCACATCTGCATAAAATGAATCCTTATTAAGGCTTGTTTGGTACACCATTGAAAGTGTATTTTTATATTTTGCAAAGGTATGATACATAGCCATAAATGCATCTTTTCTTACTTCTCTGTTCTTGCTTGTTAGAAATGTATTATAATTTCCATGTGTAAGCTTAACCATATTACCATTTCCATCATTAATCTCTGGAAAATCAATATCTACATTGTTAAATACAGAAAATATATTTGATGCACCCTGTGAGAATTTATTTGTTTTTGCAACTATTGCTTCTTCTGCCTCAGATAAAATATGCTTCTTTTGTCTAAATACATCATTTAAGTACATCTTATATTGTACAAGTTCATTGTCTACTAAATAACCAGCTATTTTTTCTTGTGAACACGCAAGAATAGCTGGTACCACAAAGGATGTTGCAAGGCCAAACGCTGTAATTAATTCATCTGTCTGATTGGACATTTTCTGATACTTAGAATTACCAAGGTTTTCATGATATTTCTGATTTGCGTAAAAATATACTCTCTCCACCATTAACTGTGTACTATAAATAATATCCATACCTGACTTAAATATTTCTTTGCTGTCACAGAGATTTTTACTGTACTTCTCAATCTCCCCTATATTTTCATATGCCTTTACTCTGTCTTGTTCCCAAAGATCCTCATCCTTGTAGACATCGGTCATATCCCATTTAAATTTATCTTCTATATCTTCTCTTTTATTTAAAACTTGATTCATGTCATTCTCTCCTGTCAAACTTATTTCATGGAAATAATTATAAACCCTCATGTTTCATTTTGCAATTTTAGTTTCACTGAATTATAATACACTTTATAAATATATCCATAGAAAGGCATACAAAAATGTGTTATCAGTTTAACAAATATAAAGTATTACCACCAACCTTAATTTCTAAGCTTAATAATTTTGTGTTATCACAGCAGAAATCAGATAACCATGCTTATTTCTTTGAAACAGATGACCTCATAAATTCAGAGAATTATGATGGCGGATGTTATTATATCTGTACAGACAATTCCGATAATATTATTGGTGTAATAACTGCATTTATTATTCCTGAATCTGTTACAATTTATCCAGTTATAAATCAGTTTCACAGAAAAAAACATATCTTTTGCAAACTTCTTTCTCTTGTCATCAACGATCTTAGAAGGAATAATTATACATCACTTTACGTAAGTATTCCAAGAGAATCATCAGAATATTTATCACCTGTTATTTCTTCAACTGGTTTTAAATATTATGACAGTGAATATCTGATGAGCTATTCATTTCTCAATTACCATAAAGTTGATGATGAACTTGAAATTTTCTTTAACGAGGATAATAATGAAATTGAAATATGGCTTGATGAAGATTACATTGGGGGTGCATTTCTAGATTTTGATGAAGATGACAATTCAGCTAATAGATGCGTTACATTTTATGGTTTTGAAATTCTCGATACATTCAGACATAAAGGATATGGAAAAAAATCTTTTAAATCAATTCTTAATATGCTGTCTGATATGGGATTTGATAAAATGATTCTTCATGTTTCCGGCAAAAATAAAATAGCCCACAATCTATATTTAAATTGTGAACTATCTGTTGACTCTTCTATTGATGTATATGAATTAAACATAAAATAAATCAGCAAAATCTATTTTAACATATAAACTGATGGGTAATAACTAAATATTGCTTTTCCAAGAATCTGACTCTCCTTTACAAAGTGGGTTGTTACCCAGAATCTCGAATCTTTGGAGTTATTTCTGTTATCTCCCAGAACAAAATAGCATCCTTTTGGAACCTTAGTTTTTGGAAAATCCCCATCTGCATCAGGTGTACCATCATCATAATATACATATGGTTCATTTATTACCTTGCCATTAACATATACCACACCATTATTTATTTCTACTACGTCTTTTGGAGTGGCAATTACCCTCTTAACAAAATTCTGACTCTCATCTTCAGGGTATTTAAATATGATAATATCCCCAGATTTAGGCTTAGAAAACACATATGAAAGCCTGAATCCTACCATTCTGCTATGTTTCTTTATTGTTTTCTCCATGGAACCACTTGGGACTTCTGCATTTATTATTACAAGATTATTTATCGCAAACGCAATTACAACAGCAATTGCAATAATCTTAAGAAATCCCATCGCCTCTTTTTTCCAGTCATAGTCATCCTTTTTTTTGCGATGTTTCTTAATCTTATCTGAATTAACTGTGTTATTTTCTTCCTCATTGCCCCAGTATATAATCTCTATATCATCATCATTTGAGATATTATTGTAATACATATTATTCTCTCCTAAAGCCTGTGTTATTTGTCTCCGCTCATCCCTGCGGAGCTTATAACACTAGTCCTAGCTCTTAAGGAAGTCTTTAATCTTTTTGCTTCTAACTGGATTACGTAGTTTTCTCAAAGCTTTCGCTTCAATCTGTCGTATTCTCTCTCTTGTAACATTAAATTCTTTTCCAACTTCCTCAAGTGTACGAGGATGTCCGTCTTCAAGACCAAATCTGAGAACAATTACCTGTCTTTCCCTTTCTTTTAAGTCTCCTAAAAGCTGATCAATATGTTCTCTCAACATAACCTGCTCAACATTAGCCTCTGGTGTAACAGTATTGTTATCAGCAACAAAATCTCCAAGATTTGAATCGTCCTCTTCACCAATAGGTGTTTCTAAGGATGCAGGTTCCCTTGCAATCTGCATAATCTCTAATACCTTATTCTCACTCATATCAAGTGCCTGGGCTAATTCAGCTGCTGAAGGTTCATATCCAAGTTCAAGCGTAAGCTTTCTCTGCATTTTTGACATTCTGTTAATTGTCTCTACCATATGCACAGGAACTCTGATTGTTCTAGCCTGATCTGCAAGTGCTCTGGTTACTGACTGTCTTATCCACCATGTAGCATATGTGCTCAATTTAAATCCCTTATCATAATTAAATTTCTCAACACCTTTAATAAGACCTAAATTTCCCTCCTGAACAAGGTCAAGAAAGCTCATTCCCCTACCTGTATATCTCTTAGCAATACTTACAACAAGTCTTAAGTTTGCCTCAATAAGTCTGTCTTTTGCTCTCTGGTCACCTTCAGATTTTCTCTTGGCAAGTCTGAGTTCTTCTTCAGCACTTAAAAGTGGCACTGTTCCAATCTCTTTTAAATACATTCTTACAGGATCTTCAGTTCCAACACCATCTAATAAATCAATGGCATCTAAATCTATCTTATCTTCCTCTTCCTCTTCAAGTTCTTCATCTGTAGGTTCTAAAACAAGTTCTCCATCAGCTGCTGAGCCATCCTTGCCAGCACTGACATCAGAATCAACTTCTGTTGATGCTGCTACCTCTATCTTATTATCTTCAAAATACTGGTAAACCAAATCCATTTGTTCACCTGTAAGTTTCTGCTCTTTGCAGAATGCATCAAGTTTTTTGAAATCAATAAGATTATTCTTTTCCTTTGCTTCTTCGACTAATTTAGCCAATTTGCCTAAAAATTCCTCTTCAATCACTAAAATCGGTCCTTTCTCTATACCTGGTTACATTGTCTCTTGTCTTATGCAAATACCGGATTATCCCGCCAATCATTCTAGTTATTTTTAGAAATTCCCGACATTATCCTGATTGCTTTTTTATTATTTGTAATTTTAACTTTCCTTGGTGATCCACCATACTCTCCATCTAATACCCATGGAACCTTCTGCTCAGCCTCAAAAATAATCTCTGATGCTTTAAAAGAAACCACACTGTCCGTTTTAAAATCCATACCAATCATTGAACCAAGTACAAGGTTTAAATCAATAGGATTCTTAGGACGTTTTATTAAAGTCACCTCAAACAATCCATCATCTAACGCAACATTTTTACCAGTAATACCTTTAAATCCTCCAACAGAAATTGAATTCGTAATCATACCGTATAAATAATCGCCCTCAACCTCATTATTACCATCATATGTTACTTTCATATGATATGTTCTCAGCGTAGTGAGCTTTGTTACAGCGTCGAGTAAATATGCAGAATGACCCAGAACATTCTTCATTTCCTGTGGTGTCATATAAGATACATCAGTAAATGCTCCAAATCCAGCAATATATACAAATTTTCTCTTTCTAAAACTTCCTATATCGACTGAAATAGGAGTACCGCTTACTGCAACTTTGGCTGCATCAATCATCGTCTTTGGAAGTTTTATGCTCTGTCCAAAATCATTTGTAGATCCTGCTGGTATATATCCAAGAACAGGTTTATCTGGAAGTTCCATAAGTCCACTGATTACCTCGTTCAGTGTACCATCACCTCCACTGCAAACAACCATATCATACAGACTAGCCATATGAATAACCTGATCCTTTGCATCCATCCTGCCCTGTGTTGGATAAACACTTACCTGATATCCATTTTTTACAAAACAGTCTATTATATCTGATAAATTTTCTTTAACCATACCTTTTCCAGAATATGGATTATAAATAAACAGAAGATTTTTCATTAATAAACGTTTCCTTTCAAAAAAATTGGTATATTACAAATCTGTCCCTAGTGATATTATCAAATTTACTACCATCACGTCAAGTGCAAAAAGAGAAGTCGTATTACGACTTCTCTTAATATTGCTATTAATTAATCAATAAGATTAAGCGTTAACTTTCTTTTTAGAAGCTACTACTGCGATAGCTGCGATTGCTGCAAGTGCAAGTGTAGAAACTGCTACTGCATCACCAGTCTTAGGTGAGTTTGTATTAGATTTAACTCCTGTACCAGCTGCTGCTGTTGTTCCTGCTGCTGTTGTTCCTGCTGCTGTTGTTCCTGCTGGAGTTGTTGTTCCTGCTGCTGGATCTTCGTAGTGCGGATTTAAGTGGTGCAAACCTGTTGTTCCTGCTGGAGTTGTTGTTCCTGCTGCTGGATCTGCTGTTCCATCTGCTGCTGGAGCTGCTGATGAAGGGTAGTTAGCTGGAGGTGTTGTTGTAACCATATCGCTCTTTCCGATAACGATTAAGCTTCCTGATTCATTTCCATCATAGTTGATATAGTAATCAGAAGCTGCTTCTGATCCTTTCTTAATCATGATGTTAGGTGTCTGATGTTTTCCATTAGAATCTGTAGTGATTCCAGCTGCCTGAATCTTAGCGATATCAGCATCTGATGTTGTATCTGTTGCAACGCTATCACCAACATAGTTGTTGAAGATCATCATTGATCCCTTGCTGAAGTCTGTGTATGTACATGTTACTTTGTACCAGTCATTTCCTTCTGCTTCCATTGTAGCACCTGGCCAGATTGGCTCATGAGGAGCTGTTCCGTCTATTGTGTCTTTAAGTACACATTTGTCAAGTGGAAGACAATCATCTTTCCAATCGATACTCTGTTTTACCCAAGCGCCAACTTTATCCCATTTGCTTGCGTTATAGAAATGATATGTAACTGTTGTATCAGCGAATGCTGAAACACCCATAGCTAATGTCATAGCTGTTGTTGCTGAAACTGCAAAAATTTTCTGTAATTTTCTCATTTTATTCATTCTCCTTTTATATTTGGTTTTTGTAAAAGTGTACACACTCTTACCGATTGGTTTAATTATATAACATCACAGTATAATTTGCAATACCTTTTTAATATTATTTTATTTAATATTTGCACAATGTCCAAATATTAATAGTATTTTTTATGCAATATTAACAAAAAAACTGACAGATTGTTAATCAACCTGCCAGTTAATAATATTTCTAATTATTAGTTAGATTTTTTGCTTTTAGAAACAACTACAGCGATTACTGCGATAACAACTACAGCTACAACTACTAATACGATTGGCATTGTGTTATTGCTATCTTTCTTGTCATCTTTGTTATCTTTCTTTGCTTCTGTTGTTTTCTCATCTGCTTTTGTTTCTTTTTTATCATCTGAAACCTTTGCATCATCTGATGAACCACCAGCTAAAGCTGTTATTTTCTCTCCGCCTTCTAATTCAAGACACTGATTAACGAATTCTAAGTATGCTTTGTCATCAAAGTAAACTGTACTCTCTTCATATCCATCACCAACGATAGCTTTCTTAGAAAGTGCTACGAAATTCCATGACTCTTCATCTTTTGAATGATATCTTACATTTAATTCAACGTTCTTCTTATTCTGGATAAGACAAACAAAACCTTTTGTTGGGTTCATGTATACTTTATATTCTGCTGGCTGTAAGTCACCTACAACTTTGAACTGTGACTGGTTATCTGCCCATGCTGATTCTGGAATACCAAGACACATCTGATAGTTCCATGCAAACTCCTGTCCATCTGCAAGTACTTTGAACTGTCTGCTGAGTTCCATTGGATCTTTCTTAGGATCTTCATTTGGTGTCTGATCTGATGGTAATGCATATGTGCTTGTGAATGAATATAAATCATCCTGTCCATCAACTGCTGTAAAGTTCTGTGTATCTAATGTTGTAACCCAACCAATCTTGTCATTTCCCTGATCTGCATCTCCGAAAAGATTTGGATTACCTACAAACTGATAAAAATCAGCTGCGAATGCTGAAACGCTCATTGCTGCTGCCATAGAAACAGCTGCTGCTACTGTAGCAACTTTTTTAATTACTTTTTTCATTATTAAATTTTCTCCTTTCAAATTGTTGCAAATTCTGCAACTAACTACTTGCCTATTATATATCATCAGATAGTTTTATGCAATATAAAATTGCCAATGTTTTGTATAAAATGCATAAAAAACGGGGGAATGTTTTCACATTCCCACAAAAATTGACTAATTATGTCAAACTATATTAAGCTTCTTTTCTTTTTGCTGCTACTGTAACTGCTACTGCTGCAGCTAATACTGCTAACATAGCAACTGGAGCAACATCACCAGTCTTAGGTGAGTTTGTATTAGACTTAACTCCTGTACCTGCTGTTGTAGCTGGCTGTGTCTCTACTGGAGCTGCTGTTGTAGCTGCCTCTGTTACTGCTGGAGCTGCTGTTGCTGCTGGAGCTGCTGCACTTCCAAGACCTAAACATTTGTCAACAAATGCTTTATATTCATCATCTTTGAAGTAAACTGAGCTATCTGCATAACCATCACCAATAATTGCTTTTCTTGTTAATGCTACAAAGTTCCAAGATTCTTCGTCTTTTGAATGATATCTTACATTTAATTCTACACTCTTGTTGTTCTGTATAATACATACAAAACCTTTCTTAGGATCCATGTATACTTTGAATTCACCTGGCTGGAAATCTCCAACTACTTTAAACTGTGACTGGTTATCTGCCCATGCAGATTCTGGAATACCAAGGCACATCTGATAGTTCCATGCAAAATCCTGTCCATCTGCAAGTACCTTAAACTGTGTACTTAAGTTCATTGGATCTTTCTTAGGATCCTCGTTAGGAGTCTGATCAGAAGGAAGGGCATATGTACTTGTATAAACATATAAATCATCCTGACCATCTACTGCTGTAAAATTCTGTGTATCAACTGTTGGAACCCATCCAATCTTATCATTTCCCTGGTCAGCGTCACCAAAAAGGTTTGGGTTACCTACGAACTGATAAAAGTCAGCTGCAAATGCTGACACACTCATAGCTGCAGTCATTGAAGCAGCTAAAGCTACTGTTGCAATCTTCTTTACTAATTTTCTCATTTTTCTTTTTTCTCCTTTCATACTCATTGCTTTCGCAACTCTCCGTTTGATAATAATTATATATCACTTATTACCAATATGCAACCAGATTTTTACAATTTTATGTACGTAATATACAATAGACTACTTCTAAAATCATGTAATCTCTTCTAGTGTGGTCTCATATATCTTTTGATTGATGTCCACTGAGTTGAATATTATTTTCCATTTTACTCATTCTACATATAAAAAAGGGAAATGCATAATGCATTTCCCTTTAAGTATCTTATTTAGATTCAGTTTCTAATTAAGCTTCTTTTTTCTTAGCTGCTACTGTAACTACTGCTACTGCTGCTACTAAAACTGCGAATAAAGCAACTGGTGCAACATCACCTGTCTTTGTTGACTGGTTAGCTGCTGTTGTAGCTGTTGCAGCCTTAGCTGCTGGAGCTGCTGTTGTTGCTGCTGGAGCTGCTGTTGTTGCTGCTGGAGCTGCTACTGTTGTCTCTTCTGCTGCAGCTGCTGTTGTTTCATCTGCTACTGTTGTTGTCTCTTCTGCAACTGTTGTCTCTTCTGTTGTAGGCTCAACATATTTTCCGTCGATCTTATCGCTAAGAGCTGAGTTGATTGCTGCAAAATCAGGAATTGCTGTAATTCCTAATGCTTCAACATCACCTTTTCTATCTGTTTCATTAAGACCTGCTACGAAATCATCTAATGACATAGCTGATAATTCTTCTAATGAGTAATATGTTTCATTATCGTCATTTGTAATCCATCCAACTTTATAAGGAATATCATTGTTATCTTTATCACGGATAACTACTGCGTTTGTTGTGCTATCAAAGTATACTGTAACAGGTGTCTCTTCAGCTGTTTCTACTCTGATGTTTGTTAAACATGTTTTTCCTAAGCTTTCTAATACGTTCTTCTTTGTTGCTGCTGTGTCACCAAGAACGATTCTCTGCCAAGCAACGTTTGCTCCATCAACTTCGTCGTCATTTGCATATGCACAGATTGCAAATCTTGAAGCCCACTGGCTTTCTTCATCATATGCTGGCATTGTGATATCCATAGAATAAACACCTGCGATGTCATTTCCATTAACATCTTTTGCCTGCTGCATAACATTTGCATCATCCATTGATTCCCAACTTGGATCTGTCATGTTTCCTGTAAGTGTGTAAACAAATGTTCCAGCTGGAATTGAAGCTGTGTCAAGATCAGCTGCGAAAGCTGTTGTTCCAAGACCCATTACCATTGTTGCAGCGAGCATAGCAGCTGCCATTTTTTTAATAGATTTTCTCATAATAAAATCCACCCTTTCTTTTTTCTCTTTTCTTTTTGTTTTTGACATTCTAGTCAGTAAACTTATTATATATTAATCACTATTATATTGCAAGAAGTTTTTGTGATATTTTTTAATTTCTATTAACATAATGTTCATTTTTTATGCAATTTTACCTTTATTTGATAAATTTTCCATAAATTATCTACTGATTTTGTTAAGATTTTCATTTATACTAGCATTTTTAATGACTTATTCTACATTTTAAATATTCCTAAAAAATGCCGGCAGTATTATCCCTGCCGGCAAAGTTTTCTATAATTATTTTAATATTACAATAGCATTTGGAGGAAGCACAATAGTGTCATCTACCTGATATGGTTCCTCTTCTGTTACGCTTAACTCACCCTGAATACATGTATATCCATTTTCAGTTCTTGATAATTTAACCTGCTTTGTCTCATCATTGTTGCAGTTTGCAAGTATTATTATCTTACTTCCATTATATGTTTTAGAAACTGACATGATGTCCTCATCACCAGTCTCAATCTCTGCAAGCTGTCCTCTGGCAATTTCAGGGAAAATGTTTCTAAGTTTAAGTGCCTGTTTAACATATGAAAGAACTGAATTCTTGTCCTTTTCCTGGTTATCTACGGCCTCAAAACTGTTTATTACATAATCCTTAGTCATATTGACAGGACCTCTTGTCTGTCCTTTTGTATCTTTAGCTGACCAAATCATTGGTGAACGTTTATTCTCATCTGCTCCTGAACCACCAAGTCCTATTTCATCTCCGTAATATATGAACGATGCACCATTTATCATCATCTGAAGTCCCTGTGCAAATTTGATTCTGTTTTCTTTATATGCAAGGTATGCTGCTGGTCTGTCAATATCATGGTTGCTTAAAAATGATGCCTGTATAGCGTTTGGATTTGCTGCCTGCACCTCATTCTGTGACTGAACTAGACAATCTGCAAAATATTTTCCGTTATATGCAGGATCTGTTCCATGAGTAATATGTGATAATTCTCCATCCGATCCTGAATAGCTAAAATCAAAAGCACTGTCTATTCCACTTGTGAGATATGTTGCATAATCAGAAGTCCATGTTTCTGCAACTATATATGCGTTTGGATTTACGCTCTTTACATAATTATTGAACCATGTAAGCACTTCAACATTTTTCTGTGTTTCTCCAGAGAAATATTCTTTTGCAGCATCAAGTCTGAATCCATCAACACCCATATCCAGCCAGTATTTTGAAATCTGCTCAAATTCTGCCCTTACATCTGGATTTGCAAGATTAAGATCTGGCATCTGCTGTGAGAACTGTCCAAGATAGTAATATGGTGTTGATCCCACTGGGTAATAAATGCTTCCCTTCTTTTCTTTTGTAAATGTGTAATAATCTACATATTTACAATCTGCAGGATTTGGTTCCTGGTCTGCAGGGAGACTCTGTAAATACTGTTTTGCCTGTTTAAACCATTCATTTGCTATAGATGAATGATTCATTACAAGATCCATTATTACTGTAATTCCACGTTTGTGGCATTCATTAATTAAATTTTTGAAATCATCTAATGTTCCATATGCCTTATCAATTTCGCGATAATCTAATACATCATATTTGTGATATGATGGCGAAGGATTTA
Organism: uncultured Eubacteriales bacterium; assembly: GCA_900314525.1. GTDB lineage: Bacteria > Bacillota > Clostridia > Lachnospirales > Lachnospiraceae > Bovifimicola. Next base: position 58,699 of record OMVN01000006.1, read on the forward strand.
CTGGCATAAACCAAATTGCATTACAACCTAAATCAGTATCTGTTTCTGGATTTCCATCATTAATGTAGTCCAGTTTCTGTATAACTCCGTTAATATCCCCCATTCCATCCCCGTCGCTGTCATAAAATGAACCGACAAAAATTTCATAAACATTTCTGTTATTGTCTTCAATAACATTTAATTTTGTCTGAAGCTGTGGTTTAACTTCTGTTCCCTCAACTTCAAGTTTTCTGGTTGTCTCAGCTTCTTTAGCTGACTCAGTCTGAGCTTTTCCACCACTAGTTTTCTTGTTTGACTTGCCACATCCTGTAAATACAGATACAGAAAGTGTTAACGCCAGGGCAAATGCTGCCGACTTTTTAACGAATTGATTTCTTCTCACTGATTTTCTCCTGTTTTTATTTATTTTCTTTTTCCCATGATTGCAAGTAATCTGATAAATATATTAATAAAATCAAGATATAACTGCATTCCTGAGTATAAAGCTAAAACATTAATGTCGCTTTCTGATGCTGTATTGGCATATACCTTTACTTTCTGTGCATCATAAGCTGTAAGACCTACAAATATAAATACTACTATATAATTGATTGCCATATCCATTCCTGTATATCCAAAAATACCAGCAAATATAGATACGATTATTACTCCAATAAGTGCCATTGAAAGCAGTGAGCCAAGGCTTGTTAAATCCTTTTTAGTAACTGCACCGATACCAGCCATAACTCCAAATAAAATAGCGGTTGTTAAAAACACTTGCTGAATTGAACTGAGATCAAAAGCATAAAAAATCACTGACATTGTAACACCATTCATAATGGTATATGCAAGGTACATTACTGCTGCGGCTGCTACATTTTTCTTTCCGATGAAGTATGAAGCACCAATTGCCACAAGTACTTCAATTATAATTAGTGGCTTAAACGCATAATTTAACATTGAGTAGAATGTTGCTGCATCCATAGCTGTTGCAGTTGCTGCAAATGCTGTGATAAGAAGTGAAACAAGCATTACAATATATGATCTTGTTATTATTTTTGACTTTATCTCATCTCTGTTCGTTGCTGTTTCAAATGAATTTACCTGGTCATAATATGTATTGCCATTCTGAGGATATCCGTTTGGCTGATATCCATTCTGCTGATATCCATTCTGCTGATATCCATTATCATATGAATGATATCCGTTGTCGTTGTTGTTTCCATAATAATTTTCCATAATACAATCCTCTCCTTTTTGCTTATATAAGTATTATAATATCACAAGATTGTGAATATTAAAACTAATTAATATCTTTAAAATTATAGTTTCTTTTTCCTGTCTCATAATCATCTACAATGTTTCCATTTCCAAACATCTTATATTTATATGTACAGAGTCCGTCAAGTCCTACAGGGCCTCTTGCATGTAATTTTCCTGTACTTATTCCAACCTCTGCGCCGAAACCATATCTGTATCCATCGGCAAATCTTGTAGAGCAGTTATTATAAACCCCTGCCGAATCAACATTCTGCATAAAATATCCACATGCATCCCTATCTTCTGTAATAATACAGTCTGTGTGATGAGATCCGTATTTATTTATATGCATTACTGCTTCTTCAATATCATCTACGATTTTTACAGAAATTGTAAGATCCAGATATTCTGTGGCAAAATCTTCCTCTGTTGCTTCCTCACAGTCAATTATCTCACGAACATCACAAGTTCCTCTGACTTCAACATTTTTTGCTTTAAGACCAGCATTTAATGCTGGAAGGAGTTCTTTTGCTATATCCTTATGTACAAGTAATGTTTCTGTTGCATTACATACAGCAGGATACTGAGTTTTTGAATCAATGATAATTCTTACTGCCTTATCTATATCCAGGTTCTTATCTGCATATATATGACATATACCATCAGCATGTCCCATAACTGGAATTTTTGTATTGCTCATTATATACTGAACAAACTGGTTAGAACCTCTTGGAATTAATAGATCTACAGATTCATGACATTTTAATATTTCATTTATGTCACTTCTTGCCTCAATCTGGAACATGCAGTTTTCTGGCAAACCTGCAGAAAGTGCCGCCTGATAAATGAGATTAAATACAACTCTATTTGTATTCATCGCCTCACTTCCACCCTTTAATATTGCACAGTTTCCGCTTTTTATACATAATGATGCGATCTGTACCATTGCATCTGGACGTGATTCAAAAATCACCCCAATTACACCAATAGGGCATGTCTCTTTAATAAGAAGTAAGTCCGAATCCAATTCTCTTTTCATAAGTTCTTTTGAAAGTGGATCCTCTAGTTTTATCAGGTCATTAATCCCTTTTACTACCCCATTTATTTTATCTTCGTTAAATTTAAGTCTTTTGAAAATCGATGATTTCAAGCCATCTTCTTCAGCCTTTTTAAGATCTGCTTCATTTGCACGTACTATTTCATCCATATTTGCAATCAGGCTGTCTGCAACTGCTCGTAATGCATTATTTCTTGTTTCCAGGGAAAGAGAAGCCATCTTATAGCTTGATAATTTCATAGAGGCTGCCTTATCCTTAATATTTACATCCATTTTCCATAACCTTCCTTTCAAATAATTACACTATTACCGTATGATAATATTCCATTTAATATAGCATACCTATTAATAAGTGTCAAAAGAAAAAGTGCCTCCAAATTGCAAAATCTGCTCATTTGGAGGCATTAGTTAATTTTACTTATATTTATTTAATTTACACTTCTGCTTAACTCAGATAACTCAGGCATTAACTTCTTCAATCTGTTTCCTGTCACAGCAGCAAGGACTATTTTTATTGCATCTCCTGGTAAAAATGGAACTACACATAATGAAATTGCCTTGGCTACTGACATTTTTGTGAGTATTATAAACCACACTGTACCGAGAATATAACAAACAGCCATTCCTACAACACAGGCGATAATCATCATATAAATTTTATCGTTTGTAATTCTAACAACAAATCCTGTAACCAATGCGGCAAATATATATCCAACAATATATCCGCCTGTATGTCCTGTTATTGCTCCAAGTCCGCCCTTAAATCCAGCAAATACTGGTACTCCAGCAACTCCAAGAAGAACAAACACACTAACTGATGACGCTCCTGCCCATGGTCCCAAAATAATTCCTGCAAGATAAACCGCAAAAAGTGCAAGGTTTATAGGAATAAATTCTAATGGTATCTGAATCTGCGAACACACTGCCAGCAGTGCTGCAAACAATGCACACATAGTAATTAATATTGTTTTGTTTTTATTTATCATAACACACCTCCTGTATTTCAACAGAAGTATATTACCTTTTTCAGTATATGTCAACTATTTTATTTGTTATGGTTAACATTTTTTAAGTAAATGATTAACAATACAATTGCCTTAAATATATTATCAGCAATCATACAATACCATACAGCACTAAGTGACATATGCCATACCTGTGTACACAGAAATGTACTGAATATTCTAATACCCCACATACTAAATGTTTCCACATAGAATATCTCCTTAGTTTTACCCATACCGTAATATATTCCTTCTAGCGCTATCATGAGCCCAAAAAAAGGTTCTGTAAAAGCTACCAGTTTTAATACAGATGACCCTGTTTGTGCCACTCTTATACTATTAGTAAATATCCGCATCAGAGGATACGAAACGAAGTACAAAATAATTCCATTGATAATCATCATCAATACTGTAATTAATATACAGAGTTTTTCTGTGACAATTGTTTTCTTCCTATCTTTTTCTCCTATTGCATTACCTATTAGAGATGAGGATGCAGTTCTCAATCCATAACCTGGTATGTAAAACAATATTTTCCAAAGCCGGAATCGTAATCTTCATACATTTTGAAAGAATTCTCTTATCTGGCCTTATTGTCCCTATATTAAATTTAAGTCTGTCATCCCTGAACGAGAATGCAAACATAAGAACTCCGCCTATCAGATAAGATATTGCAGATGCAATTGCTGCACCCTTTACTCCCAGTCCTGCACCATAAATAAATACTGTATTTAAAATTATATTTAATAAATTAGATAAAAGATTTATCCTCATAGGGGTTCTGGTATTCTTAATTGCCCTCAGTGCTGAACCATAAATAATTGTAAATGACCTGAAAAGCATAACTGTACTTATTATAAGAAAATACTCAGACGCGTCTTTTCTAATATCTTTTGCAGCATTCATCCAAACCGGAATAAAAGGACTTAACGCCACGCACAAGATAGTCATAATAATTCCACAGATTATGGTAACAATAAATGCGTTTGCAGATAACTTTGACGTATTTTCATAATTCTTAGACCCGGATTCCTTTGCCATTAATGCAAGTATGGCTATTCCAAACGCATAGGGTACACTGTTAACAAGCCAGGTTATTGTTGTTGTAGTGGACACAGCAGCTGTGGCATTTTCACCTAAATGTCCCACCATTGCCGTATCCACATACTGGAGAAGCGTACTCATTACATGTTCTATGATTGTTGGTATTGAAAGGAATATTAGTGATTTTAAAATATTTCTTTTATAACTCATTAAATCTCCTTTAGACCCGAATTAAAGTTTAACTTCTCCATTTTATTATATAATTGTTATTTTTGCATCAATTAATTTTACATTTTTTGATGAATGTGATTTTCCTCATTGCTATTTTTATATTCTTCTGCATCCGAATCCGCCTTTGTCCTGTGTACTGTTCCTGGTTTATGCTGTGGTGGTGCGTAAACCGAAGATAATTTAAGTGGTGTTCTTCCACAATTCACAATATTGTGATAAGTTCCTGCTGGAATAAACACTCCACATCCTGGATATATTTGCTGTTTCTCCATTCCTCGGCACATTTTAATCACAGCCATTCCTGTACCCTGTTCAACTCTTATATACTGATCTGTATTTTTATGAATCTCCATGCCAACCTCTCCACCTGGTGGTATAGACATCACTGTCAATTGCAGATGCTTTCCTGTCCACAAAGTAGTTCTAAAATTTCTGTTTACAGATGCAATTTTATATACATCTAAAGCTTCTGGTTCTGGTCCATTATCAATTACATGCATATAGTTATACTCCGTTTTTTATATCATTGTATGCATGGATTTATCCCCTGTTACTATTCTTTATTGTTTCATGTCCATACTCATCATTTGCCACCTTAAGATTATTTACATCAAAAAACACCATGCTATAATCTTGTTTTATATCTATTTTATTAAATATTTTTTTTGCACCGGTTCGGTTATACACACCTGTCATTCCATCTAGATATGCAACTTCCTCTAAGTGTTTCTTATGGTGCATTTCACTCGTTATTGCTGCAAAATATCCTCCAGACAGAGAAAATACAAAGGTAAACATTCCAAGTACAGAAAATGAATATGGAAACATTTTTGCAAACTCAGGTGAAACTCCCGAAATTTCAAACCTTAATACATCAAGCAATAATATGGCACCTGAAATAATAATTCCCATCCAAATTATATCTAGGTTTAAGTTTATTTCCTGTTTAACAAATATTCTTACAAGAATTACTATTATAAGACCAGCTGCCAGTAATCCTCTCATAACATGTACTAATTTTGTGTAATGAATGGTTGTTGTAAAATTGAGAAATGTTGCGACAATAAAAAATATTGAATATATATTAAGTAAAATCTTATCAATATATCTAGACTTTCCTTCGCTTCCAAGCATCAAAAATCCACAGAACGGTACCGGCATAAAGAAAAGTGCCACATATTCCGCATTTGCGGCTATATGTGTCTCACTGATTATCATATACAGCATGTCATTAAATCCAAGCATCCATATTCCCATTGTGGCCACAAAAACTCCAAGATAAAAACCTTGTCTTTCTATTTTATTAAATGTTCCAAAAAGCAGAACCATTACAAGTACAAAAATAGCAAGGCCAACAGATGCCATACAGAAGACAAATTCAAGCTTGTTCCCAGCTATTGGGTATCTTAATGACATTTCTGTAGGAAAAAGTAAGACATTCCTTACTTTATCAAGAGAATCATTTTCGTAATTATAACATTCAACTGTTATATCATTACCCCAGGCATCATCTGGAATACCTATATTAACAAACACGTTTCCTATCTGTTTATTATTTTTTACCTGATCATGACCATATGAATATAATAACCTGTCATTATATTTAATATCAACTGTACAGTTATATAATTTCATACAGAGAGAAGAATTAATAAATGGCTTTTTCTCAGGCATTCTAATATTTAAAATAAGTTTATCCCCTATATCCAGTTTTTCAAAATAGTTTGTATTATAACTCTTTTTGTTTCCATCTTTTTTTATAACAGTAACCTCTATATCAGAATCCAGTTTAGTATTAGGATATTTGTCCATTCCGCTAATATTTGATGAAAAATAAGATAATGCGAAATATATAATTCCTATTATGGTTATAAAAATAAATATTTTTTCTTTGTAATTTTAACTCCTGCACTTAGTATATTTTTTTTAGAAATAATACCATTCATAAATTTCTCACTACCTTTGCGTATTTATTATTCCTTATTTTCCGAAGAATTCTTTTTCTCAATTAATTTCAGGCTATACTCACCCACATAACTAAATATTATACCTATAATTATCCCTGTAACTACATCACTTGGAAAATGTACGGCCACATAAAGTCTTGAAAACGCAATTAGTATTGCAAGAATTATTGCCGGAATTCCTATTTTTTTATTTCCTTTTCTGAGCATTGTATATCCAACTGCAAAAGAACTGCTAGAATGTCCTGATGGAAATGAATAATCAGTTGGTTTCTTTACCAGGGGATTTAATCCGTTGATTTTTGTCCAAGGTCTTCCCCTCTTCACTAAATGCTTTATTATTCCATTACATACAATTACTTCCTCAACAAGAGCAATTGCGCAGATTATCCCAATTCTTCTGGTTGGCTTATATATGATTAACATCAATGTAATTAAAATCCATATTATTCCAGAATTACCTATATTAGATACAAATTTCATAAACCAGGTAAAGTAATCATTTACTATATTATTTCTGATAAACCACAATATAGTCTTATCCATATAAAGTATAGTTTCCATTTTTTCTCCCTTTTTTTTTTCTTACTATATTATTATATTAATATTTTTTTCAAAATCAACGAGATGACTTTATTATTTACATATATTTCATAATTGCGACAAATTTTTATTGATTTTGTTTTATAGTTTTTGTATAGTTAATATATGTAGTTTTGTGTTCTTTATAAACACAGACAAGTTTTGAACGAAAAAGAGAGGAGGTACTGTATATGTCTGACATAAATGACATGATTAATGAAATTAAATCATTTGTCGAAACCTCTGATATTCCTATAGTTGTATATAAATTTTTAAATGGCCGTGTAGTAACCGTTCTTGTTTCAGATGGTTTTATTTCCATCCAGTCTAAAGATATGAATCGTGAAAAAGTGATTACACAGCTAGATTATGATATGTATAAGAACGTACATCCTGATGACGTAGTACGAATTGTTAATGATGCAAAAAGCTTTGCACTCCATAATGTTCCTTATGATGTAATATATCGTGAAAAATTATATGGCAAAGATGAGTACAGTCTTCTACATGCAACAGGATATCACAAATATTTTCCTGACGGTTCTAGATATGCAATTGTAATCTACGATGATGTTACAAAAGCAGTCAAAGAAAATTTTAAAAAGGATCAGCTTTTTGATCATTCCATAACGGAGATAATAAATAATACCAACGAGGCAATTGCTATAGTTGATATAGATACACATGAATTAATCATGGCAAATAGTACCATCCGTGCAATATTACCCCCAAAGAAAACTTTTGATGCAGGGATTACATTTGAGGATTATTTTTTCTCTGAAGGATCTATCCCATGGATTTCTATTGAAGAACTTATTGGTACCGGAGAGAATATTATAATTAATCCTGAAACAAAAACAGAGCTTATTATCAAAGCAAAAAAGACAATGCTTGAGGACAGGGAAGTTTACATCTTATATATTAATCTCAAAGATGTAAAATATCACGACTCCCTTACAGGTCTTGCCAATATGAATTATTTTTTACTTAGGGGTGAAAATAAAGTCAAAGAAATAATTTCATCCGGTAAAAAACCTGTAATCTTATACTTTGATATAAGAAATATGAAAAAATATAATTATAAATACGGCTTTCAGGCTGGAAATGAACTTATAAAAAATGTAGCCTCAGTACTGAAAAAAGAATTTCCAAAGAGTTTTGTATGCAGATTTTCAGATGATCATTTTGTAATACTTACTGGTTCAGATAATTATAAACAAAAAATTTCAAATATTCATCATTCTATGTTTAATTTCGGTCATGGAATGTCAATAGAAATTAACGCAGGTGTTTCATTTATTGATGATAAAGACACAGACTTGAGTATTTCTTGTGACAAGGCAAGACTTGCCTGTATCTCAATAAAAAATAATTTAAATAAATTCATTCAGCTATATGAACCTGTTATTTCAAAAGAGCAGGAACTCCATGATTATGTAACATCAAATATTGATTCAGCAATAAGAAATGATTATATTAAGGTCTATTATCAGCCTGTAATTAGAACCAATACAAAAGAGGTGTGTGGTTTTGAAGCTTTAGCAAGATGGGACGATCCTGTATATGGTCTGTTAACCCCTAACATTTTTATTCCAGCCCTTGAAGAATCTCATCAAATTCACAAGCTTGATACTTATATTATCGACAGAATCTGCAGAGATTTAAATGCTAATATAAAAAATAACCAAAATATAGTTCCAGTTTCATTTAATTTATCAAAACTCGATTTTATTTCATGTGATATTTTTAGTGTTGTCGAGAAAAAACTAGAATCATATAACATTCCATGTAATATGGTAAATGTGGAGATCACAGAAAGTATTATGGTCGGTGATAATTTTATAAACGATGTGATTAAAAAATTTAAAGATAATGGTTATGAAGTATGGATGGATGACTTTGGAAGCGGCTATTCTTCATTAAATCTGTTAAAAGATTACGATTTTGATGAATTAAAAATTGATATGGATTTTCTTTCAAGTTTTACAATTAAGTCAAAAAACATCATAAAATCAACTATTGAAATGGCTAAACTAATTGGTATACGAACTCTTGCAGAAGGAGTAGAAAATCCAGAGCATTATGAATTTCTAAAAGATGCAGGATGCGAAAAGGTACAGGGCTTCCTCTTTGGAAAGCCAATGCCAATCGATGAATGCACAGAGAACTGTATAAAATTAGGATTAACATTTGAAAAAGACAAATCCCATTAAATCTGGGATTTGTCTTTTTTAGTTCCTGTTTATTAACATACATTTCTTTGTCTGCTCTGTTAAATACATCCATGTAGGAATTGTCTCTTGAATCATCAAATATTTTATTGTAAGTTTCATTTGTCATATTTTCTATTATTGCAACGAATTCATCCCCGCCAATTCTAAAAATATTTCTCTTCTTATAATTTGACGCAATTGCACGAAATCCATCTTTTATCAGTTTGTCGTCATAGGAATGTCCGAGGTTATCATTCACCCATTTTAGATTATTTATATCAAATACAACTACTGCAAAATTGACATTACCGTAGTGTATTCCTTTTTCCATTCTATTAATTTCTTCCTGATATGCATTTTTATTTCCAGCTTCTGTTATTATATCTTTATATGAAAGTCTTATAATTCTATTAATAATACTTGTCGTTAGTAAAATCATTATTGCACTTACAATAATTCCAAACAGGGCAATTGTTGCAACTACCGTGTTTTTCTGCCTGTAAATCTCTGTTTCGGGAACCGTTAGTATCAGTTTCATCCCATTTCTAAGATTACTCGAAATCGCTTTCATTTTACTTTGTCTGCTTATATAATCCGAAATTTCGTTACCATATTCTGTAAGATTATCAATCTATTTTCATTATTATAGGGTTTGAGCCAGCCTGCTGTTCCTCTGTCTATTGTATTGTAATACCAACCCACATGTTCCGTATCTTTTGTATCATATTTTGATAAGTCTGTCGTTTTTTCGTCATTGAACAGTCTGCTTCTGATTGTTTTACTTATAAAAAATCCTTCCTGTGGTTCTGTTAAATCTTTTGAAAATCTGACATAAGCAGCTACGGAACCTCTAGTGTTTTCAGCAAGATTATATGTAAAATTTTTTATATCATTTGTTATTTCTTTACGTTTTGTATCATCTCTTATGTCATCTATGGATGAAATTTTTGATTCTGTATACACACTCAGAATATTTACGGATTCTTCTGTTATTTCAAGCAAATTATTAATTTTTGATGAGTTATTGGTGCTGATATCACTAAAAGAGTCAGTGTTACTGCGAAATTTATCAAGGAAAATCCGTAAACAAATCCCTGTACTGCAATTGCAAGTACAACAAGCCCAAGACAGAGTACCGCAACATATTTCTCCATAATGATTTGTTGCATCAAAAACATACTGTGCTCCATAATTAACAAAATTTGACGTTCTAGTCATAACAATCCCAAGATTTGACATATCACCTCTGTACAGATATGCAAGCGAATCAGATGCAAGTATGCATATATTATTAATAAACATCCACCCCAGTATGGCTGCCTGCTGGTCTTAATAGTCATCTTTTATTAGATTTCTTGCAGCACCTAAAAGACAAAAAAGACATCCCCATATTTCAAAACAAATTTGAAAAATATTTAATGTTGACATTATTTTCTCCTTAGTAAAATTCTATTTCAGTAACCCCTTAATACCCTCTCTTTTATACACCTCTCTGTACTCTTTTACTTCCTCTTTAATAAGTGTATCCATGGTTTTCATTCCAAGCACCTCAACTGGTGCCATATCATCTGTAAGAATTTTATTTCCAGGTTTATATTCAATTAACTCTCTGTTAACTCTTATCATCATATTTGATAAAGGTTCATTCTGTTCAGATTTTAAATTGGTTTTAAATCTGTCTTTAATATTCATATTTGATGCAAAAAGTTCTCTATTGGTAGAATTATCTACATCTGCAGTATATACTTCATCAAATACTCTTGATATAGTGTCTGCTAAATACTGATTTATACTGCCTCTACCATTACCGTGCATATTCATATTTACAACCATAACTCCATCATCTGTAAGGTGGTTCTTTACCAGTTTAAAGAATTCTACAGACGACATCTGGAAAGGAATTGTAATATCCTGATAAGCATCTACCATAATCACATCATATTTTTCATTAGATACATTCAGAAAAGCCCTACCATCATATGTTGTAACATTCACATCATCTGGAAGATCGAAATATTTTTTTGCAAGGTCTGTAATTTTCTGATCAATTTCTACTCCTGAAATCTCTGTGTTATCAAAATAACGCTTACACTGTTTGGCAAATGTACCTGTACCATTTCCCAGTATCAGAATTTTTATGTTATTCTTCTCTTTTACTCCTGCCATATAAGGTGCTGCCATGGCATAGTCATAATACATCCCTGTCATTCCTTTGTTTTTCTTATAAACAGACTGAACACCAAACAAGACATTTGTAGATAAAACAACTTTTTCTTCATCCTCTGTCACCTGCAAATAATTGTATACTGATTCTCCTTCATATACAATATTATTCTGCCAAAAAGCAAAAGTATTATTATAGCCCAGAAAGCAACAGGTAACAAATAATATTATACTAATTATAACTTTCAGAGCTTTTGTAAAATTTACTTTCACACTTACAAAATATATTATGGAAAGCAACAATAAAATTCCTGCAAATATCAAAAATGTAATTGATGTACCAACTGCAGGAATACTTATAAAAGTAGGTACAAAAGTACCAATAATACTTCCTATAGTATTTGCAGCATTTAGTTTTCCAACCACACTTCCACTTCCCTCCAAGCTGTCTATGGAAAATTTAACTAGGGAAGGTGTCACTGTTCCAAGAAGAAACAGAGGAAAAACGAACACTATCATACAAGTGACAAAGCCTGCAATAATAAGAAAATTGCTGTCCACACTAAATATTAACAGTGCAGATATCAAAACAATAATATATTTTCCAACCACTGGAATTGCACCAATCCATATTGCTGCAATCATTATTCTTCTATATAATTTATCTGGATTAGGATCCTTATCAGCAACTCGACCACCGTACAAATTTCCAAGTGCCATTGCAATCATAATTGTTCCAATTATTATTGTCCAGACAATCTGTGAAGAGCTGAAATATGGCGCTAATAGTCTGCTGGCACCTAGTTCAACCGCCATTACAGACATTCCTGCAAAAAATTCTGTCATGTATAGATATATTTTATTGTTTAGAATTTTTCTATCCAAATTAATATCACTCCTCAACTATGGTTCTCACCTTATCTCTTAATTCAGATGCAGCGGCTTCAATATCTGGCTGTGCAAAAATAGCACTTATAACGGAAATTCCGGCAATTCCTCTGCCCTTTAATTCCAATACATTATTCTTTGTAATTCCACCTATTGCTATCACAGGAATGTCAACTGCATTAGCTATTTCCTGTAATGTATCATGAGATACATCTCTTGCATCATCCTTAGAACCTGTCTTAAATACCGCACCTACTCCCAGATAATCAGCCCCCATACTCTGTGCAAGAAGTGCCTCCTCCACCGTCTGAGCAGATACTCCAAGTATTTTATCTGGTCCTAATATCTCTCTTACTTTTTCGGCTTTCATATCATCCTGACCAACATGAACACCATCAGCATCCAGTTCTTTGGCTAACATTACATCGTCATTTATTACAAAAGGCACATCATATTCCCTACATATTTCCTTTATTTCAATTGCTTCTTTTCTCATTAAATCCTCTGACAAATTCTTTTCACGAAGCTGTATAAAGGTGGCACCACCTCTGATTGCTTCTCTTACCTTGTCTGTAAGAGATTCTCCTTCTTTTAGCCAGTATCTGTCTGTTATTGCATATAATAACATGCTTTCCTTTAATTGTTCTTTTGTATAATCATGTCCATTAACTTTCATTTTATTCCTCTTATCTTATCTCGTATTTTGCATATTTTGAGAGAATCTCTCCATCCATATTATATATGGCATCAATTATTCTGTTTCTATATGTAGAATTTCCGTCACCCTTCTGCATATATGAATAACCAATTTCACCAGCTGCCCCCATTGCACATACTGCTGCTGCAGCTGCCTCTAGTTTATTATTCTTATTAGCTATTAAGAATGCTGTCATTAGTCCGGAAAGCTGACATCCTGTTCCTGTAATCGCTCCCATCTGTGGTAATCCATTTCTAATAATATAACATTTATCCCCGTCCGATACCAGGTCAATTGCACCTGTTATTGCTATTATAACATTTAGTCTTTTAGATAAGTCTTTAATAAATTTTACAGCATCATTAAGATTATCCTCTGTAACTGCATCTTCAACATCTGCGTCCACTCCCTTTGTAGTTCCACTTCCGTTTGCAATTGTTTTTATTTCTGAAATATTTCCCCTAATCACATCTAATTTTATCTCTCTTGCTACTCTTAATGCTGTATCTGTACGAAGCTTAGATGCACCCGCACCAACAGGGTCAAGCAAAACAACATGTCCCAGTTCATTTGACTTTTTTCCTGCAATTATCATTGCTTCAATTGAATTCTTATTTAGTGTTCCTATATTTATATTTAGTCCTCCGCAGATTGACGTAATATCACTTACATCTTCGGGCTCATCAGACATTATTGGACTTGCACCACATGCGAGAATAATATTAGCAACATCATTTACTGTTACATAGTTCGTTATATTGTGCACCAGTGGTACATTTTTTCTTACATTATCAAAACATTCTTTTATCATATTATATACCTCTTATCCGTTTTCACCATTTTACCACAAAAAAATAGAAGTCAGGTATAGTTTTTCTATATCTGACTCTATTATTTTTTATTTTAGTTATTTTTTGGTATGTAAGGTCTTATTGCTAATGCCAAAGAACATACATTACGTGTCTGAATTATTACTTTACCACTTCCCGTAAAATGATTGACTAGTCCTTCACCACTGGTAAATCCAAATGTTCCTGAAGCAACTTTTATCTGATAATCAAGATTTCTGTCCCATGCAATAACATGGTCATTATCTATTGTCACCGGTTTATTTGGTGCAACTTCTATTTCTAATAAATCTCCAAATGCATTTACAAACAGATCACCACTTCCCTCTGTCTCCATAACAAACAAACCGCCAGTTCCCCCAAAAAATGCCTTTCCAACACTCTGTGATACCATTTTATAATTAACACTGTTATCACATGCAAGAAATGCTCCTGTATTCAATCTGTACTGCTGGATACCTACTCTGAGAGGAATAATTTTACCCGGAACTGATGGGGCAATTCCAATTTCACCATCATCTGCTGTTCCCGTAGCTTCTGTGACAAACATGCTCTCACCACTTGTAAGACCTCTTCCAATTGCGCTGAACATTCCGCCAATTCCTGAGCCTTTAGAATTCATCTTTCCTTTGATTTCCACGTCTGACATGTAGACCATGGCACCTCTCTCAAGTTTAATCATCTCGCCCCTTGATAATTTCACTTTTAGTAATGGATTATCTGAATCCCCTATAATTTCATAATTCATAAATCTAACTCCTTAATATTTTCCTATCACTCATTTATTGAATATTTGTAGATTTATTATATCAGATTACTTATCGTTTTTCACTAGAAAAGTTTCTAATTTACACTGAAGAGAATCTGTCCATAGCTTGGGAATGGCCAATCTCTCTGAGATGTGAGCATCTCAGCCTCATCAACATATTTACGAAGATTATCCATTGCAGGAAGAATCTCATCTCTTACATATTCTGATGAAGTAAATATATCCGAAGACTGTTTAAGCATACCTAATGTTTCTTCAAGTTTTACTACTGATGTAAGTATGTCATCTGTAAGTTCTGATAATCTCTCCATAGTCGAAACTTCATAATTACATTTAACATTACTGCTTACTTCTCTCATAAGCTTTGTTGTCTGGGCAAGTCTGAAAAGATATCTTTCTATAGCTGGAAGATAATTCTTTCTTACCATGTCAACCATTGTAAGTCCTTCTATATTTACAGTCTTTACATAATTTTCCAGCATTATTTCACATCGTGATTTAAGCTCTGATTCATTAAATACCTTGTGTGACATAAGCATATCCATATTCTTTTTGTCAAGGAGGTGTGGCATTGCATCTGCAGTAGTTTTTAAGTTTAATAATCCTCTTACCTTTGTGGCCTCTTCAATCCATTCATCTCCATATCCATTTCCATCAAAAAGTATTCTCTCATGCTTTGTAATAACTGACTTAATAAGTTCATGGAGTGATTTTTCAAAATCATCTGCTTTTTCTAATTCATCTGCATACTGCCTCAAACTCTCTGCAACAGCAGCATTCAGCATAATATTACAGCACGCAATACTATTTGATGAACCAAGTGATCTGAATTCGAACTTATTGCCAGTAAAGGCAAATGGTGATGTTCTGTTTCTGTCAGTTGTATCTCTGCTAAAGCCTGGTATACTATGTACTCCAAGTTTCATTATTACTTTTTCTGTCTCCTCATATGGTGTATCATTCTTGATAGCGTCTAGAATTTTAGTAAGCTCTTCTCCAAGGAAAATAGAAATAATTGCTGGTGGTGCTTCATTTGCTCCAAGTCTGTGGTCATTTCCTGCTGTTGCAACTGATAATCGTAACAGATCCTGATAATCATCCACTGCCTGGATTACAGCGCTTAAGAACAGAAGAAACTGTGCATTTTCATATGGTGTCTTTCCTGGTGACAACAAATTAACTCCACTGTCAGTAGTTAATGACCAGTTGTTATGTTTTCCTGAGCCATTTACACCTGCAAATGGTTTTTCGTGTAACAGGCATACCATATTATGTCTGTTTGCGACCTTCTTCATTATTTCCATTGTTAACTGGTTTGAATCTGTTGCAATGTTTGTTGTAGAATAAATTGGTGCTAGTTCATGTTGTGCTGGTGCAACCTCATTATGCTCTGTTTTTGCAAGAATTCCAAGTTTCCATAATTCATTATTTAAATCTTCCATGAACTCATTTACTCTTGGTTTAATTACTCCAAAGTAATGATCATCCATTTCCTGTCCTTTTGGTGGCATTGCACCAAACAATGTTCTGCCTGTATATTTTAAATCTGGTCTCTTATTATATACCTCTTTATCTACAAGGAAATATTCCTGTTCTGGTCCTACACTGGTTTTTACATACTTAACATTATCATTTCCAAATAATTTAAGTATTCTCTTTGACTGTCTGTCTATTGCCTGCATTGATCTGAGCAGTGGTGTTTTTTTATCTAGTGCCTCCCCTGAGTATGAACAGAATGCAGTTGGAATACATAGTGTGTGATCCTTTATAAAAGCAAATGATGTTGGATCCCAAGCTGTATAGCCTCGTGCTTCAAATGTGGCTCTTAATCCACCTGAAGGGAAAGATGAAGCATCTGGCTCACCTTTAATGAGTTCTTTTCCTGAGAATTCCATCAGTACCCCTCCATCAGGAGATGGTGTTATAAAACTGTCATGTTTCTCAGCTGTCACACCTGTCAGTGGCTGAAACCAGTGTGTAAAATGTGTTGCGCCATTTTCAATTGCCCAGTTCTTCATTTCTTCTGCAACAGACTCTGCTACATCGTCATCAAGTCGTACATTCTCATCAATTGTCTTTTTCAGTGATGCGTACACCTTGCTTGAGAGACGTGCTCTCATTACTTTTTCATCGAATACTAAAGCTCCAAACATTTCAGGTACATTTTGTTTTTCCATAAAATTTCACTCCTTTAATTAAATTAGGTTTATAAGATTGAATTACAGGTTTGTATATCCCATTAATTCTTTATCTATTTCTCTTGCTGCATTTTTTCCTTCAGCTATTGCCCAAACAACAAGAGACTGACCTCTGTGCATATCACCAGCTGTAAAAACCATGTCTTTTGAAGTTTTGTATGATTCTGGTTTAGTTTTTACATTTGACCGGTTGTCTGTTTCAATTTCAAATCCATCTGTTACATATTTCTGACTGCCTAAAAATCCAGCTGCAATCAAAACTAATTGTGCAGGAATTGTCTTCTCACTCCCACTTACTTCTTTTATAATTCTCTTACCTGTTTTTTCGTCAGTTACAAATTCAAGTCCAACTGTAAGAGCTCCGCTTACTTCACCATTCTTGTCTTTTATGAATTCCTTTACTGTTGTCTTATATACTCTTGGATCCTTTCCAAATTTATATATTGCTTCTTCCTGGCCATAATCAGTCTTTTTGATTTTAGGCCATTCTGGCCATGAATTACTTTCTGTTCTTTTTTCAGGAGGTTCAGGCATCATCTCAAGCTGAGTTACTGACTTACAACCTAATCTTATACATGTTCCTACACAGTCATTTCCTGTATCTCCGCCTCCAATAACTACTACATCTTTTCCTTCCACATCTTTAAAAGAATTTTTATCAATCTTAAATTTCGCATTTTCCAGCTTCTTTGTAACATTGCCAAGAAATTCAACTGCAAAGTGAATTCCTTTGCTTTCTCTTCCTTTAACTTTAATATCTCTTGGATTCGATGCGCCACATGCAAGGACTACTGCATCATATTTGCCCTTCAATTCATCTGCACTGATATTTTTTACATTTTCAGAAAATATTGCTGTATTATCTTTAGTTCCACATACATTTACATTTGTGATAAATTCAATTCCAGAATCCTTCATAATCTGTATTCTTCGTTCTATTACTGATTTATCAAGTTTCATGTTTGGAATTCCATACCTTAACAGGCCGCCAATTCTGTCACTTCTCTCATATACAGTTACTAAATGTCCTCTTTGATTAAGAAAAATTGCTGCAGACAAGCCCGATGGACCACTTCCAACAACAGCTACCCTTTTCCCTGTTCTTACAAGAGGTTCTCTTCCTTTTACAAGATTATTTTCAAAGGCATATTCAATTATTGTTTTCTCATTTTCTTTTGTGCTTACTGGTTCATCATACAAACCGCAAGCACATGCAGCTTCACAAAGTGCAGGACAAACCCTTGATGTAAATTCTGGAAGAGGATGGGTCATAGAAAGTCTGTCATAAGCTTTTTCAAATAATCCTCTGTATACTAAATCATTTAATTCTGGTACCAGATTATGAAGAGGACATCCTGATGCCATTCCTCCAATCATCACACCAGCCTGACAAAATGCTACTCCGCAGTCCATACATCTTGCCGCCTGCAACTGCTGTTTTTTTACATCCTGCAAACTATGAAATTCATTAAAGTTTTTAATTCTTTCTTTTTCTGGTGTCACAGGTCCATCCTGTCTTTTATATTCTAAAAATCCAGTTATTTTTCCCATATTGTCCTCCTATCCTACTAATTTTGTAAATGCTTCAATTTGTGCCTGTTCATGACTCATTCCCTGTTCCTCATATTCTGCGGTAAGTTTCATCATCTCTTTATAATCTATAGGAATAATCTTTTTAAAATGAGGTATATAATTATCAAAATCTTCTAATATTTTCTTTCCCTTTACAGAACCAGTATATTTAACATGTTTTTCTATAAGATTTTTTATATTAGCAATATCATTCTTGTGTTCCACTATTTCCATGCTCACCATCTCTTTGTTGAGATTTTTGTACAATGTGCTATCTTCATCTAAGACATAGGCAATTCCTCCACTCATTCCTGCTGCAAAATTCTTACCAGTTGCTCCTAATATCAGGGCAATTCCACCTGTCATGTATTCACATCCATGCTCTCCTACGCCCTCAACAACTGCATTTGCACCAGAGTTTCTAACACAGAATCGCTCGCCTGCTATTCCTCCTATATAAGCCTCTCCTGAAGTTGCTCCGTAAAGTGCAACATTTCCTATAATAATATTATCTTCTGGGCTATACTTTGCGTCGTCTGGAGTGTGTACAATAAGTTTTCCACCTGAAAGACCTTTTCCAAAATAATCATTGCTATCACCAGAAAGTCTGAGTGTAAGTCCTTTAGGAATAAATGCTCCAAAGCTCTGTCCACCTGAACCCTTACAATCAATTGTAATTGTATCTTCATCAAATCCTTCTTTAGATGATTTTGTTATCTCTGTTCCAAGGATTGTTCCAAAACTTCGGTCTATATTGGAAACAACTATTTCTCTTGAATATTTATCAGCACAACTATTGTGATTTTTCAAAATTTCCTTTATCTTTTTATCCTTTAAAAGAACTGCTTCATCTTTTGTCTTTTCAAGTTCGAAATTATATGCTGATTTTTCATCAAATACCTGTTTTTTCCTATCTATCTTAGTCATATCTGCAAGTATTCTGTCCAGATTCATTATCTTTGATTTTTCTTCTAATAACTTATCTTCAAAATCACCTTCTTTTACTTTCAGAAGATCTGTTCTTCCAACAAGTTCTTTAATACTTCTGACACCAAGTTTTGCCATATATTCTCTTAATTCTTCTGCAATAAAAATCATAAAGTTTTCAATATACTCTGGCTTGCCACTAAATCTTTTTCTAAGCTGTGGATTCTGTGTTGCAACTCCCATTGGACATGTATCCTGCTGGCACGCCCTCATCATTACACAACCCATAGTAATAAGAGGTGCTGTTGCAAATCCAAATTCCTCTGCTCCTAAAATTGCTGCTATTGCAACATCTCTTCCGCTCATAAGCTTTCCATCAGTTTCTATTACCACCTTATTTCTGAGACCATTTAATGTAAGAGTCTGATGTGTCTCTGCAAGACCTATTTCCCATGGCATGCCTGCATTATGTATAGAACTAAGAGGTGCTGCTCCTGTTCCTCCATCATATCCGGAAATTAGTATTACACCTGCACCTGCCTTTGCCACTCCTGCTGCAACTGTACCAACACCTGCTTCTGATACGAGTTTAACTGATATTCTTGCATTTTTATTTGCGTTCTTAAGGTCATATATTAATTGAGCAAGATCCTCAATTGAATAAATATCATGATGAGGTGGAGGTGAAATAAGACTTACACCTGGTGTGGAATGACGTGTCTTTGCAATCCATGGATAAACTTTCTTTCCAGGAAGATGTCCTCCTTCGCCTGGTTTAGCACCCTGTGCCATCTTAATCTGTATTTCCTTTGCACTTGCTAAATATTTGCTTGTAACTCCGAATCTTCCACTAGCTACCTGCTTTATTGCAGAACTTCTGTCATTATCAGTTCCTGCTGACTCTAATCTCTCATCACTTTCACCGCCTTCACCACTATTAGATTTACCGTGAAGGTGATTCATAGCAATTGCAAGTGTCTGATGTGCCTCCTCTGATATAGAGCCATAAGACATTGCACCAGTCTTGAATTTCTTGACTATTGATTCTACACTTTCTACTTCCTCTACTGGCACACCAGATTCTGGATATGAAAATTCAAGAAGATTTCTTAAATATCCTGTCTTTTCACTATTTACCATTTCTGTATATTGCTTAAACTTTTTATAATCTCCTTCTCTTGTAGCTGTCTGAAGCATATGTATTGTCTGAGGATTATACCTGTGATTTTCTCCCTGACTTCTGGCCTTATGTCTTCCAATAGCCTCGAGTTCAAGATTAGTGTCAAGTCCAACAGGGTCAAAAGCTCTGCTATGCTGTGCCTCTATATTTTTTCCAATATCTTCTAGTGAAATTCCGCCGACCCTTGTGACTGTTCCTCTGAAATATTCATTAATAACACTCTCTGAAATACCAATAGCTTCAAACATTTTACTTCCCTGATATGACTGAATTGTTGATATTCCCATTTTTGATGCTATTTTTACTATTCCCCCAAGAACTGCCCTATCATAATCTTCTTCTGCTGCATAATAATCCTTGTCTAGCAGACTATCTTCGATTAATTCCTTTATTGTTGCATGTGCAAGATAAGGATTAACCGCTGATGCTCCGTATCCTAAAAGTGTTGCAAAATGATGTACTTCTCTAGGTTCTCCAGATTCTAATATAAGAGACATAGATGTACATTTTTTTGTTTCAACAAGATGATTATGAACAGCTGAAACTGCCAGGAGTGAAGGAATGGCTACATGATTTTCATCAACACCTCTGTCTGAAAGTATTAAAACATTTGCTCCCTCCCTGTATGCTTTATCTACTTCAACAAAAAGATGATCTAATGCCCTCTTCATTGGTGTGTTCTTATAAAATAGCAATGAAACAACTGATGATTTGATTCCGTCTCTGTCAAGTGATTTGATTTTTAACATATCCAGATCATTTAGAATTGGATTATTTATTTTCAGAACGTGACAGTTTCTGGCATCTTCTCTCAGAAGATTTCCATTTTTTCCTACATAAACTGTTGTAGAAGTTACTATTTTTTCTCTCTGTGCATCAATTGGAGGATTTGTAACCTGAGCAAATAACTGTTTAAAATAATAAAACAGTGGCTGATATTTCTCTGACAAAACAGCTATTGGTGTATCCACACCCATTGAGCCTATCTGTTCTGCACTGTTAAGAGCCATATTTCTGATACTTTCATGATAATTTTCATATGTATAACCAAAAGCCTTCTGAAGTTTCTTCCTCTCATCACCCTGGATTGCAGGTACCTGTTCATTAGGAACTTTTATATCTTTTAATTTCATAAGAGACATATCAAGCCATTCACCAAATGGTTTTTTCCCAGAATATTTTTCTTTTATCTCCTCATTGGTATATATCTTCTTATCAACTGTATCAACCAGCAACATCTTTCCTGGATATAATCTGTCTTTCTTGATAATATGAGACTCATCAAGCGGAAGAACTCCAACCTCGGATGCAAGGATAAGTCTGCCATCATCAGTAACAATGTATCTGGAAGGTCTAAGTCCATTTCTATCTAAAATTGCACCCATAACATCTCCATCGGAGAATAGAATTGATGCTGGACCATCCCATGGTTCCATCATAGTTGCATAATACTGATAAAAATCTCTTTCATCTTTTGAAAGCGTATCATTATGATCCCATGGCTCAGGAATTGTAATCATTGCTGCAAGTGGAAGGTCCATTCCACTCATCATTAAGAATTCAAGAGTATTATCTAACATTGCTGAATCAGACCCACTAGAAGAAATTACAGGAAGAACTTTTGTCATGTCTTCCAAACTAAATTTTTCAGAATACATTGTTTCTTCTCTTGCAAGCATCTTGTCTGCATTACCCTTAATGGTATTTATCTCACCATTATGTACTATGAGTCTGTTTGGATGTGCTCTGTTCCAGCTTGGATTTGTATTTGTAGAAAATCTTGAATGTACAAGTGCTACTGCTGATTTAAAATCTAAATCTTCAAGATCTTTAAAGAATTTTCTAAGCTGTCCTACAAGAAACATTCCCTTGTAAACAATAGTTCTGCACGAAAGTGATGGTATGTAAGTATTAATATTACTCTGCTCAAATTCTCGTCTGGCAATGTAAAGTTTTCTGTCAAAGTCAAGATCCGTATTGCATTCCTCTGGTTTTTCTATAAAAACCTGTCTAATCACTGGCATGTTATCTCTTGCTTTTTCACCTAAAATTTCAGGATAAATATCTGCATTTCTCCATGCAATTATTTTCATGCCATTCTTTTTAATAATTGTTTCAAACATTGATTTTGCCTGTCTGAGTAACAAATCATTTTGTGGAAAAAATATCATTCCAACAGCATATTCCCTTTTGTCTGGTAAATCTGCTCCCTGTTTTTTCATAATTTTTTTGAAAAAATCATGTGGTATCTGTGTAAGTATTCCAACTCCGTCTCCAGTTTTTCCATCTGCGTCTTTTCCTGCCCTGTGTTCTAAGTTCTCCACAATGCTAAGAGCATCTGATACTATGCTGTGACTTGCAATACCATTAATGTTTACAATTGCCCCTATACCACAATTATCATGCTCAAATGACTGATTATATAACCCGTCTTTTCTCAGTTTTTCCAATACTCTATCCAAAACAATTCCTCCTTAATGCAGAAAAAGGCGCTTCGAATATAATTCGAAGCGCCCTCGCTCATTTGATATTTAAATCTGTATTAAAATTTCAGTACTAAATTGAGAACAGTTTAAATCTATTTTTTTTAATTGTCAAGAGATTTTTATAATTTTTATTTACCTCTGTATCTCAGCTGCCAGAAACTTACTGCAGATGCTGCTGCGACATTTAATGAATCTATGCCCTCTCTCATTGGAATTAATGCAGTGTAATCGCATTTATCAATAGTTTCCTGAGGAAGTCCATATCCCTCATTTCCCATAATAATTGCTAACTTTTTCTCACTGTTTAATTCATTATCATCAATCGTTACCGAATCTTCCCTAAGTGCCATTGCAACCGTCTTATATCCATTTTTCATAAGTTCACTATATATTTCTTCTGTACTTCCCACTGCCCACGGAATCTGAAATATGCATCCCATACTTACTCTGCTTGCTCTTCTATACAACGGATCACTACATCCCTTAGTAAGCAATATCAGATCAATTGACAGTGCTGCGGCAGATCTTACAATTGCTCCAATATTAGTTGGATTTTCTACATCGTCAAGTACAACTATACGGTGATAATCTCTCCCTAATATCTCACCTAAATTTCTCTCTTTTCGCCTTTTCATAAGACAAAGCATACCACGTGTCAGAAGAAATCCTGTAAGTGTTCTAAACTGATTCTCTTCTGCCTCAAATACAGAAATTTCTACATTATTTTGTCTCTCATATTCTTCGATAAATTCAAAAACATCCTGCTCTTCATTACATATTTGACCAGCTTCTCTTAATATTTTTACAGGTTCATATCCTGCCTTAAGAGCCCTTAAAATAACAAGAGGACTTTCTGTAATAAAATACCCCGGTGCAGGTTCTAGCATATGCTTTAACTGTCTCTCTCTTTTCTTGTGAAATTCCTCAATTCTCTGGTCTTCAATTGTATCTATTATTATTTTTATCATTTTCTTTCCTGTTCCAAATAATTAAAAATGTTTATAATTATAACTATTTTATTTCATCTATTTCATAACTATTTCTGTAAATATTCAGTTTATATCTATGTTCAGTCCCATCTTTCGTTGTTAAAATCAATTCTGTTTGACCTATATCTGTAAAATTTGCATTAATGATGTAAGTACCAATTCCTTCATCATATCCGATACTTACCTCCCCAAACTTTTTATTTTTCAGAGATACTTCACAAGTATCGTCGTATGAGAGTTCGTCTGAACATGGCAAAAGGCTTGTATTATATACATTTCTTCCATTTACAAACACCAACAATGTCATCACAGCAATAATAAACAGATTAATCATAAACTGAGCTATCCTTAGTTTTCTGTCGTGAAATATAAATAAACCGCAAGTAACAAATGTTGCCAAACAAAAAATAACTGTCAGTATATGCTTAGGAAAATATGAGACCATTTCTGTAAGATATAACCTGTAAAAGAATCCAAGGAATAACATCATACTACTCAGAACTATTACTCCCCACCACTTTTCTTTTTTAATATACCATCCAATATATCCCATTGGTATGGTACATAATGTCCAGATTCCCCAGAGTGGATAATACCTAAAAATCCCCCATCCGTCTGCGTTAAACGGTACCTGTACAAGATATACCAACGGCTGATCTTATATCCATCTGCATCCTCCATATCAATGTATATCCCAAGTGATGGCTTGTGTCCCAATGCAATCCTAATTGCATGTTTTGCTTCACTTACACCATCAGCGTCATTAAGTGCATAAGAATAAATATACAGTCCGTATGGTATTCCAAGCCTCTCACATTCTGTGATATTTCTCTCTGCCTTTTCATCATCCTGATTAACCTGATTACTTCCTAATCCTGCTCTTATAATTGCAAATTTTATCCCTGATGACTTCACTATATTCCAGTCTATATCTCCCTGATGTCTTGATACGTCTACTCCCCTTATCATAGACTCACTCCCCCTTATCATCAAGTTCTGGAAGCCCCGCCACACTTGTAAGGACAGAAATTGCAGCTGCCAGTCCCGCCGTACCCAGCACAGTAATCCAGTCTACCTGGCTAATTGCTTTCGCAGCGGGAATCATGGCAACTGCACTCTGACAGAATGTTTTCAATGCTCTGATTCCTGCAGCCTGAAACCATCTTTTCATATCTTTACCCATATATAATTACTCCCATTAATGTTTGTTATAATTATATTTATGCACTGAGAGTATAAATGGTTATTATATTTTTATATCTTCATTTCCATATATGGTAATACACTAAATCCATTTTTATGGTACACATCTATGGCGCGTTTATTATCCTCCTCAACCTCAAGTCGGATCACACAATTTGGGTTGTTTTCCATAACAAACTGAATAAACTCACTTCCTATTCCCCTGCCACGATATTCCTCCATGACATAAATATCCTCAATCCACACGCATGGCTTACCAAATTCCGTAGAAAAACTTTTAGCAATCATTCCATACCCCACGACAACTCCAGCCATCTCAAAGACATATCCCTCTGCATATGGATTATCTCCTAAACACGCCTCAATATCTCTTTTAAATATCTCATCTGAACCATTGGATAAAACTGCAGGTGATGCATAAAAAACACGCATCATATCAGCCACTATCTTCCTATCTTCCGATTTCATTATTCTGATAATTTCTTTTTCATTACTCATTAAAAACTATCTCCAGTCTGCAAGTTTATTTATTATGAAACACTCAATATTTGTCAATAAATTATGTTTCCAATTATCATCGTATATTTTCTTACTTTCATTATTTATCAAACATATTTAAAAGCGAAATTAAATCATCTACCTCATAATCTGCCTGTTCGTCTTTACACGTAACTTTCCAGTATTTTCCAAAACCCTGTTTTATCCATACTGTTTTCATTCCCATTTTATTAGCTGGAATTATGTCATTATCAACTCTGTCACCAACCATCAATGCATTTTCTGGTTTACAATTTGCCCTGGATAATGCAATTTCAAATATTCTTTTGTCAGGTTTTGATACTCCCTCTTCTGCAGATGCAATTACCAAATCTATGTATTTTAATATACCATGTTGTTCTAATCTGTCAGAAGTTCCCAATGACTGGTTTGCTATAATTCCAATCTTATATTTCTTACTCAGTACTTCTAAACATCTAACTGAATCTGGGTATAATTCTTCATCCTCTATATGCCACTTTGGCAATGAAACACCATGTATTTCACATATTTCATGATCGCCTTTTCTGTTTTCTTTATATAGACTGATTGCTTCATCATATATATTTTGAAATGGTACATTTGCTGCATCTGCAACATCCTGTAATCTATGTAAATATGCCTTTTCCTCATTCATTAATGTAGAACCCACATCAAAAAATAACCATTCGGAATCGTCTATTCTAATTACTTTTAATTTTTCTCTGCTCATAATTTTCCCCCTGTAATTTTTTATTCATCTAATTCTAGCATTTTATATAAAGATGGTTCAAATGAAAATTCCTGCATAAGTACCTTTACCTCATCTAAAGCCTTATTTCTGACCTTTGATGGATAAATTGGCTGTTTAACTGCTCTGATAAGAATATTTTTAGGTGTATGGTCAAAGTCAACAAACTCAAGAAGCTGCGTCTTATAACCACAGTATTCCAAAAGATTTGCCCTGATAGCATCTGTTGCCAGAGCTGAAAATCTCTCCTTTATAATTCCATACCTAGATATTATGTTTAGATTATCAGGTTTAATCTGCTTATTTAATTCATGTTGACAGCATGGCACCGAAAAAATCATCTTGGCATTCCACTGTATTGCATTATAAAGAGCATAATCTGTGGCTGTATCGCATGCATGAAGTGTAATAACCATATCTACCTCAAATGGGGCATCATAACCATTTATATCACCTAGTTCAAATTTCAGTTTATCATAGCCATACTTCTGTGCCGCCCTATTGCAGTTATTTATTACTTCTTCCTTAAGATCCAGTCCTATCATATTTACCTCAATATTCATAACTTCTGTCAAATAATAGTATACGACAAATGTGAGGTAAGACTTGCCACACCCGAAATCAATTACATTTAATTTCTTTGTTTTTAAATGTGATATTTCATCATTTAAAATCTCTATAAATCTGTTAATCTGTTTGTACTTATCGTACATTGCATTTATTACTTTTCCATCTTTGGTAAAAACTCCCATATCCACAAGTGGTGCTATGTTCATTCCCTCACTTAGAATATAATTCTTCTTGCGGTTGTGGCCAGTATCGCCACTTCCTGATTTAACCATATCTCCAGCAAGTTTCTAAACTTTATAAGATGGTTTACCCTTTTTGGATATTAGTATTATATACTCTGAATCATTAGAAAATCCATTAAGCTGCTTATAAGTACCAAATGTCAGTTCATAAAGCCTATTCTCAAGTTTATCCTCAGAAATATTCTCATGAAAAACCTGCTTATCAGTGTACTTTGCCAGTTGAAAACATTCTCCCTTCTTTTCTCCCACAATTTTTTTATACTGACACTTCTTAGATACGGGATTACTTATTATCAGCTTAGATATTTTCGCTCCACACATCATATTTATGTATTGTTTTAATTCTTCCATATATTAACTCCTGCACTCCAGTAATAATCCTATTTCATATGCTATTTTCTCAATAATTTCCCTGTAAAGTATACCACAATATATTAATATTTAAATATGCAAATCCTTTTTGTTAAATATAAAAATTCCAAATAAATATACAAAAACTGCTCCAATAGCCAGTACAACAGCTCCCACAATCGCACTATTATTACCTTCCACAATTCCATTAGCATCATAAAGTGTAAAAAAAGTAAAATATTTCAGTACTTTTGCTTTCTCTCCAGCATTTGCAAGCATTTGAAGAATAAACATCAATGCAGGTATTCCCGCCCCAAATGCAATACTATATTTCATTTCTGAAAAAATACACGATGACAAATAACAAATACTTCCGATGAATAAGTGAAGACTTAACAACGCAATATTCACTTTTAATAATTGTGATACAACAAGTTCTTTTGAAAAGCTAGCATTTGAAATTACTATCTCTAAGACTGTAGTATAAGATATAAGAATCACAATTCCACTCACCATTGCAAATATTTGTGTTAGTGCAACCTTACTGCGTTTTATAGGAGCAGCAAGAAGTATAACCATAGAACCTTTATCTACATATTTTGCAATCACTCCATTTCCTCTGAGAATACAAAATATCATAGGAAATACCAGTAAAATAAATCCATAGAGATACGAGATCATAAATCCAATTAATGTTGTTGCCCCGGATTTCATACCAACAGCATCCATTAGTTCTGGCATCGCTTCGTTAAATTTTTCTAAAGAAGCCATCATGTCAGGATCGTACATACTAATAATAATTGCCACATACATAGATATAATTGCTGCAAATATGATGAGCATTTTCAAGCTGTTTTTCATTTCACGCTTATATAAAGTTAAATTAATCACAATGCTCACCCCCATAATAATTCATAAAAATAGTCTCTAACCCTTGCCTTGCAACTACCGTAACACTTTTGCCATTACATTCACCATCAAAATCTTTTGCAAACGCTTTAGCCTCTTCTATAGTATCTAAATTTACTGTATACGAATGCATATGGCGATTTCTTAATGTTTCAACCGAATCTACTGTAACTAACTTTCCATTACGAATGATTCCAATTCTATTACATGTTTTTTCAACTTCTTCAAAAATATGACTTGAAAGTAAAATTGTTTTTCCTTTTTTCTTTTCCTCTCTGATCAATTCGATAAATCGATTTTGCATTAATGGATCAAGGCCACTAGTAGGTTCATCTAAAATCAGAATATCAGGATTATGCATAAATGCCGCAACAATTCCTATCTTCTGCTTCATTCCCTTACTCATTTTCTTGATTTTTCCTTTTGGATCAAGTTCGAATCGGTCAATCAATTCATTCATCCTGCTACTATCTTTTAGATTTCGGTATTCCATATTAAATCTTAGAAATTCCTTACCTGTCATATCTTCAAAAAAACTTATTTCACCAGGTATATATCCCAGTCTTTTTTGAATTTCATCTCGTTTCTCCCAGCAGCTAAGTTCATCAATTTGACATTTTCCACTCTGAGGTTTTATAAAACCCATCAAATGACGAATTGTTGTTGTCTTCCCTGCCCCATTGGGTCCCAAAAAGCCAAATACTTCTCCGCTATCTACACTAATCGATAAATCAAATATTCCTTTTCCCGATCCATAATCCCTGGTTAGATTTTGAATATTAATCACACTCATGCAATCTACCCCTTCCTGAAAATTTTCTTCTCATAACTGAATATCCACACTTGATCTGTTCATTCCCAAAAATAATTTATGAATATAGTATAGCAAAATGTGGCAATATTTTATATACGTTACGCTAAAAAGCTAAGCTAGCTTTGTATAAACGTTTTACGTTGTTAATATTTTCTTCCGCTTTAGAAAATAAGTCAGGCAACATTCGGGAAAAATAATCAAATTAACATTCTGATTTTTTGCTCCTTTTTCCTATTTGTGCACTTCTAAATTCATAAGCACTTTTCTGACCTTGATCCTTAACATCAGTCCAAATCCCCAAACAAAACTTCCTGCTAGCAATGTTACAATGATTTCCTGAACTGTTGTTGCCATGACCTTTGTAAATGTTATTGAAATGATTATCCCTACTAAAATCAATATATCGGTGAATTGTACTGGTCAACATTTTTGGTAACGGTTTGTTCGAAAAATACACTAATTAAATCGCATCTCCATAGGTGTTAAATAATCATTATAAGAGTGCGGTCTTACATAGTTGTACCAGTTAACATACTGCTTTGTCA
>OMVN01000066.1 GCA_900314525.1 uncultured Eubacteriales bacterium
ATATGAGTTCAGAAAAGCTTCATCATGGACATTTGAGACTATTAAAGATTACTCGTCGTCAAGATCTGTTTCATGGAAAGCACCACAGAAAGGTTCATTCACAATTAGAATCACAGCAGACGATGGTACAAATAAAGCTATCAGAACAATAAATATTAAAGTTAAGTAATTTGACATATTAGATTTTAAATCCCCCCCGGTGTTGCTAAATATCGGGGGGGGTTGATTTGCTAAATATCGGGGGATTGAGTAGCATTAACAATTTTTAAAAGGAGAAGAGAGAAAATGAGGTTAACAAAGAAAAAAATTTTAACCAAAATTTCAGCCATGTTTATGGCAGCGGCAGTTATTACAACTACAGCTATGGCAGGATTTACACCTGCACAGAATTTGGTTGGCGGCAAGAAAAATGCCGAAGTTACTGCAGAAGCATCAAGTTCAAATGTATTATCTTCTAAAGACAGAGGAGTTATCTATGCTAACTCAAGAACTGATTTTAGAGATGAGACAATTTACTTCTTGATTACAACAAGATTTTATGATGGGGATTCTAGCAACAATGCTAGAACATCAGAGGATACTAAGGCAAAGAATCCGGATACAGATCCATCATGGAGAGGTGACTTCAAAGGTTTAATAGAGAAACTTGATTATATCAAGGCTCTTGGATTTACAGCAATCTGGATAACACCTGTAGTACAGAATAATTCAGGTTATGATTACCATGGTTATCATGCAAGTAATTTTAATGCAGTAGACTACAGATATGAATCAAATGGAATAACATATCAGACACTTATTGATGCAGTTCATGCTAAAGGTATGAAAGTAATACAGGACGTTGTATTTAATCATACATGTAACTTTGGTGAGCAGGGTCTGAATAAGTTAGGCGGTTCATCACTTATGGCAGCAGTTTCTAGTGACGATTATCCTACTAGAAATCAGGTTGTTATGAATGGAAAAAATGATCCAAATAATATTTATCATCACAATGGTTTCTGTGGTGGTGGTGACTGGGATAACTACGAGGCTCAGAGGAAGACCATAGCAGATGACTGTTTCGATTTGGAAACAGAAAATCCACTGGTATATAACTATCTTACAGATGCATATAAGAAATATATTGATATGGGTGTAGACGGTTTCCGTGTAGATACGGTTAAGCATATTTCAAGACTTACACTTAATAAGGCAATTCTTCCTGAACTTCAGGGCGAAGCAGAAAAAGTTGGAACAGATAGTTTCTATATGTTTGGTGAGGTATGTACAAAGGGACATGATGTATGGTATAGAGACGCTCCTCCTATTTCAACATGCTTCTATACATGGAATACTGATCAGTCATATAAATGGACAGAAGATTTGGCAACTAATGAAGCATTAGTAGAACAGCATTATAAAGACCACATGGACACTTCAAGTCAGCCAACATCTAATAATGCATTCCTTAATGGAAATGATTATCACGCAACTGATTACTCTAATAAATCAGATCTTGGAGTAATTGATTTCCAGATGCACTGGAGCTTTATGAATGCAAACTCTGCATTTAATACAGCAAAGAGTGAGGATAAATACTTCAACGACTCAACATGGAACGTTGTATACGTAGATTCACATGACTACGCCCCTGATGAATGTCAGAATCAGAGATACACAGGATCTACAGATGATTGGGCAGAGAATTTATCACTTATGTTTACATTCCGTGGAATTCCATGTTTATACTATGGTAGTGAAGTAGAATTCCAGAAAGGCAAGACAATTGATCCAGGTCCAAATGCACCACTTAGTGAGACAGGACGTGCATATTTTGGAGACTATCTTGAAGGTAATGTAACATCATCAGACTTTACAGAATTTGGTAATGTAAGTGGAACCGTAGCAGATACATTAAACTCTACACTTTCACAGCATATTATGAGACTTAACAGACTTCGTCAGGCAATACCTGCTCTTAGAAAAGGACAGTATTCAACTGATGGATGTAGTGGAAGTATGTCATTCAAGAGAAGATATACAGATTCAAACACAGACAGTTTTGCACTTGTAACAATTTCAGGAAATTCAACATTCTCTGGAATTCCAAATGGTACATATGTAGATGCTATCACAGGAGATACAAAAACAGTATCTAATGGAACACTTACAGCTAACTGCTCAGGAAGAGCTAACATGAGAGTATATGTACTTAATACATCTAAGACTCCTGCACCAGGAAGAGTAATACCAAATGGTAAATATTTATCAGATGGTGGTGCTGACGAACCAATTCAGCCAATCAATATTGATATAGTTGAGCCTACATCAATCAAATTAGATAAGACAAGTGTTTCAGTATTAGAACAAGAAACAGCTTCAGTAAAAGCTACAGTTGCTCCAAGTAATGCAACATATCCAAGTGTTAAATGGACAACATCAGATAAGAATGTAGCCACAGTAAGTGGAGGAGTAATTAAAGGCGTTTCAGAGGGAACAGCCACAATTACAGCTACTACAACAAACGGACTTACAGCAAAAGTAGCAGTAACAGTAAAACATAATTCAAATATTATTAAGCCAACAGGCATTACTTTAGATAAGAGTTCAATCGAAATAAAAGAGAGAACAAACGACACATTAACAGCTACACTTTCACCATCAAATACAACATACAGAAACGTAACATGGTCATCAAGTGATACATCAGTTGCAACAGTAAGCGATGGAGTTGTATCAGGCTTAAAACCAGGAACAGCAACAATTACAGCAACAACTGAGGTTGGTGGGTATACAGCCAAGTGTAACGTTACAGTAACACAGAACACAGATGCAATAGTATACTATATGATAAATAGCAAAGATTTCACTACTCCATATGCATATACATGGAATGGAAGTACAAATACATCCTCTATGACATGGCCAGGAGTAGAACTTAAACTTGTAGATGCATCAAAGAAACTTTACGCTTATGAAAAGCCTGTTAATAGTACAGACGATATGATTATATTTAATAGTGGTACTGGCGATCAGACAGGCAATATGGCAATGCCAACAGATGGCAAGAACTGCTATGATTACGCTACAGGAACATGGTCAACATATACTAATGATGTGAAGGTAACATCAGTGACATTAAATAAGACAAGTGCCAGTGTTGAAAAGGGAAAGACAGTAGCACTTACAGCTTCAGTTGCGCCATCAAATGCTACTAACAAAGCAGTATCATGGTCAACATCTAATTCATCAGTAGCAACAGTTTCAAGCACAGGTGTTGTAACAGCAGTGAGCAAGGGAACAGCAGTAATTACAGCAACAGCAAAAGATGGTAGCGGAAAATCTGCAACATGCAATATAACAGTTACAGAGCCAGTTATACCTAATGAAGAGTTAGTTAACACATCAAATGTATCACAGCATGCAATAGTAGGACAAAAAGTAGTATTAAAAGGATCTGCAACAGGTGGAGACGGAAACTACAAGTTTGCATACTACTACAGAAGAAATTCCGACAAGACATGGAAAGTTGCAGGAACAGAATGGGGTACATCACAGTTTGCAACATTTAAACCTGGATATGCAGACGTATATGAAATTTGTATTAAAGTTCAGGATGGATCAGGTACAATAATTAAGAAATATTTATCACTTGCAGCTAACAAGGCAGATAATAGTCTTGAGTGTTATGGATCAGTAAGCAAAACTATGTTTACATTTGGTAACACAATTACAATTAAGGGTTCTGCTAAGAATAACAGTGGTGCAGTGAAATACAAATATGAGTTCAGAAAAGCTTCATCATGGACATTTGAGACAATTAAAGATTACTCAACTGCCACATCAGTTTCATGGAAAGCACCACAGAAAGGTTCATTTACAATCAGAATTACAGCAGATGATGGAACAAACAAAGCTATTAGAACAATAAATATTAAAGTAAAATAATAAATTCCACCCATTCCTTATAAATATTGACCTTAAAGAGAAAAAAAAGTAAAAT
>OMVN01000056.1 GCA_900314525.1 uncultured Eubacteriales bacterium
ATTATACCACAAAAGGGAGGTCAATGCTCTTTTTGTTTGCAAACTCCCTAAAATAAAGGTTTTTAATAAAAAATAAGGTAGTAAACTTGACACTACCCTTGACCAAAGGGAGGATTTATTTATGAAACTGGTTCTTTGCTTAGCAAAGCTGGTTACAAAATAGCTGTATTAAATACGATTAATTTCAAGAAATCAATGCATTACAATCCATTTGCATACATTAAGACTGAGACTGACATAATGAAAGTAGTGGATGCGTTTGTAGCAGGAACTACGACAGGTAAACAACAGGGTGAGCAGTTTTGGATAGATGCTGAGAAGCTTCTATACAATGCACTTATTGGTTACATTATGAAAGTTGGACTTAAGGAAGAGCAGAACTTTGGAACAATCTGTGCAAGAGTAACTTCTAGTTAAGCGTCAAAGGTATTGAATTTAACAATTTATATTGCGGTTTAAAAATTCACATTACGAAAAGATATTGACAGAAAAAGGTATAGTGTATATAATGGATATATACAATAATTAATTATTAAGATGTGACCAGTCTTGCGCAGGACTCGTCACAGCGCGCGCAAAGGAAAATTTATATGGACATTATTATTAGTAACAGTTCTGGAGTACCAATCTATGAACAGATTGAAGAACAAATCAAAAGTCAGATTATGATGGGTGAACTTGTGGAGGGAGATGCCCTTCCATCTATGAGACTTTTAGCTAAGGAACTTAAAATCAGTATTATTACAACGAAAAGAGCTTACGAGGATTTGGAACGAGAAGGATTTATCGAATCCGTTACAGGAAAAGGAAGCTTTGTGAAAGGCGTAAACAGCGATATGGTAAAGGAAAATATGATGTTTGCGATTCAGGAGCTATTAGAAAGTGCAGTGGACAAAGCAATCCTTGGAAAAGTTTCGTTAGAGGAAATGAACGAGATGCTTTCTCTTTTATATGAAGAGAAGAATACAGATTAGTTTTGTTCAGAAGATCAAAAAAGATCAAAAGGGAGAATAGAACATGGTAGATATTAAAAATGTAATTGAGTTTAAAAATGTCACCAAGGATTATGGTGATTTTAAATTAGATCGTGTGAGCTTCGTAGTCCCAGAGGGAAGCGTTTGCGGCTTTATCGGACAAAACGGCGCTGGTAAGACGACAACCATTAAACTACTATTGGATGTCATTGGGGCAGATTCTGGAGAGATTTATTTGTTCGGACAAAAGGTAGGCGCTGATACAGCAAGCCTTCGTGAAGATATCGGAGTAGTCTATGATGAAATGGGCTTTCATGAATTTATGACAGGAAAAGATATTAATATCATGATGAAAAATATCTTTAAGAATTGGGATGAGCAGGCTTTCTTTCAATATCTAAAAGATTTCTCATTACCAGCTAAAAAGAAATGTGGGGATTTTTCGCGTGGTATGCGTATGAAGTTGCAGATTGCAGTTGCTTTGTCACATAATGCGAAGCTTTTGGTGATGGACGAACCAACTAGTGGACTTGACCCAATTGCTCGTAGCGAGATGCTTCAGATTTTTAGAGAGTTCGTATTGCAAGAAGACCATACGATTTTAATATCATCTCATATTACAACTGATTTAGAGAAAATTGCGGATAGCGTGGTATTTATCAATGGCGGGAAGATTATTCTATCTGGAGAAAAGGATGCCATATTAGAAAAGCATGGCATCTTAAAATGTAAAAAGGATGAAGCCGATGAAATTAGTTCATCTCTCTTAGTCCATATGGAGCAGGGAAGTTATGGAGTAGAGGCACTGGTCAATGATAAAAAAGCCTGTACAAAGCTGTATCCAGGAATGGTAGTTGAACCTGCTTCCTTAGAAGAAATCATGATTCACTATGTCAGCGCAAATGCTGGAGGAGGAACCGATATGAGCGAAGCGAATATTGTGCAACGGTTCCGAGCAGGCAGAGATGAAATGAGGTGATCAGATGAAAGGTTTAGTGATAAAAGACCTTGTGTGTATGAAAAAACAGCTGATTATTTTCTGTTATGTGGTGTTCGCTGTTTTCATTGTTTCCATTATGTATATGCTTAGTGCTCAGTTTGGTAACATTGCGCTTGCCGCGCAGCAGTTAAAAGCGCAGGAAGATATGGCAAATATTGATATTGTAAGTGTTACAAATATGGCAACCGTATTCTTTATGTTGTTGCCGTTGGCTGTTATGTGCGACTTCACCATCATTTTTCGTGAGGATCATAAAGCTGGATTTGCGAATGTGTCTGCGAGTCTGCCACTTCCAATCTGGCAAAGAGTACTAGCAAAATATATTACCTTAATCGTTTTGTTTGCGTTAGGATGTGTTGTGGATATTGTGATCGGTGGAGTGCTAGCTTGTTTGACAGATACTCTGCAATTTGTAGATTTTATTTGCGTTATTCTTTCAGCAGTCAGCATCATGAGTATCTTTAGCTGCCTGGCAGTATTTTTCTGCCTGCTACTAAAAGGAGGAAATGAGGAACATGCTACTATCTTTTCCTTACTTGTGATGGTATCGATGTTAGTCCTTATTAATATTCAAAAAATTAAAAATATCATTCTCATGATACTATCAGAATCAGATATACCAGATGAAATTCTGGTGCCAGATATCTTTGGATTATTTCGAAACAAAACACTGATTCTGGTTGTGACAGCAGCTGTGATAATGGTACTTTCCTATACTGGATCTTATCTGATTGCAACAAGAAAGCGAGGTGTTCTGTAATGGCTGGATTATTGTATAAGGATTTCGTTTCTGTGAAGGGAAAGAAGCTTTGCCTAGGATATCTAATATATCTGTTTGTTATTTCGGTACTAAGGATTGTGTTTGCAGGTTACCACGAGGTAGATGAATTTATTGTAACAACAGAGCGTGGGCAGACTGTGAATCTTCTTGATGCATTTTTCTTGTGTGCATCAGCTATTCTTTTGATCATGGGAGCTTGCTATATTAACTTATTTGTGCAAAAAATTGTGGAGGATGATCAGAAGAATAAGGTAATGAACTATATGAAGAGTATGCCATTTGAAAAAACAACCTATGTGGCATCAAAATATGTGTTTATCCTAATCTGTGCTTATGTTTCCTTTACGATGTACACCATCTGTAGTATTATCTGCAAGGCGTTTGCGAAGGCAGGGGTCATGCAGGATTTTCAAGATGCAATTAACACCATGGTGCTTCCTCTTATTATGCTGGCTTTGTTTTCGGCAGCAGTAGAACTTCCACTATTTCTGCGACTAGGCTATGAAAAAGCGATGCTTGTAAAAATCGCTCTTTGGCTTGTACTCGCACTTGTGGCGATTGGCTATATGATGTTCGGAAATCTGACTATTTTCGATAGAATTGATTTGCAGGTTATCGCAGATTTTATAAAGGCTCATAAAGATGCAGTTATCATTGTGCAGGTTGTAGCGAGCGTGCTACCACTAGCGCTGTATTATTTATCTTACCGCATCAGTTGCTACATTATGGCAAAGGAGGTGGACTAGCATGGATCGAAAACTAGAGATAAAAAGATTGTGCATTTATTTGCTTTTTTCATTTGGACTAGCATGGATTCTATTTTTTTCATTCTCTATTACAGGACATAAATGGGATGCCAAGAATCCAGAACTTGAAAGCTTAGTTGGACTTGGAATGTTAGCACCAATATTAGCTCATGTAATCACTAGATGGATTACCAAAGAAGGCTTTGCTATGACAGGCAAGGATTCCATGATGATGGGTATTAACTTCAAGGATAAAAAGTGGCGTTTTTACCTATTTGCAATTTTCATTCCATTTCTTTATGTTGAGATTGAAAATATTATATTTGCTTTGTTGTCACCATCTGTTTTTCAGTGGGATAATTATAAACAGCACGACATTGGTATTTATCTTGTATTCTTTTATCCGATTATTTGTATTATTTCAGCTGTCATCAGTTCTTTCGCAGCACTAGGCGAAGAAGGCGGCTGGCGTGGTTATATGATGCCAAAGCTGATTAAATTATTCGGACTCAAAAAAGCACTGATTCTTGGTGGTATTATATGGGGACTTTGGCATGCACCGCTTACATGCTGTGGTCATAACTTTGGAACGGATTATCTAGGATTTCCATATGTGGGAATCATTTGGATGTGTATCATGTGCACCGCAACTGGAGTTATGTTAACTTATATAACATATAAGACACAGTCGGTCTGGCCTGCAGCGTTTATGCATGCAGTCAATAATGCCATGCCAACAATCCTGGGATTCTTTATTGATAACGAGAAAGCAACTGGTATCATGAGTCAGATGGTTCTACAGTGGGGGATAAAAATGATCCCAGAGATTGTAATTGCAATTATCTGTTTTGTACTTCTCTGCAAGGAAGAGATAAAGCAGGGTGAATAACGAAAAGAAAAGAGGATGAAAATGAGTTTACAGCTTCAAAAAGGAAGACCTGAAAATGTCGAAGTTATGAAATATTATCGACTTATTTAGGAAATCAATTGGAATCCGAGTTTGGTGGAGAAAGATGCTTTGGGATTTTAGCAAATATGGATTTTATTATGGTTTGCACCTATGAAGTAGAAGGCGCAAATCCAGAACTATTGCTTTATAAAAAAAAGATAGTTAGGCACGACAAAATTGAAATTTCGCTCAATAATCAAGTATCAAACTGAATACAAAACATCCATAACGCAGTTGATTTAGAAGTCTACTGCGTTATTTTTTTTTGAAAAATCGGAATTCTTTTAGTTACAGGAAACCACGATTTCTTTGAAAGCGATGGTACTAATATCACAACTAAGGAAAATTGTGAAATTTGCACAATAAAGAACATTGCATACGATGGTCTTACAATAGCAGCTGAAGATGCAGAATATAATGGTGAAGAAAAGACAGCAACTATTTCTGGTATTGATGCATCAAACTATACAGCGTCTGGAAATGTTAAGACAGATGCAGGAACATATGAGATTACTTTAACAGGTAAGGGTGATTATGCAGGAACAAAGAAAATCAATTGGACTATTAACAAAGCTAATCCATCTTACACTGTTCCAACAGGACTTGAAGCAACTTATGGACAGACACTTGCAGATGTATCACTTCCAGGGGCAGCAAATGGTACATGGTCTTGGAAAGCTGCTTTGACAACATCGGTAGGAAATGCAGGAACAAATAAATTTGTTGCAGTATTTACACCAACTGATACAAAGAATTATGAAGTGAAAGAGGAAGAAGTTAGTGTTGCAGTAGCAAAGGCAACCACCAAGTTATACAGTGCCAACAACACTTACAGCTAAGTGTGGCGATAAGTTAAGTACAGTTACACTTCCAAGTGGATTTGAGTGGACATCTGAGGATGCATCTTTAGAAGCTGGAACAGCTAAGGCAGATGGACAGTCTGTTGTAAAGGTAGCAAAGTTTGTTCCAACAGATAAGACAAATTATAACGATGTAGCAGACATCGAGATTTCTATTGCAGTGACACATACAAAGACAGCAACAAGCAATGGAGATAATACACATTCAGAAAAATGTAATGCTTGTGCTTACAAGGGAACAGCAGTTGCTTGTTCAGGTGGTGAAGCAAATTGTACTAATAAGGCAGTTTGTGAAGTTTGTGAAACTGCATACGGTTCAGTGGATTCAACAAAGCATAAGTTTACAACATATACATCTGATAAGGATGCTACTTGTCTTGTAGATGGACATAAGAGCGCAACCTGTGATTATGGTTGTGATAAGAAAGATACGGTAGTAGATGAAGGCTCAAAGTTAGGTCATAATTATAAGCCAACATTTACATGGTCAGCGGATGGAAAAACTTGTTCAGTGACTCTTACTTGTGATAGAGCAAGCTGTACTGCCGAGACTGAAGGTCATAGCGTAAATCATAATTGTACAGTAACATCAGCTGTTAAGACACCAGCTACATGTATCAGCAAGGGAACAACAACCTATACAGCCAAGTATGAAACTGGCTTGAAGATGGTATGAACATAGTTCAAATATCACTCCTGCTTGGGCATGAGCATCTACAGACCACAATGGTGTATCTAGATATCACAAATGACGAAAAAGCAGCTGCATTAGCAACCCTGGATGATGAAACCTGCAAAAAGGTAACACCAAAGTGGAAAAACACAGATGGTTCGCTTCTTAATCTTTGTGGTTTAAGCTAATCATCATCATTTAAAATCCAAACCTTTTATTAGCAATCAACTGATTTGTAACAGATGAATTTTTATAGAATCTATAGTATAATCAAGAGGTCGGATGAATGTCCGACCTTGATGATAATAAATTAGATATTCCCTATTTTAAAGAAAAAAGCATATAAGATTCGATATGAAAAATAAATAAGGAAGCAGTTCTAAAATGTATCATTTGTACCGGAGAACATGTGGCTGGATTTTAAGATATGTATATCGTACACTTTGACGAGAATATGTTGATTGGGGATGCAGCGGACCTGGATGCATTTATGGAAATGTATGGTGTGGAAGCAATTTCCAAGGAATATTTGTAATTAATAGGGAAAAGAAAATTTGAATTTTATGCAGAACATGTTTGTTTATAACTAAGAATGAGGTTGCAACCGTTCTTTGAAATACGTATTATTAAAATATCAGTAGGTAATTGCGAAACTAGTTACGCACGTTCCGCAATCTTGATTGAAAACAAAAAAAGAATTCGTTTAGCACACGAATCCTTGGATGAAAAAGTAAATC
>OMVN01000034.1:0-8462 GCA_900314525.1 uncultured Eubacteriales bacterium
ATAATGGCTTTTTTTATTGAATGAATGGTTATTTTATCTCAGCTAGTATTGGTCAATTTAACTCGGCTTAACGTGGCTGGTTTAACCCGACTCTAACACTTCCAAGTCGCACCCACTCCCAACTCTCCGGTATCTCAAACGGCACCTCATCCGCTATAGAAACAGGCTCATTATTCCCCACCTTCTCATAAGGAATATTATCAACAGCACATCCACATCAAAATTTAGCCATGAGATGACTATTAGTTACGCGAATTTAGCCATGGAATGCACAACATAAACAGATCATTCAGAGTAATATATTTAAAAGAAGGCACTTAGAGTGTTAATGCATGCAAATTACTCTGATAAAAAAATGCAAAGGAGAACAAACATTATGAAAGATTCAGGAATAATTCCAATATGGGAAAGATACTTGATGACTGTAATCGAAGCATCTGAGTATTATCATATTGGCGAAAATAAATTGAGAAATATTATTGAGACTCATCCTAATGCAGATTTTCTGATTATGAATGGAAATCGATATTTGATAAAAAAGAAACTGTTTGAAGATTTTTTAAGGCAGTCGTCGGTATTGTAAAAATTGTAAGACAGGTAACATAGATGGCTCGGTATGTGTTATAATATGAGCATGTGCTGGACTCTCTTTTTGAAAGGAGAGATTTTATGAGCGAAAAAAGAAGAGATAAGAGAAATCGTATTCTTCATGATGGAGAGTTCCAGAGAGCAGATGGAAGATATCGATTTAGATACACAGATGAGAATGGTGACGAACACGATATTTATAGTTGGAGATTAGATAAGAACGATCCTGTTCCAAAGGGCAAGAAATCTGAACTGTCATTAAGAGAAAAGGAAAAACAGATAGAAATAGATTTGTTTAATAAGATTGTGCCGGATGGAGGGAACATGACAGTTCTGGATTTGGTAGAGAAATATGTATCACTAAAAACAGGTGTCAGACATAATACAGAAGCCGGATACAAGACGGTTATAAATGTATTGAAAAAAGAAAAGTTTGGTGCGATAAGAATTGATAAAGTTAGATTATCAGATGCCAAACAATGGCTTATTAAACTTCAGCAAGAAGATGGAAAAGGATACAGTTCCATTCATAATATTCGTGGTGTTTTAAGACCTGTATTTCAGATGGCGGTTGATGATGATCTGATTCGTAAAAATCCATTTGCTTTTGAACTTGTTTCTGTAGTTGTGAATGATAGTGTAAGAAGAGAAGCAATTATAAGAAAACAGGAAAGAGATTTTCTTAAGTTTGTAAAGGAAGATTCTCACTTTTGCAAATACTATGATGCAATCTTTATACTTTTTAAAACCGGACTTAGAATTTCAGAATTTTGTGGTTTGACGATTAAGGATATTGAGTTTGATGAAAAACGTATCAAAGTTGACCATCAGCTTCAAAGAAAGAGAAATATGGAATACTATATTGTTGAACCAAAAACTGAATCCGGTAACCGATATGTGCCGATGACAGATGAAGTTGCGGAATGTTTTCACAGGATTATTGATAACAGAGTATCACCGGCAGTTGAACCTATGGTGGACGGATATGCAGGATTTTTGTTTTTAGATAAAAATGATAAACCAATGGTGGCACTTCACTGGGAAAAATATATGAAACATATCAGGGAAAAGTATAATAGCATTTACAAGATTCAGATGCCAAAGGTAACACCGCATATATGCAGACATACTTTTTGCAGCAACATGGCAAAGTCAGGAATGAATCCAAAAACATTGCAGTATATAATGGGACATTCGGATATTGGTGTGACGCTTAATACCTATACACATGTAAATGCAAAAGATGCGATAACGGAAATGCGTGAATTATATAAGCATATTTCTGAAATGGATTCCGAGGGTAAATTGCAAAAGAAAAGCAAAAAGGCAATTTAAAAATGCTTGATTTTCCTTGAAAAACCTCAAGGGTACGGAGTTGAAATTTACCCTTATTTTTACCCTTTTTGCGAGAGAAAACTTAAAAAAATATAAGAATTTTTAAGACCAAACGGTAATTTTAGCGGTATAAGAAAAATCCCTACAACCCTTGAAAATACAGGGAAAACAGCGAAAACAAGGAGTTTTGTAAACGATGATAAAAGTACTATTCATCTGCCATATGATATTGAGACAATTGACATGACATATGAGACAACATTAAATTCAAATAATATTGAAGATGGAAAGACTATATATGTGGCAAATAAATCTGTATTCAATACAAAAGAATCCGAGCCTTCGATTCCATTTACCAAATTAGCAGAGGAGCTCTGGGTAATGCCACGGATCCAAAGAAATACAGTATAAAATATAGTGCGATTGCAGAAAAATCAGTTATTGAAGATACTATGCTTTCAAATGGCGGAGTTCTGAATGTTATAAATATGCTGCAGGTTGATAATGATAAATATGGTGTGACAACCCAGACTAAGCGTATCAGTAAGGAAAATCTTGTAAAAAGCAGAACAAACAACGCAAATGAAGCTGGAATGTTAAAGTATTCTATAGATATAAATCCAAGAGGAGCAAATATTTCCAAAGGCGATACAATTGATTTGGAAGATATAATTACCTTTGGGAGTATTGCGAATGTAGAATCAAAAAAGGATGAAATATTAGGTCTATTGGCTAATTCTGATTCCACACAGATAAAAGATGTGACTACATCAATTACAAGTCCTCCAGATATAGAACTAGGACTTGTGTCAATAAAGGTATATGATGCTGATACTAATGAAGAATTAGGAAAAGATGATTATTCTTACTCATTTTCAAAACCTGAAAGTAAGGATAAGACATATACTTTTGTGATGTATAGCAATAATGACATTGATAGCAGTCCAAAGGGAATTGCGGTAACTGATTTCGGAAGCCTTGTACCTGGTAGCGATGCTACAATTGAGATTAATGTAACACAGGATCCAACAGCACAGCCGTTGACAAATTTAACAAATGTAAATCTGGAACTTACAAATACAACGACTGGAAATAGTAAAAAGATTCTTGATAGTGCTACAATAGAGAAAAATGCAGAGGGAAAATATATTGCTAGTTTTAAAGTTCCAAGTGATATTAATGACTATAATAAACTTTACCTAGTCACATATGAATGGAGAGCTGCTTCATTAGACAGTGCAATAATAAATGGAAAATATAGTCATTCTGATTATGCTGGTAAACTTACAATGAAATTACCTGATAGCAGACACCTTAGAGTTACATATGAGTATCAGGGACTTTATAAGGGCAATGACAGAAAAGTTATTGTAGAAGCACTTAATAATGTAAGCAATAAGAATGGAATTGTACAGGATGAGAGTGGCAATAATTCATATTTTAAGGTAAAGGATGATTCTTCATCCATATCATATACTACACAGCCTGTAACATTGGACAAAGTTAGCGTTCATGATTATTCTGTTAGAATAAATGCTTCATTTAAATTATACAAATGGGATAGTACTAACAGGGTATGGCAGGTTGCTACAAGTATAGTAGAGAAATATAAGAAAGTCGGCGGTGTTGAAACCTCTTCGGGAGTAAATGAAGTAGGTAAGCACAAAGAACCGAATAAACAGTACAATGACAGAGGCGCAGAGATTCTGGATAATGGATGGGAAACAGTTAATATAGGCCCAGATGGAAAAGAGACAAATAAAGCTGCAGAAATCATTACAAAAGGAGACAAGTACCAGATTAATCTTGAGTCGGGTACAATGTATAAGATTGTTGAGACAATGACAGACTCACCTTATGTTCTCTTGAATAAACCAAGATATGTAACGTATTACGAGCCACCGAAAGAATCGGTTGTACAAGATGTGGCATTAAATGATGGAATAACAAACTCAGATTATTATGATCTTGTAGGTTCTAAAGCATCAGTATTTGTACAGAACTCCAAAAAAGTAAAGGTCAAAATAGACAAGAACTGGGGAGACGGAGCTGAAAATCATGTGGGAGATTCGGCTACATTTGCACTGTACAGATCGCATACAAAGGATGATGTAAAACCAGATGATGCAGTTAAGATTGGTGACTCTGTAAAGATAACAAACAGCAACGAATGGACATATG
Source organism: uncultured Eubacteriales bacterium (assembly GCA_900314525.1). GTDB lineage: Bacteria > Bacillota > Clostridia > Lachnospirales > Lachnospiraceae > Bovifimicola. Next base: position 4,105 of record OMVN01000034.1, read on the forward strand.
TATTTGATGGAACACAGGCAAATAGCAAGTGGCCAGACAAAACACCTGAATCTAACGGCTATCTTTTGGATGGCGATGACGAGGGAAATCCTTGGTACTATTACGTAGTTGAGGAGAGCAGTGAAATTTCAAATCATCTTGTAAATTACAAGGTATATTATGAAGGAAATGCAACACAGGAAGACGAAGGAGATCATGCACTTGTAGAGATTAAAGACAACAGCATAATACTTGATAAGAATGGAAAAACAATTACAAGTATAAAATTCAAAATGTACAGATCTCTGACAAAACCAACTGAAATGACATATGATGAGGATGGCATTCCTAATAATTCAGAACTTTATCAAGAAGGTGCAGATGCGTCTGGAGAATATAGTATTAATTCCGATGATGGATGGATAAAAATATTTGACAGCCTTGAAGATATAGATGAGTCAGGAGAAAAGTACTATTATTATCCAGTGGAGAGTAAGATAGAAGGTTATGAAAGATCAGAAATTACAGGATCTGAGAGTAATGGAATGATAACAATTACAAATACTTCTGTCAAAGGAAATAGTTATGTATTGCCAATGACTGGTGGAAGCGGATATTATATGGCAATGATTGCAGGTTTTGCAATGTGTGCTGTTTCTAGTGTATTGCTCTATCGCAAAAAGAATAAAGAAATATAAGAACTATAAGAAATTTACAGGACGCAAAGCTCTCGTGGTAGAAATCATGAAGGTTTTGCGTCAAATCATAAAAAAGTGCTTGAAAATATTTATATGATATGATATAAATATAAAGTATTAAATGGATGGATTCCCGAGTGGCCAAAGGGGACAGACTGTAAATCTGCTGCAACTTGCTTCGGTGGTTCGAATCCACCTCCATCCACTATCAGTAATAACTGATAAATGCCGGTGTGGCGGAACTGGCAGACGCACAGGACTTAAAATCCTGCGGGACTAACCTCCCGTACCGGTTCGATTCCGGTCACCGGCATTGTGCCGTCAATCATATCGATTGACGGCGCTTTTTTTATATACAATTATGAAAATAGACTATCAAGGAGCTGATTATATTTGAATGCATTTAAACTAATTATTGATAAAGCAGAATGTAAATATTTGTATGAAGATATACCTTTCGTAGATGGCCTGAGGCAATTTCAGGAAGGTGGATATACTGCAGTTCCTGTTATAAAAAATGACGGAACTTATGCAGGAACAATAAGAGATAAAGATTTCTTGCAAAAATACATAAATCCTGATGATTTAAATAAGCCAAATAACCTTGAAAAATTAACAAATATGACAGTTGGAGATATTGTAAAGCCCGAGATGAATCCTGCAATCAATATTTCTAAAGATATAAATGATGTATTGTTGTTATCAATGCAGCAGAACTTTGTTCCTATTGTGGATGATAGAGATGTTTTTGTAGGCATTATAACAAGAAAAGATATTATTAAAATGTTATCAGACAATCACGAACCTTGGAATACACATGTAATTCAGGAAGATAATAATTATGAGAGTGATGGAAAGATGGAATTGTCAATTAGCAGGGTTGAAAGAAATCAAGAACCATATAAGATTTTTTCAAAAATGTATGAGGCAGCAATGAAGGAAATCTGTATAAGGATAGAGACTATAAATGAGATGCTGAAAATAAAGTATAACAGAGAACCACTCCATCAGATAGAGAGCAGAATTAAGAGTGCAAAAAGTGTTTTGGGAAAGATGGCCAGGAAAGGATTGCCTGCAACAGTTGATAATATCCAAGAAAATCTGTATGATATAGCAGGGGTCAGAGTTATTTGTGCATATTTAAGTGATGTTTATGAATTTGCCAAATATTTAGAAATACAGTCTGATCTGAAACTCATAAAGAGAAAGGATTATATCGTCAATCCTAAACCAAATGGATATAGAAGTCTTCACTTGATATTAGAGGTGCCAATTAATTATATTGGTGCACTTAAGAAGATTCCTGTAGAGGTGCAACTTAGAACAGAGCCAATGGATTACTGGGCAAGTCTGGAACATGACCTGAAATATAAGCCTACACATAATGCAATGGGGCTGGACATGACAGCGCAGCTTAAGGAGTGTAGCAGAGAACTGGCAGAGACGGAAATGAAAATGCAGAATCTCTCAGAATTAATAAAACGTACCGAGTCTGGAAATGAAGAGGTGGTTTATTGATAAAACATGTAAATATCCAGAGCAAATCTCCAAAATATTTTGCTGTGAACAAATATAAAAAAATATTAAAAAAGTACTTGACAGATTCTTTGCTATAATGTAAAATACAAATCGCACGTTAGATAACAAGCGAAATGCCCAGATAGCTCAGTTGGTAGAGCAGAGGACTGAAAATCCTCGTGTCGCTGGTTCGATTCCAGCTTTGGGCATTATGCGGGTGTAGTTCAATGGTAGAACACTAGCCTTCCAAGCTAGATACGTGGGTTCGATTCCCATCACCCGCTTTCATATCGGCATAAGCTGATATTTAACATATATTTTAATATATGTACAAATGATTGCTTTAGGCAATCATGTTTGTACACATTATGCGCGAGTGGCTCAGTTGGTGGAGCACGACCTTGCCAAGGTCGGGGTCGCGGGTTCGAGTCCCGTCTCGCGCTTTTTTTTATCTCGAAAAAGGTACCCTGTGGGTGCCTTTTTTTCCTCTTGTCTACTATGACAGGATTTTGTCATAAGTTTGTCATAGGTGGCAATGTATAATATGTTTTAAATAGAGATATTATCTATATGTGTCAAAAAATAAATTTTTCATAAAATTTAAATAAATGTTATAAGTATTGGAATACGAAAATTTTTATGCTAGACTCGAATAGGTTGTAAATAGTTTGAAAATATGAATGGTGATGACTATGAAGAATAAAAATAAATTGAATATAAAAAAGAAATTAGCGATAGCGATTATTTTTAGCACAATTGTTATTGTAATGGTGGGATTTAGTGTAGCATTCCTCACAGGCACAGATAAGGTTACCAATGTATTTTCAAGTGGTGGAATAAAGATAAATCTCACTGAGAGTAAGTACCCTGGAAATGCATCTGATGCAGTGAAGAATCTCGCACCTAATGGAGAAGTACCTAAGAATCCAGCTGTCAGTAACGTGGGAACTAATGATGTTTATGTTTTTGTAAAAATCAGTGTCCCAGTTAAGAATGTGACAATGGTTGGTGATGACGGCACTAAAGATGGCTCAGGAAAGAAGAATCAGAAAATTTTCTATTTTAAACAGAATACTGATTCGTTAAAATTACATGAAAACAATTTCAGACTTTCTTCTGATGGATTTGTGGAACTCACAGAGGTAGAGGAAGGAACTGACATGAAAGGGAAAGAGAGAACGTATATTTTTGGATATACTAAGAAGATAAAGAATGGTGATGTGACACCAGAGTTGTTTGACAAGATTCAGCTCAAAAATATTCTGGAGAATGAGATAGATTCATCTCTTGCCCAGAATATTGAAATTACAGCAAATACAATTATATCCATAATATTAGTCATTGCGATGGTGATTCCATGTATTGATATGAAAGTTTTTTCTGAGGATGCCAAGAAGGAGTATTCAAACTCTCTGAACGGATGGCAGGTCTCAGATAGATGGAACAATGACTCTGAGGACTATAGTATTACTGCTGATGAAGATTCAGTTATTAGACCTAAGCTTACTATTTCATATTATACGGGAAGCAGTGACAAAACCTATAAACCTGGAGAAATCGAATTTAAAATACCAGGTATTGGAGGAATTAAGAGAGGTGGAGTTTTATCTGCCCTCACATCTGAAGGAAAAGAAGATTTTGCATGGAATGTATCTTATGATTCGGAAAATGATGTCTATACATTTTCAAATAAAGAGAAATTCCACTTAGTCAGCCTGTTTCGGGTGGTTTTGAAATAATGTGGCCAATAAAGGCGAGGGATGCGAAAAATGAATATTCTCATGTGGGAGATCCTACATTTACACTATATGATAGTGGGGCATCAGAGAGCATAGATATGCCACAGCTTAAATTTGCATACGAGTCTGTAAGAGATCAGTATCAGGAAATTACTAACGGTAGCGGAAATACAGTAGAGGCCAGAACAGTTGCCCTGGATTCAGGATACAAAGCAGTGTACGTTGCAATGGTGTTAGAGTCGGGTTAAACCAGCCACGTTAAGCCGAGTTAAATTGACCAATACTAGCTGAGATAAAATAACCATTCATTCAATAAAAAAAGCCTTTATGTTTTCAAATGATTTTGTAATAAACTGATATATGCCAATGTACCAGTGATAAAAATCATGATTGAGAATAATAAACATAATGACTTACAAGAAAT
>OMVN01000034.1:8507-30502 GCA_900314525.1 uncultured Eubacteriales bacterium
AAGCAAAATTTCAGGTTTTACAGGAACAATAAATGGTTTGCTCTCAAAAGGAATAGTTAATTCATCTGTCATATTTGATAGAATAAGTGAAAACGGCTACAAGCAGTGATGAGGTAGTCAACAAATTACATGCAGAAAATGACTACAGTGTAACTGCAGTGGAAGATTTCACACCTCCAACACAGTGGACACCAGGAACAACAGTAGAGAAAAAGGTTTCAGCAGTAAACACAGGTAATATTGATGCGTTTGTTAAAGCAACAATTACAGGTGATATAGTTCTCACAAGAAATGCTGGAGTTACAGTTGATATGAACACAAACTTAACTGAAGATGGTACAAGTTTTGAGCCAACTGAACCTGGATATTATATCTTTGCTCGTTCTACTGAAGAAGAAGGTGAAGAAGGCGATCTAGTATCTGTTACATATGATGGATATTATTTTGATGGAGATAAATATTACAGAATAACAATTGATAATAGCAACTTAAGTATGTACAATGTTACGGCACTTGTAAATAAAACAGAGAAAACACTTATAAATGCAGACGATCTTAAATATTCAGTAGTTGATGGAGACAATGTAATCGTAGCTAAATATGTTGGTAATGATCCAGATGGTAAAGAAAATATCTTATTTGATCTTAAATTAGCAGATGATACATTGGATAATTGGACATTAGATAATATAGATGGAAATAGCCACGTAAGTTTCTATTACAACAAATTATTAAAAGCAGGTGAAACATCATCACAGATTTTAGATAGTGTAACACTTAATAATACAGTATCAAGTGAGGCATATATTGCAATGGATTACAACCTTAAGGTAACAGTAGACTCTGCACAGGTTGTTGAAGACAGAACAGATAATAATAAAGCAGTAACAGCAGTAAATGATATGAGATGGGGCAAAGTTGCTACATACGCATCTGACGACAATGTAGCTTGGTACTAATCTGATAAATTATAAATAGTTATTATGATAATAAAAATTCTGGAAAGGAGGAGTATGTTTTTGAAAAAGAGACTAACTATGTTTTTATTATCAGCATGCATGCTCCTTCTGGAATTTAGCGGTGCATATGCAAAAGACACGGTGACACTTGAGAATGGTGCGGTTAAGGGCCTTCCGGAGGATTTGACAATTGTTGATTCTGACGGCAGACATGTAGATGAGAATGGCGAGTATTTCTTTCTGATAGAGGATATGAAGCCTGGCATTGATTATAAGAAAGATATTCAGCTTATGAACTTAAGACAGGATAAGTCTTATCACATTTATTTAAAGGTGGAGGGAGTAAGCAATGAGGGAAATATTGATCTCTTAAATAATTGTGAGTGCCTATTTACCATGGATGGAAGGGAACTATATAGTGGCCTAGTAAATGGAGAAGGTACACAGGATCTTAGTAATGAACCAATGGATTTGGGAATTTATAAACCGGGAGATACAAAAACACTTACCGCAACAGTAAATTGGAACGGTGCTATGCCTGACATATTTGTTGATAATGGTTCGAGAACAGTTGATGCTGAAGGAGAACACATAACCACAGAGAAATCAGGAGATGGCACAGCATATGGAGAAACTAAATTTAGATGGATATTCTATGCGGCAGTTGATGAAGAGTATAGCAGTCCTAAGACAGGTATTCTTTTCAATAACAGGATGTATATTATATTTTCATGTGTTATGATGGCACTTATTTTATTAATGCTGTCACTGATAATTCTGAAGAAGAAAAAACAAAAGAATAGAAGCTGTAGTTCTGAGGAGTAAAATCCTTGGAGCTACAGCTCTTTTTTAATTTATTTAAATTTTATTATAAATTTAATTGCAAAATATATGTATTATGTTGTATTATAGCTAAAAGGCAGAGATTCAAATTAAAGAAGTGCGAGGATACAATTGAATTAGGTCATTGTATATGTGTGAGAAAGAATTTAATATTAACAGAGAAGAGGACAAAGGATGATTAAAGAGATTAGAGATGGAAAACTGTATTTTGATGGATGTGATACAACAGAGCTTGCCAAAGAATATGGAACACCGCTTTATGTAATGTCACAGACAGACATAGAGAGCAGACTGGATGAGTTGAAGAGAGATTTCACAGATAAATATGATGGGGCAAGAGTTGCATATGCGTCTAAGGCATTCTGTACAGTTGGAATGTATAAGATTTTAGATAAAGCAGGAGCTAGCATTGATGTGGTTTCAGGCGGAGAATTATATGCAGCAAAGAAGGCAGGCTTCCCAGCTGAGAGAATCGAGCTCAATGGTAATAACAAGCTAGTGAGTGAAATCGAAGATGCTGTTTCATACGGTGTTGGAAGAATTATATTGGATGGTCTTACAGAGGCTGAATTAATTGAAGAGGCATGTAAGAAATTTAATAAAAAGATGAATATCATGATAAGAATTACCCCAGGTGTTGCTGCAAGTACTCATGATTACATTGTTACAGGAAAGAAAGATTCTAAATTCGGAATTCCACTTGACGATGAAGTGTTCCTTCCAATCGTTAAGAAGATAGTCGAGTCACCATGGCTTGAGTTCAAGGGAATTCATATGCATATTGGATCACAGTTGTTTGAAAATGATGCATATTTAAAGGCATTAGATGTAGTTATGGACAGAGCAGCTCAGATTAAGAATGAATTCAATGCAGTAGTTAAGGAAGTCAACTTCGGAGGCGGATTTGGAGTTAAATATACAACAGAGGTGCGTAAACCATATAGCTTCTTCTTAGATCCTATGATGGAACTCATGAAGAAACGTGCCGAAGAAATTGGAATTCCTTGTCCTGATGCAGTAATTGAGCCAGGTCGTTCAATAGTTGCAGAGGCAGGAATAACATTGTACACAGTTGGTCAGATAAAGGATATCAAAGGACTTAGAAAATATGTATCAATTGATGGTGGTATGGGAGACAATATAAGAGTTGCCCTTTACCAGGCAGAATATGATGCAGTAATTGCAAATAAAGCCGACGCCAAGTGTGACGACAAAGTTACAGTATGTGGTAAGTGCTGTGAGTCAGGAGATATTCTGCTTACAGATTTCATGCTTCCAAAGGACACAAAGTCTGGAGATATTCTTGCAATGTATTCAACAGGTGCATATGGATATTCAATGGCATCTAATTACAACAATAATCCAATTCCAGGTGTTGTACTTGTTAAAGAAGGAAAGAGCGGCTGGATGGTTAAACCACAGACATACGAGCAGATAGTTCAGAATAATGAAGTGCCAGATTTTATCTAACAAATAATAACGAATAAAAATTAAGATATTAAATTGGACTAAAAAAACATAAAAAGCAGATTGGCGTTGGATAATACCAGCGCCAATCTGTTTTTTTTTACCTCTAGTTTATGGATTACAGTTTTTACAAGGAGTATATCCCTGTGATATAAGAGAATCTCTTGATTCATTAGATACAGCTTTGTTAGACTCTTTTATCTGGGATATGGAGCCACAGCCCTGTTTGTGGAATTTCTTGGAATTGACATTCAAGATATAGGTCTCACCAGTATTGGCAGAAGCCTGAGCTTGTGCTTGAGTCTGCGCTTCGGTTTGTTCTGGATCAACAATCTGTGCAGGGGTCTGAGTCTGAGGTTGTGTCTGAGGATTAGTAGCCTGAGTTGCCACAGTCTGTGAACCAAGAGAACTGTCTCCGTTTGCATAATTTATGGATATGCCTGGCTGGGCGTTATATGCATAAATACAGAACATAATGCCGTTACCACTATCTTCTACTGAATAGGCTTCCATAAGTACACCTGAGGCTACAAGGTTATTTCCCTCAAACACAGGGGTTACTCTGTAAAGCACATGATATCCTGTTTCAATTACGAAGTCATGTACCATATTTTCAAATGGAAGCATTCCCTCAGTATTCATATATCTTGTTCCTGTAATCAGATTTTTCTCGTTGGCATTTTCTCCAGACAGTTGGAAACCTATAAGATGGCATCTGTTATAGAGATATTTTCCGTCAACGTTATCGTATTTTACTGATTGCCATCCAGATGGTTTGACAGATCCTATCTTGCCTCGTTTCTCTGTAGGCATAAGTTCTTTGCAGATATTTGCATATGCGACCCCGCATCGGCCAAGATTGTCCAGGGGACTGAAAGTTTCAAATGGACTGGTGTTGGTTTTCTCTGCATCTGTAAAATAAGGAATATTATTGTTTACAGATACATAAGGGAAACCAGCATATGTTCCAGCCTCGCTAATATCGAAAACACCTGAGCTGCTAATCTGCTGTGATGTAACTGGCTCAGGGGCAGCAGTTTCTGTGGCAGGTTGCGTAGTTACTTCGGGTTCTGGCGTCTCAGGTGACTGAGTGGCTACAGCAGTCTCTGTGAAAGTTGTCTCTGCAGCAATAGTGATATTTTTGTCAGAGGATTTGGTTGTATCTTTGTGATTTCCAGAACTTCCAAAGGCAGAAATAATGCAGACTATTACAGCAATTACAATTATAATCGGTAATGTAGAATTCTTTTTCTTCATAAATTACACGTCCTTTCTAAAATATACTTCTCTGGTTATTTTATCGTGGGAAGTTCCTGCAAAGTCTTCCTTATAATCTAGACTAAATGAATTAAGAATAGTTTTATCAAGGGAAAAATCACCTGGATATATCCGGTTAAATCTGTAAATAATAATCATTTCGACTTTGTCTATATGTTCAGCTACATCAACATTCTCTACAAAACAGAACGTATTTGATTCTGCAACATTTAGAAAATCATTATCGACAATAAGATTTTTAAAGCCATCAAACAGAGATGCAGAAAAGTTGTTAACGTAAAGTTTTCGGCCCATAAGAGCTTCTTGGATATCCTTAATAATATTTCCATCTCTACTGACTCTCCTATGATTAAAGAGAATATGGTAATTATCGTCAATTGCAAATATAAGTTTCATATTATCACGCCTTTCATTTTCTGATAATTTTATTTTATCATAAACAACAATAGTTTCATATTTAAATGACAAAAAAGTCAGTTGCAAAAAGTATTTTTTGCAAATATAATTATAGAAAGTTTTTACTCATCACAAAGGAGGTTTGATATGTCAGAACATATAAGAATTATAGATGGCAGGGAAAAATATTTTCCTGATGAGGTTTTAAGTGGAATAAGAGATGACCTTTCTAAATTAGACGCAGAAGTTACAGTACCAGGCTCCAAGAGCATAACAAACAGAGCATTGCTGATGGCAGCACTTTCAGAATCAGATGTAGTTATTGATGGTGTGTTGTTTAGCGATGATTCAAGACATTTTATATCTTCACTTAAAAGCCTTTTATTTGACATTGATGTGGAGGAGCAGTCAAAAATCGTAAAGGTTAAAGGTAATGCAGGTGTGATACCAGCTAAAAGTGGAACTATAGATGTTGGAAGTGCAGGAACGGCAGCCAGGTTCCTAACAGCAATGCTTGCATTATCAGATGGGGAATACGTGATTAAATGCTCTAAACAAATGGAGAAGAGACCAATGAAACCTCTCTTTGATGTACTTGAATCAATGGGAGCAGAATTTACATATCTTGGAAATGAAGGTTTTCTTCCGGTTAAAGTCAGGGGAAATATGTGTGGCGGACATATTGTCAGTCACAGAGTGACAATTGATATGGATATAAGCAAGAGCACACAGTTTTTGAGTGCAATGCTGATGGTGGCACCTGTTATGAAATATGATGTTGACATTAATATAACAAGTGAGAAAAAGACTGGGGCATATATTGAAATTACTATGAATATGCTAAAGGATTTTGGTATAGAAATAGACTTTGATGGTGAGAATTATCATATAAAAGGTGGTCAAAAATATAGTATTTCTCATTATATTGTTGAACCTGATGTATCAGCCGCGTGTTATTTCTTTGCCACAGCTGCGATTACAGGTGGAAGTGTAACTGTTAGAAATCTGACTATGCAGTCAATGCAGGGTGACATGAAGTTTTTACAGGTTTTAGAGAAACTTGGATGTAATGTGGAGGAGACCGATGCGGGGATAAGAGTGACTGGACCAGCGAATGGTAAATATGCTGGAATAGGCATAGATATGAATAATTTTTCTGATCAGGCACTTACTATGGCAGCAGTTGCAGCATTTGCGAGAACAGGAACAGTTATAAGTAATGTGGGACATATCAGGGGGCAGGAATGTGACCGAATGAATGCTATAGTTTCAAATCTTATTAAGTGTGGAATTAACGCTGAGGAATCAGATGATGATATTATTATTAGTCCTGGTGAAGTTAAGGGTGCAGAGATTTCTACATTTGAGGATCACAGAGTTGCTATGGCATTTACGTTATTGTCACTAAGGATTCCTGGAATTGTAATAGACGATCCTATGTGCTGCAGGAAAACATTTGAAGATTTTTATGATGTCTTTGAGGGTATGTTTAAAGGCAATTCTTGACAAAGATTTGCTATGTGTTAAAATAATCTAATGTATATAAATTTGTTTTTTGGTCAGGAGGAAATATAATTGGAAAACGGAATGGATAAGGTGTATTCACCTAAGAGAATAGAAAAAAAATGGCAGGGTATCTGGGACGAAGAAAAAGCTTTTGCTGCAACTAATGATTTTACAAAGCCAAAGTATTACGCATTAGTAGAATTCCCATATCCTTCAGGTCAGGGTCTCCATGTTGGACATCCAAGACCATATACAGCACTTGATATAGTAGCTCGTAAGAGAAGAATGCAGGGATACAATGTATTATATCCAATGGGATGGGATGCTTTTGGACTTCCTACAGAGAACTATGCTATCAAGAATAAAATTCATCCACGTATTGTAACTAAGAATAATGTTACAAGATTTAAGGAACAGCTTCATTCACTTGGATTTTCTTTTGACTGGGACAGAGAGATTAACACAACAGATCCAAACTATTATAAATGGACACAGTGGATTTTCCTCAAATTATTTAAGGCAGGTCTTGCATATAAGAAAGAGATGCCAATCAACTGGTGTACTTCATGTAAAGTTGGTCTTGCAAATGAAGAGGTTGTTAATGGTGTTTGTGAGAGATGCGGAAGCCCTGTTGTTCGTAAAGTAAAGAGCGAGTGGATGCTTAAAATTACAGATTACGCAGATAAACTTATAGAGGGACTTGAAACTGTTGATTATATCGACAGAGTAAAAGTATCACAGAAGAACTGGATTGGACGTTCTGAGGGTGCTGAGGTTGATTTCCAGGTTAAAGGCAAGGAAGATAAATTAAGAGTTTATACAACAAGACCTGATACTTTATTTGGTGCTACTTATATGGTAGTTTCACCAGAACATCCATATATAGATAAATACAAAGATGAGATTACAAACTGGGATGAGATAGTTGCATACAGAGAGATGGCAGCTAGAAAATCTGATTTTGAGAGAACAGAACTTGCTAAGGATAAGACAGGTGTCGTTCTTGGTGGAATATGTGCAATTAACCCTGTTAATGGCAAAGAGATTCCTATTTGGGTTTCTGATTATGTTCTTATGACTTATGGTACTGGTGCTATTATGGCTGTACCTGCTCATGATGACAGAGACTGGGAATTCGCAAAGAAATTTAACCTTCCAATGATTCAGGTAGTTGAAGGTAAAGAGGGTCCTGTAGATATTAATGAGAAGGCATTTACAGATGTTGCTACAGGTAAAATGATTAATTCAGAATTCTTAAATGGTCTTGAAGTAGCAGAAGCTAAGGGCAAGATGAAAGATTTCCTTGAAGAAAAAGGGATTGGAAATAGAAAAGTTAATTACAAACTTCGTGACTGGGTATTCTCAAGACAGCGTTACTGGGGTGAACCTATTCCAATTGTACATTGCGACAAATGCGGATATGTCCCAATTGATGAGAGCGAATTACCACTTGAGTTGCCTGATGTAGAGAGCTACATGCCTACAGATAATGGAGAATCTCCACTTGCAGCTATGACAGACTGGGTAAATGTTAAGTGTCCATGTTGTGGAGGTGCTGCAAAACGTGAGACAGATACAATGCCACAGTGGGCTGGTTCATCATGGTATTTCTTAAGATATACAGATCCAACTAATGAGAATGCACTTGCAAGTCCAGAGGCATTAAAATATTGGTTACCAGTTGACTGGTATAATGGTGGAATGGAGCATACAACACTTCATCTTCTTTATTCAAGATTCTGGCATAAATTCCTCTTTGATGAGAAAGTCGTACCTACATCAGAACCTTACCAGAAGAGAACTTCTCACGGAATGATTCTTGGATCAAATGGTGAGAAGATGTCTAAGTCAAGAGGAAACGTAGTAAATCCTGATGATATAGTAAATGAGTACGGTGCAGATACACTTAGAACATATGAGATGTTCATCGGTGCATTTGATTTGAGTGCATCATGGTCTGAGCAGGGTGTAAAAGGATGTAGAAGATTCTTAGACAGAGTATGGAAATTGCAGGATATAGTTACATCTGAAGAGGGATACTCTAAGGATATGGAAACAAAGATGCACCAGACAATTAAGAAAGTTAGCAATGACTTTGAAAATCTGAAATACAACACTGCAATTGCAGCATTAATGACATTAATTAATGATTTCTACAAGAAGAATGCAGTTACAAGAGATGAATTTAAGACATTTATCACATTATTAAATCCTGTTGCACCACATATCACAGAAGAGTTATGGCAGCTTATGGGATTTGAAGGTAGAGTATATAATGCAGCTTGGCCTGAATTTGATGAGGCTAAGACAGTTGAGAATACTGTAGAAATAGCAGTTCAGATTAATGGAAAGACAAAAGGAACTATCTCAATTGCAAAGGACGAAGCTAAAGACGCTGTTCTTGCAAAGGCAAAAGAGGAGATACAGGACAAACTTACAGGAAATGTTATCAAAGAAATCTATGTACCTGGAAGAATTGTAAATATCGTAATGAAATAAATAATAGTATATGCAAAATAGCATATGATAAAGAATTAAATCGAAGGAAGCATACTATGACATCAGCAAATAAATCACGTTTCGTACTAATTATTATGGGAATATTAATGGTAATTCTTTCTCCAATTGTGGCGAAATATATATGTGATAATCTATTAGCTGGTGGGGATGGAGGTATGCTTCCTTTTTACATTGAACTTTTTACATCACTTATGTGGGTGATGGAGATAATAATTATATTTGTTTTCTACAAATTTGTCCTTAGATATAATATCTTTGGAAGTCCAGGAGAAAAGGGTTACGAATTACCATTCAAGCGCCTGCTTACAATTACAATAATTGTGTCGGCATGCATAGTTATTATCAGTGCACAGATTAATTTTAAGGTTAAGCCATTTTATGATCTGGGGGATAAATTTAACGGTTATCAGCTTTACTATCATCTGGGTGTATTTTTAAGAAATATAATAAAGAGTATATGGATTGTAATTCTTATAAAGGCTATTACAGAATTTGTGGAAACGGTGCGAAACAGAAAATACAATATCTATCCATTTGCAGGGATAATACTTATGGGTACTCTTGGAGTGGCAGATATGGTATTCAAGGTAAATAATCTGTCAGTATCATTTTTGCTGCTCTATATTGTTTATGGATGGCTTTATCTTCTGACTGAGAGAAATTATCTAAAGACAGTATTGCTTGTTATGTTTCTGATAATTTTTTAACACAGCAAGTCCGGAGGTTATAATGGAAAAATTTAAAGAATGGTTATGGAAAAACAGAATAGTTGGTCTGTATTTTATATTTTCTGTAATGACAGAAATAATGAGCGTTTTTTCTGTGGAAAAGTATCCATTTATTACCAGTCCTTTTATTGGACTGGGTATTTTGTTATTTATATGTGGTATTGTTTCCTGCATAAACAGCAATGTAATAAAAAGTATTATTTTATCGGTATGCCTGATTTTTCAGGCAGTTTTGGATATTGGATTTGCCATAGTTTATGATATGACAGGGCAATATTTCGACTTTGGAATGTTAAATTTGAGGAATGATGCATTTGGAATACTAGAAAGTGTCACAGTCAATTTTGTTACATTTTATGCATCTGTATTTTTCTGTATTTCCTATGTTATCTTTGCAAGGAGAATAATAAGTAAAGAAAAAAAGATGGTAAATAACAGACTGCAGAAAAACATTTGCAGGGGAGTGGCTGTTTTCGGCATTGCTATGACATTATTTACAGTTTATCTCAATAACTCTATTTTGGTTGATAAATATGATAAGATGCTGAATTCAAAACAGGATAGCAATTACAGAAATTATGGAATTGTCGGCAATCTGGTTAACGAATTTGGAAAGGGAATATTCTTTAATAAAGAGAAGAAAATATCATCAAAAAAGATTGATTCATTTATTTATAAAGAAGTCAGTAAACCAACAGATTACTTTGGCGTTTCTAAGGATAATAATGTAATTGTAATACTTACAGAGTCGTTTGAGTGGTTCTCTTTTATAAATAACAGTGATGAATATCCATATGGACTTAATCTGTCAGATGAAGTAAGGGAAAAACTTTTTCCTAACTTGTATAAATTTTATAATGAGAGCGTCGTGATGGACAATTTTCATTCTAAAGAGAAGACAGATATTTCAGAAACTCTTAGTATTATGGGAAGTTATCCATCAAATGCATATGTGGACTATGATTATCCAGAGAACACCATTCCAACAACAGTACCCAATATTTTGAGAGAACTGTATGGGGACAAAATAAGTATTAATTCATTCCATGATGGATATAAGACGTTTTATAACCGAAATATTACTCACAAAACATTTGGATTCAGTAAATTTTCATCTATGAGTGATATGTTTAATATTTCTGATTCACTTGTAAAGTCAGGAAAAGCAGATAAGCCTACGATGAATGATTATGCATCAACAGGTGAGAGAAATCTTGATTCTGAGATGATAAATACCTGCAAGGACAAGATGTTTGTAACAGATAAGAGATTCTATACATACATAACTACAATTACCTCTCATGGAATTTACTATGAGAGAAAGAATCTTGCACAAAATAGAAAAATGATTTTAAAATACTATAAACCACATGCTCAGAATGAGGAGATGGAGGGCATACTCATAGACTATATGAGTACAATTATGGATTTTGATAAGGCTCTTGGGATAATGATGGATGATTTAGAGAGCAAGGGATTGCTTGATAAAACTACAATAGTAATATTTGGCGATCACAATTCTTATTATCAGGAACTGAGCGGGTATGTAAAGGATCTAGAAGATTACACTACAGACAGAAATTACACAGACCTGTATAAGGTGCCACTTATGATATATGATAAAAATTTAGGACACAAGGTTATAGGTAAATTCACATGTACTAGCGATATAGTTCCTACAATCACGGATCTTCTTGGCATAAATACTTATTCCAATCTGTATTATGGAAATTCAGTATTAAGTGATGAGGAATCAGTACTTTATTCGAGAGCATATGGATTCTTTGTAGGAGATGGTGTTCTTGCAAGAAGTATGAATAACATATTGTTTAAGAGTAACAAAGTTCCTGAGGACTACATGTCAGATTTTAAGATTAGATCAAAATCTCTTGTGAAGAAAATAAAATACTGTGATCAGATTTTCTATCAGAATTATTTTGCAGATAAGACACACTACGAAAAGTACATTGACAAGATGCAAGAGATAAATCATTAAAGCCAACTTAGATATTATTGCCATATTGATATATTTTTTAACTGTGCTATAATGTGATTAATTGAATGAAAGGAAGATAAAATAATGATTAATTTTTCATCTAAAAAGACAAAGAACTTTTTTGCAAAAGTAATAGTAGTAATTTTAGCGCTTGCAATGATATTGACTCTTGCTGCACCATTCTTCGGATAATAGGGTACATAAATAAATGAGAAGAGGCAAAATATCTGAAAATATAATTCAGAGATCGGTATTAAAGGCAATTAAATATAAAGACAGGGAATATTTTTGCACACATTCTTCAATAGGTAATGATGCGACGGTCACAAGAAAATCAGAAAGTGTGATTTCCGTGGCAAATGCGGGATTAATGTTTGAGTTTGAGAACTGGACAGATAATCCCTTATTTTATTTCGATATAAAGAGAGGATTTCATGCTGCATTAAATAATGTCCTGGCAGAAGGCGGAATGCCTAAGGGTGTGATAATCGACCTGATTCTTCCACATAAAGCCATAGAGCAGGATATCAAGAAGATAATGGGATTTATAGGTGGACTTGCAAAGGATGCAAGAGTAGAGATTACCGGCGGTGATACTGAGGTTACAGTAAATGTTTTGTCCCCTGTTGTTGTAATTACAGCTATTGGAGGGAGAATGGAAGCCACAGGCGAAGTGAATATACATGCTGATATGGATATTGTAATGGCAGGATATGCAGGAGTTTCTGGAAGTGTAGCAGCTGCGTATATGAATTCAGGTTATATAAATGAGCGTTTTTCAAGGTCGTACAGCGAGCTTATATTTGGACAGCAGGAATATATGGATATTTCTGGGGCGGCTGTTAACGCATGGAAATATGGTGTAAGAACAATGCATGATGTGGGCAGAGGAGGAGTTTATGCTGCTCTTTTTGAACTGTCGTTAAAGACTGGATTTGGCGTGAAGGCTGAGCTTGGGGATATTCCTATTCACCAGGAGACAGTAGAGGTATGTGAGTTATTTGATTTGAATCCATACAAGCTTATGTCTGATGGAGGCCTGTTAATGGTTGCAGAGAACGGGGATGATCTGTGTGAGTGTCTGTCTGGTAAAGGAATAGAAGCGGTTAATATAGGAAAACTGACAAACAATCAGGAAAAAGCCATTGTTAAAAACGATGAGACAGGTTTTATAGAGGCACCAAGAGGTGATGAACTCTACAAACTGTTAGGTAAATAAGGAGAAAAAAATGTTAAATATAGTATTATTCGAGCCGGAAATTCCTCAGAATACCGGAAATATTGGAAGAACTTGTGTTGCAACTGGTACAAAGCTCCACTTAATCGGACCGCTGGGATTTAGTCTGGACGAAAAAATGTTAAAAAGAGCAGGGATGGATTATTGGAAAAATCTCGATCTTGAAGTGTATGATGATTACTATGACTTCCTTGAAAAGAATAAGAATGCGAAAATATATTATGCCACAACAAAGGCAAAACACAGATATTGTGATGTGTCTTATGAAGATGACTGTTATATAATGTTTGGAAAAGAAAGTGCAGGTATACCGGAAGAAATACTTGTAGATAATCCGGATACCTGCATGAGAATACCAATGTTAGACCATATCAGATCACTTAATCTGTCGAACTCTGTAGCTATAGTCCTCTATGAAGCTCTGCGTCAGCAGGATTTTGCTGGAATGCAGATGGAGGGGGAACTCCACAGACTTCACTGGAATAGCTAATTTTATTTCTTGATTCGTTTAAGTGAAAATATAAATTCAGTACCAACGCCCTCGGTTGAGATTACATTAATGTTCTCACCGTGGGCTTTTATCATTTCTTTAACTATGGACAGGCCAAGACCTGTTCCTGTTTTGTCTTTACCTCTGGATAAATCAGTTTTATAAAATCTGTCCCAGATTTTAGCTATGCTCTCCTTAGGAATTCCTATACCTTCATCCTTTATTGAGATAAATATTTTTTCGCCTTTATCCACTATTTTGATATAAATAGTGGAGTCCTCTTTGCTGAATTTTACAGCATTATCTAATAGATTATAGCATACCTGTTGTATTTTGGACTGATCTGCATTTACGTAGTAATCTTTTGAGCCAAGAGTTAAATCAATTTTAACGTTCTTCTTCTCACACTTTCCCTCAAAAGTGGTTATAATTGGCTTAATAAAGTCATATAGTCTGAATGTTGAGAGATTTAAACGTCCTGTTGATTTATCACATGAATTAAGGGAAATGAGGTTCTCTGTAAGCTTTGTAAGACGTTCTGTTTCAAATAACACAATATCTAAATATTTACCCTGCATTTCATATGGAATCGTTCCATCTTTCATGGCCTCCACATAGCCTTTCATGGAAGTGAGGGGAGATCTGAAATCATGAGATACATTACTAATGAATTTTTTTTCATCTTCCTCCATATCATCCAGTTTTTTTGCCATATAATTGAGAGATACACCAAGTCTGCCGATTTCATCTTCTGAGGTGAATTTTTCAAGACCTTCATATTTAAAATTTCCTTTAGCGTATTCTCTTGCAGCAGCGGAAATTATGTTTAGTGGCATAAATACCACAAAATTAAATATAAGAATAATTATTAGTGAGAAACCAAATATTGCTACAAAAGTATAGTAGACAATGTGAAGATGACCTGTGGCTGAATCTGATATATCTTCTATACTTACATGAAGCAGAAGATAGCCATTTGTTTTGAAGTTTCCAACTACTGGTATTACAACGGACAAAGTTTTTTCGGAAAAATTATTGAAAAAACTGCCAGTCATATAATATCCATTTCCAAAAGAAGTTATATCAAAATTGGGAATTTTTGTTATGGTACTTCCTTTGTCGGAATTGTAAATTACATTATCATTATTATCTATTACCCATATTTTGGCATCATTTAACAAGGCAGCTTCCCGAAGTCTCTCTCGTAAATCGTAATCATCAGGAATCTTGCTGAAATTATCAGGAAAATATTCATTAACCAGGACATTTCCGTGATTGTATAAATCCTTTGCTTTGTCGTATATTATTTCGGATTTAACCTTACTAGTAGACCATATGTTCATAAAAAGAATGCACATAAGGCCAAAAAGGATATACCCTAGTATAAACTTTGTATAAATTGAATGCCTCATATTGTCGACCTTTCAAACTATTGTCTTATTTCAAATTTGTAACCAATACCCCATACGGTAGAAAGAGCCCAGTATTTACTCTCGCCTAGTTTTTCACGTATTCTCTTAATATGTACGTCAACTGTTCTTGTGTCACCAACGTACTCGTATCCCCAGAGTCTGTCTAAAAGCTGTTCCCTTGTAAACACCTGATTAGGGGAAGACGCAAGGAAGTACAGAAGTTCCAGCTCTTTTGGCGGCATTTCTATATTTTTTCCATTATATGTTACAGAATAATTTGTAAGGTTAATAATGAGATCTGGAAATTCCACAAATTGTGATTTAGGAGCCATATTATTTTTGATGGCCTCATTCTCAGGATTGTATGTAACAGATTCTGAAGATTTAAACCTTCTTAAAACCGCTTTTACTCTGGCAACAAGCTCTTTTGAATCAAAAGGCTTGATAATATAGTCATCTGCTCCAAGCTCAAGACCTAAGACTTTGTCAAAAACTTCACCTTTAGCTGAAAGCATTATTATAGGAACTTTACTTATTTTTCGTAATTCTCTGCAGACCTCGTAACCGTCAATGCCAGGAAGCATAAGGTCTAATAATATAAGGTCAGGAGCAAAATATTTAAATATTTTTAATGCGGATTCTCCATCTCCTGCAATCTGTGTCTCAAAGCATTCTTTTGTAAGGTAAAGTGAAATTAATTCAGCGATATTTGCATCATCATCAACAATAAGTATTTTCTGTTTGTCTGCCATATTAATCAACCTCTTTTCTTTAAATATTTATACGATACCCTATTTGAAGGTCGCAATAGTTACGCCTGCATCACCCTCACCATACTCTGCAAGGTGATATTCTTTAATATATTTACTCTTTCTCAAATGATTCTGTACAGCACTTCTAAGTGCCCCGGTTCCTTTTCCGTGGACAATACGTACACTAGTCAGATGAGAAATGTATGCGTCGTCAAGATATTTATCAAGTGCCACAAGTGCTTCATCTACAGTCATTCCAAGTAGCTTGATTTCTGATGAAATGGAAGATGATTTAGACATCTTTATCTTAGAACCATATGACGATTTGCCCTTTGTAAATTTGTTGTTTAATGGATTCTCATCCTCAAGAATAATAAGATCTCTGATATTTACTACAGAACTTAGTATACCCATCTGCACTGTAACTTCACCCTTCTGATTAGGAAGAGTGTGAATTGTGCCTTCAACATTCATACTTAGAACTTTGACTCTGTCACCAATCTTGAAATCCTCTTTTTTATGTGTTTTGTGAGATGTATTTTTTGCCTTTAGAGATAATTTATCAGTGGTTGAATTTAGTTTCTCACGCACATTCTTTCTGGATTTTTCAAGATTTTTAGTGTCAGATGAATTTGCTGCCTTGTTGATTTCTCTTATGGTCTTGTCTGCATATTCTTTAGCTTCTCTTAAAATCTGTGCAGCTTCTTCATTTGCATTCCTTAAAATGCTTTCACGTCTGTCATCAAGGTTCTCATTTTTCTTCTCAAGCTTTTTCTTAAGGTCTTCAATTTCAGTCTTATATGCTGAAATTTCAGCTTTTTCTTTCTCTATAATAGATTTGCTATTTTCAAGATCAGTTAATACATCTTCAAATGCAATATTATCTTCATCAAGATGTTTCTTGGCATCTTCAATTATAAATGAAGGTATTCCAAGTTTTGACGATATTGCAAAAGCATTACTTTTTCCTGGGACACCGATCAGCATTTTGTATGTAGGTCTAAGGGTCTCAACATCAAACTCACAGCTTGCATTTTCTACATCAGGAGTAGTGAGGGCAAATACTTTAAGTTCACTATAGTGTGTTGTAGCCATTGTGAGGACCTTCATATTGTGAAGGAAGGTGAGAATTGACGTCGCCAGTGCCGCACCTTCTACTGGGTCTGTTCCTGAACACAACTCATCAAAAAGTACAAGAGTTTCACTGTCAGCATTTTTCAGTATATCTACTATTCTTGTCATATGAGATGAGAAGGTACTGAGACTCTGTTCAATACTCTGTTCATCACCAATATCTGCATAAACCTCATTGAAAATTGATAAAACTGAGTGCTCATCAGCAGGTATGTGTAGTCCAGACTGCCCCATAAGTGTCAGAAGTCCTACAGTTTTGAGTGAAACAGTTTTTCCGCCTGTATTTGGTCCTGTGACAATAAGCAGACTAAAATCTCTTCCAAGGTAAATGTTAACGGGAACAACCTTTGATTTGTCGATAAGTGGATGTCGTCCATTTTTAATATTTATATATTTATCGTTGGAAAATTCGGGTTCACTTCCCTTTATTGAACGAGAGTACATTGCCCTTGCAAAAATTGCATCCAGGGCTGCAAGCATTCTGTAGTCTGTTTCAATCTCCACGATATTTTCACTGCACTCGGCAGAGAGGTTGGAGAGAATAATCTCAATTTCTTTCTTTTCCTTTGTTTCAAGTTCTTTTAATTCATTATTTAATTTAACTACAGCCATAGGTTCTATAAAAACTGTAGAGCCAGTCTGGGATTGATCGTGTACCATTCCAGCAACCTGGTTTTTGTATTCCTGTTTGACTGGAATACAATATCGTCCATTTCTCATTGTTATTACGTTGTCCTGGAGATATGTCTTATATGTGCTGCCATTAACTATTCCGTTCAGCTGTGAGTGAATCTGATCACCTGCATTTCTCATATGTCTTCTGATGCTTTTAAGGGCAGGGCTTGCCTCATCACTTATCTCATCCTCGGAAACTATACATCTCTCAATATCATTTTTAAGAGGAGTGAGAGGGGAAAGAGCCTCAAACATATAGTCTATAGAATCATCTGCTTTGGACTCTTCTTTTCTTCCATAAGACTTGGCACGATTTGCTACTGATAATACACTTCCTATGTTAAGAAGTTCCTTTATACCCAGACTTGCACCTATTTCTAAGCGCTTTATAGTGTCTGTTATATCCCTGGTTCCTGAAAATGAAATGCTTCCAGATCTTAAAATTCTTACGAGAGCATCACTGGTTTCTCTCTGCATTGATTTTATCACGTTAATATCACTGACTGGTTTTAATTCACCACAGGATTTTCTTCCAGCATCACAAGTGGCAAATTCCTGCAATTTGTTTATAATTTTGTCAAACTCTAATGTATGTAAAACTTTTTCGTTCATTTTATTCCTCTCAAATAACTTTAGGTATATAATATATTTTAACCTAAAACATTGATTAAAGCAATCATAGATAAGTAGACATAGTTTTTTAATATAATGTTCATATTCTGGTTGTATAATTACTCATAGTAGTAGTATATTTAGGAGTGGACTTTTTATACATGAAACTTGTGAAGAATATATAGGTATTTGAAATTTGGTCGGTGAAAGAGATTGAATAAGAAAATTAATGAACAAATAAAAGAAGAGTTTGATTTTATTAATGAGCGTGTTGTAAATATCAAGAGGGCAAGGATGCTTAAGCTTTTTGGAATGGGGATAGGCGGCGCATTCCTTGTTTGTGTGCTTATTTATTCCTATCTGTGGTATAACGATATAGGATTAAATGACGTTATGGAAAAGGGGAAGGACAGGATAAACACCAGTATTTCTGGAAAAAAATTCAAGGAAAATTATTACACTACCAGAACAACAGGGGAGACGGCATCGGTTTTTTCAGAGGAGGAGATGAAAAAGAGTGTTCTGACCATAAATTATAATATGAGGGATGAGTCATCAAGTGGTGATACCGTGATTATCAAGCCAGAAAAAACCTGTGGGATTGTAATAAATATTGATCAAGATATATATATTTTAGTACATGGTAATGACCTTCATAAAAATGATGAAGTTACTGTTAATGTTGGAGATACCCATGTACTGGGGAAAGTGACAGCATCCTATGAGGACTTCAAACTTCAGATGGTTTGCATTAGAAAATCCGATTTAGCGGGGATTGACATGAAACAGATAAAACCTGCCAAAATTGCAACAAAGGCAGATTACAAAAAGCCAATTAATGTCTTAGATGTAGGTAATCCTGAAAATGGCAAAATTACAATAAAAAAAGGCACATTGACATTAACAAAAAATATTGCTAGCATATTAGATGCCAGACTTATTTTTGTCAGTACGGACATTAAGTCATCTGAGAATGAAAATGGTTTTATTTTTGATACCAGTGGAAATGTAATTGGTATTTCCAGGGAGGAAATAAATAAAAATGTTTCTGTTATAAATATGTCAGGAATTGGACAGATATTGAACTACTTTATTAGTGGAGAGAGAATTCCGTGCATAGGAATATATGGCAGAGAAGTTACTGATGATGTAATTGAATCCATAGATAAAAAGATGCCAAGAGGCATATATGTTTCAAGTACAGCTGCCGATTCGCCTGCATACAGACAGGGCATTTTAAATGGAGACATCATTGTGGCAATCAATGGTAAAAAGATAAAAGATTTTGATACATATACAAAGAATATTCTTGAACTTAACCCAGGAAGCAAAGTTGACGTAACAGTCAGCAGAAAAGGTCATGATGGCTATAAAAATATTGACTATAACATAGAAGTTTCGGAAGTAGAAGAAAAATAATAAAAAAGGCAGAGGTATGAAATGAAATATATAAATGAATTAAGAGATGGAGATAGTGTAAGAGGAATTTATTTTTGTAAACAGAAAGCATCAGCAGTTACAAAGAATGGAAAGTCATATGATAATGTGATTTTTCAGGATAAAACAGGAACAATTGATGGTAAAATATGGGACCCAAATTCAATGGGAATCAGTGAATTTGATGCTTTTGATTATGTAGAGATAAGGGCAGATGTAGTATCATTTAATGGTGGTCTTCAGCTTAATGTCAAGAATACAAGGGTAGCTTCAGAAGACGAATTTGATCCTTCAGATTATCTACCATGTTCAACAAAAGATATTGAAGAAATGTATAAGGAACTTATAGATATTATTGCTTCAGTAAAAAATGAGTATCTAAACGCATTATTAAAAATCTTTTTTGAAGATGAAGAGAATTTTATTAAGGAATTTAAGAAGCATTCTGCAGCCAAAACAGTACATCACGGATTTGTAGGAGGATTATTAGAGCATACTTTGTCTGTTACAAAGATGTGCGATTTCTTCGCAGGAGCTTACCCTATTCTGAATAGAGACCTTCTGATCACTGCAGCAATGCTACATGATATTGGAAAAATTTACGAAATTTCAGCATTTCCACAGAATGATTATACAGATCCAGGACAGCTCCTTGGACATATCGTTATAGGTTATGAGATAATTGGCAAGAAGATTTCAGAGATACATGGATTCCCTGTAAAACTCGCAAGAGAATTAAAACACTGTATACTTGCCCATCATGGGGAACTTGAATATGGTTCACCAAAGAAACCTGCAATACCTGAAGCATTTGCCCTTAACCTTGCAGACAATGCAGATGCAAGATTAGAGACAATCACAGAAATAGTACGTAATGATCCAGCAGAGGGTTCAGACTGGTATGGATACAACAGATTTCTTGAATCTAACATCAGAAAATCTTATTTAAGCTAATAATCTGGAGATTTTTAAAACATATGGAAAATACATACACATATAAAAAAAATGAAACTTATGAAGTCGAAATAATTGACGTTGGAACATCAGGAGAGGGAATTGCCAAGATAGATGGTTATACTTTGTTTGTCAAAGATGCAGTCAGGGGAGATGTGTGTCTTGTCAAACTTACAAAGGTACAGCCTAAATATGCATATGCAATGATTCTTGAAGTGCTAAAGCCATCTCCTCATCGTGTGACACCAGTATGTCCTATTGCAGATAAATGTGGCGGGTGCAAGATAATGGCAGCAGACTATGAGGAACAGCTCAACTTTAAGCAGAACAAAGTAAAAAACAATATTGATAAAATAGGCAAAGTCTCGGATTATCAGATGTATCCTATAATAGGGATGGACAATCCGTACAACTATAGAAATAAGGCTCAGTTTCCAATTGGATTAGACAAAGAGGGAAACATTGTCTCAGGTTTTTTTGCTGGCAGAACCCATGCAATTATTCCAAATGAGAAATGTCATGTTGGCGTTCCAGAAAATGAAGTAATCTTAAAGGTTATAAAAGATTTCATGAAAGAATTTCATGTTATGCCATATAATGAGACAACAAGAAAAGGCCTTGTAAGAAACGTTATAATAAGAAAAGCTTTTGCAACAAGTGAATTAATGGTTTGCATAGTCATCAATGGCAATAAAATACCAAATCAGGAAGTCTTAAAGGACAGACTTTCAAAGATTACAGGAATGACTAGTATTTTTACAAACACAAATACACAGAAAACAAATGTAATTATGGGAGACAAGCTCCATCATATATACGGCAGAGAATATATAACAGATTATATTGGTGATGTAAAATTTAACATCTCACCAAAATCATTTTTCCAGGTGAACCCTGTTCAGACGAAGAAAATGTATGACACTGCCCTTGAATATGCAGGACTTACAGGTAATGAGACAGTCTGGGATTTATATTGTGGTATTGGAAGTATTTCACTTTTTCTTGCTAAATCAGCAAAGAAAGTATTCGGAGTGGAAATTATCCCTGATGCAATAAAGGATGCAAAAAATAATGCAAAAATAAATGACATAGAAAATACAGAATTTTTCGTGGGAAAATCAGAAGAGGTATTTCCTGAATACTACAGAAAAAATGGTGGCTATGCAGAGGTAATAGTAGTAGACCCTCCAAGAAAAGGCTGTGACGAAGTTCTTCTCAAAACTATTGTGTCCATGAGACCAGAGAGAATGGTATATGTAAGTTGTGACAGTGCAACCCTTGCAAGAGATATTCACTACATGAACGAGCATGGATATAAACTTAAGAAGGTTCAGGCGTTTGATAATTTTCCATTTTCGGAGCATGTGGAGTGCGTAGTATTGATGTCACGTGCTGGCAGGTAAGACGCGCTGAAAGGATTGAAAACAAGCGGTTTGTGGAATTAGCGCTGATCGAGACGGCCAGTCACTCAGCACGAAAAACACTCGACGGGAACTTATCTATAAAATGTCAAGACCAAATGTGCAAAAAATATTATATTAAAATGTACAATTAGTCTGTTTGCTTTAAATGATCCTTCAGTCTGTAGGACTTTCCTGA
>OMVN01000030.1 GCA_900314525.1 uncultured Eubacteriales bacterium
AATAACGGTTTGGGAAGATGTTTTGAAAGATGATTTGATGTGTAGTTTTGAAGGTACAGCATATGATTAAAACAAAGGTTTATTCCTTTGTTTTTTTTGGTTAAACAATATAATTATAGGAGGATAAAGTTTGAAAGGTAAGTATTATGCGGTAAGAAAAGGCAGAAATACGGGAATATTTAATACTTGGGAAGAATGTAAAAAACAAATTAACGGATTTAAATGTGCGGAATATAAATCATTTACAAAATATGATGAAGCTGTTAATTATATTGATAATAAAAAAGAGGATATAAATTTTGAAGATATAATCCTTGATGAAAATAATATAATTGCATATGTAGATGGAAGTTTTAATGGGGGAGATACATATGCTTTTGGAATTGTATTAATTACTTACAATGGAAATAAGGAAATTTCTAAGAGCATTACAGATGCTGAAAATGCATTAATGAGAAATGTGGCTGGAGAAATATCAGGATCAATGTATGCAATGAATTATGCCTATGAAAATGAAGTTGAAAATCTGTATATTTTTTATGATTATGCAGGAATAGAGAAATGGTGTAGCGGGGAATGGAAAACGAACAAAAATGGCACCAGAAAGTATAAAGAATTCTATGATGAAATTAGCAAAAAAGTAAAGGTGCATTTTGTTAAGGTAAAGGGGCATTCAAATGATCATTATAATGATCTTGCAGATAAACTCGCTAAAAAAGCGTTGGGAATAGGATAATCAAATGAAGAAAAAAAGAGAGAAAAAAGTAATTATTAAATCGGTGTTATATATAGTTATTGTATTTGTTTTATTCACATTAATTACATTGATAAATTTTGGCTTAGACTGGGCTGAGAAGACCTATGGTACAGTTCCATTCAGCCAACTGGTATTCCATTTAAAAGTACCTCTAAAAGGTACAAGCAATACTATAACTGGGGACTTTATACATAAATATTTTAGAAATAATATACTCTTCTTAATTATTACGTTAATCTCGCTTTGCTTATTTACAATTACTCATATGCAAAATAGAGAAAAATTTATATTAAAAAATAAAAGTGACAAGTATATTGATATTGGAAAAATATTGAAAATATTTATTTTCTTATGCGTGGTTACATCTCTTGGGTATGAGGTTGCAGATGCATCGGAAAGACTTGGAATTAGAGAATATGTAAAGCTTATGAACAAGAAATCTACAATATATGAAAAGTATTATGTAGATGCGTCAAAGGTATCAATAACTGCTCCTGAGAAAAAAAAGAATCTTATATATATATATTGTGAATCACTTGAAAAAACATTTTTATCTACAGAATATGGAGGAAATATGGCAAATAATCTAATGCCAAATCTCACATGTCTGGCAATTAATGGTGAAAATTTTAGTGGGCTTTCAGATGATGCAGATTATGTTAATGGACCATATTGTGCATACAATACTGAATGGACAATAGCAGGTATGGTGGCACAGAGTTCGGGAATTTCACTTAATATTCCAATTGATGGGAATTCTTATGGAGAATATAGCAAATTTCTTCCAGGAGTAACAAGCCTTGGTGATATATTAAAAAAATCAGGATACTCACAGGAATTACTTGTAGGTTCAGATGCTGCATTTGGTGGGAGAAAGAATTACTTTTCACAACATGGCAAATACAAAATTTTCGATTTATCAATTGCTAAAAAAGAGGGTTATATAGATGAAGAATATTCGGTAAACTGGGGATTTGAAGATGAAAAATTATTTGAATATGCTAAGTATGAAATTATGGAACTGGCAAGTGAAAATAAACCTTTTAATTTTACCATGCTTACATCAGATACACATTTTCCAGAAGGGTATGTATGCGATTTATGTGGAGATGAATTTGATACACAATATGAAAATGTTATTTCATGTTCAGATAGACAGATTTATGACTTTGTTTTATGGCTGAAGAATCAGGACTTTTATGAAGATACAGTAGTTGTAATTTCTGGTGATCATACATCTATGTCAACAGCGGTTAAGGAGTTAGAGGTAAATGATGATTACAACAGAAAGGTTTTTTCTGTTGTATTAAACAGTGATTTAGAGTATTATGGATATATGGAAAGACAATTCACTACAATGGATTTATTTCCTACGACACTGGCAAGTATGGGCTTTGTTATAGAAGGAGATAGACTGGGACTTGGAACTAATCTGTACTCAGACAAGCAAACACTTACAGAAGAGATGGGTATAGATAAGCTAAACGATGAATTGTCTAAAGTTTCAGATTATTATAATAAGAATATTTTACGCTAAAATTAATCAGACTGGTACAGATTTTGTATTGGTTATAAAAATATGGAGGAAACAAAAGTATGCAGGTGACATATCATTTATTATCTAATGTCGGAAATAGAGAAATAAATGAAGATCGTATAGGCAGTTATGAACGTGACGGTGAATACTGCTTTGTCCTTGCAGATGGCTGTGGAGGACATGAAAGAGGCGAAGTTGCCTCAAGAATTGTGGTAAATGCAAGTATAGATTTATTTAAAGAATGTGGATTTGACGAATTTTACATGAGAAATGCATTTGAAATAGGTCAGGAGCAGCTGCTAGACAGACAGAGAGCAGAAGTCAAATATGATGATTATAAGACTACGATGGTATTATTATGTATAAAGGATGATATGATTAACTGGGGTCATGTAGGGGATTCAAGGGTATATCTATTTAAGGGAAATAAAAAAATTTCACATACATTAGATCACAGTGTACCACAGGTACTTGTTAATATCGGTGAGATAGAGGATAAGGATATTAGAAATCATCCTGACAGAAGCAGACTACTAAAGGCTATGGGAACCGAATGGGAGAGACCAGCTTATGAAATTGCTGAACCTATTGAGCCAGAAAAAGGAATAGCTTTTTTAATGGCTACTGATGGATTTTGGGAATTAATTGAGGATGAAGAAATGGTTAAGTGTCTGAAAAAGTCATATGACGTACATGACTGGGTAAGAAGAATGGAAAAAATCATAATAAAAAGAGGTCAGGGAATAAACATGGATAACTATTCTGCTATTGGGATATTTATTAAATAAGTATGTAATAAAAATTTAAAATTTAGTTTCACTTTAAGTCGGTAAAAAGATTGCAAGCATACAACTAAAATGGTATACTAGATATAGATTTTAACATCTAAGTATGGGAGGCGTAGACTATGAGTAAGATTAATCCGGAGTACTTGTGCCCGGGATGCATGGCGGTTTTGGATGAACCAGATTTGCCTTGTCCGCTTTGTGGATTTGACAAGAAGACATATTCACCATCACCAAGAAGCTTGAGACCATTTACAAAGCTTAATGGTAAATATTTAGTTGGTAAGGTTATTGGAGAAGGTGGTTTTGGTATTACATATATCGGTTTTAATTTAGAGACTGATTTACCAGTTGCAATCAAGGAATATTTTCCTTCTGAGCTGGCTACACGTGATACTACACAAGGAAATACTATTACAGTATTTTCAGGAGAGGCTAATGATTTATATCGTGACGGTCTTGAGAAATATTTAAGAGAGGCAAGAAACCTTTCTATGTTTTCAGATCTTCCTGGTATTGTTACAGTTAAGGATTTCTTCTATGAGAATGAGACAGCTTACATTATCATGGAATTTATTAATGGTGTAACATTAAAAGATTACTTGACTAAAGTCGGCGGAAGAATGAAACAGAACGAAGTAATCAAAATGATGAAACCAGTTCTTGAGTCTATGAATAAGATTCATGAAGTTGGTATTATTCACAGGGATATCAGTCCTGATAACATTATGATCACAAAATCAAAGCAGGTTAAACTTACAGACTTTGGTGCTGCAAGAGTATTTGATACTGAAGATACAAAGAGTATTACAGTAGTATTAAAGAGAGGTTATGCACCAGAGGAACAGTACAGGGCAAAGGGTAACCAGGGACCTTGGACTGACGTTTATGCTTTGTGTGCAACAATGTATAGAATGATTACAGGTGTTACACCACAGGAAGCACTTGAGAGAATTATTGATGATAGCGTTGAGCCTATTTCAAAATACGAGCCAAATATCTGGCCTGAAATTGAATTTGCAATTATGAAGGGTCTTTCACTAAAAGCAAAGGATAGATATCAGACTGTTGACGAATTGGTGAACGCACTTTATTATAGTGTGCTTGAGGAGGATGAGAATGGAAATCCATATCTTAGAATTACTAAGGATGGAATGAATTCAGGCAGTGAGAATGAAACTCCACAGCCAGAGAAACCTAAGGAAGAAGAATTTGGTACTGAACCAATTGTTATTTCAATTGGCAAGGAGAAGGAGGCTAGTCCTGCCGAAACTGCACCAGTTAAACCGGCGGAACCAGTTCAGGCAGCAAAACCAGTAGCTCCTATAAAACCAGCAGAGCCAGTGAAGGAAGAAAGTCCTGTAAAACCTGCAGCTCCTGTAAAACCTGCAGCTCCAGTTCAGCCAGCTAAGGCAGAAGAGCCAGCAAAAAATGCAGAACCTGAAAGAACAGAACATGCAGAGGTTGTTGAAGACAATCAGAAACGTGAGAAGAAATCAGGATTTTTCAAATCTACATTTAAGAAGCTTGTTAAATTACAGCTTGGAAGGGTAAGATTTGACTACAATGTTACTGAACTAGATGTTGAACATATGGATATTGGTAATGTTAAGGTTTTAGAGGAATGTTATGATCTTGAGAAACTTATATTAAATAACAATATGTTAGATGATATATCACCTCTTAAGAATTGTACAAAACTTGAACATTTGGCACTGAAGAATACACTTGTTTCAAACCTTGCACCATTATCAAGCTGCAAGAAGTTAAGATATCTTGACTTGTGGGGAACAAGAGTAACTGATTTATATGATATATATGATTTAAAAGAACTGAAATATCTCTGTATTAAGAACACTGAGATAAGACCAGCACAGATTGAAGATTTTAAGAAACATCTTCCTGATTGTGTAGTTGAGCAGTAATTGATAACGATTTATGCAAAATATGCCACGAGATTTCTCGTGGCATATTTTTTTATTACAAAAAAGAATAGATTATTATATTTTATTGATATTTGTTATTATAATATTATTTTGATATAATTAACTCATAGATAATCGGAGAAAACAGATTTTGGAGGTTATATAATGTCTAGTAAAATAGTAAAAGAAATCAAAAATGAGATAACCAAGGCAGTTGTTGGAAAAGATGACATTATTGAACAGGTTCTTGCTGCAATTTTCGCAGGAGGACATGTACTTTTAGAGGATGTGCCTGGGGTTGGTAAAACCACACTTGCTCTTGCATTTTCAAGAGCTTTATCTATGGATTATAAGAGAATTCAGTTTACACCTGATGTTTTGCCATCAGATGTAGTTGGTTTTTCTATGTTTAATAAGAAAATAAATGATTTTGAATTCAGAGAGGGAGCTGCAATGTGTAATATACTTCTTGCAGATGAAATTAACAGAACATCTTCAAAAACACAGGCAGCATTACTTGAGGTAATGGAAGAGGCAAAGGTTACAGTAGATGGAATAACACATTATCTGCCAGATCCATTTTTTGTAATAGCAACCCAGAATCCCATGGGATATGTTGGAACTCAGAAATTACCAGAATCTCAGCTGGACAGGTTTATGATAAGGCTTTCTATGGGTTATCCAGATATGGAGAGTGAAATAGATATTTATAATGGAAAAAGTAATAAATCTCTTGATAAAGTAAAAAAAGTTATTGATATAGACACAATTAGAGAAATAAGAAATAAGGTATCAGAGGTAAACATGGATGAAAAACTAATGATTTACCTTGTTTCATTTATAAGAGAGACGAGGGAAAATGAATATATTTCACTTGGTGTAAGTCCAAGAGGCGGAATTGCCCTTATGAAGATGGCAAAGAGCAGGGCATTTATGGATGACAGGGATTATGTTGTTCCAGAAGATATAATAAATAGTATTGAACCGGTAACAGTTCACAGGGTGGTTCTTAATTCTAAAGCTAAAGCAAACGGACTTGATGAAAAACAAGTAATAGAATTGGTAAAGAAAAGCGTGGCAATACCATAGATTGTGAGAGGATTTATATGTGGAGCAAGAGAATTAATTATTTGACATTAGTTATATTCGTAGCTTTGGGATTATTATTTTACCATAACTATGAAATGATGCTTCTGATGGTAATTGTTGTATTACTTCCAGTTATATCATATCTTTTAACTAGAAAAAGTCTTGATAAAATTGAAGTTAAGGTAGATACAGATAAGAAACATGTAGGAAAAAATGTCACATTTGAGAGCATATTTACAGTAATTAATAATTCCCTAATTCCTGCAGAAGATGTAAGAATTTTTATAAAAGTAAATAATGGATTTTACAATAATGAGGAAGATTACGAAATAATTATGTCCTCTATTTCCAGAAGAAAGAGAGAAACAAGACTTAAATTAAAAGGGATATATTGTGGAAGAATATTTGTCAAAGTAGAAAAGATAATATTCTATGATATATTTGGGATGTTTAAATTTGAGAAGCAGTGTGAGGTATCGGCAGATACATTTATTATGCCGTCTAAAGTATATAAATTTGAAAACATAGGATTATCAGATATGGGGTCATCGTCTGATGATGAGATTCAATCAAAAAAGGGGGACGATCCATCTCAAATTTCAGAAATAAGAAATTATATCCCAGGAGATAAATTAAAAAATATACATTGGAAGTTGAGCGCAAAGAGTGAAGAACTACAGGTAAAAGAATTCAGTATGCCATATTCTAGAGACGTAATAATTATAGCAGAAACATATGTTGATTGTGAAAATCCTGAAAATTTTGATGAGGAGATAGAGATACTCTATTCATTCTGTATCTATATTTTGAGACTTGGAAGAAAGTTTAAACTCGTATGGAAGAACAGTGAGTTTGGTTTCACTACTAAAGAGATATACAATCCTGAAGACCTAAATAGTGCAATAAATGATTTGTATTTTGTAACCACTCAGGATAGGAATGGTCAGACATATGAGTTATTTAAATCTTTAAATAGTGAAATAAAGGGTATCGTTCTTTATATTTCTAATAAATCCTTAAATAATATAGATGGTGATATGATAAATATTGACTCGAAAGAGGTGATGATTTCATGTCTAAGATAGCTGACATTATTTTTAGAAAGAAAAGGGAGAGGGAGAAAAGGGAAGAAATTGAAAGAATAAGAAGAAGTGGAATTGAAATTGAGAGTACTCCTGAATATGCTGACAATAAAAAAATATATTTTATACTAACAAATGCGTTACTAAATTTTCTTATTGTAACAGGATGCTTTTTTTCAATATTAGATGCATTTGATGTAAAATATTCATTTATTACACTTTTTGCAGTTGGAATATTGATTTCATTATTTATGGCATTTTTGTATTATTTCAATGATTTTATAAAAATCATGGGATATATATTTTCGCTGATTGTGTTTATATATGGTATATATAATTTCAGATATATCATAAAGGGCGGCTTTGGTCACATTCTTAATAAGGTCATGAAAGTAGGAGAGTCACAATTAAATCTTCAGCTTGAAAGAGAATATAATGTATATGGGCATAAGGAAACTATTTCTGTAACCATATGTATGATTTTTATATTCTATGCCACAATGATTTTACTAAATATGGCAATAACAGAGTCTAAAGGATTTGTACTCTCATTTTTAGTAACCTTTCCTTTTTTGCAGTTAGGATATTACTTTAACAGAAATATTAATCTTTTCTTTATGACTGAATATTTTGCAGGTATAATTGCACTTTTTATATTAAGAAGTACAAATCATTACCGTATTGAGACTAAGAAGAAACATGGATTTTTAAAACACAAGTATAAAAATCATGTAACCTATGATTATGTGAATGATGGCAGGTATACGCTTAATTTTACAGTGGTTTTACTGGCTATAATAAGTGCAGTCACACTGCTCTTTGGAATAGGAGTATCCCAGAAAACATTTTCATTTAATACCAGATTTAATTCTATGAAGCAGAGTACAGCAGAATTTACCCAGAAACTTTTTCTGGTTGGATTCTGGGGAATGTTTGGAAATAATGGAAGTGCTGGCGGAGTTGGTATGGGTAAAATGGGAGATACCAAGTTTGTAAGTCTTGATTATGAAACTGATTTAAAAGTCAGGACTATGGTAAATTCCAAACAAAATACAATATATTTAAAGTCATTTAATGGTACTTTTTATAAGGATGCTCAGTGGATAACGATTTCAGAAAATAAGGATAATAAGATAAAACTGAGTGATTATAACCTTGATTTGGATGATGTAGAATATCTGACTGATAAAAAGAATAAATATCTCGATGATAATTTAATTGATGGGGCATATATACAGGTAACGAATATTGATGCAACTTCGAAGTATCCATATATACCAAATGACGAAACCTATTCAGATAATAATCAGTCACAATTATCGGAAGAAGATGAATTTAAAAATGGATTAGACAGAGGTAAAACTGTGGAATTCATTTATAGACCTCTGGTAGATATTGATAGTATAGATAAATTTGCAGTATATGTAAAAAAGACAAATGAAAATTATTATAGTTTTAAAACTGAATTTCTTGAAAAGGAGAAGTTATATTCAGAATATGTTCATGATATGTATTTGTCTGTTCCAAAAGTAAATGAAAAATCAATAGATAAATTCTGTAAAAAATATAATTTAACAAAAGACACTAAAGATATTCCTGAGAAACTGAGAGAAATATTTATGGATGATTATAAATATACTCTCATGCCTGGAAGAACTCCTGGAAATGAAGAATTTGTAAATTATTTCCTTGATAAGCAGAAAAAGGGATACTGTGTATATTTTGCCACAGCATCCACATTGATTTTCAGGCATCTTGGTATACCAGCAAGATTTACGGGGGGATATGTGCTGTTTAAAAATGAGTTTGAGTCGGGAACTCATTATGGGGTTGATAACGAACAGCTTAAGAAAGAATGGACAACTGGCAATGAAGGTGACTATCCTTATGGATTAGGAGAATATGAATTAGATGACAGTCAGGCCCATGCCTGGACAGAAATCTATATAGATGGATATGGATGGATGCCATTTGATACTACACCACCATCGTTTGAGGATGAGGAACCGGAGAAAGATAGTAATGGAGGTTTTGGAAATTATCTGGCAAACAATATATTCACTGCAGAAAATGCAAGAGCTATAAGAAATACAACAATTAAGATTTTCTATTTTATGATAATTCTTGTAGCAGGATTTGTTATTTTGATAATTACAGCAGGAATATTTATAAGACACAGAAGACTAAATAACAAAAATCTCCAGAAAAAATTTGATTATCTATGCAGGTGCACTGCGTTTACAGGGATAGTAAAAGAAGAAAATATTTCATACCATGAGTATGGAACCATTCTGATAGACAGAGGAATTATTAGTGAAGAGGAAGAAGAAAGACTAATTAGGATATATGAGAAGTATAAGTTTTCAGGAAGAAAAACAAATCAAGATGAAATAAAATACTTCAATGATACAATAAATGCAATTTCTAAGAGAGTTTTTGATAAATTGGATATATTTAAAAAATTTATATACAGATTTATTAAATGGCTTTAATGTATGACTTTACAAAATTGGAATATAAATGCTATAATAGGCATTTAGAGCGTAACAGCCAAACAAACCATATGAATGGAGGATATTATGGCAAAGATAAGAACAAGATTTGCACCAAGCCCAACAGGTAGAATGCATGTAGGAAATTTAAGAACAGCATTATATGAGTACCTTATTGCAAAACATGAAGGCGGAGATTTTATTCTCAGAATAGAGGATACTGACCAGGAGAGATTTGTAGAGGGAGCTCTTGAAATAATATACAGAACTATGGAAATGGCAGGACTTTCCCATGATGAAGGACCTGATAAAGATGGTGGATTTGGACCATATGTACAGAGTGACAGACAGAAGAGCGGAATTTACCTTGAATATGCAAAACAGCTCATTGAAAAAGGAGAGGCATATTACTGTTTCTGTGATGAGGAGAGACTTGCCTCATTAAAACAGATAATTGGGGACAAGGAAATAGTTATTTATGATAAACACTGTCTTCACTTATCAAAGGAAGAAATAGATGAGAAGCTTGCAAGCGGAGTTCCATATGTAATCAGACAGAATAATCCAAAAGAGGGAACAACTACATTCCATGACGACATTTATGGTGACATTACAGTAGAAAATGAAGAATTAGATGATATGATTCTTATTAAATCAGATGGATTCCCTACATATAATTTTGCAAATGTAATTGATGATCATCTTATGAATATCACACATGTTGTAAGAGGAAATGAGTATATTTCTTCTTCACCAAAGTACCAGAGACTTTATGATGCCTTTGGATGGGAGTCACCAGTTTATATTCATCTTCCACTTATAACAGACGAAAATCATAAGAAATTATCAAAGAGAAGCGGACATTCTTCCTTTGAAGATTTAATTGAGCAGGGATTTTTACCAGAGGCAGTTGTGAATTATATTGCACTACTTGGATGGAGTCCTGAAGACAATGAAGAGATTATGTCATTACAGGAATTAATAGAGAAATTTGATTATCACCATGTTAACAAATCACCTGCAGTTTTTGATATTGTTAAATTAAAATGGATGAATGGTGAATATATAAAAGCAATGGATAACGAGAAGTTTTATGAAATTGCAATGCCATACATTAAAAAAGCAGTAACTAAGGATTATGATTTAAAGAAGATATTAGATCTTGTAAAAACCAGAATTGAAATACTTCCTGATATTGAGCCATTAATTGACTTTTTTGAGGAACTTCCAGATTATGATATAGCAATGTATACTCATAAGAAAATGAAGACTAATACTGAAAATTCACTTGAAGTATTAAAAGAGCTTGAGGTAATCCTTGAAGAAACTGATGATTATACTGTGGATGGTTTACATGACCTTATTATGGATTATGTAAAAAATAAGGGAATCAAAAATGGTCAGGGATTATGGCCAGTAAGAACAGCAGTTTCAGGAAAACAGATGACACCAGGCGGAGCATTTGAAATAATGGAGATTTTGGGTAAAGAAGAATCTTTAAGAAGGATAAGAATTGGAATTGAAAAACTTGAAGCAGCAGTTCAGTAAATCTCAAATAGAAGCTATCAGTCACTACAAAGGACCATGTATGGTTCTTTCAGGACCAGGATCAGGTAAGACCCTGGTTATAACAAATAGAACGTATAATCTTATTAATATATATAAGGTTAATCCAGCTAACATTCTGGTAATTACTTTTACAAAGGCAGCAGCCAAAGAAATGCAGGAAAGGTTTCGTATGATTTCCGGCTCTAAAAGGGAGCCGGTTGCATTCGGAACTTTTCATGCTATTTTTTTTCGAATTTTAATGTATGCATATAATTATAAGACAGAAAACATACTGAGAGAGGACGAGAAATACAGAATAATTACAGAATTAATAGAGGATGAGAATTTAGATATAGAGGATGAGAAAGAATTTGTTAATTCTATTATTTCTGAAATAAGTGCAGTTAAAGGAGATATGATAGATTTAAAAAATTATTATTCAGTAAACTGCTCAAATGAAGTTTTCAGGAGAATATATAAGAGGTATCACAGGGTACTTGAGAGTAAGAGACTCCTTGATTTTGATGATATGCTGGTTAAATGTTATGAACTCTTGGTAAATCATGAGGATGTTCTTAAATCCTGGCAGGAACAGTTTAAATACATACTTATTGATGAGTTTCAGGATATTAACAGAATACAATATGAGATAATAAAACTATTATCTAAGCCACAGGATAATCTGTTTATTGTTGGAGATGATGACCAGTCGGTTTACCGATTTAGGGGAGCTCGTCCTGAAATAATGCTTAATTTTGAGAAGGATTTTGAAAGTACTAAAAAAATATATCTCAATGAAAATTACAGATGCAGTGGTGAAATTGTGAGGGCATCAATAAATCTTATAGGTCATAATGAAAAAAGATTTACAAAGGATATAAAGTCTGTTCGAGATCAGGGAAAGCAAATTGATTATTCAATTTTTAAGAATCAGACTGAAGAGGGAAAGCATATTGTATATTCTATAAGAAAATACCTGGAAAGTGGTGGAAAATACAGTGATATCGCAGTGTTGTTCAGAACAAACACAGGTCAGAGAAGTGTTGTTGAAAAATTTATGGAGTATAATCTACCTTTCCATTTGAAAGATAACATGCCAAATATTTACGAACATTTTATCGCAAAAGATATAATAAGTTATATCAATTATGCGAGAGGAAGTAATAAGAGATCAGATTTGCTTAGAATTATTAATAAACCGAACAGATATGTAAAGAGAGATTTTCTTAGAAATGAAAATATAACAATAGATGAGATAAAACATAATTATTTTGATAAAAAATGGATGGTGGAAAGACTTTCAAAATTCCAGTCAGATCTTAATCTAATAAAAATACTTAGTCCATTTGGCGCACTAAGCTACATTTTTAAGGGAATGAAATATGATGAATATCTAGATGAGTATGCAGAATACAGAAGGATAAAGCCTGACGAATTATATGATGTGAGAGATGAAATTATAGAGGCATCAAAGGAATATAAGACATTTGATGAATGGTTTAATCATATCAATGAATATGGTGAACAGTTAAAAATTCAGGCTGCAATTTCAAAAAATATAGAAAATGCCATTGAACTTTCAACAATGCACAGCAGTAAAGGATTAGAGTATAAAATCGTATATATAGTAGATGCTATAGAAACCGTCATGCCACATTCCAAGGCATTGCTTGATGAAGATATAGAGGAAGAAAGAAGATTATTTTATGTTGCAGTTACCAGGGCAAAGGATGAACTACATATTTTTATACCAAAAGAGAGATTTGGAAAAAAGACTGTTCAGTCAAGATTTGTTAATGAGTTAAAATATCCTGTTAATAATAAATAAAAAGTCAAAAATTGGTTGACTTATTATTAAAATAATATAAAATATTCTAATATAGAAAGAAAGATCGAAACCAGGTCTAAATAAACACAAAAGAATACGGAAGGAGAACATTTGTGATTACGAGTAACAGTGGCGATAGCCGCAGTAGGGGCATACAGAGCTTTGATTCAAAGGAGAGAGGAAATAGTCGGAGCACGGAGA
Source organism: uncultured Eubacteriales bacterium (assembly GCA_900314525.1). Taxonomy (GTDB): domain Bacteria; phylum Bacillota; class Clostridia; order Lachnospirales; family Lachnospiraceae; genus Bovifimicola. Next base: position 13,245 of record OMVN01000030.1, read on the forward strand.
AAAGAGAGTACAAACCATACAAGAGGGATAACAAAGATGGATTTGTAAGTAAAGACAGGTTTAAGAAAGATTCACAGGGAGGCTATAAGGGTAAACAAGAATGCAGAGGATCTTTTAATGGCCAGAGAAAGGACTCGTACAGAAATGGAAACAATTCTTCCCAGGGAAAACCATTCAAAAAGTATGGCGACAGGAATTATCAAAATCCATATGATAAAGATGATGACGAAAGAGTAAGACCGCAGAAGAAGCAGCAGAGTAAAGACACCAAGGTAAAAGAACAGCAGCCAGATAAGACAGCAATTATTAACAGAATTGAAAAAGAAAAAAAGGCCATGCAGAAAAAACAGGCTGACAGAAAGAATCAGAAACCAGCAAGACAGCAGTCAAGACCTAAGAGAACAAACAATATTGACTGGACAAGAGAGTATGAAAATGGGTCATATGATGATGATGATTTAGATGCATATCTATAAGTTGCGCAAAAAGAAGAACTTTGAAATACAGAGTTCTTCTTTATAATTATGTAAGGGAAAGGTGAGAATAATGATAGAGGCTAGTATTTTAGAAAATATAAAGAAATATAATCAGGAACATCTGCTTAGATATTATGAAACATTAAGTGATGAAGACAAGAAAAAGTATGAGAAACAGCTTGAAGAACTTGATTTCACATATGTAGATTTGTTCAATAATAAGGACAATAATTGCAAGGAAGATAAAAATGTTTTTGAGCCGCTTCAGGCAATGAAGATTAGTGAAATAAACCAGAGAAAAGAAGAGTTTAAAAAAGCTGGAATAGAGGCACTTAAGAAGAAAAAAGTCGGAGCTGTACTTTTAGCAGGCGGACAGGGAACAAGACTTGGCTTTGACAAACCTAAGGGAATGTTTAATATTGGTGTAAACAAACAGTTGTATATTTTTGAGAGACTTGTGTCAAATATTATGGATGTTGTAAAAGAAACAGGAGAAGTTGTCCCACTGTTTATTATGACTAGTGAAATTAATGATCATGATACGAGAGAGTTTTTTGAACAGAATAATTATTTTGGGTATGACAAAGACAGTGTATTTTTCTTTGTACAGAGCATGGCTCCAAGTATAAGTTTTGATGGAAAATTTTATATGACTGCAAAAGATAAGATTTCGTTATCTCCAAATGGAAATGGAGGATGGTTTACTTCTCTTGTTAAAGCTGGATTAATGGATAAGATTAAGGAAATTGGAATTGAATGGCTAAATGTATTTTCTGTTGATAATGTGCTCCAGAGAATAGCAAATCCTGAATTTGTAGGTGCTACAATTTTATCAGGATACCCATCTTCTTCCAAAGTAGTAAAAAAGGCTGATCCACATGAGAGAGTTGGAGTTATGTGCAGAAAAAACGGCAAGCCTTCTATTGTTGAGTATTATGAGCTAACAGAAGACATGGCAAATGAAAAAGACGAAAACGGTGAACTGGCATATAACTATGGTGTAATCTTAAACTATATGTTTAACATAGAAAAACTTATGGAAATAGCAGGAAATTCATTAGTTACACATATGGTTGAAAAGAAAATTCCATACATAGATCAAAACGGAGATGAAGTAAAGCCTGATACTCCAAATGGATATAAGTTTGAAACACTTATTCTTGATATGATCAATATGTTTGACAACTGCCTTGTATATGAGGTAGAGAGAAAAAACGAGTTTGCGCCTGTTAAAAACAAAGAAGGTGTTGATTCAATTCAGACAGCAAGAGAACTCCTTTTGTATAATGGAGTTGAAATATAATATTATATAAGTAAGGAATAAAATAATGGATAAATTTATCAGTTTAATAGAAAATAAGATTAAAAATGCTTTTGTGGAAGCTGGATACGAGGAGAAGTTTGCAAAGGTAACAATTTCTAACAGACCAGACCTATGCGAGTATCAGTGTAACGGTGCAATGGCAGCAGCAAAGCAGTATAAAACAGCACCGATAAACATAGCAAATGCTGTTGTGGAATTATTGGCAAAAGATTCAGATTTTGAAAAGATTGAGGCAGTTATGCCTGGATTTATTAATATAACAGTTGGAAAAAATTTTCTTGCTGATTATATTAACAAAATTAATAATACAGAAAAAATGGGATGTGCTATAGAAGAGACACCAAAGAAAATTGTTATTGATTATGGCGGAGCCAATGTAGCAAAACCACTTCATGTAGGTCACTTGCGTTCAGCAGTAATTGGCGAAAGTGTAAAGAGAATGTTTAAGTATCTTGGTAATGAAGTTATCGGTGATGTTCATCTTGGTGACTGGGGACTTCAGATGGGTCTCATTATTACTGAGTTAAAAGAAAGAAAGCCTGAGCTTGTTTATTTTGACGAAAGTTTCACAGGAGATTATCCAGAGGAAGCACCATTTACGATTTCAGAACTTGAGGATATATATCCATGTGCAAATAAAAAATCTAAAGAAGATGAAGGATTTAAAGAGAGAGCACACGAGGCTACACTTAAATTGCAGCAGGGATACGCTCCATATAGGGCAATATGGAAGCATATAATAAATGTTTCTGTTACTGATTTAAAGAAAAACTATGGCAACTTGAATGTGGATTTTGACTTGTGGAAAGGCGAAAGTGACGCTGATCCATATATTCCACAGCTTATAAACATATTGAATGAGAAATCACTTATGCATGAAAGCCAGGGAGCAATGGTTGTAGATGTAGTTGAAGAGAACGACACAAAAGAAGTGCCACCTTGTATAGTACAGAAATCTGATGGAGCTGCATTGTATGCAACTTCAGATCTTGCAACTCTTATACAGCGCAAACAGGATTTTGATCCAGACATGGTTGTATATGTGGTGGATAAAAGACAGGAAATGCATTTTACACAGGTTTTCAGAGTTGCAAAAAAAGCAGACATTGTCAGTGAAAAAACACAACTTGTATTTAATGGATTTGGTACAATGAATGGAAAAGATGGAAAGCCATTTAAGACAAGGGATGGCGGAGTCATGAGATTAGAAAATCTTATTAAAGATATAGATGATGCTGTTTATAAAAAGATTACTGAAAACAGAACTGTATCAGAGGAAGAAGCAAGAGAGACATCAAAGATAGTAGGACTTGCAGCATTAAAATATGGAGACTTGTCTAACCAGGCATCAAAGGATTATATTTTTGATATTGACAGATTTTCTTCATTTGAGGGAAACACAGGTCCATATATTTTATATACAATAGTAAGAATAAAATCTATTCTTAATAAATATCTGGAGAATTCGTCAATAGAAGATAATAATATTTTAGGAGCAGAAAGTGACAGTGAGAAAGAACTTATGATGACACTTGCTAAATATAATGACATAGTGGAAAATGCAATCAATGAAATTGCTCCTCATAAAATATGTGCATATATTTATGAAGTTTCAAATGCATTTAATAAGTTTTATCATGATACAAAAATTCTAGCTTGTGAGGATGAAAAGAAAAAATTAAGTTATATAAATCTGATTTCACTTGCAAAGAAAGAGTTAGAAGAGTGTATAGACTTATTGGGATTTGAAGCACCAGACAGAATGTAAAAATATAAAAACTAAACAAAGAAAAAAATAGCTATGGTCATGAGACCATAGCTATTTTTGTATATAAAGATTTTTTATTCGGCTTCTTCTTCAGTATCTTTAGAATCTTTATCCTCTTCTTTAGAATCGTCATCCTCAGAATCTTCTTTATCATCTTTTTTTGTATCTTTTGAAACAGTAGTTTCTTCAGCAGTTGTAGTTTCAGCAACAGTAGTTTCTTCTGCAGTAGTTTCTGCTACAGTAGTTTCTGCAGTAGATTCCTCGTATGCATTCCATGCACTTGAAACTTCTTTCTCAGATAAGCTGTATGTAGCAACTTCAGCTGTTGTATCTTTAGATTTATCAAACCACTTATAATATGCAGAGATTCCTATGAATGCTACAAAAGCTACACAAATAAGAGCAGCTACTGTTTTCTCAAAAATAATAACTCTTTTTTCACGGGCAATTATTTTCTTGCGGTTCTTTTTATCCTTTTTATATTGATCAACTTTCTTCTGGCTCATTTCAAAATCCCTTTCTGTGAAAATTTATTCTTTAAATATAAACACAATGTATTATACAACAATTTCAATGAATAATAAACAAGAAATGGAAAAATAAATATTTTTTTTAAAATAATTGCAACAAAATAAGATTTTAAATACACTATAATAATATATAGCTATATTAAGGTTAATGCTAACAGGGAAAAGCTGAGAGCATGGAATTATAAATTCCAGACCAGACAGGGTGGTGTTTTATGAAAATACATAAAAATATTATTTTAAAAGCAGTATCAGGAGATAATGAGGCATTTGCTTCAATCTATGAGAGTATATACAAGGAAATGTACAGGTATGCATATTACATGCTAGGAAATGAGCATGATGCAGAGGATTCAGTAGCTGAGGCAGTTGTTGATATTTATGGACAGTTGTCAGGACTTAAAGATTACAGGGCATTTAGAAAATGGGTTTATATAATATTATCGGCCAAATGCAGTCAGAAGAGAAAAGAATACATAAATAAACACATTTCTATTGAACAGGATGAAATTGACATTTCAGAAAAAAGTGAAGATAAAGATGTATCTTTTGATCTCAATGATGCATTAATGATTCTTGATGAAGAGGAGAAGAAGATTATAATTTTGTGCATCATAAATGGTTATAAGAGCCGTGAAGCAGCTGAAATCCTTGAACTCAATGCGTCAACAATAAGGTCAAAGCAAAAGAGAGCACTTGCAAAATTAAAGAAAAAACTGGAGGTGTATCAGCCATGAAAGATAGGGAAATAAAAAGAATGTTAAAAGAAAAAAGCCAAGAATTAAAAATCCCAGATGGAATAAAACCTGAGAGTATAATGGAAAAACTGGATATTAAGACTACGCAAAAAAATAGACATATAAAAACTGGAAAGATCATATGGATGACTGGAACTGCTATGACGGTACTAGCAGCATGTCTAGTATTGTATTTTACAGGTTTTACTATCAGGAATTCTTCAAAAATTATTTCTAAATCTGCTGAAAATGAAATTTCAATGGAAAATGGAAGAGAAAAGTTAATTGATTCAATTTATAAAAACTCAAAGGAAAAAAAATTTAGCAGATATACAAATGAAATTGAAGAGAATGTTGTATATGATGCAGAGGGAGACTCTTCGAAAAACGAAAGTACAGATGATGGTTATTATAAAAACAATGATCAGGTCAATGGCGTAAATGAATCAGATACAACAATAAATGATGGAAAACATATATATACTGTAAATGATGAAAAAGAGGTATGTGTTATTACAACAAACGGTGCATCAGTGAGTATAGATAGTAAAATAAATCTAAATGATGCTGTAAATGAGGATTATGGAAATCTTAGTGATACTAGACTATATTACTATAATAATAAACTTATAGTTGTAACTAATTATTCCGAATATAATTCATATAGTCCTTATATTGTTGATGATGAAGAGAATACACAAGATGACAGTGATGTTAATAGTTCAAATGTTAAAGATAACGAAGAAGGATATGGAAATTATATATATGTAATTCAATATGACGTTTCTAACTCAAAGGAACCTGAACTTGAAACAGTTAATAAAGTTGAAGGAGATTGCCAGGAATCAAGACTTTCCGATGGGTATCTGTATATTATTTCATACAGATATGTATTTCCAGAATATTATTACTATAATGAAATATCGGATAAGAAGGACTATATAGACAAAAACTGTATTCCTAGAATTAATGATGAAGAGATTAATTGTGAGTCAATTGAATTTCCAGATAATAATAGTTACTATAATTCAGGATATGAAATTGTAGCATCATTTGCGGTGATGGAAGATAAAATGGAAGCAGTTGATGTAATGGCAACTATGGGAGAAAATTATAATTTATACGCAAGCAAGGATAATATTTACACTTATTCTTCAGAATATGGACAATATTATGTCAGAGTAAAAACAAATATTACAAAATATAGTTACAATAAGGGCAAAATTGAAAATGTTGGAAGTACAAAAATAAATGGAGATATTTTAAATCAGTTTTCACTTGATGAATATAAGGGCTATTTAAGGGTAGTACTAACGGAAAGAGACAACAATATTGATAACACACTGATTATACTTGATGAAAATCTTCAAGAGGTTAACAAGATTCAAAATATCGCAAATGGGGAAGAAATATATTCAGCTAAATTTGACGGAGATAAATGCTACTTTGTTACTTTTAGAAATACAGATCCGCTATTTGTGGCAGATTTGTCAGATGTAAATAATCCAAGTATAATAAGCGAACTTAAAATGACAGGATATTCTGATTATCTGCAGTTATGGGGTAAGGATACATTACTTGGAGTAGGCTGCGAGGCAGAAACTGACGGCTCACAAACAGGATTGAAGATTTCACTATTTGATATTTCTAATAAAACTGAGGTTAAAGAATTGTCAAAATATACAGATAGAAATGCATATATAGATAATTATGATTATAAAGATATGATGATTGCGCCAGAAAAAGGATTAGCAGGTTTTAATGTTAATAAATATTATGATAAAAGTTATGATTATAAAAGAAAAATTACATTTGATTTGTTTTATATAGACGATAATTCAATCAGAAAAGTGTTAGAATTCAGATATAATGATGCTAATGGAGATGAAGATGAGTATTATAAATACAGAGGACTTTATATAAATAATTATCTTTATATAGTGACAGAAGATACCGGAGTAAGTGCAATTGACCTCAGTGATTTTTCAGTGAAAGAGACAGAAAAATTTAATTAAATATGACGGTATTTTATAATGGGAAAACCGATACTTTTTTGTGTAAAATACATAAAGAAAAGGCAAAAATCCGTTGACAATATGGCAATAATGTAATATCATTTATATGTAAAATACTTAAAGAAATGGGGACTTGCGTAATGGTAAAAAGTTTTGTACAGATTTTAAACATAGGCTTCGGATTTATCAACAATACACAGCCTATAGCCACAAATGACATCGAAGAGATTATGGAAAAGGTTATTACTCAGGATGATCCAGCGAAGGATATCAGAATCATAGGTTTTAGAACTTATGATATGGATACTGATACAGGAATCATGTCTAACCAGAGCGGTATCTATTATCTCGGCGGTGAAGAGTTTACATACCCTAGAGTAGATAATGATGTTAATACTTACATCAAAAATTCAGGAATTGAATTTGAAAAGGGACAGCAGATTATTAAAATCAGCAAACCAAACGTTTTAGTTTATCCTTTCCATCCAAATGATCAGATTCTTGATACTCAGGCTGTACTCATTAAGATGAAGGTTAGAAAAGAAGAAGAGAGAAAGGCAAGACTTGAAGAAGAGATAGTTACATATAAGAATAATCTTGTTGAAGAGCTTAAGAAAGCAGCTGAATATATTGAGAACAACCAGTTCAATACTATTCCACTTTCTGACACAGGAGAGAACTCAAAGGCTCTTAATATCTTAGGTGACAGAGGTAACTTCCAGAAACATATTGAACACATGAGAAATATTCGTGTTGAGATTATGGCAATTGAGAAGTTCTTAAGAGAGAATCAGATCTAGGGTTATTGTATTATATAGCAGACTATATGAGGGTATTTACAGGTATCGGCAGTGGTATTTATACCGCTGCCGATATTGTTTTCAAAAAAATTAAAAAAAGTGTTGACAAATATCAGATTATTAGATATACTATCCAAGTCAGTCAGATAAAAGATAAGGCATGGGATCTTAGCTCAGCTGGGAGAGCATCTGCCTTACAAGCAGAGGGTCACAGGTTCGAGCCCTGTAGGTCCCATTGATATTTTTTATGTGAGTTGATCATGGCGGAATAGCTCAGTTGGCTAGAGCACACGGTTCATACCCGTGGTGTCATGGGTTCGAATCCCTTTTCCGCTACTTTTTAGATAAGCCTTACCGTCTGGTAAGGTTTTTTTTACATTTTGATATGATTTTGTGAATATAATTTTTTGGAGGTGCTTATGAGAGTAGGTTTGGGATATGACGTTCACAGATTGACAGAGGGAAGAGACCTTATATTAGGTGGCGTTAAAATTCCGTATGAAAAAGGTCTGCTGGGTCACTCTGATGCTGATGTTCTGTTGCATGCAATTATGGATGCTTTGCTTGGAGCAGCAGCACTTGGAGATATAGGAAAACATTTTCCTGATACAGATGAGAGATATAAAGGTATATCAAGTATAAAGCTTTTAGAACATGTGGGAAAGCTTCTCGACGAAAACATGTTTGTGATAAATAATATAGATGCAACAGTAATTGCTCAAAGACCAAAGATTGGTCCTTACAGAGATCAGATAACAGTGAATATTGCGAAAGCACTTAAGATTGATGTTAATTTGGTAAATGTAAAGGCAACAACTGAAGAGGGACTCGGTTTTACAGGAAATGGAGAAGGAATATCTTCTCAGGCCATAGCATCAATTAGTTATGCGAAAGATATGTCAGCAGCAGAACCTTCCTGTGGGGGTTGCGGCGGATGCATGAATAATTAATTACAGAGATTATTTTAAGAAGATGATAATAGAAGGAGAATCCTATGAAGATTTACAATACTTTAACAAGAAAAAAAGAGGAATTTAAACCTATAGAAGAGGGAAAAGTCAGAATGTATGTGTGCGGACCTACTGTGTATAATTACATACACATTGGAAATGCAAGACCTATGATAGTTTTTGATACAGTAAGAAGATATATGGAATATGCAGGTTATGAAGTAAACTATGTATCTAATTTTACTGATGTTGATGACAAAATAATTAAAGCTGCCAATGAAGAGGGAGTTACATCTGACGAAATATCTAAGAGATATATAGAAGAATGCAAAAAGGATATGAGGGATTTGAATGTATTAGAGGCAACAAAACATCCTCTTGCAACAGAAGAAATTCCAGGAATGATTGAAATGATAAGCACACTTATTGATAAAGGTTTTGCTTATAATAAAAATGGAACAGTTTATTACAGAACAAGAAAATTTAGTAATTATGGACAATTATCAAGAAAAAATATAGACGATTTAGAAGCAGGACATAGAAGCATCTTAGTAGCAGGAGAAGAGGAGAAAGAGGATCCGCTTGATTTTGTACTGTGGAAGCCAAAGAAACCAGGTGAACCATATTGGGAATCACCATGGGGACAGGGAAGACCAGGCTGGCATATAGAATGTTCTGTAATGTCAAAGAGATATCTTGGGGATACTATTGACATCCATGCAGGTGGTGAGGACTTGATATTCCCACATCATTCAAATGAAATTGCACAGAGTGAGGCAGCAAATGGAGTTAAATTTTCTAATTACTGGATGCATAACGGATTTTTAAATATAGACAACAAGAAGATGTCTAAATCCCTTGGTAATTTCTTTACAGTAAGGGATATCAGCAAAAAATATGACCTTCAGGTACTCAGATTCTTTATGTTAAGTGCACATTACAGAAGTCCAATTAACTTCAGTGCTGATTTAATGGAAGCAGCTAAAAATGGATTAGTAAGGATAATTACTGCAGTTGAGAAATTAGATGGAATTATTCCTTCTCTTGAAGAGAGAGAGATGAATGAATCTGAAAAGGGATTATTAACAGATCTTGAAAACCTCAGAATAAAATTCAATTCATCAATGGAAGATGACTTTAATACTGCAGATGCAATCTCAGCAATATTTGAAATGGTTAAACTTGCTAATGTAAATATAGATGAGAAATCATCTAAGGAATTTGCAGTTAAAATAAAAGACACAATAGTGTTATTAAGTGATGTTCTTGGAATAATTACTGAAAAAGAGCAAGAAATACTTGATGAAGATATAGAGAAAATGATAGAAGACAGACAAAATGCAAGAAAAAATAAAGATTTTGCAAAGGCTGATGAAATCAGAAATTCACTCCTTGAGATGGGAATTATTTTGGAAGATACAAGAGAAGGCGTAAAATGGAAGAGAGCATAGAATTAGCAGATCAGATTAAAGAAAAATTAAATCTCAGAGAAATTGATGCAAATTTACTGTCTCCGTTGGTACTTGCATATATTGGAGATGCAATATATGAAGTTGTAATTAGGACTAAAATAATATCAGATACAGATACAACAGTTAATAAACTTCATTTAATGTCCACAAAACTTGTAAAAGCACATGCCCAGGCTGAAATTGTAAAAAGTCTTGAACTAACAGAGGAAGAGGAAAAGATATATAAGAGAGGAAGAAATGCTAAATCCTATACGAAAGCAAAAAATGCTACATTGCAGGATTATAGGAATGCAACAGGATTTGAAGCACTTATGGGATATCTGTATTTAGGTGGCAGGACAGAACGGATGTTAGAGATAATAAATGAAGGCCTGAAGAAATACACGGATAAAATAAAATAAAACCATATTTATCAGACTAAGTCTGCAAGGAGGAAGAATGGAGAACGAAGATTTAACAATTGAGGGAAGAAACGCAGTATTAGAAGCATTTCGTTCCGGAAAAACTATAGATAAAATATATATTCTTGATGGGTGTCATGACGGACCAGTAAATTCAATTTTGAGGGAAGCCAAAAAAAGTAATACACTAATAAAGTTTGTCAGTAAAGAAAGATTAGATGGACTGTCAAAGACTTCTAAACATCAGGGCGTTATAGCAGTTGCTGCGGCATACAAATATTCTGAGATAAGTGATATTTTACAGAATGCAAAGGATAAAAATGAACCACCATTTATCTTTGTTCTTGATAACATTGAGGATCCACATAATCTGGGTGCGATTATCAGAACAGCCAATCTTGCAGGGGCACACGGAGTAATTATTCCAAAGAGACATGCAGTAGGCCTTACTGCAGTTGTTGCAAGAACCTCCGCTGGGGCAATCAATTATACACCGGTATGCAAGGTGACAAATATAGCTAATACTATAGAGAGTCTAAAAAAAGAGGGAATATGGTTTGTATGTGCTGATATGGGTGGAGAGAGCATGTATAAATTAGACCTTAAAGGTCCTATTGGACTTGTTATAGGAAATGAAGGAGACGGTGTTAGTAGACTTGTAAAAGAGAAATGTGATTTTATTGCATCTATCCCTATGAAAGGTGATATAGATTCATTAAATGCTTCTGTTGCAACGGGTGTTCTGGCATATGAAATAGTAAGACAGAGACTTGACATTTAATGATAAATTAAGTATATTTATATGGTGAAAAAGCTGGCATGGCACAGTAGGTAGCGCACTTCATTGGTAGTGAAGAGGTCACGGGTTCGATTCCCGTTGCTAGCTTTGTTTTTTATTATTAGTCAGTATACTGGAATACAGTTGTACTGGCTATTTTTACAATATTATGAAAAGGGAAGAGATATGAGCAGAGAAGTAGAAGAGAAATTTGATGACAATGAACCTAAAAATACAAGGGCAAAAAAGAAAAGTCATAAAGGCTTGGTTTTGTACTCGCTTTGTGCAACAATTGCAGCAGGTGCACTGTTTTATCAGCTCTATGAGACAAGGAAGACGTTAGAGCAAAAAGAAGAAGATCTTGATACACATACATCGGTGGAAGATTATAACAAGCGTTCTGAGGGGGATGTAAAAAAGATTATTAAGGATTATATGGAAAATCAAAAGGGAGTGCTTCCAATGGTGAGGGAAGTGTTTCAAGAAGATGTAGTTATTAATCATGGTGGAAAATATTTGTTTTATCCTATTGTTGATGGGTTAAAAAAGAACACGATTGACAATAGCAAGTTAAAAGAAAAAGATAATGGCGAGATTACTTATGAAGATAAAGATATAACAGGTTATAAAACAATTGATGTATCAAAATTCCAGGGAGAAATAGACTGGAATAAAGTGGCTGCAAGCGGAGTGAAATACGCAATCATAAGAGTGGGATTCAGAGGATATGGAAGTGGAGAGTTAGTAGAAGATGAATTTGCTAAAAAGAATCTGGAAAACGCCACTAAGGCTGGAATAAAGGTTGGAGTATACTTCTTCTCTCAGGCAATTACCACTGAGGAGGCTGAAGAAGAGGCAAAATTTGTCACTGATATAATTTCACCTTACAAGATTGACTGCCCTGTATATTTTGACACTGAAGATGTTGCAGAACAGAAGGAGCGAGCTGAGAGTATAAGTGTCAGTGAAAGAACAAAAATAGCTAAGACATTTATGAAAAAGATAAAAAAATCAGGTTATACTCCTGGTATATATGCAAATATAAAGTGGTACTTTATGGCACTTGATCTCTCGGAATTGGATGAGTATGAAAAATGGTATGCTTCGTATGATAAATCACTATATTTTCCATATGAAGTTAATATGTGGCAGTACTCTGAGAGTGGTACAGTTGATGGTATTACAGGAAAAGTTGACTTGAATTTAAGCTTTAAAAAGTGGTAACAGAGGTGCAATATGGATAAGAGTATGAGAAGAGACAGAGTTCAGTCTATGGTTGTCAGGGAAGATAAGATATTACTTGTAAAACATAATATGAATGGAAGGGAATTTTATTGTCTTCCAGGCGGCGGAATTGAAAATGGCGAAACACCTGAGGAAGCTGCTATCAGAGAATTAAAAGAGGAAAGCATGGTTGACGGAAAAATAATCAGAAAACTTTCTGTACAGTTTAAACCTGAAAACAGGGGAGAGGTCCATACATATCTTGTTGAAATAGATGAAAATGATGTGCCAGAGCCAGGAACAGATCCTGAATTTTCAGCAGAGGAACAGACAATAACAGGTGTAGCGTGGCTTTCACTAGAACAGCTTGGTGAAGTTGATAAGGCATATTTATGGGCAGCAGGTCTTAATAGAATAGACTTCTTTCATAAAAAACTTTTAGCTATGGAAAATAAAATTTTCAAATAATTTGTCACTTATACAAAAAAGATGTAGACTAATTTGACATTTTGTGAGAGAATAGGAACAAGGTGTGAGATGATCACACAATATGATTTAATACTTGAAAGGAGTCTTAAAATGATTTACACACAGGAAGTACAAAATATGTGTCCAGTAGCAAAAGGCGCAAAACATGAGCCTGCTCCAATTCCAGAAGAAGGAAAATGGGTACATTCTAAGAAAATTGAAGACATATCAGGTTTTACACATGGTGTAGGCTGGTGCGCACCACAGCAGGGTGCTTGCAAGCTCTCATTAAATGTTAAAAATGGTGTTATTGAAGAAGCATTAGTTGAAACTATCGGATGTTCAGGAATGACACATTCAGCAGCTATGGCAGCAGAAATTTTACAGGGAAAAACAATTCTTGAAGCTTTAAACACAGACCTTGTTTGTGATGCTATCAACACAGCTATGAGAGAATTATTCTTACAGATCGTTTACGGTCGTACACAGAGTGCATTCTCTGATGATGGTCTTGCAGTAGGTGCTGGACTTGAAGATTTAGGAAAAGGTCTTCGTTCACAGGTTGGTACAATGTACGCAACAAAAGAAAAAGGTGTTAGATACCTTGAAATGGCAGAAGGCTATGTAACAGGTATTGCACTTGATGCAGACAACGAAGTTATTGGTTACCAGTTCGTTTCACTTGGAAAAATGACAGACTTTATCAAAAAAGGTGATGATGCTAACACAGCATGGGAAAAAGCTTCAGGTTCTTACGGAAGAGTAACACCAGAGCAGGGTGCTGTTAAGATTATCGACCCACGTAAAGAATAATTAGGAAGGAGACGAACAAAAATGGCATTATTTGAATCATATGAAAGAAGAATTGATCAGATCAATTCTGTATTAAACAGTTACGGTATCAGCTCAATTGAAGAAGCTGAAAAAATTACAAAAGATGCTGGATTAGATGTTTACGAACAGGTTAAGAAAATTCAGCCTATCTGTTTTGAAAATGCATGCTGGGCATACACAGTAGGTGCAGCAATCGCTATCAAAAAAGGATGCAGAAGAGCAGCAGATGCAGCAGCAGCAATCGGTGAAGGTCTTCAGGCATTCTGTATTCCAGGTTCAGTTGCTGACCACAGAAAAGTTGGTCTTGGACATGGTAATTTAGGAAAAATGTTACTTGAAGAAGAGACAGAGTGTTTCGCATTCTTAGCTGGTCATGAATCATTTGCAGCTGCTGAAGGTGCAATTGGTATCGCTGAAAAAGCAAACAAGGTTCGTAAAAAACCTTTAAGAGTTATCTTAAACGGACTTGGAAAAGATGCAGCTCAGATTATCTCGCGTATCAATGGATTTACATTTGTAGAAACAAAATATGATTACTCTAAAGCAGAACTTAATATAGTATATGAAAAGGCATATTCAGATGGACTTCGTGCAACAGTTAAATGTTACGGTGCTGATGATGTTCAGGAAGGTGTTGCAATTATGCATCATGAGAACGTTGGTGTATCTATAACAGGTAACTCAACAAACCCAACAAGATTCCAGCATCCAGTTGCAGGTACATACAAGAAAGAATGTATCGAGCAGGGTAAGAAGTACTTCTCAGTAGCATCAGGTGGTGGTACAGGTAGAACACTTCATCCAGATAACATGGCAGCAGGTCCTGCTTCTTATGGTATGACAGATACTATGGGACGTATGCATTCAGATGCTCAGTTCGCTGGTTCTTCATCAGTTCCTGCTCACGTAGAAATGATGGGACTTATCGGAATGGGTAACAACCCAATGGTTGGAGCTACAGTAGCAGTAGCAGTTTCTGTTGAAGAAGCCTCTAACGCTGGAAAGTTCTAAAAATAGGCATATTTGCTAAGGAAAAACTATAAAAAAACATATAGATAAGTAACAAGTAAGTAACAAATAAGTAACAAAATTTGTAATAAATAAGTAACAAGAAAATACGTCTTGTTTACATAAAAATATCCCCTGATTTATTCAGGGGATGTTTTTTATAAGTAATTTAGTTTTAATATTTCCTCTTGTAGATATTTGCGTTTATCAGAATGATCATAAATAAATACAGTAATATCGTCACTAAAGTCATGACCAACTATTAGTTTTTGGATAGGCTACAATAAACTGGACAGATTTTTTAAGGTCATATAATATAAAAGTAACAGATAAAGGAGTAAATTATTATGACTGAAAAAAAACAAAGA
>OMVN01000036.1 GCA_900314525.1 uncultured Eubacteriales bacterium
TAAGAAACTACTTTTTGAGTCGAATTCAAAGGAAGGTTAACGGATAAAATGTACATTTTTATTTTCCACTTTTTGTACATTCATATATTGACATTTACACCTGCTATAAGATTGGCAAAATTATCCTGGTAAATACAGAGATTTTTGAAGAGTTTATTGAAGCATTTAAGTTAGAGGATTAAGGAGGCAGATTATGTGTAAGGTTATCAGCGTATCAAATCAAAAAGGGGGAGTTGGGAAGACCGTTTCCTGTGTAAATCTGGGAATTGGATTAGCTAGAAGTGGCAAGAAGGTACTTCTTATAGATGCAGATCCACAGGGGTCTCTTACCATTAGCCTTGGCTATGATGAGCCGGACAAAATGGAGAATACCTTGGCAACTATTTTAATGAAGGTAATAAATGATGAGGAATTTGCACAGAATGCATGTCTGATTCGACATAACGAGGGTGTGGATCTTTTACCGGGAAATATTGAGCTTTCAGGTCTGGAGATTTCAATTAACGGAGTGATTAGCAGAGAGACAATTTTGAAGCAGTATGTAGATAGAATGAGAGAATTCTATGATTACATCATTATCGACTGCATGCCATCACTTGGACTTCTTACGATTAATGCACTTGCCTGTGCAGATTCAGTACTGATTCCGGTTCAGGCAGCTTATCTTCCTGTGAAGGGACTTCAGCAATTGATTAAGACAATTGGAAGGGTTAAGAGACAACTTAATCCGGAGCTTGAAATCGAGGGTATTCTTCTCACTATGGTTGACAACAGAACCAATTATGCAAAGGACATTGTAAAGCAAGTACACGAGGTTTATTCGGAAAGTATCAAGGTGTTTGATGCAGAGATCCCGTTGTCAGTTCGCGCAGCAGAAACTTCTGAAGAAGGAAGCAGCTTGTATCAGTATGATCCAAAGGGGAAGGCTGCTGTAGCTTATTCAGATTTTATCAAGGAAGTGCTTATGAAGGAGGGCGAGTAAGATGGGAAACAGACCGGGACAGAAAATCAAATTAACAAGTATCGATGAATTATTATGTGTGCCACAGACTGCTGGTACAACAGATGTGGATGTAAATGCAATTTATCCCTTTGAGAATCATCCTTTCAAGGTGCTAGATGATGAGAAGATGGAGGAACTGGTAGACAGTATAAAGTTAAATGGTATTCTTACTCCGGTGATCGTAAGACCGGATGATGAAGGAACCTATGAGATGATTTCGGGCCATAGAAGGTTGCATGCAGCCAAGAGAGCTGGTCTTCAGAAGATACCTGCTATTGTAAAGGAAATGACCAATGATGATGCGATTCTGGCAATGGTGGATTCTAATCTGCAAAGGGAAGAGATTTTGCCAAGCGAGAAGGCATTTGCGTATAAGATGAAATATGAGGCGATGAGAAGACAGGGTGCTAGAAAAGATTTAACTTCGTCCCAAGTTGGGACGAAGTTACGTGCAGACAATGAACTGGCAAGACAAGTGGGGGAAAGTAGAAATCAAGTTCAAAGATATATTCGTTTAACAGAACTTATTCCAGAGCTTCTTAATCTTGTAGATGAGAAACGCTTACCATTTGTAACGGGCTACGAGATGACATTCTTTACCCGTGAAATTCAGAAGTGGCTTTATGAGTACTGCAGGGAAAATGGCATTCCGAAATGGGACCAGGTGAATGGACTTCGTGGTGTGGATATGGCAAAACTTACTCAGGAAGAAATGATTCAGATGTTAAATGGTATAAGGCCTGCTCAGACACTTCCGAGCAAGATTACTTTTACGGAGCGTAAGCTTAATCAGTATTTGCCTAAGTACATGTCTATGCCGGAAAAGGAACGTTTGATTATTACATTATTGGAAAAGTGGAAGGAAGAGCATGAGGAGGGCTAGTATGGATCGCAGATATTATTACAAAAATGAAGCTGGTCAATTTGCCTTTATCAGGATTCCTAAAGCTATGATGACGGAGGAGATATTTTCTCCTCTGTCTATCCAGGCAAAAATTCTATACGGGCTGTTACTTGATCGAATGAGTGAAGCAAGAAAGAATAAATGGATAGATGATGATAACAGAGTATATGTTCTTTATCAGATATCGGAAATCATGGAGGATATGAATCTTTCCAAGCAGAAGGCAGTCAAAGCATTGTCTGAACTGGTTGAAATTGGTTTAGTGGAAAAGAAACAGCGAGGACTGGGCATGCCATCACTTTTATATATTAAGAGTTTTGCCACCGATTCTGCAGAGGTTCCAAAATGGAACTTCTAGAAGTCTATATTTCATACTTCTGGACTCTGCAGGAAAGGAGGCACGGCAATGAGTCACGAAAATGATTTTAAATATTTTTATGGGAATGAAGCTGACACCTATACATTTTACAGAATCCCCAAGCAATTAATCGTGGATGATGCATTTAGAAATCTATCCAGTGATGCAAAGCTGTTGTACGGATTAATGCTTGATAGGATGTCATTATCTGTGAAAAATGGCTGGTTTGACGGATTTAAGAGGGTTTATATCTACTTTTCAATGGAGGATGTGATGGAAAGTCTTAATTGTTCCAAGAATAAGGCACTGAAATCACTTTCAGAATTGGACACTGATACTGGGATAGGTCTTATCGAAAGGGTTAAGCAGGGACAGGGAAAACCTACAATTATATATGTGAAGAATTTCATAAATGATGAAATAACAGTTTCTGACTTCCCTAAAAAGGAAGTCAAGACTCCCATAAAAGGGAAGTCTGGAGTCGCAAATTTGGGAAGTCTTGAGTCCCACAAAAAGGACACTAATAATACTAATATTAATAATACGGATATGAGTAATACTGAATCTAATCTTATCTTATCAGTGGATGGGATGAGAAAGGATGAGATGGATGTGCACGCTTATGAATCTTTAATTAAGGATAATCTTGAGATAGAACTGTTAATTGAAAGAGCTCCTATTGATGCTGAAGCACTTCAGGGAATCTATGAGTTAGTTCTTGAAACAGTTCTTTGCAGGAATGATGATATATTGATTGGCGGTAATAGATATCCAATGAGTTTGGTTAGAAGCAAATTTATGAAGCTTACTTCTACACATGTGCTATATGTTATGGATTGCCTGAAGTCTAATACAACGAAGGTAAGAAATATCAGGAAGTATCTTTTGGCAACTTTGTTTAATGCACCAACAACAATCAGCAGTTATTACCAAGCAGAGGTAAATCATGATTTGCCACAATATGCGAGAGCAAAGTGATTGTATGTCCAAACAGAGAAAGGAAGTAAAGGCTTATGAGAGTTATTTTTAAGATTTGTATTTTACCGGTGATTTTGATTTTGTCCATGATGAAGCTATTGCTTGATGTGGCAGAAAGGGTTTATTGCCTTGTGGCAGGAGTTGCAATTAATGCGCTAATAGTATGTGTGGTGCTTGCACTTATTACAGGCCAGTGGTTGGCACTAGGCGTGTTTGGAGCATTGTTTATTGTACTTATGGCTGTTTTATTTGGTGCCGGTACTATTACGGTTATGATTGATAACTTAAGAGAAAGATTGATGGAGGTTTAGAATCATGGGATATGAAAGAGAAGAGGATTATAAAGACATTGATGTGGAGATGCTTCGTATAGTTGTTGAAGCTGCGCAGAAGCGATATATCAGTATAGCAGAAGGAAGAATGTTGTATTCCCTGGGAGTACATACATTTGAAAAACTTGCAAAGGATTCTGGTGCAAGGCGAGTGATCGGAGGCAGAGTTCTTGTAAATGTGCAGGTTTTGAATGAGTATATTGAGGCCATGTTTGGTTGAAGTAAAGAAGATTTTACTTGAAAAACGGCACCCATTTATGTATAATGAAGTTGACATATATGAAGATCATGTGCGTGTAAATGGCATTGAAAGAGGTGAGTATTTTTTGAAGAATTACAATGAAATATTACAGGGAAGTGAATACGGATTTATTAATACAAACGAGCATCTTGGAAAGTATGTAATTCTTCTTGGTCTTGCCGGAAGCTATTCCTATGGTACAAATATAGAAGGCAGCGATATTGATGTGCGTGGAATTACACTAAATCAGAAATCGGATCTAATCGGACTGACTCGGTTTGAACAGTATGTGGATGATAATACCGACACCGTTATTTATGCATTTAATAAAATAATCACACTGCTTCTGAGCTGTAATCCAAATACCATAGAACTCTTAGGACTGAATCTGGAACATTATTTGTATCTTAATGATATAGGACAGATGTTGCTTGATAATAAGAAATTATTTTTATCAAGAAGGGCAATCCAGTCATTTGGTGGGTATGCAGATGCACAGCTTCGAAGACTGCAGAATGCGCTGGCGAGAGATACATTTCCTCAGAGTGAAAAGGAGCAGCATATATTTAATTCTGTTAAGAATGCCATGCATAGTTTCAATACAAGCTATAAGAATTTTGAAAATGGAAGTATTGAAATCTTTATTGATAAGGCAGTGAATCCCGAGCTTGAAACAGAGATTTTTGTAAATGCAAATATGATACATTATCCACTCCGAGATTACGCAAGTATGTGGAACACAATGGCTAATGTGGTTCGTGATTATGAGAAGATTGGAAAAAGAAACAAGAAAAAGGATGATCTTCATCTTAATAAGCATGCAATGCATTTGATAAGATTATTCATGATGGCACTTGATATTCTTGAAAAGGGTGAAATCAATACCTGCAGGGTTAAGGAACATGATCTTCTGATGGATATTCGTTTTGGAAAATATCAGAAGGAAGATGGGACTTTTCAGGACAGCTTTTACGATATGCTTGCAGATTTTGAAAAGCGTCTGCATTACGCATCAGAGAATACAGATCTGCCAGAAGAACCGGATATGAAGAGGGTTCAGGAACTGGTTATGACTATAAATGAAAGAGTGATTCGCGATGAAATATGAGAATTTCGATGGACCAGTAGAAGAGCTGGTTCTTATGAAAATCAGGGAGATAGAAGAAAAAGAGAATATCCGGGTTTTACATGTAATTGAATCTGGTAGCAGAGCCTGGGGCTTTGCTTCTCCAGACAGCGATTATGATGTTAGATTTGTCTATGTAAGAAACAAGGATTTTTATTTATCCCTTCGAGAAACAAAGGATTTCATTGACTGGGAATTGAATGAGGTTCTTGATATTAATGGATGGGATTTGAAGAAAGCACTTCAGCATTTTCATAAGTCCAATGCAACATTGTTTGAGTGGAGCAATTCACCGGTAGTGTATTATACAACGGATGAATGGAAGCAAATTTATGCAGTGGCTAGCAAGTATTTTGCCTGCAAATCAGCATTGTATCATTATTATGGCACCGCCAATAAGAATTACCATGAATATCTGTGTGAAGAGATGGTTAAATACAAGAAATATTTCTATGTGCTTAGACCTATTCTTGCATGCAAGTGGATTGAAGAGAAGAAATGTCCTCCACCAGTATTGTTTGATGAATTATTTAATACTGTTCTTGAGGAAGATATGAAACCAGCTGTACAGGATTTACTGGAAAAGAAAGTAAAGATGTCAGAGGCAGATAAGGCACCAAAGGTTGAGGTTATAAATAAATATATTGAAGAGAAACTGGTTTACTATAAGGAAATGGTTGATTCGATGGCTGATGACAGAAATCCAGACTGGAATCCACTTGAAGGTGTATTTAGTAGAATGGTAGTTGATACATTAAGAGGGGGAGAAAATGAACAATCAAAAGCAAAAAATCCGAACGATTAGCGCAAAAGCCTTATTCAAGTACTTCCCAAAGACAAAAGAAGATAAGCCATATGTCATATATTTAATAAATAAAGCTTTATGTAGATATGTGATCAAACAAGAAGAAGATATGGAAGAGTGTCCTGTTTTTTATCAGTTTTATAAAGAAATTGATAAGCGAAATGGAAAGAATGGGACATTTGAAATTACAGGGACTACTTTACTGGATAAACTTGTAGTAATGGATTTTGATAATATCTTTCTGTTTGATGATAAATCAAAGGATGCCACTACTGATAATAACGGAAAAGGTTACTGGGAATTACTCCAGGAATGTGCAAAAGACATTATAGAAAATGGATTTGATATTTACGCAGAAGAAGCAGATACACCCGTGCACATGGTTGCATTTGATAAGAGCGGAAATATGAGCCGTAAAAGTCGCATTTCTTTTATAGATGCGACTTATTATGATGCATTAAATGAACGATTAAATCTTGGTATGGATTTTAAAATAATCCAGATACAGGAAAGTAAATATTATGCATACAGAGGTCTGTATTTATCTTCTGCGAAGCGAATTGAGAATGAGGAATTGACTATCACTCCGGAAACTTTAGTAGTAATTCAGGATGAGCGAAAAGATCCTAAAAACCCAGACAAATCTATCACGGGACGTAATTATGAGAAGGCTAATTATATTTCAGCCAAAGAAAATAAAGAGGCTATAGGACAAAATGGAAAAATATGGGATGTTGATGAACAAGGTGAAGAGAAAGTATTGTATGTTGATACTCCATTTGACGGTGTAGGTTTCGTTGATCCTTCCTATGCTTCGATAATTAATGAATCACTTGGAACAGAAGGGGCTACATCCTTCCAGATAAGACTTCCTTTTGCAAAGGGAATGCTTCACCGGGTAGATGTTCGAGGATTTCTTGATGAATATAATACCAACAGGAGTGGGGATACTCATACATATGTGGATGCATTTGGAATCAAGAGGGATCTTGGAAAAGCCAGAATTTTCATTACGGAAAGTATGTTCAAAGCTAAGAAATGGATTGTTGAATATCTGAAGAGTACCGGAAATGAAGATATGGACCCTATGGCATTTTATTGTGATATGCTGAAAAAATATGATCATGCATTATACGTATCAGGAACCAATCTGCCTTATGGACACTCGAAGTATGTTCATTTAAGTTATCAGACAATTAATACACTTGACTTTAGTAAAGAGCAGTTCAACCGTATTTTAGATAGACACAAATCATTTATAAAAAATCCAATTGAATATTTAAACAGCTTTGACTTAGAAGCGGGTGACGATGGTGATAGCGTGGATTCTGAAGAGGGAAGGATAGATTATCGTATTCCCAACTGGAGACGAGCCTTAATTGCAAATGAGCAGTTATCAGATGATATCTATATAAAACATGAGTTAAAAAACACGCAAAAGGGATTACTGACAAAGCTTGCTACGGGTAAAATTCTGGTAGAAGGACAGACTAGATATTTGTGCAGGGATTTGTTGCCTCTTCTTGTTAGCTTGATTGAAAATCCGCCTAATTTTTATCCTAAATACCTCTATTTTCGATTTTACTTACCGACGGATGGAAATGATGCAAATGCAGATGAACTGGGATTAGGTTTCAATTCTTATTATGCTTTCTTTAGAAATCCACATCTGTCAAGGAATGAGCAGTACATTATGAGGCGCTTTTGTGATACTGATGAAGTAACTTATAAATCAACATATATAGGCAAGGATGATTATAAGCCTTATATGTATCACAGAAAGATATATGATAAATATTTTGGCTCACTAACAGGTATTGTCATGGTGCCAAGACATTCTGCATTACCTTTATGTTTAGGTGGAGCCGATTTTGACGGAGATCTGGTAAGTATTGTATATAATCAGGATGTTGTGGATGCTGTAGCATCCGGGGTATTTGTAAAAGCGAAGACTAAGCTTTTTGGTGAAGTTCAGATGCGAAATCTACCGGTTATCGAGATACCTTCAACGTTTAGCGAGAAAACCTCTATTAAGGAACATGTTCCTTACGAACATATTAAAAATACTTTTTCAAACAGAATCGGTCAGATATCGGATGCAGCTATATCCATTGGTCAGATGGAATATGGTCATGTGCTGATAGAAGACTCACAGAGTAAGACTGAAGCTCGGGAACAAAGTGTTGAGAACGAAAGCAAAGAAGAAAAATATAGTAAACCATCGTGCGCAATGTGTACGATTTTGACAGGACTTGAGATTGATGCTGCTAAGAACGGAGAACATCCTAATCTTGACAGTATACTTAGTAACGATATAGAAAAATGTTCTTATATCAAATTTTTGCATAAGTTTAAGAAACTTCGCGGAGAGGCTAATTATTCCTTTGACAATCTGAAGGTGGCGATGAAAGAGAGCAACGGTAAAAACTATATAGAAGTTACTGCCAAGGACTGCAAAACAGTTGCAAAGTTTTATCCACCTGTATTTGGTACATTTATTAATGAACTTCCAATAGCATTCAATGAGATGTTTGATTACTATTCGAAGGTTGAAGGAAAGGCTGTAAAAGATAAAGAGAATGAGACGGATCAAGAAGTAATTGTATTCCCATACGCTAAGATAAAAGAAGAAGAGGCCAAAATCAAGGAATTCAAGTCGAAATGTCAAAATGTTTTTGATTATCATTTCTTCTATTCTAAGACTATGATGTATATTTTAAGTAGCGAAAAAAATAAAGGCTTTTATGCTATAGAGAATTTGGAAAAGAAATTATATCAGGCATATGACGAGGAGGAAGCGGTCAGAATACAAAGGATAGTTGTGCCAAGATTAATTGCTCATCTGAAATCGTATATAAATGATAATAATACTGTAGAAGATATCAAGGATAGAATTAATGAAAAGAAATGGTTGTTCGTTCCTATGGAAAGAAGGGCTGCTGTTCTTGAAGAAATTATTGCTAGTGACTTTTCTGTGGATATTCTTGATGACGAAGAAAAAGAAGTATTATTTAATTTTCGAAACCGAGGATATATAAATCTATGGCTTGTTCTTTCGATTATTGAAGGACCAAAGTCGTATTCTTTTGATGAGATAATGTCTCGTGATATCAAGTGTAATATTAAAGTTAAAGATAAGAGACTTGAAGAAGAGCTTACAGAATATTTAAGGGCATATTATGATAATAATGCAACGGATGCATTAGGCAAAATATATGCTGCTTGTCTTAAGGCTTTAGGTGGTATTATTAAGAATTCAGGTTTATCTGAACAGAATAGGATAGCAGCGCTATATGAAATAACAGCTTCTTCGTTAGACAACAGAAAGTTTTTCTGGGATTTGATTGGATGATAGAAGAATATATGATTAAGGGGTAAGAGGATATGATGTCAATTATAGATGAAATTCTTAAGGATGTAAGAGAAGATGAAAACTGGTTAAGAATAACAAATAGAAGTGAATGGGAGAAAAGTCCAGGAAGTAGAGCAAGTGTATACGATAAGAAGGCCTGTAATAGATTAATAAATAAAAACATCGATGCTGAAAGATGGCCTTTGGCTATTTCATCATATAAAAAATACCCTTGTTTTTTGTTTTCAGAGGATGATGTAGCTACTAATGGAAAATACTTCTATAGTACTAAAGATTACTATATTCATTATATAAAAAAGAATGGTGAGAATGTTAAAATTCAAGCAGATATTTTAACAAATTATGGAACAATACATAAGTTAATAGATAAATTTCAACCTGATACAGATGAAGAAAATAAACTTGTGAATGCCTTTAATAGAATAGCATATACAATAGGCGCTTTTTGCCCTATATGGAAGAATCCTGGAGGAAGAGGAGCAGTTAAAGATACTGTGTGGGATAAATTGTTAAATAGTGGATTAGTCGATTCTGAAGGTAAAATTAACAAGGAATGTATTGGTTTAGAAGATAGAAAGAACGAAAAAATTAATAATCGGCATAAAGAAAAATTGTTTTTAATTATTCCAGAGAATAAGGTACCACAAAGCGTAATAAGTGGTCTATTTTTTCAAGATTACTTTTCTTATGATTGGGAATTAATAACCAAGGTTGGAAATATTAATGAGTTGAATTGTAGAGAAGCAGTATATGGATACATTAAAATTATTATAGTACTAATTGTACAAAGAAGCTACAGAATTATTTCTAACTATCAAGGAAATGTTTTACGAGAAGATGATAAGAAGATAATAAAGGAAGCTTTAAATATAATAGGATTGGATGCTGTAGAGTGCATATATTCAAAGAAGAAGAGGTAATTATTTATGATTAACGAACTCAAAGAATTTAACTCCTACATCACAATCCCAACCTCCGAAACTCCACGCCTTCAACCCAAGATGTTAACAGACAACTTCGGCAACACAGGTGTTTTATATGGTCTCGAGCATTTTCTTACGATAATCACGAGAGGGTTTATATTTGGTAATTTCATAGATGTAGATAAGACATCTGCGGATGGGATGATAAGCGATAATCTAATTGCCACAGTTAGTAACATTCTCTTTAGGTGGCTGGGCTTTGAATGCACAAATGATTATATTGGTGATGTGGATGCTATAAACAGATGGAATAAGAAATACCCGCAGGCAGATGGCTGGCTTAAGATGTATTATGAAAAGCATTGCGATAAGAAAGATAAGGCGAAGCGCTGGGCTAAGATCGAGGAAAAGTGGACTGAAAGTTTACAGGGATTCGATTACAGGCTCAATGTGGTAAGCATAAATAATATTATCTCGAATGCAATAGAACTTGGACCATTAAGAGAACAGTATATGGTTATCAAAAAGGATTCCACTTCAATTAAATCTGCAAAGCTTAAAGATCGATTCCAATATCTTTTTTCTTTAGATGAAAATATGGAATCAGCAAAGCCTCAGGAAAAAACAGTAGAAAGATTTATTAAAAATATAGCAGCATACCTATATTTTATGGGTAATCATCCCAAAGGACAAAAATATGTACTATTGGATAGAATACAGTTGCTATGCTGGTATGGGCTTGATGATAACAAGAATGAAGCGAATAGCTGGTACTTCAAGAGATTCTTAATTAAAAAAGGAAATAAGAATGTACCTATCATGACGGCTTTTAGTTATGACCGAGGATGGAACTTTATCAAGTATATGATAGATAATGATTTTATCGCAAAGTATGATATCAAGCTTATTGATGCTGATGAAATAGAATCTGTAGATAAAGAAAAGTACTGGATTATCAAAGATAATGGCCATGGAGTAGGAAGCATTTGTTGCTTAGAATGACAACTAAATAAAACCCCCGGAAAAACTTAATAATGAGTCGATTGGAGTATTAAATAATACCCCCGGAAAAATAGTAAAAGGCCAGATGGTTGTAATATACCCCTGGTCTTTTTCATATCCTAAGGGTTTATTTTGTAGCAGGCAATTATAAAAAACAATCAGTGAAGGGAGAAAACGAATTATGAGTAGAAAAGTATTGGGTTGGAACATTAATCAGCGTAGCGGTTTAGGCAAGGAAATTCCGGAACTTGTTTTTCAGGAATTACTAGAACAGGATGCAGATGTTATTGTGCTTACAGAAGTTGTTAAGAATGATAGTTTGTCAGTTTTTCTTCAGAAAATGCGTAAAGCTGGATATGAATCAGCTATCAGCAAAAATGAGAACACAAATGAGGTATGTATTTTATGGAAGGTAGAGTACTATCAGCTATTAAATATCGATGACAGCCTTATTACAGCCAAGGAAAATGATAATCCAAATTATTTGATGGTAGAGCTGAAAGATCAGAATAATAAGAAGTTTAATGTAGTGGGATATCGAATTCGCGTTGGTAGTAAGGAGTCTACTAATGAGTACGAAGGCAGAGCAAGACAGATGAAAATTGTCACAGAGAAGTTAGCGTTGCTTAATGGACCAACTATGGTGGTAACTGACAGCAATAATCTTCGTCGTGGTGCTACAAGGAAAGAATGGAATCTTTCCGTATTAGATTCTATGCTTGCTGCTGTTGGATTTATAAGAAATACACCGGAAGGTTCCAGCATCTATGCAGAGACTGCCGTGTCTCAAGAATATGAATTTGCTGAGGATCACATTATTACCAAGGGAATTGAGATAAGAGATGCAGAATATGATCGTGATTTTGTGAAGAGAGATACTGACATTTATGTATGGGGAAAAGATTTCACAAAACATATTGAAGGTACTAATTTTTACAAGCAAATTCTTGTAGGTTTCCCAGATCATGCAATTGTAAAGGGATATTTTGAAATCGTTTAGCAAAAATGTTGGTTTATTCCCGGATTGAGTTAGAAAGGTCGTGATGTGAGTATGGGAAGAAAAATCATTGCAGTAGATTTCGATGGTACGCTGTGTATCAATCAGGATGTTGTTAACTGGCCATATCTGGGACAGCCTAATAAGGAGTTGGTTGAAAAACTTAAGGCTTTACAGGATGAGGGACACGTCCTTATCCTGTGGACTTGCAGAGAAGGAGAACTGCTGGAACAGGCAGTAGCCTGGTGTAGAAACTTTTGTGGAATTAACTTTGATGCTATTAATGACAATATAGAAGCAACTAAAACATTCTTTGGAGGTAATTCCAGAAAAATAAGCTGTGATTACTACATAGATGATAAGGGCTGTACACCAGATGTCTTTTATAAACTTTTACAATAGGGGAATTGCAATATGTCGATTCAAAAATAACTGAAAATATCAGATGGAGGAATGCGTATGGTAAAAAACAGGTTTAAAGAAAGAATAACAGAATGTACATTTGATAATGAACCATTGAGAAAAGTCTATGAGATGATATGTAATCTTGAAACGCCATATATATGGTATGCTGATAGTTTTAGCGGTGAACAGCTCTACTTGATTAATGATTTAGAAACTGAAAAAGAAGTTACATCCTATAGCTGGCATATTGATGATATTGAATTTCTTGGTCCTTCATTAGATGTAATAAGCTTGAGACTTTGCAGGATGTCTGGAAAAAGTGTGGATAATAGCTACAAGAGTATTTCTTGCAGAAGTAATTTTGCAGATAAAGAAATTACTGCAGAGAAGCTATTAATCCAGGCAGGATTTAGAATTCCGAATAGTACAGAATTTGAATCTGTGAACTTTGTTGGTGATATACCTGGAAATACAAAGGAGGTAGATGAAGCATTAAAGAAGAAACGCATTATATATCTAAAGGAGAGCATTTTGGAGGATGAAAGCAAAATTGTGGTGTATGAAAAAAAGCGAGAAATATTAGAACCAGTTTTAAGAAGTCTTCAATATGATATCGAACAATGTAGTTCAAGAGTAAAATATGCAAATCAGCGAATTGAACAAGCACGAAAAGAATTGATAGGTTTGCAGACGAATTAAAAAAATATTTGAGTAAAAGAAAGGAGAAAAAGATTATGGCAAGTAAGACAATTAGAATTAATCATGTAGAAGCAGTAGAAAATTATTTAGAAGAGGGCTTAGTTTATATTGACCTTGAGCGTAATGCAGAAATTGTCAGGGGAGTAAATAGATTGATTAATATGCTACCTAAGAGCTTTGAGCCAAAGGATATTAAGAAGTTTTATAAGAAAACTGGGCTTAAGGTTCAGGTTCATGTCATGAAGGATTGTGATCTGGCAATATATGATCGTAAGGGAAAATATCCTAGAGATGACGCGTATATCTGGAATGAGAATTTCATTAAGAATGTAGATAAACATCCAGAATGGTTAGAACCACAGGAAGATGCAGATATTGTTATTATTTATAAAATCAATCCTGTTGAGGTTAAAGTGGATGATAAATCAAATGACGATGACATCCTTCCATTTTAGTGAGAGGAGCAAAAAAGCTATGAATGATATTATTGTACTGCATGAATATTACACTATTATTCCAGATAATAACTTGGGATATATATTTGAAGTGAATGACTGTAAATATGTAAAAAGTAATGGCGATGTTGGATTTATGAGTGGTGAAGAAGCAAGAGTACAGGCTCATAAAATTGAGAAAAAAATAAACAAGGCATACAATTCATGGGTTCAATATTCGTCGTATAAATATCCGATGATGTCTATAATATATGTCAGAGAAGATTTCAAGGAGATGTTTGAAAAATATAGAAAACCAGGAAGAACATACACAAACATTATGAAAAGAATATCGATGGATATATTGTCAGATTAACTAGTAGAGGATGCACAGTAGGCATTCTTTTTTTATGTACAAAATAGGTTTGCTGATGACGGCAGCAAACCTATGAAAGGAGATATTCATGGACGATAAGCATATTTTCAATAAAGAAACCGATTCAGAAATGCTTGCAATGGATATAGTCGCATTTTTACAAAAGTGGGGAATGTGGCAGGATGTACAGATTTTCGCAGGTGGAAAATGCTATACAGACGATAATGGTGAATTAGCGATAAGGGATGAAGAACACCCAGAGAAGTATTTAGAAGGGATAAGTCACTATGATTGCAATGGTCATACTGTATGGAAGGATTTATCAAATCCTGAGCGATTTCTTGATATGACCTTTGAGGGTCCGCTTAGTCTGCTTCTTCGACACCATGAATATGAGGTCAAAATCGGAGATGTGGCAGATGAAGTTAGGCGCATTATTGTGCCTGAAACAGATGAATGTTTTGAAGAGGTTGAGGAACTTGTTGAGGAATATTTAGAAGGAAAATATTCCTGGGATCCAGCTGAGTTTGATTCCTTCGAGGAGTGGCTTGAACTTAACCAGTACTGCGATATGGATTTATTTGATCATAAGAATTATTCAGATGGCAGAGAAATTGAATTTTCAAGCAGAGAAGAATATGAAGATTTTCTTATGTATCAGGCTGTAGAGAGGGAACTTTTAATTGCAGATTATTTTGAAGATGAGATATGTGATGAGGCTGAGTGGGATTTGGAAATATTTTATGATAATAATCGTATTGCAAGCATGATTATTGAGGAGTTTAATAATTTGCTGGAAAAATATGGACTGTGGTACGAGCTTTGTTTTTCCTGGAGTTTAACAACATATAGAGTTT
The DNA here is from genome assembly GCA_900314525.1 of uncultured Eubacteriales bacterium. GTDB lineage: Bacteria > Bacillota > Clostridia > Lachnospirales > Lachnospiraceae > Bovifimicola. Next base: position 14,814 of record OMVN01000036.1, read on the forward strand.
AATGATGGAGGTCGCACGCTTATGAGAGAAGAATTAGAACTTAAGTTACAAGAAGAGTTTGAGTTTATGTGGCAGAACAATGTGGATGAAGAGAAGGAACTTTATCGCAGATGGGGCTGTGAGTGTTCTGATGGCTGGTATGACATTATACATGATTGCTGCAAACAGATTGAAGAGAGATATGCGCAGGCAGATAAGAAGATAGATTTTGAACCTGCGCAGATTAAAGAAAAGTGGGGAACTTTAAGATTTTATTATGGTTACAAGGATGCGCCTTGTGGAATAGCGGCAATGGATTTTATAGGAAGTGGGATATCTATTAGATTTGCCCCAGACAGAGAATCGGGGGATGCAGATTCCGTGGAAGATGAAAATAAAAGAAGACTTAGGGAAGATATAGCCAGAATTGTTCGAAATGCAGAAGAAAGAAGTAAAACTACCTGTGAATGGTGCGGTAATAATGAAACTGCTTCGCTTAGAACTAATTTAGGTGGATGGATAGGTACATTATGTGATCCATGTGCCTCAAAATATATTGAAAAGAGAAATCAGCGTCGCAAGGAGCTGGAAGAAAAAAGAAAGGAAATATTCGAGAAACTTAAATCAAACGGTGAGGAGAGTGATTGATTATGCGATTTGCAGTATTTCTGGATATAGATGGTGTATTGAATACAAGAACAACATGTCAGCATACGCCAGATGGTTATACAGGGATTGATGATGCGAGAGTTGAAATTCTGGCAAATGTAATAAAAATGTATGATAGTTATGAGGTAATCTTAATATCTGATTGGAAAGAGATGGGTGAATACGATGATGATTATTTATATCTCCTTGAAAAATTGGATTTATATGGACTTAGTATTTCCGGAAAGACAAAAGATCAGGGACATAATCGTGGGGAAGGCATAATCAAGTATTTACAGTCTCATCCAGAAATTGATGATTATGTAATATTGGATGATCATGAATTTGATTTCATGGATTATACGCAGTTATGGGAAAGATTATTACTTACTGATGGTATTGAGAGAGCTGAGTTTGCTTCAAGGACACCAGAAGTTGAAGCGATAATTTTTATGGATTATATTTGGAAATTTTCGTAGAAGGAGAGGCGAATGTTATGGTTAGTAAAATATACTTTGATTTAGATGGTGTTTTAGCCGATTTTGACAGGGGTGTCATGGAATTAGCAGGATTTAACCGAAATGGTGCCACTGCCAATTCTGATATTAAGGATGATGATATGTGGCAGGCAATAGCCAAAGTTCCAAACTTTTATGATAAGTTAGAGCTTATGCCTGGAGCAAAGGAAATGTTCAATTCTATTTACAAGCTCTGAGAAAGTGTTACAAGAGTTTTTTAGAAAAACAGAGATGGTGAAGTAGGCTATATATACAAATAAATAGAACTACGGAAATAACAGATGGTTAAAATATGACCACCTGTTTTTTTATACAAGAAAACCATTTTATATGTATTTGTGAAACAAAACGAGAGGAGAATGCTTATGAGATATTATCAAATTTGCTTTAGAGGAAACTCAGAAGATATCAAAAATGATGAAGAGATTGAAAGGATAATAGGTCGTGGTTATGGTACCGTTTTACTTAGGATGAATGACTATCTTTGGAAAAATACTAAAAATGGTATTGAATTTTTATTCTATCATGAAGAAGCAGATTTGTTAAAAGCAATATTTACTTATGATGAACAGAGATATTCATTTGTTACAGTATATGACTTTATAACTGAACAATTAAAGGTAAATTTCAAGATTAGGAGAATGATAGGTGATTGCAGCGAGATTACTATGATAACGTTTCTGGAGAAGTTAATCGAAGGAGAACGTAGAGAACATATTAGTCCTTCAAATCGCATAAAATCCGGTGCACGTCTTTGGTATTACTATTATTACATAAATAATGACACGGAGAAGCAGTTGCCTTATAAATATTCTGAAAAAATAATTGATAAAACTGCAGATTCTAATGCAAAGCAGATAGCTGACTCTAAGTTTTTAGAGGAACTTACGAATATTGAAACGCATCCAAATGAGTCGGAGCTATCTGTAAATATGGTGCATTATATTATTTCAGGAAAAAGTATTGAGGCAACCAGTGATATGGTTAGTATCCTTGCCAATAGTTTGATTAAATCAAATAGATTACAAAGTAGTCGAATAGAAATAATCACTGAAATTTCTCCCCGTTTATTTAGTACAACGAATTATTTAGACGAAATAATTGAAAATAATTTTGGCGGTACAATTGTCTTTGATCTGACAGAAAGGTTTGGTGACCAGCCGGAAGATTATGTAATGACTGCAAGGTATATTGAAAATCTTGTGAAAAAATATAAGAACAAATGTCTGTTTGTATTTACTTACAATATTGATAATCCCGGATTTTCATATTTGCTTTTGCCAGAACTTAAAAAGTATATTATCCCAATAACACTCAATGAGGGAACTGTAGATAGAAGGGCAGCAACCAGCTATCTAAAGTCATTAATTAAGAAATCGGAATATGCAAAATATGCAAAACAGGCAAATGAGTTCATGAAGCAATATACGCAAAACAAGTTCACTCAGACGGATGTGATAAGGGCATATGAAAAGTTTGAAATATGGTGCTTAAATAAGAATATACTTAGTGCTTATAACTTGGATTCTGCTTCTGATTTTATGCTTGATAGAGATGGGAATGCGACAAGTTCCTATGATAAGCTTCAGAAAATGGTAGGACTATCTATTGTAAAGAAACAGATTGATAATATCATAGCATCTGATCTTGTTGAAAAGGAGAGAAAGCAAAGAAGAGGGAATGATTATTATTCCAGTGCAATGCACATGATTTTTGGCGGGAATCCAGGAAGTGCCAAGACAACAGTTGCTAAACTATTCGCTGGCATAGCTAAGGAAAAAGGAATTTTAAAAAGTGGTGCCTTTGTTGAAAGAGGCGGTATGGACTTAGACGGACTCGGTTGTGTAAGTGCTATTCGAGATGCTTTTATAGCGGCGAGAGGAGGAGTTCTATTTATTGACGAGGCATATTCCTTGAAAAGTGATACTGCTGTTACAGTTCTCTTACAGGAAATGGAAAATCAAAGAGATAACGTCATTGTTATACTTGCTGGATACAATGAAAGAATGCAGGAGTTTATGGAATTAAATGAGGGTCTTAAAAGTCGAATTCCTCACTGGATTGAATTTCCTGATTATACAGCAGATGAGCTTACGAATATCTTTAAGCTGATGTTAACAGAAAAGGGGTTTACAACTACAGATGATGTAGTAAACGAGGCACATTACATATTTGAAAAGGCACGAAATATGGATAATTTCGGTAATGGACGATATGTAAGAAATTTCCTGGAGAAAGCAATTATGTCGCAGTCAGTCAGACTTCTTTCATTAAGAAACGATGTTAGTGATATCAAAAGGAATGAGTTGTTTAAGATAACTAAAGAAGATATTAAGGAACTTAATGAGGATACGAAGGATGTGTGCCTGCCAGGTGATGCTAGGCAAAAACTAGAGCAGATGATTGGGCTTGAATCGGTTAAGAAAGTAATAAATAAAGCAGCGGCTAATTTCAAGTTTAATAAGCTTTGTATGGAAAGAGGTATTTCTAAAGATAAAGCATCTCTGCATATGGTATTCACTGGGAATCCCGGTACAGCAAAGACAACTGTAGCCAGACTATTTGCAAATATTCTAAAAGATGAAAAAGTATTATCTAGTGGAATATTTGTAGAGACTGGAAGAGCCGATTTAGTAGGAGATCATGTAGGTTCAACTGCCAAACTGGTAAAGAGAAAATTTAAGGAAGCACAGGGCGGTGTGTTATTCATTGATGAGGCCTATTCTTTATGCGATGGTCATACAGGCGGATTTGGTGATGAGGCGATTAATACGCTGGTTCAGGAAATGGAAAACCATAGGGAGGATGTAATTGTAATATTTGCTGGCTATCCAAAGCCTATGGAGGAGTTTCTAGATAGAAATCCTGGTATGAAGTCAAGAATTGCTTTTGAAGTGCAGTTTGAAGACTATACTGTGGATGAGTTAGTAGACATAGCAAAACTAATGGTATCTGATAAGAATATGTCTATTACAGAAGAAGCCATTGCAAAGCTTAGAAGTAACTTTGAAATTGTAAGTAAAAGCGAGGATTATGGTAATGGACGCTATGTAAGAAAGATGCTTGAAGAAGCTGAGATGAATCTGGCTGAAAGGTGTTTTAAGTATGATGTGTCAGATATAACAGATGAGCTTTTGACCACAATCGAAGCAGAAGATATTCCGGAGACAAAACTTAATGATGCTTCTTCTAAAATACGTATAGGATTTGCCTGTTAATGGGCAAGTCCTATTTATATTGAGGAAAAATGTGCTGAGTAAGGAGGTTTTTATGGCAATTAGAGCTTTGTATGAAATTAAGGATGCACCGCTAGCATTGATAGTTGATATGTATAAAAATGCAATGGTTCCTTCAATAGATGAGAAATCGAGGGACGGGTATATCGAAATGAGCGAAGCTTTATCATATGACTATTTTGCTACTGATACAACAGATAAATGTGATTTTGTTGATTGGATGGAACTTAATAATAGTCTCAAGTTTTCAAAAAGATATATGAAAATATTTAGGCATCCATTGGAAGGAATGTGGGTTGCTTATGAAGCACTTAGTTTTGTTTTTGAGTTCATGAAAGATGGTAAAGCAGCAAATGTACAGATATTTTCATATAATGGAAAATCTTTTTGGATTGGGATAGTTAATGAGACAGTGATATTTATAACGCCTGAAGAAAATGAAGGCAAAAGGAGAGTAGAATGGACAAAATATTAAAATCAGCGGCTAATAGAGAATTAGTACGAATAGTACCGTCAAAATGGATGGAGGATTATTTCCTCGGAAAATGATACTATGCTTTCCAAGGTATGGGATGATGGCTCGTATAAAGAGAATAATCAAAATGCTCTACGCGCTACTAAGGTGTATGCAGAAGTATGCGGCAGTTCTAAATGTATGGGAGAGTATGATGTTGAAAATCTATTCGATGGAGATTGGGATCAGGTAGTGTCAAGTGACTTATGAAAAAACAGAGCCAAAGAAAAAGGCTCAATTGAACCTTGAAAATTGCAGATATTTAATCTTTTGATGAGTGACGCC
>OMVN01000005.1 GCA_900314525.1 uncultured Eubacteriales bacterium
ATAACATTTTTCGGAAGAACTAAATTCCACTTACAGAAAGATAATATTCGGAAAACTTAAATTCCACCCCAAAGTGGAATTTCGGATTGCAAATGAGATGTTAAAATTAATTTATATAAATACAGAGTGACAATATTTTATAATTATGGTATAATACAAACCGTTTTATATTATACATAGGTATAAGAGGAGGAAATGAAATGAGAAAATCTTTAAAGAAAGTATGTAGTGTTGCACTTGTAGTTGCAATGTCATGTTCAATGATGGCTTGTGGAAAATCAGGTAGCTCTGACAGCAAGAAAAAAAATATTAAGTTAGAGAAACTTACAGCAAGTGAATTAGCAGAGAAAATGGAAAAAGCTGCTAAAGATGATGTAACTAGTGGAACAGCTTCAATCAAAGTTGTTTTAGATGCAGAAGCTGTAGGACAGAAATTAAGTATATCAGGTGAAGCTAAAGCAGAAGCTAATGCAGATGATATGATTGGTCATGTAAGTGCTAAGGCAAAGGTAAATGATGGTTCAGAGAAAGTAGATAAGAAAATTGATATTTACGGACAGGTTGATGGAAGTGATATTGATCTCTACGGAAAGATGGATGATGAAGACTGGAAGTACACTAAAGAAAATACAAATGATCTTGTTGGTAAAGCAGAGGAGTATGCAGATCAGTATGCTGGATCAATTGCTGATAATGCAGATGAATATTTAGATTCAATTGCAGATAATGCTGATTCATTCAAAGCAATGCTTGATGACTATGATGGCGAAATTAAGACAAAAAATGGATGCTATGTATTGTCAGAAACACTAGATTTAGGTGAAGTTAAAGATTTAGTTGACAATTATAAATATGCTATTGAAAATACTGAATATAGCTCATATTTATCATACCTTTCAATGATTCCAGATGCTAAATTTGATGTATCTCTTTCAATTGATGGAGAAACATTCTATCCAGATACTTTCAAGATTGAATTAGCAGATGATTCTGTTAAAATCAGTGGTGTTGAGATTGATGTTGACAAATGTGAATTCTCAGTATCATTCAGCAAAGTTGGTAAGACAACAGTTAAGATTCCAAAGGATGCATTAGAAGCTAAATAAGATTCTAATTTTGAGACTTTATGCAGATTGACATTAATATAGTCATATTGCATGAAGTCTCTTTTTATGTGATTTTATATTTATAATATTGATAAAAGGCAGGGGGAAATTATGAGAAAAATTAATTTTACAAAATTTGTTCTGGCGGATTTAATAGCAGTATCAATTGTTTTGTCTTCTTGTGGTATTACAAGAAAGGATACAACAGTAAAATCATCTGCTGAGAAAGAAACAAAAACTGAAAATATTTCAAAACTTGATTTAGAAAAGCTAAATAAAAAAATTATTGACACTGACTCCACTGAGACGGATTTTATTATGTCAAAAATGTCTGAAAAAAAAGTTTTGGATTTACAATAGATTCAGATAGTAATACTGCATTTCTTAAAAATGTCACAGAAAATTTTAGCGGTGATACATTTAAAGAAGTAAATAACGTGGAACAGATGAGTGAAAAAAATAAATATGATTTTAAAAAGAGTGAACAGATTATATATATACTGTTAAGACTGTGGGTAGAACAAAATAATTCGGATCATTTTGATACATATAAGTTTTCAAAGGACAAAGAAACTATAATTAATCAGATAAAATCTGGAAATTGTCTTGTGATAAATCTGGGAGATCATGCCGTTAATGCAACAGCAATCTACAGAGATATTGATGATCCAAACTTATATTATCTCAAAGTATACGATACAAACTACCCAATGCAGGAGGTTTATTATAAGATAATAAGTACAGACGAAGGTACCACAATAAAGAGTTTTAAAGACAATACAATTAATGTGGATTTCTGCGATCTTACTCTTGCTATAGATAAATAGAAATAATTTTATATAGCTATAATTTCATTTGTGTGGTATAATAATTTAGCTTGTGAGAATCTGTATCACAGGAGGAGGAATATAATTGGATATTGAAAAGATTTTACCAAAATATTCCTGGATTCCAATAGCGTTGTTTTTTGTGGTGAATTGCACTACTTATTATGGAACAAGATTACTGGCAGAAGGTCATAATCATCATAATATATCTACGGGAATAGATGGCAGAATTCCATTTCTGTCATGGATGATTGTGATTTATCTCTTGGCATTTTTACAGTGGACAGTAGGGTTTTATGTAATAGCAAGAGAGAATAAGCGAGTATGTTATATATTATTTACAGGTGAAATTATAGCGAAACTTATATGCTTTATTTTTTATGTATTCTTTCCAACAACAATGTACAGACCTGTAATAGAAAATAACAACTTTTTTGATTTTATAACTTTGCTAATTTACAGAATTGATTCGCCAGATAACCTTTTTCCATCAATACACTGCTTGGAAAGTTATATTTGTCTTAGAAGTACATTTTATATTAAGAAAATGCCAAAAATATATAAAGCACTTATGATAATTATGACTTTACTTGTTTTTGCATCGACAGTAACCGTAAAACAGCATGTTGTTGCAGATATATGCGGGGCAATTATCGTTGGTGAATTCGGAATATTTGTATCAAAGAAATTTATATGGAAGAAATTAGGGTAGCGCATTATGAACAAGAGAAAAGTATTTTGGGCGATTCTATTTGTTTTTATAGCAGCTTTCAGCATATGGGCGGTAATTGCTCAATGTAGAAATTTTTCAATGGATGAATTTATACACACTATAAAACATTCAAAATTAGAATGGATTATTATGGCAGTAATCTGTATGATAATCTACATTATGTTTGAAGGTCTGGCAATATTATCTATAACAAAGTCATTTGGACATAAAAGAACAATAAAAAATGGTATGGTTTATGCAGCAGGGGATATCTATTTTTCAGCGATAACACCATCAGCTACGGGAGGTCAGCCGGCCAGTGCATTTTTTATGATTAAAGATGGGATTCCTGGAGTAATTGTAACAGTTTCATTGATAGTTAATGTTATAATGTATAATCTTGCATTGTTATCTATTGGACTAGTTACATTAATTCTGTTTCCAAATATATATTTTAGCTTTGACTTTTCGGCAAGAGTATTTATGGTGATTGGTTACCTTGTATTAGTGGGTCTGAGTGCATTGTTTTTATTGTTCTTAAAGAAAGAAAAACTTTTGTATAAGATTATTGAGGTTTCTATGCTCTTTTTGTGTAAGATACATCTCATGCATAATTTTGAAAAAAGAAAGCAGAAGCTTTTTAAGACAATAGATGATTATAAGATGGCTAAACAGATGATTCGAGGAAAATGCGGAATGCTCATTAAAGCATTTATACTTAATGTTTTACAGAGACTTTTCCTGATAGCAATAACTATGTGCACATTTTTTGCACTTGGTGGTTCTGTTAGCAGATTTTTTGATATGTTTGCAATCATATCGTTTACACAGGTTGGTTCGAATAGTGTACCAATTCCTGGTTCAATGGGAGTTGCGGACTTCCTTATGCTCAATGGTTTTATGTTGCTAATGAGCAGCAAAGGTGCAACAAATCTTGAATTGCTGAGCAGAAGTTTATCTTTCTATACTTGTGTTATTTTATGTGGTATAGGTGTTTTGATAGGATATATTAGAAGAAGATTAAGGAGAGATTACAAATGATTGGCTTTTATAATTATACCGAATTTTTAACATATTTATCTGCTATATCGGCAGGACTTGGAATACTTATTTCATTAAATGGATCAGGACATCCATATCTTGGGGTATTTTTTCTTATGTTTTCTGGTCTGTGTGATGCGTTTGATGGAAAAGTTGCAAGAACAAAAAAAGACAGATCTGTAAGAGAAAATAAATTTGGAATACAGATAGATTCATTATCTGACATTATTGCTTTTGGTGTTCTTCCTGCATGTATTGGAGATGCTATGATTAGAGTTTGTCCAAAAATCAGCGAGATTCCAAGAATTACAAAAGATGAGAAATTTACTTTCCCAACAGTAATATTTTTATTTGCAATCCTTATTATTTACATACTTGCATCTCTTATAAGATTAGCATATTTCAATGTTTTAGAAGAGGAGAGACAGAAGGTAGAGACAGGTGTCAGAAAGACATATATAGGTCTTCCTGTAACATCGGCCGCAATTGTTTTCCCAACTGTTTTACTTGTTCAGTATATTACACCAGTTGATCTGACAGCATTATATTTTATTGTGATGTTTGTAATGGCATTTTTATTTGTATCAAAAATTAAAGTTCCAAAGCCAGGTATGAAGGGTATTCTTATATTTATTGGTATTGGAATGATTGAATTTGTAGCACTTATTGTAGCATCATTATTCAGACCATAATAATAGGGGGATAAGATGGCAAGAAAATCAATAAAACCAGAGAAAGACGGAGTAACTCTTAGATTTTTATATGGAACTCTAATTGGAAGATCAATTCTTAAAATACTTGCAGAACCAAAACTTTCTGCAGTCGCTGGAAAATTTATGGATTCAAAATATTCTAAATTTATTATTCCATATTTTATCAGTAACAATAACATTAATATGCAGGAATATATGAAAGAAGATTATTCATGCTTTAATGACTGTTTTACCAGGAGAGTAATTCCTGAGTGCAGAAAAATCTCAATGGATGACAATGATTTCATTTCTCCATGTGATGGTCTTTTATCAGCATACAAGATTAATAAAGAAACTGTTGTACCAGTGAAGAGAAGTAGTTACACTATAGGCGAATTATTAGTGAATGATGAAGTTGCTAGGGAATATAATGACGGTATATGTCTGGTGTTCAGACTTTGTGTAAATAATTATCACAGATACTGTTATCTTGATAATGGTACGAAGGATGACAATCATTTTATTCCTGGGGTTTTGCATACTGTTCGACCTATAGCATTAAAAAAACGCAAGGTTTTTGTTGAAAATTCAAGAGAATATACGTTACTTAGAACAGAGAATTTTGGAACTGTGGCCCAGATTGAGGTAGGTGCAATGCTCGTTGGTAAAATCGATAACTATCATAAAAAATGCACTTTTAAAAGGGGAGAGGAAAAAGGAAAATTTTTGTATGGTGGTTCAACCATTATTTTACTTGTGAAGAAAAATAGAGTCACATTCCCTAAGTATTTGTTTGAAGAAACAGAAAAAGGAATGGAAGTCCCAGTAAAGATGGGAGAGAAAATAGGTATAAAAAAAATCGTGGTTAGTTAACCACGATTTTTTATTTTGAGTATTTTTGGAAGTAGTAATGTCGAAATAACTATTCCTGACAATCCCTGTATTGTATTTCCAATGATTCCTGCAAATGCGCCATTTCCATAAAGAATATATTCGTAAATGAAGTATCCGCTAACCATTATAATAGCTGAAAAAATTCCTGCGATAGCACACTTAATGTAATTATTTTTAATTGGAAATGTAAGTTTGTAAAATATAAAATATGCTGTAGCTGCAATCAAAGCTTTTATTATAAATGTGGCTGGTACATACATTACGTAACCTCCAAATGCATCTGCGAGTGCGGAACCAGCTCCAGCGGCAAATGTTCCATACAGTGGTCCTAATAATATACCAGAGATAATGACAAAGGCGTCTCCTAGGTGAATATATCCGTTTGGTCCAAAGGATGGAATTTTAAGAAGATAGGTGGAGATACAGGTAAGCGCAGTAAATAGGGCGGTCAGGGTAATTGTTTGTGTTTTTTTATTCATATATTAATCTCCTTTAGGCTTATATAGTTATCAATAATTTTTAGTCATTTTATGTCAGTGCCTATATTTTGTCAATACCAGACGATATTGATTTTATCTATATGTTATGTTAATATGATTTGATAAATTTGGAAAAAATAATGAAATACATTGTATATACTGGAATGGGAGATGAAAAGATGGATAATTATATAAATGGACTGAATGATGAGGAAGTAAATGAAAGGGTTATAAATGGACAGACTAATAAACCAGTTGAATCAGGCTCTAAATCTGTCAAACAGATAATATTTGAGAATACATTTACCTATTTCAATTTGATTTTTACTGTACTTGCAATTTTAATTATTATAGTTGGTTCTTTTAGAGATTTAACATTTATGCCTGTAATTATTGCCAATGCTGTTATTGGTATTGTGCAGGAGATTAAGGCAAAACGAATAGTTGACAACTTGAAAATGTTAAGTGTTAGAAAAGTAACTGCAATCAGAAATGGAAAAAAACAGGATATAGTACCACAGAATCTGGTAGTTGATGATGTTGTTGTATTTAAAGCTGGAGATCAGATTTGTGCAGATGCAGTTGTATGTGAAGGCAGCGTAATGGTGAATGAATCTCTTCTTACTGGTGAATCAGATGAAATTGAAAAAACTGCTGGAGGAAGTCTGATGTCGGGCAGCTTTATAATTTCAGGAGAATGCTTAGCCAGACTTGAGAAAGTAGGAGAGGATTCATATATATCTAAATTGACAATTCAGGCAAAAAAAATGCAGGATACAGAACAGTCAGAGATGATTAGATCTCTTGATAATCTGGTAAAAATTGTTGGTATAGCAATTATACCTATTGGTGTTATTTTATTTATAATGTCTTTCTTCGTACAGCATGATAGTTTTAGAGAAAGTATTGTATCAATGGTTGCTGCAGTAATTGGAATGATTCCGGAGGGATTATATCTCCTTGCAAGTGTTGCGCTGGTTGTGAGTACAATAAGGCTTGCAAGTAAAAAGGTACTTCTACATGATATGAAATGTATAGAGACACTTGCCAGGGTAAATGTATTATGTGTTGATAAAACTGGTACAATTACAGATAATACAATGAAAGTACGAGAGTTTGTAAATATATCAAATGACATAGATAATGACATAGTTGAGATGGAAATCGGTGATTTTGCAAAATCACAGAGTAAAGATAATATTACCATGGAGGCAATAAAGGAATTTTTTAAGAAGAATAATGGAAGAAAAGCTGTCAGTATGACCGGATTTTCCTCAGTAACTAAATACAGTTCAGTTACATTTGATGACTGTTCATATGTAATAGGTGCACCTGAATTTGTATTAAAGGAGAAATTTGCAGATTATGAATCTGATATAAATGAATATGCTTCAAAGGGTATCAGGGTAGTTGTATTTGGAAAATACAACGAGAAAATTGATGGCGGCGAACTAAAATATGGAATTGAACCACATGCATATATATTACTTGCCAATCCTCTTAGAAAATCAGTAAAGGAAACTTTTGGATATTTTAAGGAACAGGGTGTTAAAATAAAAGTAATATCTGGAGATAATCCTGTTACAGTATCAGAGGTTGCAAGACAGGCTGGTATTGATAATGCGGAAGAATATATAGATGCATCTACTCTTGAAACAGTAGAGGAGATGGAACAGGCTATTTTAAAATATACCGTATTTGGAAGAGTTAAACCAAACCAGAAGCGAGAATTTGTCAATGCACTTAAGAAAAATGGAAATACAGTGGCAATGACTGGCGATGGAGTTAATGATATTCTGGCACTTAAAGATGCTGACTGCAGTATTGCTATGGCATCAGGAAGTGAAGCAGCTGCTCAGTCTGCAAAACTGGTACTTCTTGACTCCGACTTTTCATGTATGCCAGATGTAGTATATGAGGGAAGAAGAGTAGTAAATAATATTGAACGATCTGCAAGTTTGTTTCTTGTGAAAAATATTTTTTCATTTGTACTAAGTATTTACACAATGGTACTTATGATAACTTATCCAATGAAACCATCTCAAATATCATTAATCAGTATGTTTACAATAGGTATTCCTGGGTTTTTCCTGGCAATGGAGCCAAATAAAAATATTATCAGGGGTAGATTTATTCCTAATGTGCTCTTGAAAGCATTGCCAGCAGCACTTACAGATGTTATTGCGGTTGGCTCGTTAATAATATTTGGCCGTACTTTTGGTCTGAATACAGATGAAGTATCTACTGCAGCAACAATGCTTCTTGCAATTGTAGGATTTATGATACTGTATAGAATAAGCTTTCCACTGAATAAATTTAGGGCAGGTGTTTGGATTGGATGTGTTATTGGTCTTCTGTTTTGTGCACTGAAAATGAGTGGTTTATTTGCATTATCGGGAATGTCATATAAGTGTATTATGCTATTTGTGGTATTCTCTGTTGCTACAGAATCCTTATTTAGATATCTGTCAATTTTTACTGAATTTGTACAGAACAGGATAAATGAAAGAAAATCAAAAAAATAATCTTGCATGTTATGTAACAATATGTTATGATAAATGAGCTGTTGTGACAGCATAAACAATAAACACATATACGGATTTATACATTGGTGCCCATGCTCGGGGTGATGTATTATGGGAAGTATATGAAAGAATATTAACCAATGGAGGTAGAAAAATGAGCGTTATTTCAATGAAACAGTTATTAGAAGCAGGTGTACACTTTGGACATCAGACAAGAAGATGGAACCCTAAAATGGCTCCATACATTTACACAGAGAGAAATGGTATCTACATCATCGACTTACAGAAATCAGTTGGTAAAGTAGACGAAGCTTACAAAGCAATCTCTGATATCGTTGCAGACGGCGGTACAGTTCTTTTCGTAGGAACAAAGAAACAGGCTCAGGATGCAATTAAGACAGAGGCTGAGAGATGTGGTATGTACTACGTTAACGAGAGATGGTTAGGTGGTATGCTCACAAACTTCAAGACAATCCAGAGCAGAATCGCTAGATTAAAAGCTATCGAAACTATGGCTGAAGATGGTACATTTGATGTTCTTCCTAAGAAGGAAGTTATTAACATAAAGAAAGAATGGGAGAAGCTTGAGAAGAACCTTGGCGGTATCAAGAACATGAAGAAGATTCCTGATGCTATCTTCGTAGTAGATCCTAAGAAAGAAAGAATCTGTATCGCAGAAGCTCAGTCACTTGGAATCAAACTTATCGGTATTGCAGATACTAACTGTGATCCAGAAGAACTTGATTATGTAATTCCAGGTAATGATGATGCTATCAGAGCCGTTAAATTAATCGTTTCTAAGATGGCAGATGCTGTTATCGAAGCTAACCAGGGTGAAGAAGCAGCTGCAGAAGAGACAGTTGAAGAGAATACAGAGGCTTAATTTAGATTAATCCGATAAATAATAGTCTATAATATGGAAATTTAGGAGGAAGTTATAATGAATATTACAGCAGCTATGGTAAAACAGCTCCGTGAAATGACAGGAGCAGGTGTTATGGCTTGTAAAAATGCACTTGTTGAGACAGATGGTGATTTCGACAAGGCTATAGATGTTTTAAGAGAAAAAGGACAGGCAACAGCAGTAAAGAAGGCTTCAAGAATTGCAGCTGAAGGTATTGCAAAAGTTGCAGCTGATGGAAACACAGCAGTTGTTGTAGAAGTAAACTCTGAGACAGATTTCGTTGCTAAGAATGCAACATTCCAGGAATTTGTACAGAGTGTTGCTGAAAAAGCTCTTGCTTCAGATACAGAGAAAGCTGATGGAGAAGACGTTGCAGCAGTACTTGGTATGCAGGATGAACTCACAGAGAAAATCGCTACAATCGGTGAGAAACTTTCAATCAGAAGATTTGAAAAAGTTACAGGCGACTGTGTAGCATCATATATCCACGCTGGTGGTAAAATTGGTGTTTTAGTTGCAGCTGCCGGTGCATCAGATGATGCAACTAAAGAAGCTCTTACAAACGTAGCAATGCAGATTGCAGCTATGAACCCACAGTATATAGGACGTTCAGATATTGCTTCTGAAGAATTAACAAAGTTAAAAGATATCACACTTGAAAGTGCATTAAATGATCCTTTCACATTACCAAAGCCAATCTTAAATGGTTTAATTGAAAAAGCTGTTAATGATAAAGTATGGAGTGATTCAGATATCGCTATTTATGAAGAGAAGAAGAGCAACATGAACTATCTTCCAAACTTCCTTTCAGAGGATGCAAAACCACAGCTTGCTGGTTTAGCAATCGCTGATAAAGAAAACATCTCAGCTAATAAGATCTTCAGTGGTCTTGTAGAGGGACGTGTTTCAAAACAGCTTAAAGAGATTTGCCTTCTTGATCAGGTTTACGTTAAGGCAGAAGATGGAAAGCAGTCAGTTGCTAAATATCTTGAGTCAGTAAACAAAGATGTTAAGATTACTAAATTCGTTCGTTTCGAAGTTGGTGAAGGTATCGAGAAGAAAGAAGAAGATTTCGCAGCAGAAGTTGCAAAGCAGATGGGTAACTAATTTTAGTTTATATTAGAAATTATGCCGCTAGATATATGAAATTCATATATTTAGCGGTTTTTTTATAGTTTTATAATATAAAATTAATTTAAAATGTAGTTTTTTAAAAATATTTTTGACCAATATAAAGTCAAAATGTATAATAATTATATATATAAAACGCAATTCATAATTGCAGGATAGGAGGGAATTTTATATGAAGAATTTTGAGTATCATACACCAACAAAACTTATTTTTGGACAAGGTGTTGTAGAAAAATTGCCAGATATATTAGGTTCTGTTGGAAAGAAAATCCTATTAACTTATGGTGGAGGTAGTATCAAAAAGAATGGTCTTTATGATAAAGTAAAAGGATTATTAA
Organism: uncultured Eubacteriales bacterium; assembly: GCA_900314525.1. Lineage (GTDB taxonomy): Bacteria > Bacillota > Clostridia > Lachnospirales > Lachnospiraceae > Bovifimicola. Next base: position 10,650 of record OMVN01000005.1, read on the forward strand.
TAGATTTCGAAATATTTGAACTTCCAGGAATAGAGCCTAATCCAAAGTATAATCCAAGTGTTTTAGATGGAGTAAGATTGTGTAAGGAAAATAATATTGAAGTAATTTTGGCAGTAGGTGGCGGATCAGTTTTAGATTGTTCAAAGGCAATTGCCGCTGGTGCATTATATGATGGGGAACCATGGGATTTGATTACTCATAAAGTTCCAACAAATGGTGCGCTCCCAATAGTTGATATTATTACAATGGCTGCCACAGGAAGTGAATACGATGGTGGCGGGGTAATATCAAGAACAGAAACAAATGATAAAGTTGGTTATATGGACTCACATTTATATCCATTATGTTCCTTTATAGACCCGACTTATACATTTTCTGTCCCAAAAAAGCAGACAATAGCAGGAGTTGCGGATGCAATCAATCATATTTTGGAACAGTATTTTGTTGCTGAGTCAAGCATTCTAACTGATGGTATGTGTGAAGCATGTATTAGGAGTCTTATGGAAAATGTAAGGATTGTTATTGATAAACCAGATGATTATCAGGCGAGAGCTGAGATCTTTGCAGATGCAACTTTAGCTTGTAATGGAATATTCTCAATTGGAAATAGTTACTCTGGATGGCCAATGCATGGTATTGAACATGCACTATCTGCTTACTATGATATTACGCATGGTGAAGGTCTTGCAATTATAACTCCACGATGGATGAAGCATATTTTAAATGAAAAAACATTACCAAGATTTGTTAAATATGGGGTTAATGTTTTTGGAATAGATGAAAATCTTTCAAGCATTGAAATTGCAGAAAAAACAATAGAAGCTCAGTATATGTTTTTTGAAGAAATTGGTATACCTATGCACTTAAAAGATGTTGGAATTGATGATAGTCGAATAGAAGAGATGGCGCATCATGTTGCAGTTAATGAGGGGCTTGATACTGAATATTTATTTGCACCACTAACAGAACAGGATATAGTAGAAATATTAAAGGATTCGTTATAATGAAAAGAATACTTATTATTCTTGATTCAATTGGAAGGGTAGGACTTACGTCTCCGATTATATTAACGGCAGTCTTAATAACATTGATTTATGTGTGATATGGTATTCTTACTTATGTAGGAAGTGTAAGAATAATTAATGAAAAATTTAATAGTTAATATAATAATTTACTTGCAATTATTGATAAAACATTATATGATAGCAAAGTATTTATGTTAATTAGTGAAATAAGAACCACTGCCAGACGTAAAATGGTCAATGGTTCTTTATTTTTTTGAGTTTGTCATTCCAGGTATATAGAATGTGCCAATTTGTGGGTGGGGGACTCAGCGTTTTAGAAAAGGAGTAACTTACAAGGAATGAGATTTAAAGAAATTAAACTTAACAAGAGGATTCAGGATGCAATAAAAAAAGCTGGTTATGAAAATATGACACCTATACAGGAACAGGCTATACCAGAAGTAATTTCTGGACAGGATATGATTGCATGTGCACAGACGGGAACAGGAAAGACAGCAGCGTTTGCATTGCCAATACTCGATAAATTATGCAGTGACCAGACAAGAACACCTCGAGCACTTATATTGACACCTACCAGAGAACTTGCGCAACAGATATTTGACAACTTTAAAAAATATGGAAGATATCTAAAGCTTCGTACAGCATGTATTTATGGCGGAGCATCCCAGTATATGCAGATAAAAAAACTTAATCAGGGGTATGATATTTTAATTGCCACTCCTGGAAGACTTATGGACTTTACGGACAGAGGAATAGTTAATCTTGAAAATATAGAGATTTTTGTTTTGGATGAAGCAGATCGTATGCTTGATATGGGTTTTATTCCTGATGTCAGAAAGATTGCTGGTATGATTCCTGAAACTCATCAGACTCTTATGTTTTCTGCGACTATGCCACGCCAGATTGAAAATCTGGCAAATGATTTATTAAACAATCCTGTGGATGTTCGTGTTGCAGAAACTTCAAGCCCAGCAGAAACAGTAGAACAGCGTATTTGTTTTGTTGAACGTGATAACAAACCAGATTTACTAATTAACTACTTAGGTCGTGATGATGTTAAAAAATCAATTATATTTACAAGAACAAAATATGGTGCGGATAAGCTTGTAAAATATCTGGTAAAACAAGGAATCGAGACAAAAGCGATACATGGTGACAAATCTCAGGGACAGCGTAAGGATGCACTTGATCGCTTTCGTGTAGGTAAAATTAAGGTTTTAGTTGCAACTGATGTGGCAGCCCGTGGAATAGATATTCCTAAGATTACGCATGTATTCAATTATGATTTGCCAGAAGAAGCTGAGTCTTATATTCACAGAATTGGACGAGCTGGAAGAGCAGGGGAGACAGGGGAAGCAATTTCTTTCTGTTCTAGAGATGAGTTAGGAGCCCTTTACGATATAGAGATACTTATTAAACGTGAAATTTCTGAGGAAGAAACAGAGTGGACAATAGAAGTGACAAGGCTTGAGAAACACAAAAGTTCCAGAAATAACAAATCAAGAGGAAACAATAAAGGAAAACAGAAGTTTAGAAGTAATAAAACCGGTAACAGAAAATCAAAGGACTTTACTAAGAAGACAGATTCGAAGGGCAAGAAATCACAGAAGTTTGAAATGAATATGAGAGGAGAACTAGTGGAAGTTAAAAAGAATAATTTCCGAAAGTTCAGTAAATCAAAAAATTCAAAAAGATTTTCCTAAAAATCAGTAAGGGAGAGATACGAAGATAATGGAACAGTTTAATAATACAAATGAATCAGATAAACCACATAAAAGAAGAGTAAGATATAAAGGAACTCATCCAAGAAGATTTGAAGAAAAATATAAGGAATTAAATCCGGATAAATATCAGGATACAATTCAAAAGGTAATTAGTAAAGGAAGTACTCCTGCAGGAATGCATATTTCTATTATGGTAAAGGAGATTCTTGACTTTCTTCAGATAAAACCTGGACAGAAGGGTTTAGATGCCACTCTTGGTTATGGCGGACATACTAGAAAGATGTTAGAGCAGCTGAACGGAGAAGGTCATATGTATGCATTAGATGTTGATCCGATAGAAATTGTTAAGACTAAAAAGAGACTTGAAAATGCAGGATATGGTGAAGAAATACTTACCATAATACAGGAAAATTTTGCAAATATTGATGAAGTTGCTAAGAAATATGGTCCATTTGACTTTATGATGGCTGATTTGGGAGTATCATCAATGCAGATAGATAATCCTGAGAGAGGATTTTCCTATAAAATTGAAGGCCCACTTGATTTAAGATTAAATCCAGAAAAAGGTGTAAGTGCAGCAGAAAGACTAAGAGAAATAACGAGAGATGAGTTTGAGGGAATGCTTATAGAAAATTCTGATGAACCATATGCTAAACAGATTGCAAAAGAGGTATTTGAAACATTTAGAAAAGGGCAGAAAATCGAAACTACTACTGATTTAAAAAATGCAATTGAAAGGGCACTTAAATTTCTTCCTGACAATAAAGAAAAAAAAGATATCATTAAAAAGACGTGTCAGAGAAGTTTTCAGGCATTACGTATTGATGTAAATAGTGAATTTGAAGTTTTAGAAGCATTTCTGGAAAAATTGCCGGATGTATTGGCAGATGGAGGACGAGTTGCAATATTAACATTTCACTCTGGAGAGGACAGAATGGTCAAGAAAACATTTAGTAGAATGTATAAAGCAGGAATTTTTTCTGAAATCTCAAAGGATGTAATTAGACCTTCTGCTGAGGAATGTAACCAGAATGGAAGAGCACGTTCAACAAAAATGCGCTGGGCAATAAAATAATTCTATAATAGCAATTTAGGAACAGATAGGTTCTATTAATACGATTATAATAATAACTACCACGTGGAAAATATATAAAAGAAGGTGATGGTTATGAAGCAAATATTAAAATATATATATGAGCATTTAAAAGAAAACATTTCTTTAAAACAAATCTCAGATATTGCAGGGTATTCTGAATTTCATTTTAGCAGAATGTTTAAAAAATCTACAGGATCTACCTTGCAGGCTTATATAATAAAACGAAGATTAATAAAGTCGTCTGAAGATATTGTGAATGGAAAAAGGATAATAGATGTTGCTCTTGAGTATGGATGGGAGTCACACAGCGGTTTTACAAAATCATTTAAAAAAGAATTTGGGTTCAGTCCATCACTTTTAAAGGCATTAATAATTGAGATTGATGGATTAGGAGGAAATTCTATGGGACATGTTTTTTTTAGAATCTGCTGAGATTGGAATTGGAAAAGAAAAATTATTTGATATACTTTGTGAACTACTTGAGAAAAATAATATAGTATACAATAAAGATGAATTAGAACTGGCTTATCAAGAGGCTTGCGCTGCATATGTTGGAGTTACAAGATATTCTGGCGAGGAATATGTCACACACACATTGAATGTTGCAATTATATTAGCACAGCTGGAAGCCGATATAAATTCTATAATTGCTGGAATGTTTTGTGATGTTTATAGAAAAGGAGTAATTTCATTAGATGGTTTAAATGATGGATTAAATTCTTCAGTAATGAGATTAATAACAGATTTACAAACACAGGATGTAGAAAATGCAAGCGACGAGATTTTATTAATAAAATTGCCAGAAAGCTTGGAAATGAAAAATTAATTAATGAATTGAATGATTTAACATTAGAATAGAGATGAATCTATTTTATATATGAAAAACTTAATCTCTTGGATTCGTATGGTTAACGAATTCAAGAGATTTTTTGAGTGTGAATAATCAAATTATAGTACCCAAATTAGTAATAGCAGTATATATTATTGCATGTTATAATCTAATAATAATTTATTAAACTTATAAAATTGAACTGAGGAAAGATAGATGATAAAAGTAGGAATTTTTGATATGTTTGAAACACTTGTTACCCATTATAATTGTCCTCTGTATTTTGGAGAGCAGATTGTAGCAGATGATTCACCTTATGATATACTTGAATTTATCAAAATTTATAACCAGCAATAGGAATAAAATAATTTTCAAAATTTTATTTTTACGATATTATAAAGTATAAAAAATTTGGAGATTGTATTATGAGTGTAATTTTATCATTTTTATATTATAGTTTTGTATCAGGAATAACACCTGGCCCGGCTAATATCTGTTCCCTATCCACTGCTATGAGAAAGGGAAAACAGGTTGCATTAAGACAATGGAGAGGACTATTCGCAGGATATTTTTTTGTATCTATGATGTCTGTATTTATGACATGGATAGTAATTCCAAATCTCAGGACAGAAAATCTGGGAGGTTTAAAGAAGGAACATTTATGTTTGGTTTTTTAATACAGGCAACATAGGACCTGTATGTAATCTAGTTTGGCTGTTTACAGGTGCAAAAATGCAGAAATTTTTTGAATCACATAAAAAAACAATTAATATTATTATGTCGGGTTCGCTGATATTTTGTGCAATAAGTATGATATTACTATAATAAAGTCTATATGACGAAAAAAACAAGGAGGAAAAAAATGCAGGAAGTTTATGAATTTTTAAAGAGCGCAGATACATATTATCTGGCAACAGTAGAGGGTGATCAGCCTAGAGTAAGACCATTTGGAACAGTAGATGTTTTTGAGGGAAAATTGTATATTCAGACAGGAAAAATAAAAAATGTATCTAAACAGATTCAGGTAAACCCAAAGGTAGAAGTATGTGCATTTAAAGATGGCAAGTGGATTAGAGTATCTGGAAAACTTGTTCGTGATGACAGAGTAGAGGCTAAGAAACATATGCTTGATAGTTATCCAAGCCTCCAAAATATGTACTCTGCAGAGGATGATAACACAGAAGTTCTCTATTTTGAGGATGCTATAGCAACAATTTCTTCGTTTACAGAAGAACCTAAGGTGATTAAATTTTAATTATTGTATTCGGATTATTTGTTCGTAGATTAAAATTTCCTTGTCGCTTACATTCATATTGTCATGATAGTGGCCAAAAAACCATTTTTTATAATGAGTCTGAGTTTTTATTGATTCCAGATAATCAGTTTCTATGTCAGGTTCATAGGATCCCCTATAGGAAATTTCTCTCTGCGTACTAGAGGAACAGCAGTGGGTAATTATAAAATCAACCATATTATCATATTTTGCTAGGTTAATTAGGCCTTCATCCATCTCTATGGGTGAAGGTAATTCCTGTTCCCACCAGCTTAAATGGTTAATCCTGTAGGATATTAATTCTTCATCTAATTTTTTTTTCTTTTTTTTAAAATCATGATCTTCTATATTTAGTATACCCCCGTCTATATCATGGCTTAGCGCACCACCAAATGTGAAAATTATTTTTCCGTTTATCTCGAAAATTTGTCCCCTCATAAGATGTAATACATGAGGTCTTATTTGATGTACCTTTCCGCCATGCCATTCCTTTACAGGATAATTATATAATCTATCAAAATTTTCGTGATTGCCATCAATAAATAGCAGAGTATAATTCCTTTCTTCAAACCAGTCAAGCCAGTATTTTTCCTGTTCTGACTCACCGTTTTGATTCCATATTCCACCAAAATCACCAAGAATGATAAGATAGTCATCTTTAGTCATCTGTTCCTGCTCTGGGAATGATTTTTTAGAAAATCTGTAATTAAATGTTCCGTGTGTGTCTCCTGTTATATATATCATATGAATCTCCTTTTATTTAATAATATAGTAGCATATAACTAATATTTTACACAATATAAGTATCGTTTGTATAAAAAAATAATTGATTAACAGTAAATTTGTGATAGAATATCTGATAGTGTAAAAAGATAGATTAATTCAGATAGTTATGAAAATGAAAGAAGGAGAAAACATGAACTACTGGGATATAATTTTTATTGGAATTTATCTTCCATTAACTGTGATTATATATAATTTTATTAAACAGAAAAACAGATGGAAAGTATTATTAATCTCAAGTTATATATTTTTCTGGTCAATAAGTGGAAAGTTATTAATATATTTACTTATGACTACATTGTTAATGCATTATTTTGGATTATGGATAACAGAAATTCGAAATGAAATGGATGATACATTAGCAAATTCTGATAAGAGTTTAAAAAAAGAAATAAAAAATAAATATAAAGCCAGAGAGAGGAAAATTCTGATTTTTACAATTTTAATAATTGTAGGAATGTTAATTATTTTAAAATACTCAGAATTTCTTGGAAAGAATATTAATACAGTTCTAGAGTTTATAAGTTTTCCAATACAGATTAATATACAAAAGTATATGATACCAATTGGAATATCATTTTATACAATGCAGGCTATATCGTATATTTGTGATATTTATCTTGGTAAAATTAAAGCAGATAGAAATATACGCAGGCTTGCATTATTTATAAGCTTTTTTCCTCAGATTATGGAGGGACCAATTTGTAGATATTCTCAGACTGCAGACAAATTATGGGAAGGCAGAGATATTACATATGAAAATCTTACATTTGGAATACAGAGAATTTTATATGGAATTCTAAAAAAGACTATTATTGCGGATAGATTAAATCCACTTATTTTGAACGTATTTGATAATTATGCAAAATATGACGGTGGAATAATTACAGCATCTGCGGCACTATATACATTACAGCTATATATGGATTTTTCGGGTACAATGGATATTGTAATAGGAATTGCAGAAATTTTTGGAGTGGACTTGCCAGAAAATTTCAGACAGCCTTTTTTCTCAAAGACAATTTCAGAATTTTGGACAAGATGGCACATAACTCTTGGTACATGGTTTAAGGATTATATATATTATCCTGTGCTAATGTCAAAAAGATGTAAAAAATTAATGAAACCATCTAAAAAAATTTTGGGAAATTATTTTGGTACATTATTTGTAAGTTCTATTGCACTATTCTGCGTATGGTTTTTAAATGGAGTATGGCATGGATCAGGATGGAATTACATATTTTTTGGAATGTATCATTTTGTATTAATTATAACAGGTAGATTAATTGAGCCTGCTGTAAAGAGTGTTAATAAAAAGCTGCATATAAATAGCAATAATTTTATTTACTTCGGATTACAGATAATCAGAACTACTTGTCTTGTATTTATTGGAGAGATGTTTTTCAGAGCAAATGGCTTGAAATCTGGAATTTCAATGTTTGTGAAGCTAATAACACAATTTAAATTCAATTCATTAATAAATGGAAATATGCTTTCTCTTGGATTGGATAAAAAAGATTTTATGGTAATTTTTGCGGTCACAATTATCATATTTGTTATTGGAATTCTAAGAGAAAGAGGTATTAGAATCAGACATAGTATTTCAAAGAGGAATATAGTTATTAGATGGTTGATTTATTATGTACTAATTTTGATGATTATAATTTTAGGTGCTTACGGACTTGGATATAAGCCTGTTGATCCTATGTATGCGCAGTTTTAGGGGGGGCCGTGATGAAAATAAAAATTTTAAAAGTAGTATGTTTTAATTTGATACTTTTGGCTATACTTGCAGTATTGTCACATTACCTTGTTCCAAAAAACAATTTAAGTAAAGACGGAATGGAGGATGTTTCTGCAAATAGTATTATGGCAGAAAAAGAAAATACAATTGACATATTAGTAGTGGGAGACAGTGAGGCTTATACATCTATTATACCTATGGAAATTTGGAAAAAATATGGCTTTACATCATATGTTTGTGGAACGGCAGCTCAAGTTTTACCAGATTCAATGTATTTTACATATAAGACAATGCTTACTCAGAAACCGAAAATTGTCATTTTGGAAGCAGACAACATTTACAAGACTGTGGATGTTAATGATTCATTTGAAAGATTAATTAATATTGTTCTACCAGTTACGCAATATCATGACAGATGGAAAACAATAAATAAAAATGATTTTAAACATGAAGTTGATTACAGATTTATTAATGATTTAAAAGGATATGATTTTTCAGGAAAAATCGCAGAGTCAGATGGATATAATAAGCTGGCAGGTCTTGGGATGGATAATACTATTCCAAATTCCAATAAGATTTATGTAAAATTACTGAAGAAATACTGTGAGAGTCATAATGCAGAACTAATAATTCTAAGTACACCTAGCACTGTAAACTGGGATTACGAGAAGCACAATGAGATACAGAAACTTGCAGATAAAGAAAAAATTGAATATATAGATTTGAATATTTTAAGGGATGAAATAAATATTGACTGGAAGAAAGATACGAGGGATGGTGGAGATCATTTAAATCATAGTGGTGCACTGAAAGTAACAGAATTTCTTGGAAAATATTTATATAATAAAAATATGTTTAAAGATCATAGAAATGATAAACACTATAAAACTTGGGATAAAGGATTAAAACATTATGAACATTTATTAGAAGAAAACAATGCATGTACATCAAAGTAAGTTATAAAAATTAAAAAAAATTCCAGTATGTTGTCGAAACAACATAAATGTTGTGAAAAAAATAATATACTCTTTTCAAGGGAAAAAAAGAATCTAAACAAAAATAAATTGAAAAGGAGAATAAATATGAGCGCAACATTAGGTCCGATTCACTATTGGCTATATGAGAAAATCAGAAATCAAGAAGATCTGACAAAGGTAATTGCTGAATATGCAAAAAAAGAGGAATGGCTTACTGATATTTCTAAATATGTTTATATTCTTCCAAGACTGGAAGATACAATAGACGAAGATAATATTCACGGATGGCTTCAGGAAAAAATTAATGATGCTGAAATAAGATTTTCCAGACTTATTATTGAATTGCTAAAAAATGATGAGAACAGAATTGATGAAATTTGTACAGTAGCGTTTGAATTTGGAAAAAAGAATGCAATACAACCAGATTTAACACCAACTGAAGCATACCAAGAATTTGAAAACTTTTTCGTGAACGGTATGCCTTGTGATAGAATTAATGTACTGCAATTTCAGAGCAACAATATGGTTTCATGGGAAATGTCAGAAGATATACACGCAAAGTACTGGGATGACAGTAGTTCTCTGTATTATAAAATACGAAAAAATGTTATGGACGGAATGCTGTATGGTACTGGATTAATATTAAACATGAGAAATGATTATAAATATACAATTGTAAGATAATTAATTATTAAGATAAATGAGTTTTAGAAATTTTTCTAAAACTCATTTTTTTATTGACAAAAAATAAAAACTAATATAATATCTTTATTAATTTAGTTAAATAAATTTAATTAAATAAGTTTAATAAAAAGGAGAAAAGAAATGAATTTTGAAAAAGTAAAGGAAATTATTGTAGAAACAGCTAATTTAAACGAGGCAGATGTAAAACCAGAGTCAAAATTAAAAGATGACTTAGGATTAGATTCTCTTGATGCAATGGAATTAAATATGGCATTAGAGGAGAAATTTGATTTAACAATATCTGATGAGGAATTGATTAATTTTATTACTGTGCAGGACATTGTTAAGTATATTGACGAAGCAAAATAATGGAGGCATAAACACATGAATACTTCTGAAATAAATAGTTTAATTGATAAATTTGAGAATTCCAATATCAGGGAAATATCAATTACTAGAGATAATTTTTCAATTTATCTTAGTAAAAACTTTAGGGAAGTAACTACCGATAAATATTTATATCAGAACATCAATAATGAAGAGTTTGATAGTAATTCAATTCATTCAAATAATGTAAACAGTATTAATAATAAACAAGTTGAAAATGATGATTTAAAAGTTAAAACTATTGATTCACCGATAGTTGGTAAATTCTACAGAGCAGCTGCTCCTGATGAAAAACCTTTTACTATTATTGGACAGAAGGTTAAAAAAGGTGATGTTGTTGGAATTGTGGAAGCAATGAAAATGATGAATGAAATAAAGGCATCAGAGGATGGAACCATTAAAGGAATTTTAGTAGAAAATGGAGAAATGGTAGAGTATGGGCAGCCACTTATCTCATATATAGAATAGAGAGGTGTGAGGATGTTTAAGAGGATATTGATAGCAAACAGAGGAGAAATTGCATTAAGAATAATCAGATGCTGTGAGGAAATGGGAATTGAAACTGTGATTGTATATTCGACGGAAGATAAAAATTCACTTCCCGTAATTCTGGCAACAAAGTCGGTCTGTATAGGACCGGCTGATTCAAAGGATAGTTATCTGAATCAGGTAATTATCCTTGAGGCGGCTAAACTTACTAAATGTGATGCCATTCATCCAGGGTATGGCTTTCTATCTGAAAATGCTGATTTTGCTAAAAAATGTGAACAGTCTGGAATAAAATTTATCGGACCATCGTCTAAAATTATCAGCCAAATGGGTGATAAGCAGCATGCAAGAGAACTGATGATTAAAAATGGAGTTAACGTAGTTCCAGGAAGCAAAGGTATTGTCAAGAATTACAAAGATGCATTGTCAGTTGCAGAAATAATTGGATATCCGGTACTTATAAAAGCTAGTGCGGGTGGTGGTGGAAAAGGAATGAGAAAAGCATTCAGTGCCAATGAAATGAAAGATGCTTTTAACTGCGCCCAGAAGGAAACAATAAATGCATTTGGAAATGGTGATATGTATGTAGAAAAACTGATAATTAATCCTAAGCATATTGAATTTCAGATTCTAGCAGATAATTATGGGAATATCATATGTTTGGGAGAAAGAAACTGTTCTATTCAGAGAAATAATCAGAAACTTTTAGAGGAGACTCCATCATGGCAATTACCTGAGGAATTAAGGAAAAAGATGGGAGAACAGGCAATTATTGCAGCAAAGGCTTGTGGTTATACTAATGCAGGGACTGTGGAGTTTATAGTCGATAAAAATAATAATTTTTATTTTATTGAGATGAACACAAGGATTCAGGTTGAACATCCTGTAACTGAAATGATAACAGGCATAGATATTATCAGAGAACAGATAAGAGTTGCAGCTAACCTGAAGTTATCAGTATCAAATGATGATATAAAAATACAGGGACATGCAATAGAATGCAGAATTAACGCAAAAACACCAGGTAAAGTGAGTTTTCTGCATTTTCCTGCGGGACAGGATATCAGGATTGAAAGTTATTTATATAACGGCTGTGTAATAAGTCCAATTTATGATTCTATGATTGCTAAGATAATTGTAAAGGGCAAAACAAGGTTGGAAGCAGTCAGGAAAATGAGGAGGGCATTGAAGGAACTGGTAATTGAAGGAATTAAAACTAATACTGAATACATGTTCTTTCTTACATACAATAGAGACTTTGTAAATGGAAATTATGATACTTCATTTTATGAAAAAAATAATGCTGAAATTATGGGACTTATTAAGGAGTAAATAGTTATGGAAATATATGAAATTTTTGCAAAAAGAAAAACAAAACTAAAAAATATAATGTCTGCGAGAAAAAATACAAATTCTGATGAAATTATAGAATGCAAAAAGTGCCATGGAAAATTCCACAAAAAAACATTACTCAAAAATTATATGGTGTGTCCGGACTGCAATAATTATTTTACAATGACACCATTTGAAAGGATCAGGATGATTGGAGATGACCATAGTTTTAAGGAACATTTAAGCAGAATGCATACAATAAATCCACTTGATTTCCCGGGATATGATGAAAAGCTTAAGTCTGCAAGACAAAAATCTGGTAGAGACGAAGCAGTAGTAACAGGAATAATAAAGATTGGTGGTATTACATGCGGAATTGGAATTATGGATAGCAGATTTATGATGGGAAGTATGGGGACAGTTGTTGGAGAGAGAATAACAGCCATTACAGAATTCTGTGATAAACAAAGTCTGCCTCTGATAATATTTAGCGCGAGTGGAGGTGCAAGGATGCAGGAAGGTATGTTTTCACTGATGCAGATGGCAAAGACAACAGCAGCAATAAAAAAATTCAAAAATCATGGAGGATTATATATTTCCTGTTATACAAATCCAACCACTGGCGGAGTGTCAGCAAGTTTTGCAGCGTTAGGTGATATAGAAATAGCTGAACCAGATGCGTTGATATGTTTTGCTGGCCCGAGGGTAATAGAGCAGACTATAAATGAATCTCTTCCTCAGGGATTTCAGCATTCAGAATTCTTATTAAAAATGGGTATGCTTGATATGATCTGTGAGAGGAGAAATATGAAAGATATTATTTATAAACTTCTATTAATACATGAGGTAAGAAAATGAAAAAAAATATATCAGATTATGAAAAAGTATTAAAAGCCAGAGATTTGAATAGACCTCACATAGATGAATTCATTAATAACATTTTTGATGAATTTATTGAATTAAAAGGGGATAGACTACAGGCTGATGATGAAAGTATATTAGGCGGAGTAGCACTGCTTGACGGAATTCCTGTAACTGTAATTGGTCAAAAAAAGGGAAGAGAAGCAAATGAAAATATAAGGTGTAATTTTGGAATGACTTCCCCAGAGGGTTACAGAAAATCTATAAGACTGATGAGACAGGCTGAAAAATTTAACAGACCAGTTGTTACATTTATTGATACTCCAGGTGCATACCCGGGAAAAGAGGCAGAAATGCATGGTCAGTCACTTGCAATTGCTGAGTGTATGTCGGTGATGTCTGATTTAAAAGTACCAATTATTTCAATAATCACCGGTGAAGGAAATAGTGGAGGTGCATTGGCACTTATGGTATCTGATAAAATATGGATGTTGGAAAATGCAGTCTTTGCAATTCTTTCTCCTGAGGGATTTGCATCGATATTATGGAAAGATGCTACAAGGGCTGACGAAGCTAGTGAACTTATGAATGTTACAGCTGATAAATTATTACAGTTTAATTTTATAGATAAAGTTATTAATGAAGATAAATTATTATACAAAAATATAGCAGCTAATCTTAAAAATGAGATAAGACGTCTGTTAAAGGTAAGTCCAGAAGTTCTAATATCTGAGAGATATGATAAATTCAGAAATATAGACAGGTGTGGAAGAGCTGTAAGATAGGAGAGAAAATGAACGGAATTAGTATTGTTGGGACAGGTTCATACATACCTAAACATTGTATTGATAACACAGAATTAAGTAAATATGTAGATACTAGTGATGAGTGGATAAGAACTAGAACTGGTATAAGAAAAAGGCATTTTTGCGGTGAAGGTGAAAACACTAGAACAATGGCAATAGAAGCTGCAAAAGAGATTATTAGTAACGCAACAAAAAATAAAAAAATAAATAAAGATGAAATAGGAGTTGTAGTAGTAGCAACATCTACAGCAAATGAATTATTTCCTTCGACTGCATGTATGGTAAGCAAAGCGTTAGAATTATCACAAGAGGTTATGGCTTTTGATATTAGTGCTGCATGCTCAGGTTTTTTATATGGTATTCAGATTGTTAAAAGTCTTTTGGAATGTAGTGAAAAAAAATATGCTCTACTAATTGGCAGTGAACAAATATCAAGAATTGTTGATTTTAAAGATCGATCTACGTGTGTATTGTTTGGTGATGGAGCATCGGGTATATTAATCAGCTTAAATGAAAATTATTATCTCCATAAATCCTGGTCATTAGGAAATTATCAAGGATTATCCTGCAAAGGTGCAGGTTATGAAGATCAGTACCTTAAAATGGATGGAAAGCAGGTATTCAAATTTGCAGTAAAATCATTTGAAAATGCGATACATCAGTTAGTTGAAGAAAGTGGAATACACCAGAGTGATATTGATCTGATAATTCCACATCAGGCAAATGAAAGAATTATAGAATGTGTAAAAAAGAAGTTTAAGGATTTATCAGACAGATTTTATGTAAACATCGGTGAGTACGCAAATACTTCAGCAGCCAGTATTCCGATTGCAATAAATGAGCTATTTGAGAAAAAAAAATTAAAAAATGGAATGACTATTATGTGTGTTTCTTTTGGTGCGGGATTTACCTGGAGCGGAGTACTTATGGAAATATAGAGAAAGGAATTATATTATGAAAATAAATGATTATTTTGGAATAAAGTACCCATTTATACAAGGTGGAATGGCAAATATTGCAACAGGGGAATTTGCTGCTGCAGTGTCAAATTCTGGAGGACTTGGACTAATAGGTGCCGGTGGCATGAATTCAGAGGAATTAAGGGAAAATATTCGAAAATGCAGAAGTCTCACAGAAAATCCTTTTGGGGTGAATTTGATGTTAATGCACCCAGAAGCGGATGAAATGGCAGAAGTAATAGTTGATGAAAATGTAAAAATAGTTACAACTGGTGCAGGAAGCCCTGGCAAATATATGGAAAAATGGAAATGCGCCGGGATAACGGTAATACCAGTAGTATCGTCTGTTGCTTTGGCAAAACGAATGGAGCGAATAGGCGCAGATATGATAATAGCAGAAGGAACAGAATCTGGAGGACATGTTGGGGAGATGACCACAATGACACTAGTTGTTCAGGTTAGTGATGCAGTAAAAATACCAGTAATTGCAGCAGGTGGAATTGCAGATGGTAGGCAGTTAGCTGCAGCATATATGTTGGGAGCCTGTGGTGTACAGCTTGGAACGTGTCTGATAACAAGTGTTGAATGTCCTGTTCATGAAGCATATAAGCAAGCAATAATAAATTCAAAAGACAACGGCACAGTGGTTACTGGCAGAATAAATGGCACACCAGTAAGAATATTAAAAAATTCTATGTCAAGAGAATATATAAAAAGAGAAAAAGAAGGTGCTGATAAGATGGAACTTGAGAAATATACACTAGGTTCTCTTAGGAGAGCAGTATTTGATGGTGATGTTAAATCAGGCTCTCTTATGGCAGGACAGGTTTCAGGACAGATTGACAGAATTAAAAATCTAAAAGAAATTTTTGAAGATTTAGACAAAGTGTGCAGAGATACAATTAAAAATGCTGGAGATTTAATTTATGGAAATTAGTGGAAAGATAATGGAATATCCAATAATACAAGGTGGTATGGGAATTGGCGTATCAATGTCAAGACTGGCAGGTAATGTGGCAAGAAATGGTGGTATGGGAGTTATTAGTTCTGTAAATGCTGGATATAATGAAGAAGATTTTTATAGTAATCCAGATTTGACAAATGAAAAGGCACTTGTCAAACAAATAAAAATGGCAAGAAAGATATCAGAAAATCATGGTCTTATTGGTGTCAATATAATGGTTGCAGTTAATAATTATGAAAATATGGTTAAGGCCGCCATTAAAGCAGATGCAGATGCAATAATATCAGGTGCGGGTCTGCCGATGGAGCTTCCAAAGCTGGTGAAAGGGACAAATACATTGTTTGCTCCCAAAATTTCAAGTGGAAAGGCAGCAAAGGTGCTATTAAAATATTATGACAAAAAATATAATGTAATTCCAGATTTTATCGTAATAGAAGGATTTATGGCAGGTGGACATTTAGGATTTAGTAAGGAAAATTTATCTGATAATACTTGTGAGAATAATAAACAAATTCTAAATGAAGTAAAAAAAGAAATTAACGTATATGAAAATAAGTACAAAAGAAAAATACCTCTTTTTGTTGCTGGAGGAATATTTGATGGACGGGATATGGCAGAAATAATTAGTGCTGGTGCAGATGGAGTCGTTATAGGAACGAGATTTATTGTCACGGAAGAATGTGATGCATCTGATGTGTTTAAGGATGTAATTATTAATTCAAAATCTGATGATATTAAAATTATTGAGAGTCCTGTGGGAATGCCTGCCAGGGCTGTTTCGACACCATTAATAGAAAGACTTAAAAGAGGGGATAAATTTAGTGCGAAAATATGTAATAACTGTCTTAAGGCATGTCCAAAAGGAGAAAAGGTCAAATATTGTATTAGCAGGGCATTGATTAATGCTGCCAGGGGTAACTATGAGGAGGGATTGTTTTTCTGCGGAGAAAATGCTTCTAGGATTAGTAAAAAAACTACTGTAGAAAAATTAATGAACGAAATTATTTCAGATTACAGAAGATATATGAAGGAGAAATAGATATTATGAAGACAGTATTTATGTATGCTGGTCAGGGAAGTCAGAAAGTTTCAATGGGTAAAGATTTCTATGATGAATATGAAAGTTTTAAATATTTTATAGATAGACTTGATTTATCATTTGATCATAAATCCATAATGTTTGAAAGTGGTATTGAGAAACTTTCAGAAACAAAATATACTCAGCCATGTATGGCAGCATTTGCAGCAGGTTTGACTGATCTTTTAAGTGAGAATGGGATAAAACCAGATATGAGTTTTGGACTAAGTCTTGGAGAATATGGAGCTTTATATGCATCTGGAGTTTATGATGCAGATACTTATGTAAAGATTACGCAATTCAGGGGACAGGTAATGCAGGATGCTGCAGGTAGCAGAAAATGTGCAATGAGCGCGATACTTAAAACAGACAGGAATAATATTGAAAAAACAATAGAAGAATATGATGGTGAAGGTTACGTGATTATTTCAAATTATAATTGTCCAGGACAATATGTAATTTGTGGTGATGAGACTGCGGTAACTAATGTAGAAGATACATTGAGAAATAGATTTAACAGTAAAAATGTGAGATTAAATGTAAGCGGACCATTTCACACTAGGTTTATGGCACCTGCTGCAAAAAAAATGAGAGATTATTACAAAAATATTCAATTTAACAAACCAAAGATTAATGTGGCAATGAATTATACAGGAAAATTATTAGATGAAGATGAGGATATAAAAGAATTACTAATAAATCAGGTCAAATCTCCAATTAAAGTTGAAGATGACATTATTACAATGTTAAATAATGGAGCAGAAAGATTTATAGAAATTGGTCCGGGAAAAGTATTATCTGGTTTTGTAAAAAAAACAGCCAGAGTTCTTGATAAAACAGTAGATATTATAAGTATTGAATCTGTATCAGATTTTAAAAATTTAGTGAAAGGAAATAGCTATGAGTAAAAATGTAATTGTTACAGGAGGCAGCCGAGGGATTGGCAGAGCAATTTGTATTAAATTAGCAAAAGAAGGTTATAATGTAATTTTTAATTACAGTAAAAATAATACAGAGGCGGAGAAGACAATAAAAGAATGTGAAAAGTACAACGTAGTGGTTAAGGGATATAAAGCAGATATTACTAATTCAGATGAATGCCAGGAACTTGTAAGAAAAGCTATAGATGAGTTTGGAAGTATAGATGTTCTGGTAAATAATGCAGGGATTACCAGGGATAGTCTGATAATGAGAATGAAGGATGAAGATTTTAATGATGTACTCAGAGTAAATCTGTCTGGAACATTTTATATGATAAAAGCAGTGTCAAAATATATGATAAAGAATAGAAGCGGAAGTATTATAAATATGAGTTCAATAGTTGGATTAACTGGAAATGCCGGACAGATAAATTATTCGGCTTCAAAAGCTGGAATTGTTGGACTTACAAAATCAGCAGCAAAAGAACTTGCATCTAAAAAAATCAGGGTTAATGCAATTGCTCCCGGTATGATAGATACCGATATGACAAGGGTGTTAAGTGAAGATATAAGAAATAAAATTATTGATTCTATACCATTAAAAGAAATAGGTAAGCCTGAAGATATTGCAAATGCAGTTGCTTTTCTCGCATCAGATATGAGCCGTTATATAACAGGTCAGATATTATCTGTAGACGGTGGGATGTCATAGCTAGAAATGGAGGAAATATGAGAAGAGTAGTTATTACTGGTTTAGGGGCAGTAACTCCTATTGGAAATAATGTCAAAGAGTTATTTGATAATTTAAAAAAAGGAAAATGTGGAATAGATAAAATAACACATTATGATACAAAAGGAAGAAAAGTAAAGCTTGCAGGAGAAGTTAAAGATTTTGATCCTGAAAAATACATAGATAAAAGACTTGTGAGAAAAACAGATAGATTTACTCAGTTTGCGCTTGCGGCAGCAAGTGAAGCAATAAATGATTCAAACATATTTAGAGATGGGGAACTACAGGGGATAGAACCTGACAGAATTGGGGTTATTGTATCCTCTGGAATTGGAGGACTAGAGACTATTCAGAATGAAGGTATAAGAGGGAATGAAAAAGGTTATGACAGGATATCACCATTTTTCATACCAATGAGTATTTCAAATATGGCAGCTGGTCAGATTGCTATAAATTATGGAATTAAAGGAATGTGCAGCTGTGTTGTTACGGCATGTGCAGGTGGAACTAATGCTATTGGTGATGCATTTCATTACATAAGAGATGGATATGCAGACATTATGGTATGCGGAGGTGCTGAGGCAAGTATTACTGAACTGGGAATTGGAGGATTTACTGCATTAAAAGCACTTAGTTTAAGTGAAGATCCGTTGAGAGCATCAATACCATTTGATAAAGAAAGAAGTGGTTTTGTAATGGGAGAAGGAGCTGGTATACTTGTAATCGAGGAATATGAACATGCGTTGGCAAGAAATGCTCATATATATTGTGAGGTTGCAGGATATGGCGCTAATTGTGATGCTAACCATATTACAGCTCCTTTACTTGATGGTTCTGTAGCAGCAAAATGTATGAAAAAAGCACTAAATGACGGTGGAATTAGTGGAGATAAAATTGATTATATTAATGCCCATGGAACATCTACACATTTAAACGATGTATGTGAAACTAATGCAATCAGAACAGCATTTGGAAATCATGCTGATAAGCTGATGGTAAGCTCTACAAAGTCAATGACGGGACATCTTCTTGGAGCAAGTGGTGCCGTTGAAGGGGTTATACTAGCATTAAGTGTAAATAAAGATTTTGTGCCTCCTACTATTAATTATAAGGTAAAGGATGAGGAATGTGATTTGTTTATAGTACCAAATGAAGGAATAAGTACAAAAGTGTATTACGCTATGTCCGATTCCCTGGGATTTGGGGGACATAATGCATGTATAATATTTAAAAAGGAGACAATGTAATGATTCTTAGTTCAGATGAAATAAAAAAAATATTACCTCACAGATATCCATTTCTGCTTGTAGATAAAATAACAGATTTTGAACCAGGAAAATATGCAAAAGGAATTAAATGTGTTTCTGCAAATGAAATGCATTTTGTGGGACATTTTCCTGAAAAGCAGATAATGCCAGGTGTTCTTATTATTGAAGCACTTGCCCAAACAGGTGCGATAGCAATACTAACAGAAGAAGAAAATAGAGGTAAAATAGCACTGTTTGGAGGAATTAAAAATGCAAGATTTAAAAAACAGGTTATACCTGGAGATGTTTTAGAATTAAACTGTGAAATTATTAAGAGACATGGTCCAGTAGGCATAGGTAACTGCAATGCTTATGTGGATGGAAATTTAGCGGTTACAGCCCAGCTAACGTTTGCAATAGGGTAATTAAAATGATATAATTAACTCTAATAATATGTAAGTGATTGAAAGGAAAAAACATATGTTAGAGGAACAGTTTTATAATGTATATACAAAATTTAAATTACATTTTTTTCAGAATGTATTTGAAAAATGGCAAAACAGAGAAGCCTCACTTACAACCGTTGAGACATTTTGTATGGAAATAATTTATTATATGAAAAACCCTACAATTAATGAGTTTGCCAGACTTGCAAATATTTCGTCGCCAAACGCTGCATATAAAATTAATAACCTCATAAAAAAAGGATATATAAAAAAAGTACAGTCTAAACATGATAAAAGAGAGTATCACCTGGAGGTTACTGAAAAATATAATAATTACTATAACATCAGTTATAACTATCTTCATGTAGTAATGGGGAGAATCAATGAGAAGTTTACACAGGATGAACTAAAAGTAATGGAGAAAATACTTACAGTTATGAGTGAAGAACTTATGCCTGAAATTGATGTTAGTAATAGGAGTGAACAGTAAATAAAATAAGGGGTGACTCATAAAATGAGCTTAAAGATATTTGCATATCTGGCTGTAATTACTATTATAGTAGATTTATTTGTGGTTTTACATTTAGCAATTTATAAAAAAAGGAACTGGAAATATCTTGGAATGTGAATGCTTGGAGCAGCAGGGGTTGAACTAAGCTATACGTGTTCAGTAATTGCCAGCTCTTATTTTTGTATGTCATTATTTCAGAGCTTATATTTTTGCACAATAGATTTAATATTGTATACATTGCTTTTATATGGTCAGTTAATCACTGGATTTAAGGCAAATAGAAAATGGTCAAAAATACTAATGATTGTCATAAAACTATATATGCTTGTGGATATAATTTTGATGATGATTAATCCATTTAAGGAAATTTCAATATCATATTCATATGATGAAGATTCTATTATGCCATGGAGATATGTACATAAATTTCCGTATGAAATGCATCTTGTTTTCAGTTATATACTTGTAGCGACTTTTTTGTTCATATTAGTTAGGAAAATTTTGAAAACACCATCAATATTTAGAAAGAGATATATAATTATATTGTTAGGTATATCATTTGTAGTAGTTTTAAATGCAATGTATTTATTTATACCAAATGAAACATCTATTGATTTCTCTATTATTTTTTACAGTATAATTGGTTTGTTTATGTATTTTGCAACATATCATTATTCAGAGACGGAAATGTTAAATGCTGCTAGGAAGGTTATTATAAATGAATTTGGATATCCAGTTGTATTATTTGATTATGAGGGCAAATTTGCAATGTGTAATAATGATGCGAAATTTTTGTTACCGGATAATGATATTGGGGATGAATACACAATAAGTGAGTTTGTAAAATACAACAATATGGAGAAAAAAATATCGGATTTCAATAATGACAGTTATTTCAAATTATTAGTTAATGTAGATAATATGGATAAAAATTTCAGATGTGATTACAAAGTTTTGAGGGATAAAAAAGACAAAGAAATTGCAAAACTTTTTGTACTTACGGATAATTCACTTCATACAGATATTGTGACAGGATTTTATACAGAAAACAAATTTAAACATGATTTTGCAAATATTGGTGAAAATGTTATTTTCCGGCCGCAGTTGCTATTTTTGATATAAACAAATTGTCATTTATCAATCATAAATATGGAAGAGAGACAGGAGATAAGTCAATAGCTTATCTTGCTGATATTATTAGAGAGAATTGTAATAAGGGTACATATAAAGTAAGACTACATGATGCTAATCTTATGGTAATATGTTTTGGAACTCCCCTGGATTATCTTGAAAAACTAGCAGACAAGATAAAAAATTGTGCCAAAAATTTTGATGAAATTGAAGAGACACTTGAGGTACAATATGCGGTTAATGGTGTATCTGAAAAAACAAGAGATTTTATTGTGGCCGTAGAAAATGCTGAAAATGGTATGCGTTCAAGAAAATTGATGGACAGAAGTTCTGCTCATTCATCACTCCTTGATTCTTTCCAGCAAATGCTGCAGGAAACAGACACATGTACGGAAATGCATGTATTCAGAACTAATGAAATGGGAGAAAAGCTTGGAAGAAAATTAGGTCTTTCAGATGTCGAACTGAGCCATTTGTCCCTCCTTTGTCTTCTGCATGATATAGGAAAATTAGGTATTCCAATTGAAATACTTAATAAGCCAGGAAAACTTACAAATGAAGAATGGAAAGTTATGCGTTCACATGCAGAAAAAGGATATAGAATTGCAAAGGCATCAAAGGAACTTGAGGTTATTGCAGATCTAATTTTACATCACCATGAATCTTGGGATGGCTCAGGATATCCTGATGGTCAAAAGAAGGATGAAATTCCATTCCTTTCAAGGATTATCGCCGTAGTTGATTCTTATGATGCTATGACAAATGACAGACCATATAGAAAAGCATTATCGGCTGAGGAGGCTTGCATGGAATTAAAAAAAATGTGCAGGTAGACAATTTGATCCATATGTTGTTTCCAAATATCTTGAAATGCTCAAGGAAGACAATATTTATATGGAAAATAAGACGCATCCAATAATTATTAATGAGGTTAAAGTTAAACCAATGGGTATGGATGAAAACAAAGATGAGTACAGAAATAATCTGACTTATCTTAATTATACATCATATCTTCTTGATGATAATAATAATATAATCTCAGTAGATGATAATTTTACTAAAATAACAGGTTATACCTTTGAAGATATTAAAAATATGAATATCACCCAAAATGATTTGGTGTTTGAAGAGGACAGGGATAAATATGTTAATCTTGTTGAAAATGCTATTAATAAAAACGGAGAAGCGTTTATTGAACACAGACTTAGAAGAAAAGATGGTTCTTGTAAATTTGTATTCTGTCATGGTAGTGTATATTTTGATTCTGTGACGAGACAGATGCGTTCTAAAATAATAGCAACGGATATTTCTAATTCAGCCGGTGTCAGGGAACTTATTTCTGAAGAAAGAGAAAATGCAAAAAGAAGTTATGAGAGATGGGAAGACAGCATAAGACATGATCAGTTAACTGGTACATTAAACCGAGCTGCATTCCAAAATGATGTACAGCTTAAACTCTTAGATGAAGATAAAATAGTGGTGTTAATGATGATTGACCTAGATTTCTTTAAACGATGTAATGATACATATGGTCATTGGAAAGGTAATGAACTATTAAAAATTTGCGGAAATTCATTAACAGAAAATGTGAAAGACAGAGGAATTGCCAGCAGAATGGGTGGAGATGAATTCAGTGCGATGGTAATTTTTGATATCGGTACGAGTCAAAAAATAATAGAGAAGTTTGCCAATGATGTGTGTAAATCGATTAATTTTGCAATTTCTGAGTTTGAAAGTGGGGTAACAATTTCTATGGGGGTTTCATTCTCATTTAATAAGAAAATGACATTTAATTCTCTATATAAGCTCGCGGACTCGGCTTTATACGAATCAAAAAAATCAGGAAGAAACAAGGTAACTATAGTAACAGAATAACAGGGTAGGGTATATATGCAACAGTTGAAATTAAATGAGTATTTTGAAAAATCCCATGATATATGCAATATTATTACAAAACAGAATATTGGTAATATTAGAGCAGGAGGCATATCCCTGAAGGGGATTTTTGACAAGGAAATACTAAAATTTTCGCTTTATCTTGCAAGATTTGACGGAAATTTAAGTGACGGTGAAATTCAGATAATAAGAGAATTTACGGACTCAACATCTACAGATACAGAAATTATAAATAAAATGGAGTATGACAACGAGTTTGATAAAAAGATTCCAGTATGCTTAAAATACACTGTTCTCTCTGACGCAGGTAATAAAATTAAAAATAATCCTTATAATAATCAGATGTCTATGGTATTTTATGATACATTTAAAATGTTTGGACATACAATTTTAGCTATAAGAGAGAACGATACATCTGAGGATGTCATTAAAGCTTTTGATGCTTATATGAAAATTATGGAAAACTTTATAAAGGAATATGGTGTATGGTATAGCGGAACTCAGAAATTATTTACTCCAGAAATAGTCTCGTCTTTGAGCATGGAATCTGATCATGAAAAAGCTGAGAAACTGGAAGTTTTACTAGAAAATCTTAATTCACTTACAGGTTTATCATCAGTAAAAGATCAGGTAAACAGACTGATAAATTTAACTAAGGTTCAGAATATGAGAAAACAAAAGGGAATGTTATGCTCTGATGTTTCAAAACATATGGTATTTTCAGGTAATCCTGGTACGGGAAAGACTACTGTGGCAAGAATGTTAGCTGAAATTTACAAATATATGGGTGTATTAAAAAAAGGTCAGTTAATCGAAGTTGACAGATCAGGCCTAGTTAAAGGTTATATTGGTCAAACAGCTACAAGGACCCAGGAAGTAATTGAGGAAGCATTAGGTGGAATACTTTTTATTGATGAGGCATATGCACTTACTGTAAATAAAGGAGAGGGAGACTTTGGGCAGGAAGCTGTTGATACTCTTCTCAAAGCAATGGAAGATTACAGGGATGAACTGATAGTGATTGTAGCGGGTTATACAGACTTGATGGATGAATTTCTATCATCTAATCCAGGATTAAAATCAAGGTTTAGTAATTATATTGTATTTGAAGATTATACTGCGGATGAAATGTTTCAGATTCTTGAAGGAATGCTTAAGAAACAGCAATATAAACTTTCGGATAATGCTAAAATTAAGGCTAAAGAGATTCTTAATAATTTGGTCCTTAATAAATCAGAAAATTTTGCAAATGCTAGAGATGTCAGGAATTTTATGGAGAAGGCAATTTCAAATCATGCGATGAGAGTTGTTAACATTGCAGAGGCGGATGAATTGGTACTTTCTACAATAGAAGCAGAAGATTTATAATAAGAAAAAGCGTGAAATACATTGATATTTCACGCTTTTTAATATAAAATAATTTACAAAAATAATATAATAAAGTCTCAATATATTGAATAATATTAATAAATCAGTATATTCTGTTTTGGTTGAAAATAAAATAATTGGGATAAAATATGAACAAAATATTAACATCTAATGAATAAATAAGCAATGACCATAACAATGTTTAACACATCGGGATTTACTGCATATGCAGATTATTGCAGTTGCAGCTGCAATGTCAAGTTCAGGTCACAGAATGACAATTGTTGGATATGATGATTCGATTTATTTTGATCACAATGGTGATGGTGTGATTCAGGAATCTGAAAAAGGTGCCTTTAAAATTGTAAATTCTTGGGGTACATCATATGAAAATAATGGATTCTGCTGGGTATCATATGATGCATTAAATTATGAGTCAAAGACAGGAGATACATCAGCTGAAAAAAGAGAGTCTGCAATGAGAAGTTTTGCAGTACAGAATGTTGATTCTTCGGACGTTAATTATTCTGGTGCAGAACTTGTCATGACACTTAATACATCAGCAAGAGACGAGGTTTATATTAATGTAAATGCAAAAGACAAGGCTGGCTATAATAAAAGTTAGGAATTCACACCAACATTTAATTGCAATGTATTAAGATATTCCTTAGAAGGTAGTGAAGTGGCAGAAGATGGCACAGTTACATTCGATCTTAACAATGTAATTAATGATATTAGTCCAGAAAATGTTGACAAATATGACTGGTCTATAAATATCTTAGATACAACTGATGATTCTAAACCAGTTGTTCTAAAAGATGCAAAAATAGAATTAAATGGAAATGATTATGGATTTGCATATACAGATGGTAAAGAAATAGATGGAAGTAATGCAGATTATATGATTTCTACAGAACCTCAGGGTGATAATATAGCAACAGTTTATTATAAAAATGATTCATGGAATAATGCAAATATCCATTTTAAAAAGGATAATGGTTCATGGACCAATGTTCCTGGAGTTTGCATGACAAAGAGTGATTTGGATGAATACACATGGAAATACCAGATAGATCTTGATTCAGCAAAGGGTGCAACAATCTGTTTCAATGATGGAAATAATAATTGGGATAGCAATAATAATAACAATTATTATGTTACAAAAGGTATCATAGGAATTAAAGATGGTACATATCACGAAATTGGAATGAGTGCAGATATAGAATTTACTGGTAAGGTAGGAGATTCATATGCTGAAATAAATGTAAAAAATGGTACAGCACCATATACATTTGAATATACATCCACACAGGATGGTAAGAAATTAAATTCAGGAAATACCGATAAGTCTAAAATATATGTTCCTATGTATACTAAAGGACATTATGAATTTAATGTTAAAATTACAGATGCAGATGGAAAGACATGTTATGCTTCAAAGTCAACAGATTTCAGAGGATTATATTTTGTAATAACACCAGCTGTTGCCGGCCCTCAGAAAGTTGGTACAACTGTTGATTTCTCAGTTGAATTGTTCAATTACTATTATTACAAATTTCCTAATTATACATACTGGTCAGTTACAAAAAAATGGAGAGACATATAAATGTGAAGATAAAGGATACAAAATGTCATTTACACCAACTGAAGCAGGTGATTATGAGATAACGTTTAATATGCCAACATATATGGGAACAGCAGTATCAGAAACAATCAATTATAAAATTATTGATGAAAATTCAAATGTTGCAACTGTATATTACAAGAATACATCATGGGATAATGCAAATATACATTTTAAACCAGATAACGGCTCATGGACAACTGCACCGGAAGTTAAGATGGAAGCAAGTGATATAGAAGACTACACTTGGAAATATAGTATAGATCTTGGTGATACAAAAGCAGCAACAGTATGTTTCAATGATGGTAATGGAAACTGGGATAGTAATTATGGACAGAATTATCGAATTGAAGCTGGTAGATATGGCGTAAAATTTGTGAACCAGCAGCCAGATTCATATAACAGCTATTCTTTTGAAATAAAAAGAGGTAATGGTTCTGAGTATTACAGAGCTTCAGTAAATGATGGAATTGCTACAATTACATGGATACCAGCTATGGAAGGCACATATCAGATAAAAGATGGGAAAATATTTAAATTAGCAGATTAATCAAACTTTTATGAAAACAGGCAGAGATTTTACTTCTCTGTCTGTTTTTATTTTGAAAAAATATTACTTGCATGATATTTATTACATAGTATAGAATTAAGAGAAAAAGGAAATTATAAAATGACAATTGAAGAAATAAGAAATAAGTTATTTGAAATGCAGGATTTAAAATATCGTGATTTTGAAAGCAAGTTAAATCCAGCAATTCCCATTGATGATTTTATTGGTGTAAGGACACCAGTACTTAGAAAACTTGCAAAATATCTTATTAAAGATGAATGCGAAGAATTTTTAGAAAATCTTCCCCACAAGTATTTTGAAGAAAACCAGTTACATGCATTTATTATTTCTGAAATAAAGGTATTTGATAAATGTATTGATAGATTATGTGAATTTCTACCATACGTTAATAACTGGGCTACTTGTGATCAGACCTCCCCCAAAATTTTTAAAAAATATAAGTCACAGCTTGAGAGTTATATCAATGAATGGATAAAATCGGAGGAAACATATACGGTCAGATTTGCTGTAAAAATGCTTATGGAACATTTTCTTGACGATGATTATGAAATAAAATATCCAGAAATGGTTGCAAATATAAAATCAGATGAATACTATGTCAAGATGATGGTGGCTTGGTATTTTGCTACAGCCCTTGCTAAACAATATGATTCTATAATTATTTATTTAGAAAAATACAGACTGAACAGTTGGACTCATAATAAGACAATTCAGAAATCGGTAGAAAGCTATAGAATTTCACAGGAAAAGAAAGAGTATTTAAAGAGACTGAGAATTAAAAATTCTAGGAATTGTTGACACTATATGTATAAAAATTTATAATTATAATATATAAGAAATTTATTTAAATTATGGGGAAGTTAGATTAGAGTTATGAAAAGTGAGGGATGTTATGACTGATAAAAAGCAGAATAACATTAGCGGTTTTAAGGTTTTTTTAATCTTATTTTTGTGTATCGTGATAAATTTTATCGGAAAGAGTTTTGCAGACATGTATTCTCTGCCTATGTGGATGGATGCATTTGGAACAGTTTATTCTGCATATGTGCTTGGACTTGTATGTGGTGCGGTTGTTGGTGCAACAAATAATATTGTCTATTCTTTTTGGAATCCAATGTCGCTTGCGTATGGAATAACTAGTGTTGCAATTGGGATACTGGTAGGGATTGCTTCGAGAAAAAATTATTTTTCCACTCTTTTTAGAGCTATGTCACTTGCTGGAAATATTACTATTGTATCGGTTGGAATTTCAACTGTGTTGAACTTGATTTTTTATGCAGGAAATACAGGAAATTTATGGGGGGATGGAGTAAGAGATTTCTTGATTGAGAAGGGAGTTATTAGAATTATTGCCTGTATAATAGGAGAGCTTTACCTCGATTTTTTGGACAAACTGGTGACAATTATGGCAATGTTTATAATGATTAGAATATGTAAACATATAAAAATACATAAAAATAATAAAATCTATGATCGCATGTAACATTGGTCATAGATTTTATGCTTTAAAGAAAGGAGATTTTGATATTTTTAATGGACAGTAATAAAAAATTTTATCTGAATAATTTAAAATATTCCATTATTACACTAATGCTTACTATAGCTGGCTGTCTGATTCATGAAATCGGGGAAGGAACATTATTTGTTACAGATATCCCTTCGGTAATACAGATAATATTATTATCATTAGGTGTTATACTGATATGCATTCCAATAATTATTTGTCTGATTATGAATTATAGTATGTTTTGCATGTGGAATATGGATAAAAAGAAAAGCAAGCTGTTATTTGCTTTAGTTATCAATATACTTCCGTATATTTTCATATATATTGTAAATTTAATAATAAAATAATGAGGTGATTGTATGAAAAGCAAAAGAAAAATAGTTATATTAACTTTGCAAGACCTTCCATAAATGGAGCACTTAAAGTAACGGGTACAAATCTTACGGATTCAAATGGAAATACGGTACAGCTTAAAGGAATCAGTACACATGGTATTGCCTGGTTTCCAGATTACATAAATCAGGAATGTTTTAATGAACTTTCATCATGGAATGCTAATGTTATAAGACTTGCGATGTATACATCAGAAAGTGGAGGATATTGTAATGGAGGAGATAAGGAAAATCTAAAGAATCTTGTTCTTAGTGGAGTTGAATATGCTAAAAACGCAGATATGTATGTAATAGTTGACTGGCATATTTTATCTGATAATAATCCCCAGATTAATAAAGAGGAGTCAAAAAGATTTTTTAATGAAATATCTTCGAAGCTGTCAGGATATAATAATGTAATATATGAGATTTGTAATGAGCCAAATGGAGGAACAACCTGGGCTGATATAAAATCATATGCGCTTGAAATTATTCCAATAATCAGACAGAATTCCCCAGAAAGCGTTATAATTGTAGGAACTCCTACATGGTCACAGGAAGTAGATAAGGCAGCAGCAGATCCTATTACTAATTATAGTAATATTATGTACACACTTCATTTTTACGCTGCAACACACAAAGATGATTTGAGGAACAAACTTGTATCTGCAAACAAGAGTGGACTGCCAGTTTTTGTAACAGAATATGGATTATGTGATGCATCTGGAAATGGTGCAATTGACAAGGAAGAGTCTGAAAAATGGTTTAATCTCATGAATAGTCTTTCTATAAGTTATGTATCATGGAATCTGTCAAATAAAAACGAGACTAGTTCTATAATTAGTAGCAACTGCAATAAAAAATCAGGTTTTACAATGGATGATCTTAGTGAATCTGGAAAGATAATACATGATATGCTTTCAGGAGGTGGAAGTATTTCTGCAAGCACAAGTACAAATTTAGCAACATCGTCAGGCTCAAATGTAACAGATAACAGCAGTACTGGTGCTGGAAATGTAATTGCCAGTACATATGGAGGAGTTAGTTATTCTATAAAATTGAAAAATTCCTGGGATGCTAATGGCACAAAGTTTTACCAGTATGAACTTACGGTAAATAATAACACATCTCAGCAGATAAATAGCTGGCAGTTTGATATCAGTCTATCCGGAGCACCTGTGTTTTCAGATGGATGGAATGGAAAATATTCTGTTAATGGAAATACACTTCATGTATCAAATGCGGATTATAACGGATCTGTTGGAAGTGGTCAGCAGGTCTCAGATATTGGATTTATTATCAGTGGAGGAGAGGCGAAATAATAAGGCCTTTTCGTTGTAAAATCTTGAGAATTATGATATTCTTATTATAAGTAATGTTGTTAAAAACTCAATTATAGGAGGGATTTCATGAAGAATTATTTTGATTTAACAGGACAGGTTGCATTGGTTACAGGATGCAGCACAGGGCTTGGAGTACAGATGGCAAAGGCACTTGCAAATCAGGGTGCAAATATTGTTGCACTTGCTAGAAGAAAAAACATGGTAGATGAGGTTGCCGAGAATATAGAGAAAGAATTTGGGGTTAAAGCAATAGGTGTTTTATGTGATATAACAGATACAGCTGCTATAGACAATGCCATAACTGAAATAATTGAAAAATTTGGAAAGATTGATATTCTAATTAACAATGCTGGAACAGGTGCAGTAGCTCCTGCAGAGGATATTACAGATGAGCAGTTTGAGAATGAATTGAATATAGATTTGGCGGGTACTTTTAAAGTAGCCAGAGCTGTTGCAAAAAAATCTATGATTCCAAATAAATATGGAAGAATTATAAATATTGCGTCAATGTATGGACTTGTAGGTAATAAGATTGCACCAGCTTCTCCATATCATGCTGCAAAAGGTGGAGTTGTTAATCTTACGAAAGCCCTTGCATGCGAGTGGGGAGAAAAAGGAATTAATGTAAATGCTATATGTCCTGGATACTTTGAAACACCTCTTACTAAGGAAACATTAGATTCAGAATATTTTCAGAATTATGCAAGAACTATGATTCCGATGGCCAGATATGGAAAAGAAGGAGAACTTGATAGTACAGCTATATATCTCGCTTCTCCAATGAGCACTTATGTAAACGGTTGTATTATACCTGTTGACGGCGGATATACCTGTATGTAATTGGAGTAATTACTGTGAATGAAAATAAAACAAAAGAAACTAAGACAAAAAATATTTTTGAAAACAAATTATTTAAGACAGACTCAGAATATGCAATAGCAAATCAGGCGTGCACATTATCTTTTACAATTGTTGTTCTGTTTATTTGTATTGTTAATATTACTGAAGCTTTTAAAGGATACAGATCAATCTTGTATGCGCTGATTGTATTTTTACTTGGTTTTACACCAGTGATAATATGTGCTTTGCTACTAAAAAAAGATTTTGAGTCGAAGATGATAAAGCATGTAATTGCCTTTGGCTTTGGCATTCTTTACACATTTCTTATATTTACTGCAGATAATGATATTGTTTTTATGTATGGAATTCCTGTTCTGATAGCAATAACACTTTATGGTGAGAAGAAATATACATTTCTTACAGGATCTACAATGCTCATTGATAATGTGCTTGTTGTTATTAAGGAAACAGTAAGCCTTGATTTTCTGACAGAAAAAAGGATTGTCACTTTTGAACTTCAGATAATCACAATGGCATTAATAATTGCATTTTTTATTATAACTTCATTTACAACTGCAAGATTTCAGAAGATGAGGTTGGAAAATGTAAAGGTTGAGAAAAATAAAATATCAAATATTCTTACTCAGGTTATTAATTTATCTGATAATATGACTAAGAATGTTCTGCTTGTAACAAAGCAGATGGAAAAACTTGATGCCTCAGTTGATAGAACATTAAATTCAATGTCTGAGGTTAACCAGGGAACTAATGAATCAGCTGATTCTATTCAGAGACAGCTCATAAAAACTGAAGAGATTCAGAGACAGATTTCTAAGGTTGAAAATGCATCAAAAGAAATTTCCTCTAGAATGATTCAGACTAGAGATGCAATTTCAAACGGAAAAGATAATATGACAAAACTTGTCAGTATATCAGAGGTATCTAAGAATGCAGGAAATGAGGTTATGAGTGCCCTTGATACTTTCGATATCTATACTAACAGAATGCATATGGTAACCGATTTAATAAATGATGTAGCATCACAGACAAGCCTTCTTGCCATTAATGCCAGCATTGAGGCAGCAAGAGCAGGAGAGTCAGGAAGAGGTTTTGCGGTGGTTGCTTCTGAAATTTCAAAACTTGCAGAACAGACACAAAAGGCAACAGATGACATTACCCTTCTTATAAAAAACATTTCGGACAAAAGCAAGGATATGACAAAATCTGTTAATAATCTTATAAAGAGTAATATGGAACAGGCTAGTTCAGCATCCCAAACAGCCAGCAATTTCAATGTAATTACTGAGGGAATTGAGATGATTAATGGACAGTCAATAAAGCTAAATGAAGTTGTTGCAGACTTAGCTACAGCAAATAAAGTTATTGTTGACAGTATACAGACGATTTCTGCGATTACTGAAGAGGTTTCTGCACATACAAGTGAGACATATGGGATAGGAGAAGAGAACAGAAATATTGTTAATGATATAAATTCTCTGGTTTCTAGTCTTAATAAGGATGTTGTGAAATTACAACAGGTTGAAAAATAGTTTATTTCATAAATACTTTTAAAATTAAAAAGGAGACAATTAATTGTCTCCTTTTTGTGTACAAAAAATGCACTCGATGGGACTTGAACCCACACCCGGGAACCCGGACATGAACCTGAATCATGCGCGTATGCCAATTCCGCCACGAGTGCATTAAGCTTTATTATTATAACATAAATATTCAAAAAATCAATAATATACTTGATAAAAATATTAAAAATGTTATCATATTACTATGAAAAATCGGATTAATATAGCTGAAAGGAAAAGAGTATGAAAACAGTAAAGATAAAAGGATTAACCATAGGTTCTGGGAGGCCAAAGATTTGTGTCCCAATTGTTGCTAAGGATGTTTCGGATGCAATAATTCAGGCTGAGAAAATTGAAACTTGTGATTTGGTGGAGATCAGAGGTGATTATATAGATAATTATAATAATGTTGAATATGTTATTGAATTAATTAAAAACGTTAAAAAGATAATAGATAAACCGGTTATTTTTACTTTCAGAACAGGAAATGAGGGTGGCGAAAGAAACGTTCGAATTTCTGCATATGTAAATATTCTTAAAAGTATAATAAAATCAAAAGAAGCAGATTTCGTTGATGTAGAACTATTTTCTGGAGATGGATATGTTGGTGATATTATAAAATGTGCCAAAGAATATGGTATTTTTGTGATTATATCAAATCATGACTTTGCAAGCACTCCATCAGAAAAAGAATTAATTAACAGGTTGAATAAAATGCAGGAATTAGGAGCAGATATTGCTAAAATTGCAATGATGCCAAAAAACATGTCAGATGTATACAGGGTTATGGCAGTAACAAGTGATATTAATCTGGATATCCCTGTGATTTCAATGTCCATGGGAAAAATGGGAATGATAAGCAGAATTGCAGGAGAACTATATGGAAGTAGTGTTACATTTGGATGTGCCCATGCAGCATCTGCACCAGGACAGTTAAATGCTTCTGATTTATCGGATATTCTAGGAATTATACATAAACAGAACTAAAAAGAGCGACATATAAGGAGGAATTATGAATTATAATATAATGCTTATTGGATTTATGGGCGTTGGAAAAACAACAGTATCTAAAGAATTGTCAAAAAAACTTGGAATGCCTGAAGTTGATATGGATTCGTATATTGTTGAACATGAAAAAATGGAGATAAAAGATATTTTTGAACAGTATGGAGAGGAATATTTCAGGAAGGTTGAGACAAATTGCCTTGCAGAAGTACAAAAGTCAAAGGGTAAAATTGTATCCTGTGGTGGTGGAGCAGTACTTAAGGATGAGAATGTTAAGCTGATGAAGGATGGAGGAATTATTTTGCTTCTTACTGCAACGCCAGAGACTGTTTATAACAGAGTAAAAGATAATAATGACAGACCTATTCTGAATGGAAACATGAATGTAGAATATATTAGCAGCCTTATGGATAAAAGAAAGAACAGATATTTAGAAGTTGCTGATTTGATTATATCTACCGATGATAAATCAGTTGTAGAAATAGTGAAAGAAATTGAAAATCATCTCCACAAAATGACAAAAAATAGTTGAAAAAAAATTAATAATGGTATAAAATAAGTAAGTCTATTAAACGTTATTAACGAAAATATAAAAATGATATATACATTTAAGGAGGAATATTTTACATGATATCAGCAGGTGATTTTAGAAATGGAATAACAATTGAGTATGATAACAATGTTTATCAGATTATTGAATTCCAGCATGTTAAACCTGGTAAGGGTGCAGCATTTGTAAGAACAAAATTAAAGGACATTAAAAACGGTGGTGTTGTTGAGAAGACTTTCAGACCAACAGAGAAGTGCCCACAGGCTAGAATAGATAGAAAAGATATGCAGTACTTATATAATGATGGTGATTTATATTATTTCATGGATGTTGAGACATATGACCAGATTTCTTTAAGTGCAGAAAATGTAGGTGATTCACTTAAATTTGTTAAAGAAAATGAAATGGTTAAAATATGTTCACATAACGGAGATGTGTTTGCTATTGAACCACCATTATTTGTAGAGTTAGAGATTACAGAGACAGAGCCTGGGTTTAAAGGTAATACAGCTACTGGTGCTACAAAACCTGCAACTGTTGAGACAGGTGCTATTGTTTATGTTCCATTATTTGTTGAACAGAACGATAAGATCAAAATTGATACTCGTACAGGTGAGTATTTATCTAGAGTTTAATTTGTTAAATATAAGGCTGTCGCATTTTATGCGACAGCTTTTTTTATGAATAAAATGTAATTAATGTAATTGATTATTTATATCTGACGAGAAAAATACATATAAGCATTGAAACATCACAAAACAATATGTTGATTTTTGATACGGTATAAATTATAATATTTATATTCCATGGAAAATATAATAATTGATTGACAAAATATGAATTGAGTATTATTATATTAAATATACGAACAAATGTTCGAATAGAATTGATGCTTTAGAAAGGAGTATGCAATTAATTGCATAGATATTAATAATGGATAATAATGATAAAATTAAAGCGCTAGAATCAGCGATATCACAGATAGAGAAACAGCACGGAAAGGGATCAGTTATGAAACTTGGAGATCCTAATACAGATATGAGTGTTGAATCGATACCAACAGGTTCACTCAGCCTTGATATTGCTCTTGGAATAGGGGGAATACCTAAGGGAAGAATTATTGAGATTTATGGACCTGAGTCAAGTGGTAAGACAACAGTTGCTTTGCATATGATTGCAGAGGTACAGAAGAGGGGTGGTATTGCAGGATTTATAGATGCTGAACATGCTCTTGATCCTGTATATGCTAAAGCAATAGGAGTAGATATTGATAATCTTTATATTTCACAGCCTGATTATGGAGAACAGGCATTAGAGATAACAGAGACATTTGTTAGATCTGGAGCCGTTGATATTATTATTGTGGATTCTGTTGCTGCATTAGTACCAAAAGCAGAAATAGATGGTGATATGACAGATCAGCAGGTTGGACTTCATGCAAGACTTATGTCTAAAGCTCTTAGAAAACTTACAGCAGTTACAAGCAAATCTAATTGTACAGTTGTATTTATTAATCAGTTAAGAGAAAAGGTTGGAGTAATGTTTGGAAACCCTGAGACAACAACAGGTGGTAGAGCTTTGAAATTCTATTCGTCAGTCAGACTTGATGTAAGAAGAATTGAAACACTGAAACAGAGCGGAGAAATGGTTGGAAATAGAGCTAAGGTTAAAGTTGTAAAGAATAAGGTTGCACCACCATTTAAAGAAGCTGAATTTGATATTATGTTTGGTAAAGGAATATCAAGAGAAGGAGATATTCTTGATCTTGCTGCAAATTGTGATGTTGTAAATAAGAGTGGCGCATGGTATTCATACAATGGAGACAGAATTGGTCAGGGAAGAGAAAACGCAAAACAGACATTAGCTAACAATCCTGAACTCATGGCCGAGATAGAGAAGTTAGTCAGAGATAAATATAATCTTGAGGCTGATGGTGCTAACTTATCATCAAAGGATGAAAGTGAAGAATAAAATATATGCTCATTACTTCTATAAAGGATATTGATAAGAAAAAGAAACTTGTATATATTGATTATCAAATTGGATTTGCATTATATAATAGAGAAATATCTGTTTATAAAATATATGAGGGGCAAGAAATTAATGAAAATACATTGAACCAGGTATCAGAGGTTCTTTATAATAGATGTATAAACAGAATTTCCTATATTTTAATCAGATCAGACAAGTCGGAACATGATTTAAGAGAAAAACTTCGAAACAATTACTATCCAGATGATATTATTGAAAAGGCAGTAAGTCATTATAAGGAATATGGTTATCTAAATGACGAAGAATATGCATCAAATTACATACAGCATAATATTCCGCTAAAGAGCAAAAGACGAATATACACTGGATTGCTGACTAGGGGAATTAGCAAAGAATTAATTGAAAAATTAATGGATTCTTTTTTTGAGACTCCTGATAACGAAGAATATCAGAGAAAATTAATAGAAAAAGAATTTGTTAGAAAAAAATTTGATTTTACAAATTCAGATTCGTTAGAAAACAAGTATATACTTAATAAAATTATTTCATCGCTTGTGAGAAAGGGTTTTAATTATGATGATATTTTAAGTACATATTATCAATTAAAACAGGAATGTTGATTAAATTCGTGCGGATTTATATGTAAAACTTGCATAATTACCTGCGATTTTTCTAAACAATATGCATATAAATATTTCAACTTCACTTGACATAATTGTTAAAACAGTATAAAATTTATATGTTGTATATATTACAATTAAAACTGAATAAGGAGGTGCTCCTGTGATTATACCAATAATAATTGCAATTATTATCACTTTGTGTATAGTAGCTCCTGTTTCTGCAATAGTTTCAGTTAATCGTTATAAGAAGAATTATGATGAAAAAATTGGAAGTGCTGAAGAAAGATCAAGAATGATTATTGATGAGGCAGTTAAGACAGCAGAGACTACAAAAAGGGAAGCAGTTCTTGAGGCAAAGGAAGAGTCTCTTAAGACTAAGAATGAACTCGAGAAAGAAACAAAGGAACGCCGCGCCGAAATACAGCGTTATGAGAAGAGAGTTCTTTCTAAGGAAGAAGCCCTTGACAGAAAGTCAGAGGCAATGGAGAAAAAAGAGGAAACTCTTGCTAGACGTGATGAAGAATTGGCAAAGCAGAGAGAAGAAATTGCAAAGTTAAATGAGCAACGTGTGCAGGAATTAGAAAGAATCTCTGGTCTTACCTCCGAACAAGCAAAAGAATATTTGTTAAAAACTGTTGAAGAAGAAGTGAAAATTGATACTGCTAAGATGGTTAAAGAACTTGAAAGCAGAGCAAAAGAAGAAGCTGACAAGAAAGCAAGGGAATATGTTGTTGATTCAATTCAAAGATGTGCTGTAGATCATGTATCTGAGACAACAATTTCAGTTGTACAGATTCCAAGTGAAGACATGAAAGGAAGAATTATTGGTAGAGAGGGAAGAAATATTAGAACCCTTGAAACTATGACAGGTGTTGATTTGATTATTGATGACACACCAGATGCAGTAATACTTTCTGGATTTGATCCGGTTAGACGTGAAGTAGCACGTATAGCATTGGAAAAATTAATTGTTGATGGAAGAATTCATCCGGCTAGAATTGAGGAAATGGTAGAAAAAGCTCAAAAAGAAGTCGAGACATTAATGCGAGAAGAAGGTGAAGCAGCAACTCTTGAAGTTGGTGTGCATGGCATTCATCCTGAATTAATAAGATTACTTGGTAAGATGAGATTTAGGACAAGTTATGGACAAAATGCATTAAAGCATTCTATTGAGGTCGCACAGTTATCAGGTCTTTTGGCATCTGAGATTGGTGTTGATGTAAGAATGGCAAAACGTGCAGGACTATTACATGATATTGGAAAATCAATTGATCATGAAATGGAAGGCTCACACATCCAGTTAGGATCTGACTTATGTAGAAAATACAAAGAATCTCCTATCGTAATTAACGCAGTAGAATCACATCATGGAGATGTAGAACCACAGTCATTGATTGCATGTTTAGTTCAGGCTGCTGATACAATTTCAGCTGCAAGACCTGGTGCACGACGTGAGACATTGGAAACTTATACCAACAGATTGACACAATTAGAAGATATTGCCAACTCATTTAAGGGAGTTGATAAATCTTTTGCTATTCAAGCAGGAAGAGAGATTAGAGTAATGGTAGTGCCTGATCAAGTTAATGATACAGAGATGGTACTTATGGCTAGAGAGATTTCTAAGAAGATAGAACAGGAATTAGAATATCCTGGTCAGATAAAAGTTAGCTTAATCAGGGAAAACAGAGTTGTAGATTATGCTAAATAAAGTAAAAGGTTAAAGACATTTTGTCTTTAACCTTTTTTTATTTATAAGATATTTTTGCTTTTAAATTTTGTATTTATGTGATAGAATATACCTGATTGTAATCTGTAATTTAATGGAGGATATTATGGAAAAATTAAATAGAGTATTATTAAAACTAAGTGGAGAAGCATTAGCAGGTGACAAAAAGACAGGTTTTGATGAAGAAACAGTCGTTGGCGTTGCTAAACAGGTAAAAGTACTTGTGAATCAAGGAATTTCTGTTGGTATAGTAATTGGTGGAGGAAATTTCTGGAGAGGAAGAACAAGTGAAAAAATTGACAGAACAAAGGCTGATGCAATTGGAATGCTTGCAACAGTAATGAATTGTATATATGTATCAGAAATCTTCAGAACTGAGGGTATGATGACTCAGGTGTTAACACCATTTGAGTGTGGTTCATTTACAAAACTTTTCTCGAAAGACAGAGTAAATAAATATTTTTCTAAAGGAATGGTATGTTTCTTTGCAGGTGGAATAGGACATCCTTATTTTTCAACTGATGTTGGAATGGTTCTAAGAGCAATTGAAATTGAAGCTGATTGTATACTCGGTGCTAAGGCAATTGATGGAGTATATGATAGTGACCCTAATAAAAATCCTGATGCTAAGAAGTTTGACAAACTTTCTATATCAGAAGTTGTAGATAAAAAACTTGGGGTAATTGATTTAGCTGCATCCGTTTTATTAATGGAGAATAAGATTCCAATGAAGATATTTGGTCTTAATGAAGAAAACAGTATAATCAATGCAGTTACAGGTGAATTTACTGGAACAGTTATAGAGACAGTATAAAATAACATATTTTTAATAAATGGAGGAAATTTTACATTATGGAAAATTTAAATCAGTACGAAGAAAAAATGAGCAAATCTCTTGATACTTTATATAATGATTTTTCAACAATCAGAGCAGGTAGAGCAAATCCACATCTTTTAGATAAGATAACAGTTGATTACTATGGTTCGCCATCGTCACTTCAGCAGGTAGCAAATATAACTGTTCCTGAAGCAAGAATGATACAGATTCAGCCATGGGAATCTAGTCTTATCAAAGAGATTGAGAAGTCTATAATGTGTTCTGATCTGGGTATTACTCCTAACAACGATGGAAAAGTAATAAGACTAGTATTTCCTGAATTAACTGAGGAGAGAAGAAAAGAATTAGTTAAAGATATAAAGAAAAAGGCAGAAGGTACTAAAGTAGCAATTAGAAATATTAGACGTGATGCCAATGATGCTGTTAAGAAACAGGTTAAAGCATCAGAAATATCTGAAGACGAATCTAAACAGTTTGAAGATAAGATTCAGAAATTAACAGACAAATACATCTCAGAAGTAGATAAGGCTGTTGAAAATAAATCAAAAGAAATTATGACAGTATAATAAATTAAAGTAAACAAAAGAGGAAAGTCATATGACTTTCCCTTTTAAATTTACAAGATGGAGGACAGGTATGGGAAATACAGAAGTGGATTTAACCAAGCTAAATATTCCAAAACATGTTGCGATTATTCTTGATGGAAATGGTAGATGGGCAAAAAAGAGATTTATGCCAAGAAACTATGGTCATATACAGGGGGCAAAAGCAGTAGAACAGATTTGTGAAGATGCTAATAATATTGGAATTAAATATCTTACAGTATATGCTTTTTCTACAGAAAACTGGAACAGATCAGAAGAAGAAGTTGATGCACTCATGAAATTATTAAGAAGATATCTAAAAAATTGTATAGAAAGATCGAATAAGAATAACATGAGAGTAAGAGTTATTGGTGAAAAATCAAGACTTAGCGAAGATATAAGAAATAAAATAGATGAACTGGAAGAATGTTCAAAAAATAATACAGGATTAAATTTTACAATAGCCTTAAATTATGGAAGCAGGGATGAAATTAGGAGAGCAGTTTCTGAAATTGCAACTGAAGTAAGTGAAGGAAAATTATCGCCAGATGATATCTCTGAATCACTTATAA
This sequence comes from uncultured Eubacteriales bacterium, assembly GCA_900314525.1. Lineage (GTDB taxonomy): Bacteria > Bacillota > Clostridia > Lachnospirales > Lachnospiraceae > Bovifimicola. The sequence continues at coordinate 51,639 of OMVN01000005.1, forward strand.
ACGAACATCTAGATACCAGTGGATTACCAGACCCCGATTTGCTGATAAGAACCAGTGGGGAGGAGAGATTATCTAATTTTCTCTTATGGCAGTTGGCTTACACTGAATTTTATTTTACAGATGTCTTGTGGCCAGATTTCAATAAGGAAGAACTGATTAAAGCAGTTGTAAAATATAACGGAAGAGATAGACGATTTGGAAAGGTTAAATAAGGTTATTATAAAATGTCAGCAGTAAAAAAGTTATTGACAAAATCATTTTTTGAAAGATTGATAAGTGGAATAATACTTGTATTAATTGCACTTGCTACCATAATAACAGGTGGTGATGTTCTTCTCGCTACAGTAGTTGTTATTTCACTTATAGGTGTATTTGAGTTTTTGAGGGTATTTAAATTACAGTGGAAGTTCCCAGGAATTTTAGTATATATTGCAAGTGTTGCTTATTATGCAATGATAAGATTTGAATTATCAAAGTACATTCTTGTGTTATTTATACTATTGTTAATATTATTAATGGCATCATATGTTTTCACTTTTCCAAAATATAAGGCAGATGAAGTTATGGTATGCTTCTTCGGATTGCTCTATGTTACATTCATGTTGTCATATATTTATCAGGTTAGAATGATGAAGGATGGTGCATATATAGTATGGCTAGTTTTCCTTTGCTCATGGGGATGTGATACATGTGCATATTTATTTGGAGTAATGTTTGGCAAACATAAAATGGCCCCAGTTTTAAGCCCTAAAAAATCTATAGAGGGAGCAGTTGGCGGTGTGTTTGGTGCAGCTCTTCTTGGATTTATTTATGCAAGTATTTTTGCAGACCATCTCACAATTAAAAACGCAGTTATTGTTTTTCCAATTGTGTGTGCAATAGGTGGAATAATCTCTATGATTGGAGATTTAATGGCATCTGGAATTAAAAGAAATCATGATATCAAAGATTACAGCAAGCTTATTCCGGGACATGGTGGTATACTTGATCGTTTTGACAGTGTGATTATAACTGCCCCAATAATATTTTACCTTGTAGTATTTATGAAATTATGGGGTCTTGCATAAACAAATAATATTTGTAGGAGATGAAGATTATGAAATTATCAATACTTGGATCTACAGGTTCTATTGGTACACAGACCTTAGATGTGGTTAGAAATAATAATGACATAGAGGTTGTTGCGATTTCAGCTAATAGTAATATCGAATTACTTGAAAAACAGGCTAGAGAATTTAATCCAGAAATGATATGTGTTTATGATGTAGATAAGGCTGAACAGTTAAAAACATCAGTTTCTGATTTAAATGTAAAAGTTGTATCAGGTATGGATGGTCTTATAGAAATTGCAACAATGAATAGTGCAGATATTGTGCTGACTGCAGTAGTTGGAATGATAGGTATCAGACCTACAATTGAGGCTATTAAAGCTCGTAAAGATATTGCACTGGCTAATAAAGAGACACTTGTAACAGCTGGTCATATCATAATGAGTCTTGCAGACGAATATAATGTAAAAATACTTCCGGTAGACAGTGAACACAGTGCAATTTTTCAGTCATTGCAGGGAAATAAAAGATCTCAGGTCAGCAAAATTATTCTTACTGCATCAGGTGGACCTTTCAGAAATTCTTCATACGAGGATTTGAAAAATGTGACAGTAGAGGCTGCACTAAAACATCCTAACTGGTCTATGGGAAGAAAAATAACAATCGACTCGTCAACTATGGTTAATAAGGGACTAGAAGTAATGGAAGCGAAGTGGCTTTTTGGAGTTGATTATGATCAGATTGATGTTGTAATACAGCCCCAGAGTCTTATTCACTCTATGGTTGAATATGTTGATGGAGGTATTATCGCACAACTTGGAACTCCTGATATGAAACTTCCAATACAGTACGCTCTCTATTATCCAGATAGAAAATGGCTTGGTGGAGAAAGAGTTAATTTTGCAGAGATTGGAAGTATTACTTTTATGAAACCAGATCCAATTAAGTTTAAAGGTTTCAGACTTGCATATGATGCCGGCAGAATTGGAGGAACAATGCCTACTGTATATAATGCAGCTAATGAGTGGGCAGTTAGCAAGTTTCTTAATAAGAAAATAAAATATTTAGATATAGCAGACCTGATTGAAGGGGCAATGGAAGGACATAAGGCTATACAAAACCCTTCTTTAGAGCAGATTTTAGAGACTGAAAAGGCTGCTCACGAGGATGTTGAAGAAATGATTAATAAGATTAATTAATATCTTATTTTGGAGGACAGCAATGAGTATTATTTTAGCATTAATAATTTTTAGTGTAATGGTGTTATTTCATGAATTTGGACATTTTCTTCTTGCAAAGAAAAATGGTATTGGTGTTACGGAATTTTCGCTAGGAATGGGACCAAGAATAGCTAGTTTTGTAAAAGGCGAGACAAGATATTCCTGGAAACTTATACCATTTGGCGGTTCATGTATAATGGTTGGAGAAGATTTAGATGATAAGAGTGAAAATGCATTTAATTCTAAATCTGTTTGGGCACGAATTTCCGTTGTTGCAGCTGGACCTATTTTTAATTTCCTGCTGGCTTTTGTATTGGCAATAGTATATATTGCCATGATTGGATATGATAAGTGCAGTGTTGTAAATTTAAATGAGAGTTATAAATCAGTTCAGGATTCAGGAATACAAAAAGGTGATGTGATTACTGAATATGATGGAGAAAAAATAGTAATATACAGGGACTTATGGCTCTATCAATTTGTAAATAAACCTACATATAAGCCGATTGTAATAAAATATATACATGATGGAAAAAAACAGACAGCCACTGTAACACCTACAAAATATTACAGCCTTGGTATTTCTTATTATGCTGATAAAAATCCTTCGACAGTTGGAATAACAAAAGACAGCGCTGTTTATAAAGCAGGCTTAAGGGATAATGATATAGTTACAGAAATAGATGGAAACTCTATTGAAACTGGTATGGATATAAGTAATTATCTTAAGAAGAATCCATTAGATGGTAGTGAGATTAGTCTGAAAATTACACGAGATGGAAAAGAATTTGAATATAATGTAAAACCACAAAGTGGAGGATATGCACTTGGGATTGATTGCGGAGAGTACGTAAAAGGAACTCCACTTCAGGTTTTAAGATATAGTTTTACTGAACTCAGATATGATATTCAGGCAACATTTACGGGATTTAAGATGCTGTTTACAGGAAAGGCAAGCAGAAATGATGTATCAGGTCCTGTTGGAATTGTAAAGGTTGTAGGTGATTCTTATGAACAGACAAAAAGTTATGGCTTTAAATATGTATTCCTTCAAATGATATATTTAATAATTGTTTTGAGTGTGAATCTTGGTGTTGTTAATCTGTTTCCTTTCCCTGCTCTGGATGGTGGAAGACTTGTATTTCTGTTTATTGAGGCAGTCAGGGGAAAACCAGTGCCAAGAGATAAGGAAGCAATTGTTCATTTTGCAGGAATGGTTATTCTTATGTTATTAATGGTGCTTATTCTATTTAATGATGTAACAAAGTTTTTTTAGCATGAAATGAGAGGGTATTTAATATGTATCGTGATAATACAAAAGTTATAAAAATAGGAAATAAAGTAATTGGTGGAGGAAACAATATATTAATTCAGTCTATGACTAACACAAAGACTGAGGACGTGGAGGCAACTGTAAATCAGATAAAGGAACTTACAGTTGCGGGCTGCGATATTATAAGATGTGCGGTGCCAACAATGGAGGCAGCTAAAGCAATCAGCGAGATAAAGAAACAGATTAGTATTCCTCTCGTTGCAGATATTCATTTTGATTATAAACTTGCAATTGCATCAATAGAAAATGGAGCAGATAAAATCCGCATTAATCCCGGAAATATTGGAAGTATAGAAAAAGTAAAGGCAGTTGTAGATGCAGCTAAAGAGAGAAATATACCTATCAGAGTTGGAGTTAACAGTGGTTCGCTCGAAAAAGATATAATTGAAAAATACGGTCATGTAACTGCTGATGGTATAGTTGAGAGTGCATTAAACAAAGTTAAACTTATAGAGGACTTAGGATATGATAATTTGGTTATCAGTATTAAATCTTCAGATGTATTAATGTGTGTAAAGGCACATGAACTTATTTCAGAGAAGACTAATTATCCGCTTCACGTTGGAATAACAGAATCTGGTACATTATATTCTGGTAATATAAAGTCTTCTGTTGGGCTTGGAATTATACTTCATGAAGGAATAGGTGATACAATCAGAGTTTCCTTAACAGGAGATCCTGTAGAAGAGATAAGAACTGCTAATCTAATACTTAAAACATTAGGTCTTAGAAAAGGCGGAATTAGTCTCGTTTCATGCCCTACATGTGGCAGAACTCAGATTGACTTGATTTCACTGGCAAATAAAGCAGAAAAAATAGTTGAGAAGTACAATGCAGATATAAAAGTTGCAGTTATGGGATGTGCAGTTAATGGTCCTGGCGAAGCAAAAGAAGCTGATCTTGGAATAGCTGGAGGAAAAGGTGAAGGCCTTATTATTAAAAAAGGTGAAATAATCAGGAAAGTACCAGAAGAAGATTTGCTGTCTGAATTTGAAAAAGAATTACAGACAATGTGTAAGTAGCCACTAGTTGAAAGGTTGATATAAGTGGAAGAAAAAAACTTTTTGGATGTATTTACAGAATTAAAAAATGATAAGTTTATATCCTCATCATTTAATGATGTTTTAGTAAAGAGAATTGTAAATAATAAATCGAAAAACCTTATAAGGGTATATATAAAAAGTTCCAGGTTAATACATAAAAATGACATTTATAAGGCAGAGATTGCCATATCACGATTATTAGGCGGGATTAGAGTTAAAATTATAGAAAGTTTTAATCTGTCCAGCCAGTATAATAGCGAAAATCTGTTTAATATGTATAAGGACAGTATTTTTATAGAATTAAATAATCATAGTCCTCTTGAATACAGTATGCTTAAGAAAGCCAGAATATCGTTTAATGATGATATTATGATGGTAAAAATGGATGATTCAATTATTTCAGAGGAGAAATCAAAAGAATTAAAACGAATTTTGGAGAAAATATTTAACGAAAGATGTGGCGTCATTACAGAGGTCAGATTCGATTTTGTAGAAAATAACAAAAGAAAATTCAAAGAATATAATGAAATTAAGCTTAAACAAGAAGTTGAGGCTATTGTTTCGAATATAACATATGACATAAAAGACATTGGAACTAATGAGGAGACTAAATCATCAGTAAATTCCGCTTCACAGACATCAAAATCCGATAATAGCAGAAATGATAACTTTGTTAAACAGGGTGCTAGAAAGTCTTACTCCAAACCATTTAAGAGTTCTGATAACCCAGATGTTATATATGGAAGGTATTTTGATGGACAATCTATAGACATTAGTGAAATTCAGGGAGATATGGGTGATGTCATAGTACGTGGACAGATAATTGATATTGAACAACGTGAAATAAGGGGAGAAAAGACAATTGTAAGTACTGTAATTACAGATTTTACAGATTCCATCGTTGTAAAATTCTTTATGCAGAATGATAAACTAGATGAATTGTTTGCTAACGTGAAAGTAGGTGCTTTTATTAAAGTAAGTGGTCCTGCCAGATATGATAAATTTGACAATGATATAAGTATAAGTTCTGTTTATGGTGCAATTAAAATTAATGATTTTACAGTGAAAAGGGTAGATACAAGTCCTGAAAAACGTGTTGAACTACATTGTCATACTAAACTCAGTGACATGGATGGTGTAGCTGATGTAAAAGACCTTATAAAAAGAGCAAAAGACTGGGGACATACATCCCTTGCTATTACTGACCACGGAGTAGTTCAGGGATTTACGGAAGCCTGGCATGCATTACAGAAATTAGAGGGTAAATTCAGTTTTAAGGAACCTTTTGATTTCAAGATGATATATGGTGTTGAAGCTTACTTGGTAGATGATTTAAAGAAAGTTGTAACAAATTCTGCCGGACAGTCTTTGAATTCTTCGTATGTTATTTTTGACTTGGAAACCACAGGTTTTAGTCCAGAACTAAATAATATTATTGAAATTGGTGCGGTAAAGGTTAAAGATGGTAAGATAATAGACAGGTTTTCTGCTTTTGTAAATCCAAAGGAACCTATTCCATTCAGGATAGAACAACTTACAGGTATAAATGATGGTATGGTTATTAATGCACCTGGAATTGAAACTGTTCTACCAGAATTTCTTGATTTTTCAAAAGACTGCGTAATGGTTGCGCATAATGCTGATTTTGATACTAGTTTTATAATAAAAAAGGCCCATTTGCTTGGTTTAAAACCAGAATTTACAATTGTAGATACTGTTTCTATGGCAAGAATACTCCTTCCACAGTTAAACAGATTCAAACTTGATACAGTTGCTAAAGCACTTAATATCTCTCTTGAAAATCATCACAGGGCTGTTGATGATGCTGAATGCACTGCATATATTTTCTTGAAATTTGCGGAAATGCTTAAAACAATGGACGTGTATGATCTAGATGGTCTTAATAATATGGCTGATAGCAAGGAAGAGAGAATAATGAAACTTCCAACTCATCACGCTATTATTATTGCATTAAATGAAGTTGGACGAGTACATTTGTATGAACTGGTATCTAATTCTAATATTAAATATTATCATAAACAGCCAAGAATCCCTAAGAGTGACTTTTTAAAACATCGAGAAGGTCTGATAATTGGCTCTGCATGTGAAGCGGGAGAACTTTATCAGGCAATAATAGGAGGAAGAAGTGACGAGGAAATTGCCAGACTTGTAGAGTTTTATGACTATCTGGAAATTCAGCCAATTGGAAATAATGAATTTATGTTAGAGAGTGATAAATTTGCTCAGACAACAAAAGAGGATTTACAGGAAATAAACAGAAAAATAGTAAAGCTGGGAGAACAGTTTAATAAAATGGTTGTTGCAACCTGTGACGTGCATTTTCTTGACCCTCAGGATGAGGTTTACAGAAGAATTATTATGGCAAATAAAGGATTTGATGATGCAGATAAACAGGCACCATTATACTTAAGGACTACGGATGAAATGCTTGAAGAGTTTAAATATCTCGGTTCTGACAAAGCCTATGAGGTTGTTGTAACAAACACGAATAAAATTGCAGATATGGTTGAAAATATGTTTCCTGTATGTCCAGATAAATGTCCTCCAGTTATTGAAAATTCGGATCAGATTCTAAGAGATATCTGTTACAATACAGCACATTCTATGTACGGAGAAGAACTTCCTGAAATTGTTACAAATCGACTGGAAAAAGAACTTAATTCAATTATTTCTAATGGTTTTGCCGTTATGTACATTATTGCTCAGAAACTTGTATGGAAATCAAATGAAGATGGATATCTTGTAGGATCACGAGGTTCTGTAGGATCATCTTTTGTTGCTACTATGGCTGGTATTACTGAAGTAAATCCACTGAGTCCCCATTACTATTGCAAAAAATGTCATTTTTATGATTTTGATTCAGATGAAGTGAAATCATATGGTGGAGGGTCTGGTTGTGATATGCCAGATAGAAAATGCCCTAATTGTGGCGAAGAACTTACAAAGGCTGGTTTCGACATTCCGTTTGAAACATTCCTGGGATTTAAAGGAAATAAGGAGCCCGATATTGATCTAAACTTCTCTGGAGAGTACCAGAGCAAAGCTCATGAATATACAGAAGTAATATTTGGAAAAGGACAGACATTTAGGGCTGGTACAATTGGTACTGTTGCTGAAAAAACAGCAGCTGGTTTTGTTTTGAAATATTGTGAGAAAAGAGATATAAAAAAGAGAAGATGCGAAGTAACTAGAATCGCAAAAGGCTGTACAGGGGTAAGACGTACTACAGGTCAGCATCCTGGTGGTATTATTGTTCTTCCAATCGGTCATAATATTAATACATTTACTCCAATACAACACCCTGCTAATGATATGACAACCAAGACTGTTACAACACATTTTGATTATCATTCAATAGATCATAATCTTCTTAAACTTGATATTCTCGGACATGATGATCCTACTATGATAAGAATGTTAGAGGATCTTACAGGAATAAATGCAAAAGATATTCCTCTCGATAATAAAGAAGTTATGTCTTTGTTTGCAGGTACTGATGCACTTCTTATAAAACCTGAAGATATTGGAGGATGTCAGCTTGGATCCCTGGGTATACCAGAATTTGGTACAGACTTCGTTATTCAGATGCTTATGGATACCAAACCTAAGACTTTCTCCGATTTAGTTCGTATTTCAGGTCTTTCTCATGGAACTGATGTGTGGTTGAATAATGCACAGTATTATATAAGTACTGGAGATGCAACTATTTCTACTGCAATCTGTACCCGTGATGATATCATGATTTATCTGATTTCTAAAGGTCTTGAGTCAGAGCAGTCATTTACTATAATGGAATCAGTCAGAAAAGGAAAGGGTCTAAAGCCTGAATGGATTGAGGAAATGAAGAAACATGATGTACCTGACTGGTATATTGAATCATGTAAGAAGATTAAGTATATGTTCCCTAAAGCACATGCAGCCGCATATGTTATGATGGCATACAGAATTGCATATTTTAAGGTGTTTTATCCTCTGGCTTATTATGCAGCATATTTCAGTATCAGAGCAAAGGCATTTGATTATGCTCATATGTGTATGGGTAGAGAACGTCTAGAATACTATATTGCCGATTTTAAAAAGAGAAAAGAAACTGGAGAGCTCTCAAATAAAGAAGAAGATATGCTTAGTGATATGCATCTTGTTCAGGAGATGTACGCAAGGGGACTAGAATTTGCAAAGATAGATTTGTATAAAGCAGCTGCTCATAAGTTTCTGATTATAGATGGAAAACTTATGCCTGCTTTTAGTACAATTGATGGAATGGGGGACAAAGCTGCAGAAATGTTAGTTGATGCCGCAGCTAATGGAAGATTTTTGTCAAAAGATGATTTAAGAAACAGGTCTAAGTTAAGCAAAACACTTATTGATACAATGACTGATCTTAAAATAATCGACGATTTGCCACAATCAGATCAGATCTCATTATTTGATCTGATAAGCTAGAAATGTCAGGAGTGTTTTTATTATGGTAATTAAATATTTTATGATACTAGGTTTTTTGTTTTTTATTGGAAGCCTGACAGGGTGGGGGCTGGAAGTTTTTTACAGACGTTTTTTTTCGGCAGCTAATCCTGAGAGAAAATGGATTAATCCAGGATTTTTGACAGGACCATACCTGCCGCTATATGGATTTAGTTTATGTGCATTGTACATACTTGCACACCTAAAAACAGATTTTATTAATAACAGATTTCTGGCAAAATTAGTACTGTTTATTTTTATGGCTGTTGTTGTTACTGTTATTGAATTTATTGCTGGACTTATATTTATCAGGAAAATGAAGATAAAACTGTGGGATTATGACAATGAATGGGGTAATATACTTGGAATTATATGTCCTAAATACACTTTTTTCTGGGCGTTACTAAGTGCAATTTATTATTTTCTTATTCATCCACATATTCTCAGTTCGTTATCTTGGTTGGCAAGACATTTAGGTTTTTGCTTTGTAATGGGATTTTTCTACGGAGTGTTTGCTATTGATGTTTGGTATTCAATGAATATGCTTAGTAGAATTAAGAAATTTGCAGACGATAACCAGATTATTGTAAGATATGAATACTTAAAGTCATCAATTAGAGCGAGAAGTGATGAACTTAAGGAGAGGAGCAGTTTCTTTTTTGCATTTGTATCGGAAAAGGTTCCACTTGCAGATAACCTGAAAATATATTTGGAAAAAGAGCAGCAGAGATTTGAAAAATTAAAAGATAATCTTTCTAGAAAATAAATTAATATATATAAGATATAATTGTTAATTGCAAAAAAAAAGAAGGTCTCTTATTGAGACCTTCTTTTTTTAGTACAGGAATTATTGACCTTCCTGTGTATTGTTTTGATTTGATTTGCTATCTTTTTCTTTATTTGCAGGCTTTGGATTTTTTGATCCACCATGAACATTACAGTAAGCAGTTGGAACAGTACCATTTGCAAAGTAATCAGTTACTATAGGACATCCAGAAAGTGCAAGTTTACCTGTTGATGCACATACCTGTTTTTCAACAACACTGTCTGGTTTTGGAAAACCTTTATCTTCCGTGTAACCTTTCTCGGCATCAATTCTTGTCATAATCTTACTCCATAACTTCTCGTGAACTGTACCATAGTTTGTTAACGGAGAATTCTCATCATACCCAAGCCAGATAGCAGCAGTAAGATATGGTGTATATCCAGCAAACCATAAGTCATTATCGTCCTGAGTTGTACCGGTTTTTCCAGCTACACTCATTCCATTTACTGCACATGCTTTACCAGTACCCTTTGTAACGACATCCTGCATTGCGTTAGTTAATAGCCAAGCAGTGGAATCTTTTAAAACCTGTCTTGTAGCAGGAGCAGCTTCTAGTAATACTTTGCCATTGTGATCTAAAACTTTTGAGTAATAAACAGGCTCAGTATAATTTCCATCATTTGCGATTGTAGCATATGCTGCACACAATTCAATATTCTTTACACCGTGTGTAATACCACCAAGTGCAAGAGGCTGATTTATATCACTTACAACAGTTCCGTCAGCAAGCGTTTCGCTGTCTACAACAGTTGAAATACCAAAGTTTTGTACATATTGGAAACCAAGTTCTGGTGTAATTTCTGTAAGAAGTTTAACTGTTACAACGTTCATAGAATCGTAAATACCTTGTCTGAGCGTAGAAGCACCTCTGTAACTTTCTCCCCACCAGTTCTTTACTGGACGTCCATTGTCATATTTAAATGGTGCATCAACAATAGTAGAAGAGAGTGTATATCCTGCTGAATCCAGGGCAGGAGCATAAGCTGCTAATACTTTAAAACAAGAACCTGGCTGCCTTGTTGTATTTGCTGCTCTGTTAAGAGTAAGACTTCCAGTTTTTTCACCTCGTCCGCCGACCATTGCTTTTACATAACCTGTTCTCTGGTCCATTACAGTAAATGAAGACTGAGGCTGAATTGTATATTCTTTGTTTTCGTCAAGTTCAACATCGCCTTCCTTTAAATATTCCTGTTTAAATTTAAGGATATCTGCTTCGCAGTTATCAGTATTTCTGAAAATTAATTTATATCCTGGATTGTTTAAAATAACTTTGTTGTAATATTCAAGATCAACGTCTGAATAATTCTGTACAGTTCCGTCTGCTTTCTGAATTGACCATGCCCAGTTCAGAGAATACGAAATAGGTATAGGATAATTAGAAGGATCATTTATTTCCTGATCACAAATTGCCTGTATTGTAGAATCCTGTGTGGTGTAAATACTTAATCCGCCACCAAATAATACATTGTAAGCCTGTGTTTGTGTATAACCTTTCTGTTCCTGTAAATCCTGCATTATCTCTTCAATCAGTTCGTCTTCAAAATAAGTATAAGGAGAAGATTCTGTCTGAGTCTGTACATTAACTGACTGTATTCTAGAATAAACATCATCGTTAATTGCTTCTTCATATTCTGCTTCAGTAATATGTCCATTTTTTTTCATATTTCTTAAAACTTTAGCTCTTCTGACAGCATTTTTGTCAGGGTGTGTAATTGGATTTAACTGGGTAGGACTTTGAGTAATAGCAGCTATGCAGGCACTTTCTGAAATGTTTAATTCAGAGGCGTTCTTGTTGAAATATCTTTTTGCAGCTGACTGTACTCCTAGACAGTTAGAACCAAGGTTAATTGTATTTAAATAACTCTGAAGTATATTTAATTTGGTTGTTGTCTTTTCAAGCTGAAGAGCAAGATACTGTTCCTGGAACTTTCTTTTGAAAAGTGATCCGTATGATGATTCCTGGCCTCCGTTTTCAAATACATTATTTTTCAGAATCTGCTGTGTGATAGTACTGGCACCTTCAGAAAAATTTTTGTTTTTAATTGCAACAAAACCAGCACGGATAATACCTTTCAAGTCTATTCCGTTATGTTCCATAAATCTTTCATCCTCGATGTCGATGAAAGCATACTGAAGACATTTTGGCATTTCTTCAATAGAAATTTCCTGTCTGTTTGCACCTGACTTTAATAGAGTTGTCATCAGATTGCCATCGCTGTCATAAACATTTGTAGAATAACCCGTTGGAGTTACGTTTAATGTTTCGATGTCTGGGGCAGAATTAATCATGCCCTTCAGCATTCCAATACCAGTAAATCCTATAATTACAAATATAAGAAGTATTAGATACAGTGAGAATTTCAGACATCCCATGAAAAATCCTGTAATACGTTTTGACTTCTTGGATTTCAAATCCTTTCTTTTTTGTGTTACTTTGCTATATGAAAAATTCATAAAATTCCTCCAATCTATTCATAGACCTTTGTAATTATACCAAATTTATGCAGAATAATAAAGTTAAATTTGTTTTTAATATTATTAACAATAAGGTAATATTTATTGAAAAATTGTAAAAAAAAAGATATAGTATACTAATCAGTGATTTATAATATGAGATGGAGAGCGATTGATGGGAAAAAATATAGTAATAGAAAATGGATGTGGCGAAATTGTTGAAAAAAAATCAAGATTTATTGCTCATGTCAAATCTGTAAAAACTAAGGAAGAAGCACTAGAATATATTCAGGAAATGAAGAAAAAATATTATGATGCCAGACATAACTGCATGGCTTACATAGTGGATGATGAAAAGAGATTTAGTGATGATGGTGAGCCTTCAGGTACAGCTGGAAAACCAATCCTGGATATAATAGAGGGCAAAAACTTAACTAATGTTGTAGTTGTAGTTACAAGATATTTTGGAGGAATTTTACTTGGAACAGGCGGACTTGTCAGAGCATATCAGAAATCTGCTATTGAAGGAATAAATAACTGCATTTTAGCCTCAATGTGCCACGGATATAAGTTTACTGTAAATACAGATTATAATGGTCTGGGAAAAATTAATTATCTAATATCTATTTCAGATGCAGATATAATTGATACAAGATATGATGCAGATGTCGCTATTGATATTATAACAGAAGAAGAAAATATGAACGGTTTAATAAAGAAAATTACAGAACTGACTAACGGAAAAAGTATAATTTCAGATAAAATTGAGCTTGATTATTATAAAAACGATAGTGGTGTAACTATTATTTAAAAACTAATCAGAAATTGACAATGCTTTTTCTTTGAGTTCCTTTTGTAGTATATATGCGAGCTGATCATATTTTACAGGCTTTTTAAGAATTATTTCTACAATTTCCTTATTATGTTCATCTTTAAATACAGAACTATCGCTAGAGGTAATTCCGATAATAAGCTGGTTTGAACCATTTTTTGTTTTTCGAATTTTTCTTACGAGTTCAGCACCATCTATTCCCTCAGGAAACACATAATCTACAAATACAATATCATACTCATTTTCATTATATAATCTGATGGCCTCATCACCTGTGAGGGCTATATCTATATCTATATTAAATCTTTTAAGCATTTCTGAAAGTATATAATTATTTATTTTACTATCATCAGCAATTAAGACTCTGACATCATTTAGTTTGAAATTAATTTCATAACGTTTATCGTGCAAAATACTGTCACTTGAGGAGATAGACAGATTGTTAAGTTTTTCCATAATAATGTCGGATAGTTCGCTTATACTTGAAATACATTGTTTCTGTTCAATTGAATAATTAGAATAATCATGTAGTTCCATATTTTCTTTCTTTAGTGCATTTAGATAATCTTTTATATCCGTTATCTGGTCGGAATATAATATTAAATCTGAATTAATATTCATATGTTTCTCCTAAATGTATTTGTAATCTAGGTATATAATAACACTATCTATTTTATTTTGCTATTTAAAAGTGAAGATAAATTTGGAATTATATCGACAATATATGACAAAATTCTCAAAAAAACAGTACAATACTTAATAAATAAGGGCATTTTGCTAATTTTTTTCTAAAAAAATGATTTTTAGTACAAATTCCTTGAATTTTTTATCTTTTGTGATAAACTTTAATGCGTGTGCATTTAAATGAAAATTGAAAGATGGAAAGGCTTGGTTTTAAATGAAAATTAAAAGAGAAGATATTAGAAATGTTGCAATAATTGCCCACGTTGACCACGGCAAGACTACATTGGTAGATCAGCTGCTTAAACAAAGTGGTACATTTAGAGATAACCAGGAAGTTGCAGAGAGAGTTATGGATTCCAATGCTATAGAAAGAGAAAGAGGAATTACAATTCTTTCAAAGAATACTTCTGTAGATTATAAAGGAACAAAAATTAATATTATAGATACACCAGGGCATGCTGATTTTGGTGGAGAAGTTGAGCGTGTACTTAAAATGGTAAATGGTGTTATTCTTGTTGTAGATGCTTTTGAGGGTGCTATGCCTCAGACAAAATTTGTATTAAGAAAAGCACTTGATCTTGATTTACCTGTAATCGTATGTATTAACAAAATTGACAGACCCGAAGCAAGACCTAATGAAGTCATAGATGAGGTTCTTGAATTATTTATGGATCTTGATGCTAGTGATGAGCAGCTTGAATGTCCATTTGTATATGCATCTGCTAAATCAGGATACACAATTTTAGAACTTGATGATGAACCTAAAAATATGGAGCCATTATTTGAGACTATTGTAAACTATATTCCAGCTCCAGAAGGAGATCCTGATGCTGATACACAGGTTCTTATTAGTACAATAGATTACAATGAATATGTTGGAAGAATTGGTGTAGGTAAAGTTGATAACGGAAAATTAAAAGTTAATCAGGAAGTTATGATTGTTAACCACCATGACCCAGATTATAAGAAGAAAGTAAGAATTAACAAATTATATGAGTTCAACGGACTTGGCAAAGTTGAAGTTGATGAAGCTGCTATTGGTTCAATTGTTGCAATTTCAGGTATTGCAGACATCCATATTGGAGACACAATCTGCTCAACAGAAAATCCTGTTGCAATTCCATTCCAGAAAATTTCAGAGCCAACAATATCTATGCAGTTTAATGTAAATGACAGTCCACTTGCTGGAAAAGAAGGAAAGTTTGTAACATCAAGACACTTAAGAGACAGATTGTTCAGAGAATTGAATACTGACGTTTCTCTCAGAGTTGAAGATACAGAGACAACAGAAAGCTTTAAGGTATCAGGTAGAGGAGAACTTCATTTATCTGTTCTTATAGAAAATATGAGACGTGAAGGTTATGAATTCGCTGTAAGTAAAGCTGAAGTTTTATATAAAACAGACGAAAATGGCAAAAAGTTAGAGCCAATGGAACTTGCTTATATTGATGTGCCAGATGAATTTTCTGGAACAATTATACAGAGACTTAGCGAACGTAAGGGTGAGCTTTTATCAATGTCTACAACAAGTGGTGGAAGTACAAGACTCGAGTTTAATATTCCTGCAAGAGGACTTATTGGATACAGAGGTGAATTTATGACTTCTACAAAAGGTAATGGTATAATTAATACAATCTTTAATGGTTATGAGCCATATAAGGGAGATATTCAATATAGAAAACAGGGATCAATTATCGCGTTCGAGGCTGGAGAAGCTGTTACTTATGGTCTGTTCAATGCCCAGGAAAGAGGAGTATTGTTTATAGGACCAGGAGAAAAAGTTTACTCAGGTATGGTAATAGGACAGCATGGTAAACCAGAGGACGTAGAAGTTAATGTATGTAAGACAAAACATCTTACAAATACAAGATCTTCAGGAGCTGATGATGCACTTAAACTTTCTCCAAAGAGAATAATGAGTCTTGAACAGTCTCTTGAATTTATAGATTCAGATGAATTGTTAGAGGTTACACCAACAAGTCTCAGAATCAGAAAGAAGATTCTTGACCCAACACTTAGAAAGAGAGCTTCTTTCAAAAAGAAATAGTATAATTTTTTAAGTATTCCCCCTATAACGGGAAAAAAAAAATATATTTTCAGGAGGTTATACAATGGAAAAGATTAAAATGACAACTCCATTAGTTGAAATGGATGGGGATGAGATGACAAGAATTCTCTGGGAAATGATAAAAGATGAATTATTAAATCCTTTTATTGAATTAAATACAGAGTATTATGATCTTGGTCTCGAAAACAGAAATGCAACAGATGATCAGGTTACTGTAGATTCAGCTAATGCAACAAAGAAGTATAAAGTTGCAGTTAAGTGTGCAACAATTACACCTAATGCAGCAAGAATGACAGAATATAATTTAAAGAGTATGTGGAAGAGCCCAAATGGTACAATTAGAGCTATGCTTGATGGTACAGTTTTCCGTGCACCTATTGTTGTAAAAGGAATAGAACCATGTGTAAAGAACTGGAAAAAACCAATAACTCTTGCAAGACATGCTTATGGTGATGTTTATAAAGCAACTGAAATGAAAATTCCTGGAAAGGGAAAAGCAGAGCTTGTATTTACAGACGAAAATGGAAATGAGACTAGAGAACTCATTCATGAATTTGCAGGTCCTGGAGTAATTCAGGGACAGCATAACCTTTTAGATTCAATTGAAAGTTTTGCAAAGAGTTGTTTTGAATATGCG
The DNA here is from genome assembly GCA_900314525.1 of uncultured Eubacteriales bacterium. Lineage (GTDB taxonomy): Bacteria > Bacillota > Clostridia > Lachnospirales > Lachnospiraceae > Bovifimicola. The sequence continues at coordinate 68,267 of OMVN01000005.1, forward strand.
CTTGCAACAAAACAGGATTTATGGTTTGCTACAAAAGATACAATTTCTAAGAAATATGATCATACATTTAAGGATGCTTTTGCAGAAATCTTTGAAGCACAGTATAAAGAAAAATTTGAAGAAGCAGGAATTACTTATTTCTATACATTAATTGATGATGCAGTTGCTCGTGTAATGAAGGCTGAAGGTGGATTTATCTGGGCATGTAAAAACTATGATGGTGATGTTATGAGTGATATGGTATCATCTGCATTTGGTTCACTTGCTATGATGACTTCTGTACTTGTTTCACCTCATGGATATTATGAATATGAGGCAGCTCACGGAACTGTACAGAGACATTATTATAAACACTTAAAGGGTGAAGAAACATCTACAAACTCAGTTGCAACTATCTTTGCATGGACAGGAGCACTTAGAAAAAGAGGAGAGTTAGATGGTAATTCTGATTTAATGAAATTTGCTGACAATCTTGAAAAGGCATGTTTATCTACAATTGAATCAGGCAAAATGACTAAGGATTTAGCGTTAATAACTTCTATTGAAAACCCAACAGTATTAAATAGCGAACAGTTTATTAAAGCAATCAGAGAATCGTTAGAGAAAATATATAACTAAAATATGACAGAGATAAAAAGAGAAGTACTGCCAGGGCAGATATATAAACATTTTAAAAATAAATATTATCAGATAATTACTGTTGCAAAGCATTCTGAGAACGGTGAAAAACTTGTAATTTACCAGCAACTTTATGGTAAATTTGAAGTTTATGCAAGACCATATGATATGTTTACTAGTCTTGTTGACAGGGAAAAGTATCCTGATGTTACTCAGAAATACAGATTTGAATTGACAGACAGGAACTCACTAGTTTTGTGTTCCGAAGAAAAAAAAGATATGTTGAAAAAATCAAATTGTATTGAAGAAAATAGTGAAATTGAACTGAAAGCAGAACAGAATAAAACTATTGATCAAGTTGAATCTCATGAAATAGATTCAGAAGAAGATTTGGAAAGCGTAAATCAGAACTTGCTTAAATTTTTGGATTGTGACACGTATGAAGAGAAGAGAAATATATTAATGAGAATGAAAGATGAATTGGATGACAAACTTATTGATGATATTGCTGCTTCTATGGACGTAATAGTTGAAAAAGGTGATATTGATATGAGATATATTAGTCTGCTTAACTGTATTGACATGATGGCAAAATTTGAAGTAAACAGGTTTAGATAAAAATATGAGTCGCCTATGCCGGATAACCGGTATAGGCGGCTCATTTAATATTAAACGTAAATTATTTAATTATTGTTCCAACTTTCTGTCTGACTCCAGATTTAGCTTTCTCTAGATTTGTAATGACAGCAACTCTGTCTTTACCTGCTTCAACAAAGTTTACACAAGCAGCAACCTTAGGTAGAGTAGTAAGAGGATCAAAAGAATCATTTTCAATAAGTTTATTTGCTTCATCAACAGATAATTCTTTTAACTCAGTTTCGTTTCCGTCAGCATCCTTTGATGTTACATAGTCGCTTGATGTTAGAATAAGTAATTCATCGGCATTAATCATATCAGCAAGCTTTGCTGCAGTGAAATCCTTTTCTATAATAGCACTTGCGCCTTTAAGTCCCTGTGTCTGATCAAGTACAGGAATACCGCCGCCACCTGCTGCAATAACTAACTGATTTGCTGCAATAAGTGCTTTTATAGCATCTATTTCATAAATATCAATAGGCTGAGGAGAAGCGATTATTCTTCTGTAACCTTTTCCATTTTCTGTTTCTTCATATGTAACATAATTGCCTTTGTGCTCTTCAATATCAGCTTCTTCTTTTGTCATATATCTTCCGATGACCTTTGAAGGATTGTGAAAAGCCTTGTCAAAAGGATCAACTCTAACCTGTGTAATAATAGTAGAAACAGGTTTATAAATTCCTCTGTTAAGCAATTCGGTTCTGATTGCATTCTGTAAATCGAAACCTATATATCCCTGGCTCATTGCATTACATACTGACATAGGTGCAACTGTGTATTTTGAATCAAGTCTAGCGAATTCTGTCATGGCTGTCTGAATCATTCCAACCTGTGGCCCATTACTGTGAGTAATAACAACTTCGTATTTTTCTTCTACAAGATCAGCAATCGCCTTTGCTGCTTTTTTTACTCTTTCCTGCTGCTTTGGAAATGTATTTCCGAATGCATTACGACCCAATGCAACTACAATTTTTTTGTTTTCCATAATCTAGTCTCCAATCTGAAAGCGATTAATTTATTCACGACTGTCTGCCACGCTTAATACAGACAGATAATAAAAATATTATATTTCTATTATAAATTATTAAAACCAAAAATTCAAGGGCGGATAAATTGTCAGTCAAATTGGAAATATCCATACAAAAGACTGAATAAATGTGCATAACTATGTGGATATTGTGGAAATAGTAAGAAAGTAGACGAAATGACTAAAAATTATTTAAATTATATTTTATTCCAAAATAGCAAGAATAAGAATAATTAATTGACAAAAATTGGATTATTGTATACAATTATACAAAAATACAAGAATACCACTTAGAAAGGATAAATATGACCACGGTCATACAGGTATTGAAATGGATAACAGACCAGTAGTACAAAATAAAAAAACGAATTTGCTTGAATTAGAGGAACATATTTACCATTTGGTAGATGTTGATAAGCCAAACGTTTATCATAATTTATTTCCATATGAGGAAATACCAAAGATAGCTTTTAACGACAGAATTGTTCCACATAATATGCCAGAGAACATATGGATTACAGATACTACATTCAGAGATGGACAACAGTCGCGTGCTCCTTATTCAACAGAGCAAATTGTTAAAATATATGATTATTTAAATAAATTAGGCGGACCGAATGGAATAATCAGACAGAGTGAATTCTTTCTTTATAGCAAGAAGGACAGGGATGCTGTTTATAAATGTATGGAAAGAGGATATAAATTTCCAGAAATCACAAGCTGGATTAGAGCAAGCAAGAAAGATTTCGAACTTGTAAAAGAAATTGGAATGAAAGAGACTGGAATTCTTGTAAGCTGTTCGGATTACCATATATTTTATAAAATGAAGATGACTAGAAAACAGTGTATGGAACATTATCTCAGCGTTGTCAGAGAATGTTTAGAAACAGGAATTAGTCCAAGATGTCATCTTGAAGATATAACAAGATCTGATATTTACGGATTTGTAATTCCATTTTGTCTTGAACTTATGAAATTACAGAATGAATATGGCATTCCAGTAAAAATCAGAGCATGCGATACAATGGGTTATGGAGTTAATTTCTCGGGTGCAGTTATCCCACGTTCAGTACAGGGTATTATTTATGGATTAATTTCGAATGCAGGAGTACCATCAGCTCAGCTTGAGTGGCATGGACATAATGATTTTTATAAGGCAGTTACTAACTCAACTACTGCATGGATTTATGGTGCAAGTGGAGTAAACTGTTCTTTGTTTGGAATTGGCGAACGTACTGGAAATACACCGCTCGAGGCAATGGTATTTGAATATGCCCAGTTAAAAGGCGGATTAGATGGAATGGATACAACTGTTATTACGGAACTTGCACAGTACTATAAAAAAGAAATAGGATATGATATTCCACCTAGAACTCCTTTTGTTGGAAGAAACTTCAATGTGACCAGAGCAGGAATTCACGCAGATGGTTTGCTTAAGAATGAAGAAATATATAATATATTTAATACTGAAAAATTCTTAAGAAGACCTGTGAGAGTTGCGGTATCAAATACTTCAGGACTTGCTGGTGTTGCTCACTGGATTAATGCATATTTTTCTCTTCCAGATGAAAATAAGGTTGATAAGAACAGTGAACTTGTAAAAGAAGTAAAAAACTGGGTAGATGAACAGTATGAGAGCGGAAGAATTACTGTTATTACAGATGAAGAACTTGTACAGGTAATTACAGATGTATGTAACAGACTTGGAATAGGAGAGTTATTACATGGAAACATGGAGTAAAGAAAATAGTACAGATAAATATTCTCTCCAGGGAAGAGTATTTGACAAGTTGAGAGAAGATATACTAAATGGTGTGTACAGTGAAAATGATGTATTAAGAGAAAATACAATAGGCACCGAGCTAGGTGTAAGTCGCACACCTGTTAGGGAAGCTTTAAGACAGCTGGAATTAGAAGGATTAGTAAAAATAATACCCAATAAGGGAGCATCTGTTGTTGGAATAAGTTCAAAAGATTTAAAAGATATATATGAAATGAGGGCAAGACTTGAAGGAATGTGTGCCAGATGGGCTGCCAGAAATAAACAGAAAGATGAAATTTCAAAACTTGAGGAGATATCAGATCTATTCGAGTTTCAGTTTGAAAAAGAGAGATACGAAAAGGTATTAGAACTTGACAACGAATTTCATCAGCAGCTATATAAAATGGCAGACTCAAAGATGCTATATCATACGATGACAGATTTTCATCATTATCTTGAGAGAATAAGAAAAAAGACATTGTCCTCAAAGAGTAGAGTTACAAAGACAATAAAGGAACACCGTGATATATTAGATGCAATAAAGGCTGGAGATGAAGATAGGGCAGAGGCATGTGCATTATTACATATCCAGAATTCAATAAAAAATATTGAAGAACACGGGTTGTGGAATTAAAAATTATAAGGCTTAAATTTAATATATTAAGTATATGAAAGAAGCATAGATGGTAAATAATTACCATCTATGCTTCTTTAAGCTACCACTAATGTCACTAATATTCTATGCGGCAACTTCTGTAATATTAATTGTGATTTTGGGTATTATTTTAATTATTATTTTTCCAGGTTTTAAGAGAAAACTAAAAGCTAAATAATTATATAAATTCTTCCCATTTTTCATAAAGATCTGCTAATTCTTCATTTGATTTATCTATTTCTTTTGATAGTTCTGTCAATTTTGAAACATTACTTGAAATTTCTGGATTATTCATTTCTTCACTTAGTCTAGATATTTTGGATTCAAGTTCATTTATTTTATCCTCAATCTTTTTTTGCTCATTTTGTTTCTTTCTTAATTTGGCTTGTTCCTCCTTTTGGGCCTGCCATGAAAGCTTGTTATCGGAGATATTGTTATCTTCAACGGAAATATCAGTTTTAGCAGCATATATTTTTGTTAACTCATCTTTTTTTTCTAAATAATAATCGTAATTTCCAATATAATTTACAAGCTTTTTATTAACAAGATCTAAGATTCTTGTTGCTGTTTTATTTATGAAATATCTGTCGTGTGATACATAAAGAATTGTGCCTTCGTAGCTGTTGATGGCATTCTCAAGTATTTCCTTGGAAATAATATCTAAATGGTTAGTAGGCTCATCGAGAATGAGAAAGTTTGCATTGGAGAGCATAAGTTTTGCAAGTGATACTCTGCCGCGTTCTCCACCGCTCAGATCTCTTATATATTTATAGACATCATCACCAGTAAAGAGAAATGCTGCCAGAACATTTCGGATTTTAGTGTTAGTCATATCAGGATAATCGTCGGATATTTCATCAAAAATAGTTTTATCCATATGTAAAACATTATGTTCCTGGTCATAGTATCCAATTGTAACATTTGACCCTAATTTTATTTCACCATTATCTGAAGGTATTATCTGATTAATTATTTTTAGTATAGTAGTTTTTCCAGTTCCATTATTACCTATTATGGATACTTTTTCACCACGTTTTATTTCAAAACTTAGATCTTCAAAAAGTTTATTCGTATCAAATGATTTACCAAGATTTTTTACTGTTAGAACATCATTGCCACTTACTGTATCTGGAGTTAATCTAAGACGCATTTTGTCATCAGTAAACACCGGCTTTTCAACAATAGCCATTTTACTTAGCTGTTTTTCACGGCTCTCTGCACGTTTTATTGATTTTTCCCTGTTAAAGGATTTTAACTTTTCGATAACCTGTTCCTGGTGTTTGACTTCTCTTTCGTAATTATAATATTGCTTAAGCATGGCATCTCTTAACTGTTCTTTCTTGTAAGCATAGTCACTGTAATTTCCAGCATAGGTTCTGCAATGACAATTGTCAATTTCAATAACTTTTGTGACTATTTTATCGAGAAAATATCGGTCATGAGATATTACAATAACACTTCCTTTGTAATTGCTTAAGAACACTTCAAGCCAGGCAATAGAATTAAGATCTAAATGGTTTGTAGGCTCATCAAGTAATATTATATCAGGATTTGAAATTAAAATTTTACTAAGAAAAACTCTAGTTTTCTGTCCTCCTGAAAGTGTCTCTATTTTTTTGTCAAAATCACCCTCATCAAATCCAAGTCCTTTTAAGACACCAGTAATTTCGCTTTTATATGCATAACCATTATTTATTTCAAAGTGATGAGTAAGAGTACTATATTGTTCTAATTTTGCCTCTAATTCGGCACCTTGAAGATTTTTAATTTCATTTTCGAGCGCTCTTATTTTTTGTTCTTCTTCAATAATATCTTTTTTTACAGTAAGCATTTCTTCGTAAATAGTGTTATGCATAGTTACATCCGGATGCTGTGATAAATATGCAAGACTTTTATCCTTTGAAATTGTGACATTACCAGAATCAGATGGAAGTTCACCTGTTATTATTTTGAAAAAAGTTGATTTACCGGCGCCATTTATCCCAACAATTGCAGCTTTTTCATGATTTTCTATGTGGAATGAACATTCATCAAGAATATTCTTTCCGTCAAATGATTTGCTTATATTATTACATGATAAAATCATAATAAACCTCATTTCTTTATCTATAAATGTTAAACATTAAAATTATATACGAATTCAGGGATATGGGCAAATACTTTTTTAAAACTTTGTTTAATTTTTGTCAAACTTATGCTATAATCAAAAGAAAATTTGACAATAGGGAGATGGCTATGAATAAAGATAGTATTTCTAGAGCGGTAATAAAGCGACTGCCGAGATACTATAGATATCTTGGTGAACTGATGGAAGACGGAATAGAAAGAATTTCTTCAAATGACCTAAGTCAGAGAATGAATGTCACAGCCTCACAGATCAGACAAGATTTGAATAACTTTGGAGGATTCGGACAGCAGGGCTATGGTTATAATGTTGAGCATTTATATCAGGAAATAGGCAGATTGTTAGGTGTTGACAAAAAACATAACATGATAATAATAGGATCTGGTCATTTAGGGCAGGCAATTGCTAATTATACAAATTTTGAACGACGAGGGTTTGTGGTTACTGGAATGTTCGACAAAAATGAAAATCTTTATGGAAAAGAAGTAAGAGGAATAAAGATTTTGTCTATGGAGTTACTTAAAGATTTTATTAAGAAAAATGATATAGAAATTGCAGCACTTACACTTCCTAAGACGGAGGCTATAAAGGTGGCAGAAGAACTCGTTTCGTATGGGGTGAAAGCAATCTGGAATTTTGCTCATGTTGACCTTGACCTTCCAAGAGAAATTGTAGTTGAAAATGTTCATTTATCAGAGAGTCTTATGATGCTTTCATATAACCTGACGAGACAAGAAGATAAAAAGAAAGGTGTAATGTGATGAATTATTTAATAAACGCCGATGATGCAAAAGAAACGGACAAATACTCAATTGAACAAATTGGTATACCATCTCTGTGTCTGATGGAACAGGCAGCATATTCTATATTATATGAAATAAAAAGAATTGTTAAAAATATTTGCAGTGTATCAATTGTTACTTTAAATGGTAATAATGGTGCAGATGGTCTTGCCTTGGCTCGAATGCTCAAAAGTAATGGAATTGATGTCTGTGTATTTTTATTAAAAAATCCTCAAAATGGTACGGATGAGTACAAAATACAATATAATATTATAAAACAAATGAATATAAACTGTATTTCAATTACAGAAGAAAATATTGATAGTCTTGTATTTGGGGATGTGATTGTAGATGGTATATTCGGAATCGGGCTTAGGAGAAATATTGAGGGTGTAATTTATAAGGTGATTGAAAAGATAAACAGATCAGATGGGACAGTATTTTCTATTGATATTCCAAGTGGATTGGATGCCACAAATGGTGAAGTGAGGGGAATTTCGGTAAAGGCAGACTATACAGTCACATTTGGAAAATGTAAATCAGGAATGTATTTATGCGACGGACGAGAATTCTGTGGCGAAATATTTATAGAAAATATATTTCCAGAAAAGTCATATGATAATATTGAAGACAGATTATATTATCTGGAAGAAAAAGATTTACTTAGAATTCCACCTAGACAAAACACTTCAAATAAAGGAACTTACGGTACTGTCAATATAGTTGGTGGTGGAGGTAATATGTCGGGTGCAGTTATACTATCATCAGCAGCAGCATATAGAACCGGAGCTGGCCTGGTGAAAGTATATGCTGGCAGGCAAAACCTGGATACAATAAAGTGCGGGATGATTGAGGCGGTTGTGAATGAAATATCTGATTTCACGTCTGAAAATATTAATCCATCAAAAGACGTAATTGCTATAGGACCTGGACTTTCTACTTCTGAGAGCATGAAAGATATATTAATTAAGGTATTAAATACTAAATCAAAAAAAGTAATAGATGCAGATGCACTTAATCTTATGTCGAAAAACAGGAAATTACTTGATAAATTGGACGAAAGTTGTATACTCACTCCGCACATAAAGGAAATGTCAAGACTTACAGGTCTCGAAACAGACTATATTAGAAAAAACACACTAAAAGTAAGCAGACAGTTTGCGAAAAAATACAAATGTATTGTAGTTCTTAAAGATGCCACAACAGTAATAACATCAGGGGACAAAATATTTATTAATCGTTCTGGAAATTCATCTATGAGTAAAGGTGGCAGCGGAGACGTACTATCTGGCATAATTGCTGCATTGCTTGCAATGAAAATGGATATTTTTGATGCTACAGTTTTGGGAACTTATATTCATGGACTTGCCGGTGAGTATGCATCCGAGGAATTTGGTTTATATAGTGTTAATGCAAAAGACATTGTTAATAGCATTTTTAAAGTAATGAAACAAAGATAAAAGAATGGAGAATCTTTAAAATGGAAAATGAAAATCTAACAGAAAAGTACATTAATGAAAGGTATTACAGGGCATGTGCAACAGTTAATCTCGATGCTATTTACGACAACGTGGTAAATCTTGGTAAAAGATTAAAAGAGGGGACAAAAATAATTGCTGTGGTAAAGACAGATGGTTACGGACATGGAGCTATTCCTATTGCAAAAACTATAAATGAACTGGTATATGCGTATGCTGTTGCTACTGTTGATGAGGCAGTTAATTTGAGAAGACATGGAATAATAAAACCAATTTATGTTATAGGATATACACATGAAAGCCAGCTTAAGAGACTTATTGCATATGATATAAGAGCCTCAGTTTTTACATATGATATGGGAAAAGCAGTTTCTGAAATGGCACTTGCAGAGGGCAAAGTTGCTAAAATTCATATTAAGGTAGATACAGGTATGAGCAGAATAGGGTTTAAACCAGATGATGAATCTGCTGCAATTGTAAAAAAAATCAGCGAACTTCCAAATCTGGAGATTGAAGGAATTTTTACTCATTTTGCAAAAGCGGACGAAAAAGATAAAATGGCTACCAGAAATCAATATGAATTATTTAGTAATTTTATAAATAAACTAGAAAAACTTGGAGTTCAAATTCCAGTAAAACACTGCTCTAATTCGGCAGCAATGATGGAACTTCCAGAGTATAATCTAGATGCATGCAGAGCTGGTATTGCAATGTATGGATTATATCCTTCAGAAGAAGTAGATAAATCCCTTGTTGATTTAAAACCTGCATTAGGATTAAAAAGTCATATTGCATACATAAAGACAATTGAAAAGGGAACTGAAGTTAGTTATGGCGGAACATTTGTAGCCGACAGAGAGATGAAAATTGCAACAATTCCTCTGGGCTATGGAGATGGGTATAGAAGAAGCCTGTCAAATAAAGGATATGTACTAATTAATGGAAAGAAAGCAAATATCCTTGGAAGAATATGTATGGACCAGTTCATGGTTGATGTTACAGATATAAATGCATCAAAAGATGATGAGGTTGTACTTTTAGGAAAATCAGGAAATGAAGAAATTTCTGCAGAAAGACTTGCAGAAATGGCAGGACTTACATTTAACTACGAAATTGTTTGTGATATAGGAAAAAGAATTCCCAGAGTTTTCTATAGAAATAACAAAATTGTTGGAACTAAAGATTATTTTGATGATAAATATATAATTGAAATATAATTTATTTTTTTGAATACACACTTAAATAAGGGCAATAATATAATTAGATTTGAAAGTTATAAATACAAATCCCTAAAATATAACATAAAATTTGGAGTGTGAATTCTGTGATTGTTAAAAGAGGAGATATCTATTACGCAGATTTAAGACCTGTTGTAGGTTCTGAACAGGGAGGAATTAGACCAGTTCTGATTATTCAGAATGATGTGGGCAATAGACACAGTCCTACTGTAATCTGTGCCGCAATAACATCAAAAATGAACAAAGCAAAGCTTCCTACTCATGTAGAATTAGATAGCAGAATATATGATCTGGTCAAAGATTCAGTTATTTTACTCGAACAATTAAGGACAATTGATAAAAAAAGATTAAAAGACAAGGTATGTCATCTTGATGATTCAATTTTGAAAAAAGTAGATACAGCATTGCTTGTAAGCCTTGAATTAGGTACATAAATATTGACTAATAATAAAGAAAATGATATATTTTCAATGTTAACCATTTTTATTTTCAAAAAAAGAAGGAGCAGTTAATGGCTAAGAGAAAATCATTTTCTCTATTTCATAATTTTTTTAACAAAGAAAAAGACGAAAATGTTACTGAAGAAGATATTATTTCTATGGTAAATGAAGGACATGAAAATGGAGTTCTTCAAGCAAGTGAAGCAGAAATGATAAATAATATTGTAGAATTTGGAGATAAAGAAGCAAAAGATATTATGACACACAGAAATAATATCGTTGCTATTGATGGGAATGAGAAACTAAGTGATGTAGCCACATTTATATTGAAACAGAGTAATTCGAGATTCCCGGTTTTTATCGATAATATTGATAATATAATTGGTATTATTAATTTTAAAGATATAATGATAAAGTCTTCAAAGGGAGACTGTGACGACATTTGCATATCAAAGATAAATGGCCTTGTGAGAAAAGCATTATTTATTCCTGAAACCAAAAAGATAAATATTTTATTCAAAATGATGCAGTCACAAAAAAGACATATGGTAATTGTTGTTGATGAATATGGTCAGACTTCCGGAATTATTGCTATGGAAGATATTTTAGAGGAAATAGTTGGCAATATTCTTGATGAATATGACAAGGAAGACACAGATATCATAAGAAAAGAAGATGGAACATTTATAGTCAGGGGATGTACACTTTTAGATGATATTACCCACGAAACGGGAATAGAATTTGATGAAGACTGTGAGACATTAAATGGATATCTAACAAAAAAGTTTGAACGAGTTGTAAATAATGATGAAAGACCAGAAATTGTGGTTAATAATATAAAATTCAAAGTTATAAATGTTGAGAAGAGAGTTATCACTCTTGTACATATTACAAAGATTAATGTAGATAAAAGTCCACAGATTGATAATTAGTGCACAGCACTTAAATATATAACATAATAAAGGAGAAAGAAAATGTCAGGACATTCAAAATTTGCAAATATTAAACATAAGAAAGAGAAAAATGATGCAGCTAAAGGAAAAATCTTTACAATATTAGGTAGAGAAATCGCAGTTGCAGTTAAGGAAGGTGGAGCAGATCCAGCAAATAACAGCAGATTACGTGATGTTATTGCAAAAGCTAAATCAAACAATATGCCTAACGATACAATTGAAAGAGGTATCAAAAAAGCAGCAGGTGATGCTAATTCAGTTAACTATGTAACTGTTACATATGAAGGTTATGGTCCAAATGGTTCAGCTATAATTGTTGACGCTCTTACTGATAATAAAAATAGAACTGCTTCAAATGTAAGAAATGCATTTACAAAGGGTGGCGGAAATGTTGGTACTCAGGGATGCGTATCATTTATGTTTGATAAAAAAGGTCAGATAATAATAGATAAAGAAGAATGTGAATTAGATGCAGATGACCTTATGATGATTGCAATTGATGCTGGTGCAGAAGATTTTGCTGAAGAAGAGGATAGTTTTGAAGTAACTACAACTCCAGAAGATTTCAGTAAAGTAAGAGAAGCACTTGAAAATGAAAATATAAAGATGGCTTCTGCTGAAGTTACTATGATACCACAGACATATGTTGATCTTACAGATGAGGGTGATATTAAAAAGATGAACAGAATTCTTGATATGCTTGATGAAGATGATGATGTTCAGGCTGTATATCACAACTGGAATATGCCTGAAGAAGAGGAAGAAGATTAATATATACTAAGGATAAGAAAGCGAGGTACATTTATGTTTTGCAGTAAATGTGGTGCAGAAATTATAAGTGATGATGCATTATTTTGCACAAAATGTGGCGCAAAAATACAGAAAAACGATTTTTCTGAAACAATTCCTGTAAATTCAAATGACGAAATAGATAATACAGCTAATTTAGAAGAACAGTCAGAATCTGTTACAGAAGGACAGGTTTCAGAACCTGCAGAACCAGCTATAGAAGAACAGGTTTCAGAACCTGCAGAAGCTGTTATAGAGGAACAGGTTTCAGAACAGGTAGAACCTGCCATAGAAGAACAAATAACAGATCCAGCAGAATCTGTTACAGAAGAACAGTCTGCGGTATATACAGAACCTGCTAAATCATTTAACTCAGAAAATACTAATTCATTTGAAGATGGAAAACGTGAGAAGAATGTATTCTCATTTAAGAAATTTATTTTCAGTTTATTAGTTATGGTAGCAATGGGAGTTACAGTATTTGCACTTACACTTGATTTTTTTAGATTAGATATAAACGGAGAAAAGAAATCACAGTCAAAATCATTAAAAGGCTATGAATCTATTACTAAGAATCCGAAAAATGAATTTAAAGATTATGGTGACCTTAATATTTCAAAGGATGATTTTAAAGGTGAATCGAAAAAAGATTATAATAAATCACTAGACACTTTCAGATTACTTGCAATAGGAATTTTGGTATCAATTGTGTTATTTACGGTGATTGATTTAATAAATTTAATTTTAAGAAAGAAAGCACTCTACGTATTTACTATGCTTTTTGCATTAATTAAAGGCGGTTTGTTAGGATACACAGGGTATTTATGGTACTATACAGTATTTGATAAATTCCAGGACGCATTAAAAGAGTTTGTTACTGAAGACGTAAAAGTAATTTCATCATTAGAAACAGGTTTTTTACTTGCAATTGCAATGCAACTGGTAATATTTATTTGTTCGATTGTTTTACTTACATGTAAAAACAAGAAAAAAACAGTTTAGTTCCATATACCGGAACAGAATGGAGTAATTAATGAAATGTAGCAGATGTGGAGAGGAGTGTAAAGTAGGACAGACATTCTGTCTGAAGTGCGGTACACCAATCCAGATTGAACCTGATATAAATGAATTTGAAAGTGAAATTGCTGATAATGTAGGCAAATTACTTAAAGACGACAAATCAGATAAAACATTAGAAGTTACAAGAGATTTGGATTTTCTTGATGATGAACCTTATGATAATTACGGGGATACGATGCCGGACAATGGAACATTAGAACTTGTAGATATAGGTGAATATAATGAAAAAGATGAAAATGTCCGCCCCGATACAAATAAGTCATTTAATGTTGATGCATCAAACATGCCAAAGATTGAGCCTCCAAAACAGCCTGAAATTAAAGAAGAGGAAGAGACTGTTGACGAGGATATTATCAAGGAAAAGAAGATTTTTAAAGCGAAAGCAATTGCGTTTTCTGTAGTAGCAATCATAGTTATAATAATAGCTGTAGTAATGCTCACTAAGTACAGTAAAAAGGAATCTTCCAACAAAGATTTTGTAAATAAATATAATACTGGTACAAATCAGTATTCAGATAAGCAATATGAAGATGCTATAGTTACCTTGACAGACGCGAAATCCTATGCTAAATCTAAAAGTGAAAAGATTAAAGTAAACAAGGCTCTTTTAGCTTGCTATCAGAATATCGAGAATAGTGACAATGAAATGATAGATGTGCTTAAAGAATTGATTAAATTAGAACCAGAAAATGTCGAATTCTATCAGGAATTAATTAGCATATATGACAGTAACAATATGACAGATGAAATTAACGCTCTTTTAGATAGTATTGATGATCCTAAAGTGAAATCTAATTTATCAGAATATACTGTAGCACCACCTAATTTTAGTGATGATTCTGGTGATTATAATAATAACGTGGCATTAAAACTTACATCTAGCGGAAATAATAAAATATATTATACAATTGATGGCTCTGATCCGACTACAGCTAGTACAGAATATAGTGGTGTTATTGATATTAATAATGCAGGCCAGACAACTGTAAAAGCAATTGCAGTTAATGGACAGGGTGTATCAAGTAAAATTGCAACAAAAATATATAACATCAAGATGGCATATGTAACAGCTCCAGCTGTGACACCAGAGGGTGGAAAGTATGATGAGGCAATGGCAATTACTGTATCTGTTCCTGAGGGAATGAAATGTTATTATACATACGGGGAGCAGGCCTTGACTCCAACAACAGGAGATACCCCTTATACAACTCCAGTTCCAATGTTAAGAGGTAAAAATATATTCTCTGCGATACTTGTATCTGAGGATGGAGCTACAGTTAGTGATGTTACACAGGTTGTATACCAGTTGACAATTAACAGTGTTTTGACTTATGATGATGCCGAGGCAGTATTAAAGAGTTATTATGAGACGGCTGAAATTGCTTCAAAAGTACTCACTGAAACAGGAAATATAAATGAAGCAGGTGAACCTGAGACAGAAGAGCAGTATCTGACGCCAACAGGAGATAATATTACTTTTGAATACAATGAAATAGCAGATATTGGCAATAATGAATATTATGTTATAGATGCAACACAGAGAACTCAGACAGGATCAAGGGTAAGTATAACTCATTACGGAATAGATACTGTTACTGGTGATTTACAGATTATAGAAAAAGATCCTCTTGACTCATCAAAATATGTTATAAAACTTCAGAAAAATGAGACAACACAGGATGAATCTGTAACTACACAGTAATCAAATAATGATACACAATAAAGAAAGGAAGATATAAATCTTATGTACAAAATTTTAAGAGCAGAAAAATTAGCTGC
The DNA here is from genome assembly GCA_900314525.1 of uncultured Eubacteriales bacterium. Lineage (GTDB taxonomy): Bacteria > Bacillota > Clostridia > Lachnospirales > Lachnospiraceae > Bovifimicola. The sequence continues at coordinate 83,629 of OMVN01000005.1, forward strand.
CAATATTTATCTCATGGATGTTGAAGCTAAGAGAATTGCAAATTCATGTAAACCTGGTCAGTTTATTATTGCAAAAATTGATGAAAAAGGTGAAAGAATTCCATTAACAATATGTGATTACAACAAAGAAAAAGGAACTATTACAATAGTTTTCCAGCCTGTTGGAGCTTCAACAGAAAAAATGTCACAGTTAAAGGCAGGAGATTCTTTTAGAGATTTTACAGGACCACTTGGTCAGCCTTCAGAATTTGTAAATGAAGATTTAGACGAATTAAAGAATAAAAAATATTTATTTGTTGCAGGTGGAGTCGGAACAGCTCCTGTTTATCCTCAGGTTAAATGGTTACACGAAAGAGGAATCGAAGCAGATGTAATTATTGGAGCAAAAACAAAGGATTTAGTAATCCTTGAGGATGAAATGAAAGCTGTTGGTAATCTTACAGTTGCTACTGATGATGGTTCATACGGCTTCAATGGTATGGTTACAGGTGCTATTGAAGATTTAGTTAAGAATCAGGGCAAGAAATATGATGTTTGTGTAGCTATTGGACCAATGATAATGATGAAATTTGTTTGCAAACTCACAAAGGAATTAGGAATTAAAACAATTGTATCTCTTAATCCAATTATGGTTGACGGTACAGGTATGTGTGGAGCATGTAGAGTTTTAGTTGGCGGAGAGGTTAAATTTGCATGTGTAGATGGTCCAGAATTTGATGGGCATCTTGTAGATTTTGATCAGTCAATGAAGAGACAGCAGATGTACAAAACAGAAGAAGGAAGAGCACTCTTAAGATTAAGAGAAGGGGATACACATAAAGGAAATGGCGGTAAAGGCTGCGGAGGTGACAAATAATGGACGTATTAAAGAAAACACCTGTAAGAGAACAGGAACCACTTGTTAGAGCAAAGAATTTTGAGGAAGTTTGCCTTGGTTATAATATGGAAGAGGCTAAAGAAGAGGCAACAAGATGTTTAAAATGTAAAAATCCTTTATGTCAGAAGGGATGTCCTGTATCAATAGATATTCCTTTATTCATAAAAGAAATAGAAACTGGTGATATAGAAAAAGCTTCTAAAATCATTGGAAAATCCTCAGCATTACCAGCAGTCTGCGGTCGTGTTTGTCCTCAGGAGAGTCAGTGTGAAGGTAAATGTATCAGAGGAATTAAAGGAGAGCCAATTTCAATTGGTAAACTCGAAAGATTTGTTGCTGACTGGGCTAGAGAAAATAATGTAGATCCAGATGCTCCAATGGCACCAAATGGAAAGAAAGTTGCAGTAATTGGATCAGGTCCTTCAGGACTTACTTGTGCAGGAGATCTTGCTAAACTTGGATATGATGTTACAATATTTGAAGCATTACATGAGCCAGGAGGAGTTTTAGTTTATGGTATTCCTGAATTCAGACTTCCAAAAGACAAGGTTGTTAAACCTGAAATTGAAAATGTAAAGAAACTTGGAGTAAAGATAGAGACTAATGTTATCATTGGACAGACAGTTACAATAGATGAATTACTTTCTGATGAAGGATTTGATGCTGTATTTATCGGATCTGGTGCTGGACTTCCTAGATTTATGAATATTCCAGGTGAGAGTGCAAATGGTGTATTCTCTGCTAATGAATATTTAACAAGAAGTAACCTCATGAAAGCATATAAAGATGAATATGATACACCAATCGTTGCAGGTAAAAAAGTCGCTGTAGTTGGTGGTGGTAATGTAGCAATGGATGCTGCAAGAACAGCTTTAAGACTTGGAGCAGAAGTTCATATTGTTTACAGAAGAAGTGAAGAAGAACTTCCAGCAAGAGTTGAAGAAGTACATCATGCTAAAGAAGAAGGAATTATATTTGACCTTCTTACAAATCCTGTTGAAGTATTAGTAGATGATAACGGATGGGTTAAAGGAATTAAATGCATAAAAATGCAGCTTGGTGAGCCTGATGAATCAGGAAGAAGAAGACCAGAAGAAATTCCAGAATCTGAATTTGATATTGATGTAGATACTGTAATTATGTCACTTGGTACATCTCCAAATCCACTTATTTCTTCTACAACAGCTGGTCTTGATACAAACAAGAGAAAATGTATTATAGCTGATGAAACTGGTAAAACAACAAAAGATGGAGTATATGCCGGTGGTGATGCAGTTACAGGTGCAGCTACAGTTATTCTCGCTATGGAAGCAGGAAAAGCCGGAGCTAAAGGAATTCATGAATTTCTTTCTAATAAATAATAATTAGAATACTTATATTGGGAGCCGGAATATTTTCTGGCTCCTTTTTTAGGATGATTATAAATTTAAATTAAGGAGGAGAATTGTGGCATACGAAAAAAAGACTGAAAAATATCAAAATTATAAGTCAACAGGAATAATGCTTATTGTTTTTGGAATGGCAGGTTTACTATTTATTCTAATATCTTTATTAAACTGTATGAAAATTATTAATATTTCATTTTTAAATAATTCCTTTATTAATATTAATGGCGCAACGGATATTTTATATGATGCCGTTATGACACTTGTTTTTCTGATGTTTTTTTTATATGGTATATTTTCAATTATTAAATCTGTTAAATTCAAATCTGAAATCAGCAATGAAGAATCTAAAATTGAAAATATAAAATCTTATATTCATGATAATTTCACTTATAAATTTTTTGCTGATAAATTTGGAGAAACTGGTGATGAGATTTATTACGACAGAACTGATTTTATCAGAAATGAAATTAATAAGAAATTTGAATTAAATGATGAAAAATTTAAAGATCATATTATAGAAGAATTATATCAGGAAATATTTGAATCAGATGATAAAATTTAGAGGAGAATAACTAATGAATATAACAATAATTTGTGTCGGAAAAATCAAAGAAAAATATCTGACAGATGCCATAAAAGAATATTCAAAAAGGCTCTCAAAATACTGTAAACTAAATATTATTGAAGTTGCTGATGAGAAAACAGATGAGAATGCTTCTGATAACCTTAATGAAATAGTTAAGGATAAAGAAGGAGAACGTATTTTAAAGAATATTAAAGATAATTCATATATTATTACACTGGAAATTGGTGGTAAAATGTTATCATCGGAAGAACTGGCAGGTAAAATAGATGAGATTACAATGTTTGAAAATAGCAACATTACATTTATAATAGGTGGTTCGTTAGGTTTATCAAAAAATATTTCTAATATTTCAAATTATAAACTTAGTTTTTCTAAAATGACATTTCCACATCAGCTTATGCGAGTAATATTATTAGAACAAATATACAGATCTTTTAGAATTTTGAAAAATGAACCATATCACAAGTAAAGGTGGTCAAATGAAAGAGAATATATGTAAATACAGCAAAAAATGTGATGCATGTAAGTATATAGAAAAAAAATATAATGATTCTTTATTTATCAAGCAGAAACGATGTGAAGAATTGCTTTCAGATTTTTGTAAAGTTGAGAGAATTGCAGGAATGAAAGAACCTTATCATTACAGAAACAAAGTTCATCATGCATTTTCAAGAGATAAAAAAGGAAATATTATATCAGGTCAGTATAAGGAAAGTAGTCATACAATAGTTGATATTGACAGATGCTTAATTGAAGATGAATATGCAGATGAAATAATTTCTTATATCAAATCTGTTATAAAATCATTCAAAATTAAGACGTATGATGAAAAAACTGGCTATGGTCTTTTAAGGCATGTTCTTATAAGAACGGCTCATTCAACTGGCCAGGTAATGGTAGTTCTAGTTGCAGCCTCACCTGTATTTCCTTCGAAAAATAACTTTGTAAAGGCACTGGTAAGTAAATTTGACAGAATAAAAACTGTAGTACTTAATGTAAATGACAGATATACAAGTATGGTTCTTGGAGATAGAAATATAAATTTATATGGAAAGGGTTATATTGAAGATGTTTTATGCGGAAAGAGATTTAGAATATCCCCATCTTCATTTTATCAGATCAATTCAGTTCAGACAGAGAAACTCTACAATCTTGCAATAGAACAGGCTGGCATTAATAAGAGTGATGTTGTAATAGATGCATATTCTGGAATAGGTACAATAGGGATTATTGCATCAGAGAATGCAGGAACTGTACACTGTGTTGAATTAAATAAAGCTGCAGTAAGAGATGCAATAATAAATGCAAAACTAAATCATGCAGAAAACATAGAATTTGTGTGTAAAGATGCTGGTGATTATATGGTAAGTCTTGCACAAAAACATTTTAAGGCAGATGTTCTGATAATGGACCCTCCAAGAAGTGGTAGTACAAAAAAGTTTATAGACCAGATATCAATCCTTGGTCCGGAAAGAGTAGTATACGTATCATGTAATCCTGAAACTTTAAAGAGGGATTTGAAATATTTTATAACTAAGAAATATCAGGTAATAAAAGCTATGCCAGTTGACATGTTTCCGTTTACGGAGGATGTGGAAGTCGTTACGTTGTTACAATTGAGCAACCGAAAACCGGATGCAAAGATCAGAATTGATATTAATCTGGAAGACTATTATCGGATTAAGGATAGCAAATAAGTTATAAAGTATTATAGGCGAGTCGATTTTGCAGTAATGGCATCGGCTCGCTTTTTTGGTCGATCCAAAATTGCGCGTATTGCGGAGCTATATTGCTTATTGATGTTGGCATTGATTGCGCTATATGCTAAAATGCCTATTGAAGACAAAAGGAGGAATGAGAAATGGCGGATATTTTCAAGCTTCCAGTATCATCTTATGATGAGATAGCGAAGATAATAAGGGCGTATGGGAATGGTAAGATTGGTATTTCTGTTTCATTGGACGAGTTGGTAAAGTCATCTGGAATCAGCAAATTTGTTTTAAGTAAGAATAATGGATTTCTAGTTCAAATAGGGCTGATTACAAAAGGCAATAAAAAGTCTCCTACAGACACATGCAGAAAGTTAGCAAGTGCTTATTCAATGAACATTAAAGACGAAGTTTCAACAATATGGAAAAATATTTTCAACACGGATGACTTTATTGCAAAAATGCTATCTTTTGTCAGTGTGAAAGGTCGTGTGCCCAGAGATGAATTTATAAACCATATAGTATATTCTGCAGATTGTGGAAATAGTGTTGCATATAAAACTGGCGCCGCCACAATAGTTGAAATGATGAAGATAGCGGAAATGATCAGCGAGAATAATGGCTATATTACGATTTCGGATGAGAAATCAGCCGATGTTATACGGTTAGTGGAAGAAAACTATAATGCTGAACAGGTATCTAACAAGGTTGATCAGTTTTCCGGTGATACAGTAGAAATGAAAAATGAAGAAGAGACAAAATTTTTCATTCAACAATACACATGTGAATCGGGAAAAATTGCTAAAATTGTCATCCCTGAAGATGCAACAGAAGACGATTTGCTTGGCTTTAGAGACATGTTAAATATTGCGTTAAAAAGAAAATTCAAAATAATAACGGAGTGATGAATGCATTTACCAGGTGTGTTTATCTTATGGCTTTGATTCTAATTGAGGAGGTGGTTAAATTGATTGTGTATAAAAAGAAAACACATAAATGATTGTTACCAGCAATCTTTTATGTGTCCTCTCAGTGGATATGCTAAGCAAATCCTGTAATCCATCTACATCTTAGCATATCCTTTCTGAGAGTACAAGAGGAACTTTTGTTTACTTTACTTAGGGTTTTGATAACTCGGAAAGGATAATTTTTTATGAGGAAAACTATTTTAGATGATGGGTCCTATCCGTATTTGACCAAAGGAGCTGAACTAGTAGGTGAACCGGGAATTCCAGCATTACTGGATATCGACAATACACAGGTTCCGAAAGGATTGGTCCCATTCGAAAAGGCTAAAAGAACGAGCAACAAACGTCAGTATGTGCATTTTTATATGCATGATAAGTATTTTGCGAGAGTGCTGACAGCAACAGATAAGTATGTAGATTTACTAAAAGAGTTTGATGGGGTGATTACGCCGGATTGCACGATGCTTGTAGGACAGGCACCTTGCATCCAACAGACAAATACATATTTTAACAGAGCGGTTGGCTTTTATCTACAGAAGCAGGGAATACCCGTGATTGCAAACATCAGATGGAGTGATGAAGAAAGCTTTAAGTATTGTTTTCTTGGTGTTCCGAAAAACGGAATTGTCAGCATTAGCACTCATGGTTGTTTAAGATCTAAACTATAAAATGTCAAGACCTAATGTACAAAAAATATTATATAAAAATGTACAATTAGTCTGTTTGCTTTATGTGGTCTTTTAACCTGTATGACTTTCCAGA
>OMVN01000001.1 GCA_900314525.1 uncultured Eubacteriales bacterium
GAGAAACCTTTGTTGTTCATTTTCTTCATAATTTTCAATCTCCTTTTCCTTTTTTAATTGATTAATAAGTTATTTATATAAATTGTCCGGCCGGTATGTGCCGAATCAATATATACCTTTTATTCTCCACCGCCATCAGCGATTGAGTACATTCCAAACATTGGAATTAAGATTGCCATAATTATTGTTCCTACAATTCCTGCAAGTACAACTATAATTAATGGCTGTACAATCTGTGAAATATTATTAGTAGCTACTTCTACTTCTTCTTCATAATATGTAGCTGCTGTAGTAAGCATATCTTCCATACTACCTGTCTCTTCCCCGATACCTATCATCTGAACTATCATATTAGGGAAGACTCCGCCAAGTTTGAGAGGTTCTGAAAGTGGTCTACCTTCTGCAACTTTCTCTCTTGCCTTTAATACATCGTCTCTGAAATATACATTTTTAAGTGTTCTGGCTGTTATTTCAAGTGCCTCTATCATCGAAATACCAGAAGCTGTAAGTGTGGATAATGTTCTAGCAAAACTTGCTGAATTATTCTTTACTGTAAGTGTTCCAAATATTGGTGCCTTCATAGCTATTTTAGCAAAGAAATATGTACCCTGTTTAGTGGACTTAAATACTTTAATTGCGATTACTGCAATCATAACAACTATAATGCATACATACCACTTAGCTACCATAAAATCACTGCATGCAACAAGTGCCTGTGTAAGTGCTGGAAGTTTTTGATCCATATCTGCATACATACTTGAGAATGTTGGAATAACCATTATCATCATCGCTATAACTACGCCGATGATAATTACTAAAAGTGCTATTGGATAAATCATTGCACTTTTTACCATCGAGCGGAGTTTTGTCTGTTTCTCCATCTGTTCTCCAACTCGTTCAAATGCAGTTTCAAGATTACCAGTTGCCTCACCAGCTTCTACCATATTAATCATAATATCTGGGAATACTCCTGTCTGTCTTCCCATTGCTCTGGCAAGTGTTTCACCTTTCTGAACTGAAAGTTTAGTATCTTCTATTGCTGCTTTAAGTGTCTTGTTCTCTGTCTGGCCGCCCAACATATCAAGTGCATCTACAATTGCAACGCCAGCGCCTGTAATACTTACAAACTGTCTACAGAAAACGCTCAAATCTCTAGGTTTTACTTTCTTCTTTCCTCCGAAATTAAAGCTCAAATCCTTATCGAACAATCCTTCTTCGTCGACCTTTACAGGACTAAGTCCCTGGCTCTTAAGCTGTTCGATGGCGCTCTGTTTATCTTCTGCCTCGACCGATGCCTTAACTTCCTTACCGCTCTTGTCTAATGCGGTATATTTAAAATTCGACATTTTTGCACTCCTCTCTTCGAGTATTTATACTATATCGTATTTTCTATAATTGATTATAGCACGTTCGTAAAATTTTTACTACTTATTTTTAATTTGTTAATAGTTTGTTAACAAATCGTGCAGTTTGTATATCTTTTGGTTGACTTTTTTGTGCAATTTTAACAATAGATTCTTATTTAGTTAAATATTAAATCATTCCTCTTAATCTTCTGTCCATATTTACAATATCCTGAGCATAGGAAGCGCAAACATCACCAGTTATCTTTCCTCTTCTATATAAATCGTACAGTGCATCATCCATTGATGTCATACCAAGTTTCTTATTAGTCTGAATCATTGAAGGAATCTGATACGTTTTACCTTCACGAATAAGATTCTTGATGGCTGGGTTAGTAATCATTACCTCAAATGCAGCAACTCGTCCTTTGTTATCAGCTGTAGGGCAAAGCTGCTGTGAAATAACAGCCTCTAACACCATAGATAACTGTACCCTAATCTGTGCCTGCTGATGTGTAGGGAATACATCGATAATACGATCAATTGTAGCTGCAGCACCAATTGTATGTAATGTAGAAAAAACTAAATGTCCTGTTTCAGCTGCTGTTACTGCAATGGAAATTGTCTCAAAGTCACGCATCTCTCCAACAAGAATAACATCTGGATCTTCACGAAGTGCTGCACGAAGTGCGTTATTATAAGACATTGAATCGGCTCCAATTTCCCTTTGGTTAACCATAGCTCTCTTATGGCTGTGCATGTACTCGATTGGATCCTCAAGAGTAATAATATGTGCATTTCTATTTTCATTAACAAGATTAATAATAGAAGCAAGTGTTGTTGATTTACCAGATCCTGTAGGTCCTGTTACAAGAACAAGTCCTCTTTTTCTTGTATAGAGATCCTGAACCGCCTGAGGAACACCTAACTGCTCAGGTCTTGGAATTTCTGTACCTACAATACGAAGTGCTGCTGCCATATTTCCACGTTGTCTAAATACGTTCACACGATATCGTCCAATTCCTGGAAATGCTGCAGAGAAATCAGCCTCGCCAAGTTCATCATATATAGATTTGTGTCTCTTATCTAAAATACTTGATATTATTGTCTCTGCGTCATCTGGAAGTAATACTGGATAATTCATATTTACAAGTGCCCCGTTAACTCTCATCTTAGGTGGAACACCTACTGTAATATGAACATCGGATGCATTGAAATTTGCTGCATTACTTAATATCTCTTCTATTGTGATCATTTTTTGTCCTCCTTAAATTGTTTTATTTATGATAATCACTTATTATTCTGATTCGTATGTAATTCTCAGTGCCTCTTTGAAAGATGTAGTTCCTTCAATAAATAATCTTGTGGCACTTTCTGCCAGAGGATGCATTCCCTCTGCAACTGCAACTTCCTTAATCTGATCCGCTCTTGAACCTGCTGCAATCTTTATTCTCAGGTTGTTAGTTACTGGCATAATCTCATATACACCAATTCGACCTTTGTAACCTGTATTACCACATACTTCACATCCTACTGGTTCATATACAGGAATCTGTCCTGGTTTTGTAATTCCAAGAAGCTTCTTCTCCTGTTCAGTAGCATATGTCATTTTCTTACATTCTGGGCAAAGTCTTCTTACAAGTCGCTGTGCTATAACTCCTACAAGAGAATCACCTACAAGATATGGCTCAAGTCCCATATCTATCAGACGGGTAACCGTACTTGCAGTACCATTTGTATGTAGTGTACTGATAACTAAATGTCCTGTAATAGCGGCACGAACGGCGATATCAGCTGTCTCACCGTCTCGAATTTCTCCAATCATTATGATGTCCGGATCCTGACGAAGAATTGAACGAAGGGCTGCAGCAAATGTAAGTCCTGCTTTTTCATTTACATGTACCTGGTTAAGTCCTTCCATATTAGCCTCGACTGGGTCCTCAACTGTGATAATATTAACTTCTTCTGTATTAAGTTCCGATAGTGCTGTATAAAGTGTAGTAGATTTACCAGATCCAGTAGGTCCCGTTACAAGAACGATACCATGTGGATTTTTAAGAATTCTGTCAAATTTTTCTAACTCTTCTTCTGTAAATCCTAAATTTTTCTTATCTCTTGTAAGATTTTCCTTAGAAGTAAGACGCATAACTACTTTCTCACCATTAATTGTTGGAAGAATAGATACACGGACATCATAATCTCTTCTGTCAACAGTCATTGCTATACGACCATCCTGAGGTTTTCTCTTTTCTGATATATCCATGCCTCCGATAATCTTAATCCTGGCAACAATACCAGTAAGAAGGTCTATATCATATGTATACGCATTAACTAATGTACCATCAATTCTGTATCTTACTCTTACTTTAAACTCCAGCGCTTCTATATGAATATCACTGGATCTTCTTCTAACTCCCTGTTCAAGAATACTTCGTACTAGCTGTACAATTGGCGAATTATCAAGTTCTGAATCTCCTTCTTCATCCTCTCCGCCCTGGATAATTGCTTTATCTCTTTCTCTCTCTTTTCTGTACTGCTCTGCAGCCTGCATAGCCTGTGTATCACCAAATACTTTATCAAGAGCTATGTCAATAGCAGTCTTGGTAGAAAGTACCGGATCAACCTGAAGGTTAGTAATAATAGAGATATCATCAATCGCAATAATATCCATTGGATCTGCCATGGCAACCTTTAATACGTTAGGAAGAAGTGGATCATATCCAATTGGAATGATAGAATTCTTACGGAGGAAATCTTCCTTAAGAAGTTTTACCGCATCCTCGTCAATCTTCTCTCTTCTAACGTCTACATATTCAATTCCAAGCTGATCAACTAGGATGTCAATCATATCATTTTCTGATACCATTCCCAAAGAAACTATAGTCTCACCAAGTTTCTGTCCTAGTTCTTTCTGTTTGGAAAGTGCCTCTTGTAACTGGTCTTCAGTAATTAAACCCTTCTGAACAAGGGTATCTCCTAATCTAATCTTATTATATCTAGCCATACCATTACCCCATTCCGACATTCTAAATTTTTCTACACTCTAATATACCATATTTGGTACGTATTTTAAAGTGTTTTTTTGCATGTTTACCATCAAATAGCTGATTTTAATAATTATTTTATCTATTTTGTACAATTATTTTTTTGTTATTTTCACTTAACATTCCCAGATAAATATAGTAATAGACGGCTGTATAAAAGAAAATAACTCCAAACATAGATGAAACAATATAGCCAAACACAACTATTCCATCAATTATAGTAAATGTTTCCATTTCTTTTATTTTTTTCAATATACAAAATGCTATAACCATAAGTCCTAATAAATAAAATATAGCCCCTGGTATACCTGTTTCCACTCCAAGCTGAAGTATTTCATTATGTGGTTCATCAGAATATGCATCAGGTCCAACGCCAAATACAGGTGTTTCCTTTATCTGATTTACCGCCATTTTCCACAGACCAATTCTTCCAGAACCGGCATTGTCTGAAATTCCACTAATTGATGCAACACTTTTTGCATCCCCAGTAGTAACTTTAAAATTATTTGAGACTCCTCCGGTATAATAGTTTGTCATAGCACTGGTGAGTGCAAATACCAGTATTACCAGTATTGTACCTGCAAGTATTTCTCTCTTAACAAAAATACTTATAATCAAAAGAACAACAAAAGCCATAATAAGAGCTATATAAGTCCCAAAGGTATTATTCATTATCATGCACCACACACTGATAGCAATACATATAAGCCCAACTATTTTGGATATAACTTTTTTTGACAAAATAACAATACCAGCACTAGATAAAATTCCTATCACCATAAAATATGCAGAATGATTTCTATTATAAAATGCGCCAGTTCTGCTACCATATAATCCAAAATGATTAGTAATAAGTAAGATATTTTGTACTGTATTTGTTATCATAAATGTAGCATATATTATAAGTCTATTAATTCTGTCTCTTCTAAGGAATTTTCCACATATATAAAAAGAGCCAAATATCAGATAACTTCTAAAACCGCTATTTCTAAACCAATGTCCAAGGAATGAATCATTTCTTGCATTCGACAGTATCATGCATAATCCGCTCCATAATATTAGTAAAACAAAAAAGATCTCATATACATGTCCCTTAAAATAGTTTTTTATACCAGGCATTCCCATAGCTGAACCCTTAGCAAGAATACTAAACAAGACAAATGCAATTGTCAGGTATCCTATTACATAATAATACTTAACCATATATTCTAATGTCTGATGTCTAGTCAGATATCTGTTAATAGTTTCAAAGTCTACCATCAGAATCATCAGTATAATAAGAACCAGAGAGCCTTTATTGTAAAAGCTCTCCGGTAATATATTTCCAATCTCTTTGAAATTATTAGCCTGTTTTAATTTATTAATTGTTTCTCTCATTTTACTCTGCCTTTTCCTTATACAGCATTTTCATAATAATAGGTGTCACAACAGAAGATGTAATAATAAGTAAAATTACAGAAGTAAAATATTTAGGATCAATCATTCCTGCATCAAGTCCCTTTTGAGAGACAATTAGTGCCACTTCTCCTCTTGTCATCATACCAACACCAATTCTAAATGTATCTTTTCCCTTGAATCTGCACAATCTTGCAACAAGCCCGCATCCAATAATCTTTCCAACAAGTGCAACTAATACAAACAGAACAGAGAATAATAAAAGATCTCCTGTAAGTCCCTTTATTGTTGTCTTAAGTCCAATACTTGCAAAGAAAATAGGTCCAAATATCATATATGAACTTATATCCATTTTTCTGGATATATAATCAGAATCCTGAATATTACATAAGATTATACCTGCAACAAATGCTCCAGTAATATCTGCTATTCCAAAATATTTTTCTGCCACATAGGCCATTGCAAAACAAAGAGCAAGACCAAAAATTGGAATTCTTCTGCTATGAGGCCACCTTTTATCCATAAGTTTAAATAGAAAATATATAACAAATCCAATACCTATTGAAAACAGGAAGAACAGAGCTGTCTTAGAAATTACGTCACCTGGATCAGTCTTTGCTGTCTTAAATCCAATAACAAATGTGAGAACTATAATTCCAATTACATCATCAACTATTGCTGCCGAAAGAATTGTAGTTCCTACCATTCCTTTTAATTTGCCCAGTTCCTTTAATGTCTCTACAGTAATACTTACCGAAGTTGCAGTCATTATTGTTCCAATAAACACTGCCTCATAAAATTTATCAGAGCCGTTTGGAGCAAATCCATAGTAACAACTATATAAAAGATATCCCGAAAACATTGGAAACGCAACACCTGCACATGCTATAAGTACTGCCTTTGGTCCTGTCTTTATAAGATCTCTTAAGTTAGTGCCAAGTCCTGCACTGAACATCAGAAGAATTACTCCTATTTCAGCAAGAATTCCAAGGAAATCACTTTGCTCCACAATTCCAAGTACACTTGGTCCAATTATCAATCCTGCAATGATTTCCCCCACAACCATAGGTGCATGTAATTGTCTCGAAAGTATTCCAAACAATTTAGCTGTGACAATAATTATTGCAAGGTCCCTTAAAATCTCATAACTTTCCATTTTAGTTTTCTCCTTTTGTACAATATATCATCTATTGTATATTTTAAACATCAGATAGTCAATTTATTCTAATGCATTTTTTAATTTAATTAATGCTCTTTTTTCTATTCGGCTAACATAACTTCTTGAAATCCCTAGTTCAGATGCAACCTTTTGCTGTGTATATTCATTTTTTCCATTGAGTCCATATCTTTTTTCTATAATGATGAATTCCCTGTCTGTCAGTATATTTTTAACACATTCCATCAGTTTTTTTTGTTGCTCATTCCTCACATACCATTCTTCAATCTGGGGATCTTTACTTTCAATTATATCAAACAAATGTATTTCATTTCCTTCGCAATCCGCACCAATAGGCTCATACAATGAAATCTCTTTGGATTTTTTCTTGTCAGTTCTTAGCATCATTAAGAATTCATTTTCAATACATCTCGAAGCATATGTGGATAATTTTCCTTTACCACAGTCAAAACTATCAATGGCTTTCATAAGACCAATGGTGCCAATCGAAATTAATTCATCAAGATTTCTGTTAATTTCTGGTTTGACATATTTTTTAGCTATAAACGCAACTAATCTCAAATTATGTTCTACCAGCAGTTCTTTTCCCTTCAAGTCACCATCTTTAAAGCATTTCAGATAATACATCTCCTCTTCACTGTCTAATGGTTCTTTAAATGTTTTCAAAGAAAGCACCTCGAAGCATTTTATATAATTTATGCCCCGAGGTGCAATATAGTGCATTTCCTATTACATTTCTTTTCTTCTCAAAATGTTAAATTTATCCAGCTCCTTGCCCAAATTAATAAATAACTTCTGTTTTGGATGAGGTGCTGATTCCATCGCAACTCCATTTTCATCGTATATATCTAGTACCTTAACAAAGCTATTTGTACCATCTGTGTTCATTATTTCTATTTCTTCAGAAATACTGAATTTATTTCTCTGCTCTATCTCATAAAGAGTAATGTCCTTGTCTACACCAATTTCTCTCGCATTGATACTTCCCATTATCATTCCAAGATATGTATATGTCTTATTGTATGTGTTAGAATCATAAATCTGTGTCTCTTCTGTAGGCTTTCCATAGAAGAAACCTGTGGTGTACTGTCTGTATGTACATTTTGTGATCTCATCTCTGTAATAATCCAGATTAGCAAGATATTTTTCTTCACTTTCAAGATAATCATCTATAGCTCTTCTGTAAGTTCTGGCTACAGTGGCAACATATAGAGCTGTCTTCATTCTGCCCTCTATTTTCAAACTGTCAATTCCAGATTTCATCAAATCTGGTATATGTTCTATCATACACAAGTCTTTTGAATTGAATATATATGTGCCTCTTTCATTTTCATAAACAGGCATATATTCTCCCGGTCTAGTCTCCTCAACCACAGAATATTTCCATCTACAAGGATGTGTACATGCACCCTGGTTAGCATCCCTGCCTGTCAGAAAATTGCTAAGCAGGCATCTTCCAGAGTATGAAATACACATTGCTCCATGAATAAATGTCTCAATTTCCATATCTTCAGGGATTTTCCCTCTAATTTCATTAATTTCTTCTAATGATAATTCCCTTGCAGTTACAACTCTCTTGGCTCCTAATTTGTGCCAAAAATTAAAAGTTCCATAATTTGTATTGTTAGCCTGAGTGCTGACATGAATGTCAAGATCTGGAAAAATTTCTCTTGCAATAGTAAAAATTGCAGGATCTGAAATTATAAGTGCATCCATATGTACATCTTTTAATTCATTGAAATATTTATATGCCGCATCTAAATCATCATTATGCGCAAGTATGTTAGATGTAATATACACCTTTACTCCGTGCTCATGGGCAAATTTTACTCCTTCTTTCAAATCATCCATCGAGAAGTTCTTCGCTTTTGCTCTAAGAGAAAATACCTCTCCTCCCACATATACAGCATCTGCTCCATATGTCACAGCAACCTTTAACACCTCTAGGCTGCTTGCAGGTATCAGTAATTCCACTTTTCTATTATATTCTATCATTGTTTCCTCCAGCTCATTGCAACACCATCTCCCAAAGGAATAATGGTTGTATCAAGATTTTCCATGTTCTTTATGTTATAAAGAAATTCTCTCATCTTGCCATGTATTGTGCGGTTTCTCCTCTCTATTGCATACCTGCTCTCTGAGAGTTCTCCTTCTTGCAGCACATTATCAGATATAATCAGTGCGCCCGGCTCTGTAAGTTTAAACACTTCCATAAGATATTCCATATACCACGACTTTGCCGCATCAATAAATACCATATCAAACTTAGCTTTATTATCTACAAGTTCTTTAAGTTTATCAAGTGCATCACCCTCCATCAGGGTTATTCTCTCATCCATCCCAGCTTTAACAAAATTTCCCTTTGCAACAGGGATACGTTTGTCATAATTTTCAATTGTTGTAATATGACATGTCTCCTCAGACGACATTGCCATAAAAATAGACGAATACCCAATCGCTGTGCCGATTTCAAGTATACTTGAAGGCTTCCTAAGGTCTATCATCACTTTTAGGAAACTCTCCATCTCTTTTCTAATTATAGGCACATTATTTGCCTCAGCATACACTCTCAAATTATCCAGAAAATCTCCGTTTCCCTTTTCAAGTGAATGAAGATAAGAAACTATTCTCTCATTTGTAATCAAAACAACACCTCATTTATTTCGAATCCTGCTCATCTCCAGCAATCAGTTTATTCACAAGATTTTCACCCGACATAGAAGAATTAAGCGTATACTGACCTTCCTTTATTTTATCACTCTTGCTCATATAAAGTTTCAACTGAATGTAGAAGACAATCGAATTATCTACTATACCACTTGTCTTAGCGTCATTTGCTATCTCTTTCAGACTTTCTCCCTTAGAAACAGTAATCGTTATATCTTTTCCTGGAGCGCTGTCTTTTCCCTTGCCTGTAAATATAGATTTGCCAAAACTGTAGGAACTCTTAGCCACTATTATAATTCCAAGTATTACAAATACATATATGGCAATCTTTATTGATGTCCTAAACATCTTCTCTGATGTATTTTTTAATGTCAATTTCAATACCTCCTAAAGCTTCATTCTATAAATTTAACAGACATTAAATAATAAAACTTGTATCTATATCTATCTTATCTACTAATATACTGTTTATCCTCTTGATAGTTCTGCATAAAATCAGTTCACTGTCTAGATATTCCCTAACTATTCTGTTGTTCATCAGATAATCATATTCCTCTAGTAGTTTCCTGATTTCATCTATTTTGTTACTGTTTTCTGAATTCTGAATATAGAAATTCCGTCTTCTGTACTCATTTACTTGCATAAAGAGCTCATTATTCTGGGATAGTGTCTCTCTTGCTGCAAGATATCTATTGTATATTTCACTGTCCAAAAGTATCCCAGCCAGTTCCCTTGCCTTCTCTTCTATATCCATAACTCTTCCACCTTTTTATTCCACTTCCATTATTATTGGTAAGATCATAGGACTTCTCTTCATTTTCTTCCAAAGATAATCGCTTAAACTGTCCTTGACAACCATCTTTATTTTGCCCCAGTCTGATACTTTTCTGTCTATACATTCTGTCACTGCATCAGATACTACCTGCTTAGCTTCTTCTATTAAATTTTCTGACTCTCTGACATATACAAATCCTCTTGTGACAATATCAGGCCCAGATAAAAGCTGATTTGAATATTTTTCAAGTGTCATAACAACTATGATTATTCCATTTTCAGCAAGATTCTGTCTATCTCTGAGAACAATATTTCCTACATCTCCAACACCTAGACCGTCTACTAATATTCCACCGGCCTGTATGTGATCTATAACTTTTGCACTTTCCTCACCAATTTCCAGCACATCTCCTGATGATAAAATTATAGTATTTTCTTTCTTTACACCCATATCAACGGCAAGTTCTGCCTGTTTCTTTAAATGTCTGTACTCGCCATGAACTGGTATAGAATACATCGGTTTAACAAGGGAGTATATTAATTTTATATCTTCCTGACATGCATGACCAGAAACATGTGTATCCTGGAATATTACGTTAGCACCTTTTCTCTCAAGTTCATTTATTACTCTGGAAACAGATTTTTCATTTCCAGGAATTGGAGTTGAGCTTAAAACTACAGTATCATCAGGTCCAATAGTAACTTTCTTATGGATTGATGCTGCCATTCTAGACAATGCTGCCATTGATTCTCCCTGGCTTCCTGTTGTAATAACAACAACCTGCTCATCTGGATAGTTCTTCAGTGTTTCTATATCTATAACTGTATTTTCAGGAATATTTATATATCCAAGTTCACTGGCCGTAGTAATTACATTGACCATACTTCTTCCTTCAATAACAACTTTTCGACCATATTTGTATGCTGTGTTTATTATCTGCTGAACTCTGTCAACGTTAGATGCAAATGTTGCTACTATTATTCTTCTCTTTATATTCTCTGCAAATATATGCTCAAATGTCTTGCCAACAGTTCTCTCAGACATAGTAAATCCTTCACGAAGAACATTAGTACTGTCACACATAAGTGCAAGAACACCTTTTTTGCCAAGCTCTCCAAATCTTGTAAGATCAATAGCATCTCCAAATACAGGAGTATAATCCACCTTAAAATCTCCAGTGTGAACAAGCACTCCGGCAGGTGAGAAAATTGCAAGTGCAGCGGCATCTACGATACTATGATTTGTTCTGATAAACTCTACCCTGAAACATCCAAGATTTACTGACTGTCCGTACTTAACGACTTTTCTCTTTACAGATTTTAACATATTATGTTCTTTTAATTTTCCCTCAATTATTCCGAGAGTGAGCTTCGTAGCATATATTGGAACATTTATATCTTTAAGAACATATGGTATGGCACCAATATGATCCTCATGACCATGTGTTATTACAAAACCCTTAACTTTATCTATATTATCCTTTAAATATGTTGTATCTGGAATTACCAAATCAATTCCTAACATATCTTCATCTGGAAATGCAAGACCACAGTCCACAACAATAATGCTGTCTTCGTACTCAAAAGCTGTGATATTCATTCCGATCTGTTCTAATCCTCCAAGAGGTATTATTTTAATTTTTGCTTTGCTTCCATTCTTTGCTAATTCTTTTTTCACGTTCGATTTCCTTTCCGTCTAAGCCTCGCTATTTTTCAATGTCTACATCGTCCAAGAGTTCAGCAAATATTTTTGCTACATATTCTATCTCATTGTCATCTTCTAATATCTCGTAATTAGCCTCAGAATCCACATCATCTGACAAATCTTTTAAAATATATGCTGTCTCCTCATCCGATTCTTCATCCTCCGTCACAAGAAGATAATTAATATTATTAATTCTTGTCTGTTCAACAACATTAAATTCTACTTCTTCACCGGTTTCTCCATCTGTAAATTTTATTTTCTGATATTCGGACATAGTTATACCTTTATTCCTTTCTAAATCTAATATTTATTCACTGGCTTTATTTTTACGCGCATCTAAATACCCCTGTAAAATAAATACAGCGGCAATCTCATCAACATATTTTTTTCTGTTTTCACGTCTGATACCAACCTCCATCATAGTCTTATCGGCCATAACAGTTGTCAATCTCTCATCATAAAGTTCTACGCTCAATCCCGTTCTCTTCTCTAATAGTTCCTTAAACTCCAGAGTCTTTGCACATCTCTCTCCTTCAGTATTATTCATGTTCTTCGGAAATCCGAGTACAATAGACTCTACGTTATATTCTTTCACAAGTTCTTCAATTCTAGACAGAGTCTGTCTGAGTTTTCCAGGCTTATCTCTCCTGATAATCTCCAGCCCCTGAGCTGTAAGATACAACTCATCTGATACAGCAACTCCTACAGTCTTAGAACCAAAATCCAAACCCATTATTCTCATATTATATGCCTTTCTGTGGCTACTTCTTCTTGATAAATTTATTATTAATATAGTATGTGAGTGCTTCTTCTATAAGTTCGTCTCTTTCAGCTCTCATTATAAGACTTCTCGCACCATTGTGACTTGTGATATATGTTGGGTCACCTGACATAATATAACCCACTATCTGTGTTACAGGATTATATCCTTTCTCAGCAAGAGCTTTGTATACTCTCTCTAAGATCTGAGACACTTCAAGATTTGTATCTTCTGATTTTGCCTTAATATATTGTGTGTTATTTAAATTATTTCTCATATCTTCTTCTGCCTCGCAAAAGCAAAGCCATTCCTTTCAAAATATAGTATTTTCGATAAACTCACGTCCAAGATATCTTTTTATATTCTAATATAATTTCTACAAGATGGCAAGCACTATTTCATCGTTAAGCACCTGTGTAATTTCAACTTCCAGTATCTGATTTTGCAGATTTTTGTCAGTTTTAACAGCAACTTTAAGATACTCCATTGTATGCCCCATATAATACTCCACTGAATCCACCTTAATGATTTCCTCGAATAAAACGGGAACTTTCTTTCCCAGATACTTATTCATAAATTCAAGATGCATTTCTCTTCCGAGTTTTATAAGCACATCACTCCTTGCACTCTTTACTCTGTCATCCACCTGATTTTTATTAGCAGCTGCCACCGTACCTTCTCTTTTTGAGTATTTAAAGATATGCATCTGAGCGAAATTTACATCTCGTAAATATTTCTTTGTAACTTCAAACTCCTCGTCGCTCTCCTCTGGAAATCCAACAATCACATCCGTAGTAATAGCTGCATCTTCATAATATTTTCTGATTGTTTCACAGCCTTCCATATACTCACTACATGTATATTTTCTATTCATTCTCTTCAATGTCTCATCGCATCCGCTCTGAAGTGACAAATGAAAATGAGGGCAAAATGATTGTACTTTTGTAAGTCTTCTCATAAATTCATCAGTTATTACTCTAGGTTCTAACGAACCCAGTCTTATTCTCTTTATTTCTGGTATTTTCCCTATCATTTCAATAATATCAATAAGAGAAATTCCATCCTCAAAATCTTTTCCATAAGAAGTCAGATGAATACCTGTCAGTACAACTTCCTGGTATCCTGCATCTGTTAGTCTTCCTATTTCTTTCATAATATTTTCAGGTCTTCTGCTTCTTATTCTTCCTCGTGCGTAAGGAATAATACAGTAGCTACAAAACTGATTGCATCCATCCTGAATTTTTATATATGCCCTGGTGTGTTCTTTTATGCTCTCAATATTCAGTTCCTCAAATTCTCCAGCAACACTTGTATCGTTTATATCAATAATTGTTTCTTTTATGTTTTGTTCTACAATATCAACTATTTCCTTTTTTCTGTCATTTCCCACAATTATATCGATAAGTTCATCTTTTTCAAGTTCTTTGCTAAATGCCTGAGCATAACATCCAACTGCAACAACCAGAGAATTTTCATTCATTTTCTTTGCTTTATGCAGCATCTGCCTTGATTTTCTGTCTGCTACATTTGTAACAGTACATGTATTTATTATATATATATCTGCTTCTTTTCCAAATGGAACAATTTCATATCCTCTTTTTTCAAATAGCTGTCCCATGGCTTCTGTTTCATATGCATTCACCTTGCATCCAAGGTTATGTAATGCGACTTTTTTCTTCAATTTATGTTCCTCATTTCTATTGACACATTATTTTTTGGGTTGACTTTTTTATATATAAAATGTAGTATATAATTATTGATGAATTGCAAAATTTTACCAGTTCATCTGTAAACTATATTATCGTGATAGGAGGTATTTATTATGAAAACAGTTAAAATTTGTTTAAACTCAATTGACAAAGTAAAGGCATTCGTAAATGATATCACAAAATTCGATTCAGATTTCGATTTAGTATCAGGAAGATATGTTATCGATGCTAAGTCTATCATGGGTATCTTTAGTTTAGACCTTTCTAAAGATATAGACTTAAATATCCATGCTGAGGACAATATTGATGATGTCCTTGCAGTACTTAAGCCATATATCGTTGAATAATCTGCCACTTTGGTAATAGACAACAGGCCGCTATATTTAGCGGTCTGTTTTATTTTTATTCTACTACTATTGTTTCAACTGTCTCAATTGCCTTCTTAACAAGTTCTTCCATGTCTTGTGCTATCTTCTGTTCAGACTTTTCTATTATGTCTAATCTTGGTTTTGTCACAGGATGTTTTGCAACAAAAATAGTACAGCAGTCTTCATATGGCTGTATAGAAGTCTCATATGTTCCAATCTTTTCAGAAATATCTATTATATCCTGTTTATCAAATGCAATTACAGGTCTGTATACAGGTAGATCACATACAGCGTTTGTAGCATTTAAACTTTCCATTGTCTGGCTCGCAACCTGTCCAACACTTTCACCTGTGATAAGTGCAAGACATTTTGATTTCTTAGCGAAATGTTCTGCAATTCTCATCATATATCTTCTCATTATGATTGTTAGTTCTTCATGTGGACATTTTTCATAAATATAAAGCTGTGGGTCCGTAAAGTTTACAATATTAAGCTTAATTGGTCCTGAATACTTTGCCACTTCCCTTGCAAGATCTACGACCTTCTGCTTTGCTCTCTCACTTGTATAAGGTGGTGCATGGAAATATGTTGCCTCTAAAACAACACCTCTTCTGGCAACCATATAGCCTGCAACAGGGCTGTCAATTCCGCCAGATAAAAGAAGCATTGCCTTTCCAGCTGTTCCTGTTGGCATTCCGCCAGCACCCTTAATCGAAATAGAATAAATATTTATCATCTCTCTAATTTCAACATTTAGCAATATATCAGGATTATGTACGTCTACTTTCATTTCAGGAAATGCACCAAGAATTGCCTCTCCGAGATCTTCATTTATCTCAGGGGATGACTTAGGATAATTCTTTCTCGCTCTTCTTGCATTTACTTTAAATGTCTTATTTTTGTCTTTATATGTTTTATCTATATATTCAACAACCTGTTTTGACAGATCCTCAAATCCATTATCCTCAATCTGCACTAAAGGACAAATTGCCACAATTCCAAACACTTTCTTTAATGCATCTACTGTCTCTTCATAATCATAATCGCCTTTGGCAGTTGCATAGATTCTTCCTGTAAATTTTGTGACTTCAAAATCTCCATCTACTGAAGACAGGGCCTTTTCTATCTGTCTGACTAACGCATCTTCAAACTTGTATCTGTTCTTGCCTTTTACACCTATCTCTGCGTATTTTAATAAAAATGCTTTAAACATTATTTCTCCTTTTATTTCCTAACAAATATTCTTAATTTTGGTAACATTTCTTTTATTGTATCAACTGCATAATCAACCTCTTCCTTTGAGGTCTGAAGATTAAAACTAAATCTTATAGCAGACTCTATCTCTTCAGGCTTTAGTCCCATCTGCTTAAGGGTATTAGATGATACATGTTTATTGCTGTTACATGCCGAACCAGCAGATACATAAATATTTTTAGTTTCAAGTGCATGGAGTAACACTTCGCTTCTGACACCAATAAAACTTGCATTTACTATCTGAGGAGCAACATCTCTCCCTTTACCTGAGTTGATTCTTACATCTTCTATCTTAGATAATCTGTCAATCATATAATCCTTGAGTTCGTATAACCTGTCTATTTTTTCAGAGAGATTGTTATAAATCATTTCAGTTGCCAGTCCCATTCCTGCTATCCCTGGAACATTTTCTGTTCCCGAACGCATTCCTCTCTGCTGACCACCACCGTAAATTATAGGTTTTATCTTTGTTTTATCCTTGATATATAAAAATCCTGCACCCTTAGGGCCATGTATTTTGTGACTGCTTACTGAGAGCATGTCTATTTTTTGTCTTCTGGGATGTATCTCATATTTTCCAAAAGCCTGAATTGCATCAACATGATAGATAATATCTGGTTTCTTCTCCCTAATTATCTCACCAATTTCTTTTACTGGCATCACTGACCCCATTTCATTATTAACATACATGATAGAGCACAGAATAGTATCATCACATATTGATGTCTCAAGGTCTTTTACGTCAACTACGCCTTTACTGTTAACCGGAAGATACGTAATTCTAAATCCTCTCTCCTCAAGAAAATCCATTGTACTGCGAACAGAAGCATGTTCCACACTTGTTGTAATGATATGCTTTCCTGATCTTTCATTTGCAAGAGCGGCTCCAATAATTGCAAGATTATTAGATTCTGTTCCTCCTGATGTAAATAAGATTTCTTTTGGGTCAACCTTTAAAACCTTAGAAATACGTTCTGCAGATTTTTTTATATATTCCTCAGCCTCAACTCCCTTAAGGTGCATTGCTGATGGATTTCCATAATCCTCTATCATAATCTTAACCATGAGTTTTGCCACTTCATCAAATGTCCTTGTAGTGGCTGAATTATCAAGATATGCTTCCATTTTTTCTCCTCTATTCTTCAAGACTAAACATAATAACTGATATAATCATAAGCCCTGCTGTTTCTGTTCTCAAAATCCTCTTTCCAAGTGAAATTTTATTCACTCCCAAGTCTGATGCAATCTCAACTTCACTTTCATCAAATCCGCCCTCAGGTCCTATAAAAATACCTATTTTTTGATTCTTGCCAATTTTCTGTACAGCTTTTTTAGTTTCAGTCATATCCTTATAATTCTCATAAGGAATGAGATTTATATCAAATTCACTGGCATATTTCAGAGCATCCTTAAAAGTCATTACGCCTTTAACCTCAGGAATAATACTTCTCTTCGACTGTTTTGCAGCCGACTCCGAAATCTTATTATATCTCTCTATTTTTGACTTTTCTTTCTTTTCATTTAGCTTGACTACCGTTCTCTTTGTACTTACAGGAATAATCTCATATACGCCCAGTTCAACCGCCTTCTGAATGATAAGTTCCATTTTGTCACCTTTTGGAAGTCCTTGAAAAAGGTAGATTTTAGATGGAAGTTCTACCCCACGGGACGTATCATCTGTTATTACAGAAATAACCGAATCATTTTCATCATATTTCTCTATTTCACACAAATAATCATGTCCGTTTCC
This sequence comes from uncultured Eubacteriales bacterium, assembly GCA_900314525.1. Taxonomy (GTDB): domain Bacteria; phylum Bacillota; class Clostridia; order Lachnospirales; family Lachnospiraceae; genus Bovifimicola. The sequence goes on from OMVN01000001.1 coordinate 17,947, forward strand.
GTCACTGACTAGCATTTCTTCTCCGATTTTCATCCTGAGAACGTTTTTTATATGATTAACGTCAGTGCCTTCAATATAAACCCTTTTATTTTCTAAATCTATATTATTTTCCGATACAAAAAAATGGTGCATATCAAACCTTTCTGGCTGTTACATTTACCCAGTCGTTCTGTCTTGTAATTTCTTCTATTTCAAGTTCACTATTGCTATTAATAGCATCAACCACATCTTGTTCCTTTGTATTTATTATTCCCGAAGTAATAAACAGTCCACCCTTTTTCATATGAGGGGCAATAACTTCTGACAATGGAACAATTACATCTGCTAAAATATTAGCAACAACGATATCGTATTTGTCATATCCAACTCTGTCTTTAATTTCATCTTCACCAATAATATTTCCTGTAATAAACTCTATATTTTCATCTACACTATTCTCTTTTACATTTTCGCAAGATGCATCAACTGCTCTCTCATCAATATCAACGCCAAGAGTATATCCTGCACCCATTTTCTTTCCTACAATAGAAAGAATACCGCTTCCGCAGCCAGCATCAAGTATTGTTTCTCCACCCTTTAAGTATTTCCTAAGCTGTCTGATACAAAGCTGTGTTGTCTCATGAAGTCCCGTTCCAAAAGCTGTGCCCGGATCAATCTTTATTACCATCTTGTAATCATTTTCATTATCAACCTTTTCCCAGGTTGGTCTAATTAAAATATCATCAACAGTGAATGGCTTAAAAAATTCTTTCCATTTATTAACCCAGTCCTGTTCGCGTGTTATGGAATCCATGATTTTCACATCACCAACATCCACAAAATCTTTAAGTTCATCTATACCCTTCATAATATTAGAAAGAGTTTCCTTTTCCTCATCCTCTGGAGTGTCCATATCCATATAAAAGATAATTCTTGCTTTGCCATCATCTGACATTTCAGGCAGTATATCTATAAACATAGCCTCTTTGTCTTTTTGGGACAAACCTCTGTTATCCTCTAATTCAAAACCTGTGATTCCATTTTCCATAAGGACTTCGCCTACAAGATCTACCGCTTCAGTGGTTGTCTCTAATGTAAATTTCTTCCATTCCATATGATTTATCCTCTATTCTAAATGCTTGTCTACATTTCTAAATACCATAACACTTCTAGGACCTATGATACAGTTACTTCCGTCAAGTATTACATTCTTATCCTCAATATAACCATTTTCATCCATGGTATCAATTACAACTTTCCATTTATATTCATATGCTATATTAGGCATTGTAAATGTATCTCTTTCCCAATAGGTATTAATTGCAACATAGATAATTTCATCTTCAATTTCATTCTCTTCGTTTCTGCCTGCATACATAATACCAATGAATTTTGTATCAGTATTATACTGATTTTCAAAAGGTCGTTTTCCATGTGTGCTGATATATGGGAAACCAAGGGAACATATCTTTGTATTTTTTCTGATTACATGGTGATCTTTTCTGAATTTTATTACCCTCTTAAAGAAATCAAATGTCTTTTTGTTCTTTTTAAGAAGATTCCAGTCAAGCCATGATATGATGTTATCCTGGCAATAAGCATTATTATTTCCAAATGCCGTATTACAGAACTCGTCACCAGCAAAGAACATAGGAATTCCTCTGCTCATCATGAGAACGGTACATGCATTTCTTATCATCCTGTATCTAAGGCTTAATACTGCAGGATCATCTGTCTCGCCTTCAGCTCCGCAGTTCCAACTTAGATTATCATTTGTTCCATCTGTATTATTCCATCCATTAGCATCATTATGCTTGTAATTATACGAAAACAGATCATAAAGTGTAAATCCGTCATGACATGTAATAAAGTTAACTGATGCGTTACTTCCTCTGTAAACCTCATCATAAATATCTGTAGAACCTGTAATTCTGTTTGAGGCAAGATATGCACCGCCGCTTCCTTTTAAGAAGTTTCTTATATCATCACGATATCTTCCGTTCCACTCTGACCATCTGTTCCATGATGGGAACGAACCTACCTGATACAATCCGCCTGCATCCCATGCCTCTGCAATTAGTTTGACATCTCCAAGTATTGGATCAAATGCAAGTGACTGCAATAGTGGAGGTTTGTTCATAGGCGAACCATCTTCATTTCTTCCAAGTATTGTTGCAAGGTCAAATCTGAAACCATTTACTCTGTAGTTGACTACCCAGTATCTGAGACACTCTAATATCATCTGATGAACAATAGGGTGATTACAGTTTAATGTGTTTCCACATCCACTGAAATTGTAATAGTATCCATCAGGTGTAAGCATATAATAGATATTATTATCTAAGCCCTTAAAAGAAATATATGGACCAAGTTCATTTCCCTCGGCTGTATGATTAAATACAACATCAAGAAATACTTCTATTCCGTTTTCATTCAGCTCTTTTATTAATCTCTTTAATTCATTTCCCTCTCTGTTAAATTCTATTTTAGAACTGTAACTTGTATTTGGAGCAAAGAAACTGATAGGATTATATCCCCAGTAATCGAGAAGTGTCTTTCCATCTACTTCTCTCTTATCTCTTGTCTCATCGAATTCAAAGATAGGCATAAGTTCTACCGCATTAACTCCAAGTTCTTTTAAGTAAGGAATCTTTTTTCTGACTCCCTCAAATGTTCCTCTTTCATTCTCTTCTAGTTCCGAAGAACCATCCTTTGTAAATCCTCTGACGTGAAGTTCGTAAATAACTAAATCTTCCATAGGTATAGAAGCCTTTTTAAAGTCCTTCCAGTCAAAATCATTTTTCACAACTCTTGCCTTATATACATTATTCAGTGCAACAGGTTTCCCCCAGACACTCTGTCCTGTAACTGCTTTAGCATATGGGTCCAAAAGATATTTTGTCTTATCAAAAACAAGTCCCTTTTTAGGATCAAACGGACCATCAACACTGTATGCATATTCAAAATCCTCTATATTTAAACCAAAAACAATCATAGAGTATACATTTCCAATTTTATACTGCTCAGGAAATGGTATAATTGCAAATGGCTCCGATTCCATTCTATGAAACAGAAGGAGCTCACATGATGTTGCATTGTGAGAGTGTATAGTAAAATTAACTCCTCCAGGAATTGCTGTTGCTCCATTAATTTCATACATACCTGGTCTCACATCATAGCCCTGAAGATTATCAATTGGCACCATATGATATTTTTCTACTTGCGCACTTTTGTCCATTGTAATATGCCTTTCATCTATTTTTAATTCTTTTTTTCTTATTTTTACAAATTACTTTTGATTATATCATAATATACAGTGGATATCAAATAAAAAAATAGAGCCTATACAAATCCCTGTATGATCTGTATTAAGCTCTATTTTGATTTTTATTTTAATTTGTCAAAAAAACTCTTTTTCTTCTTATCCTTGCCCTGACTATCCTTGTCATCTGATGTAGCTTCATTAAGACTGCCACCCATAGCCTCATCAAATGCTTTCAGTGCTTCCTTCTGCTGAGCATTTAGCTTTCTAGGAACCTGTACTACAAGTGTTACGATATGGTCTCCTCTTATCTGCTTGTTTCTGAGTGTAGGGATCCCTTTATTTTTAAGTCTTACTCTTGTATTCGTCTGTGTTCCAGGCTTTACATTGTAGATAACTTCTCCATCTATTGTCTTTATTTTTACATCTGCTCCAAGTGTTGCCTGTGCAAAGGTAATTGGTGCTTCTGAATAGACTGTATAATCCTGTCTTTCAAATACTGGATCTCTTGATACAAGTACTTCCACAAGCAAATCTCCCCTTGGTCCGCCATTTATTCCAGGTTCACCTTTTCCACGAATTCTTATACTCTGTCCATTATCTATTCCTGCAGGAACATCTACCTGTATCTTTTTTCTCGAACTCTTATATCCTGTTCCATAACAGTCTGGACATTTTTCCTTGACAATCTGTCCTGAGCCGTTACAGTCTGGACAAGTAGATACATTCTGAACTGTACCAAAAAGCGACTGCTGCGTAAATACAATTTTTCCTTTTCCTCCGCACTTAGAACATGTAACTTTTGATGTACCAGGCTTTGCTCCTGTTCCATGGCAGGTCTGACATTCGTCTTTCAGAGTGAGTTCAATTTCCTTAGAACAGCCAAATGCTGCTTCACTAAAGGTAATTCTTATACTTGTTCTAATATTCGAACCCTGCTGTGGCGCATTTGGATTTCTTCTTCCTCCGCCGCCAAACATACCGCCAAATATGTCTCCAAATATATCTCCCATATCTCCGAAGTTAAAATTAAATCCTCCGCCGCCTGCGCCTGCACTTCCATCAAATGCTGCATGGCCAAACTGGTCATACTGTGCTCTCTTGTCTTTATCTGAAAGAACTGCATAGGCCTCACTTGCTTCTTTGAATTTTTCTTCTGCTTCTTTATCTCCGGGATGAAAATCTGGATGGTATTTTTTGGCAAGTACCCTGTATGCTTTTTTTATAGCAGCATCATCTGCATTTCTGTCTACACCAAGGACTTCGTAATAATCTCTTTTCTCTGCCATAGTTTTTCCCTTTCACTTTCATTTCTAATAATACTAAATAAGTCATTTCAGGAAATAACTTCCTGAAATGACAATCTCTGACAATCTTTATAATACTAATTAGACTTCTTTGTAGTCTCCATCTACGATGTCATCGTCCTGTCCGCCACTTGTCTGCTGGCTTCCAGCATTTCCCATATCTGGGCCTGCGCCTGCTGCTCCTGCTGCACCGCCTGCCTGCTCATACATCTTCTGGAACAAGCTCTGAGCACCTGTCATTAATTTCTCCTGAGCTGCTTTAATATCTGCAACCTGCTGCTCTGTCATGTTGTTTGGATCTGAGTTATCCACTAAATCCTTTAATGCTTTAAGATCAGCCTCAACATTAGCTTTGTCTGCTGCATCAATCTTGTCTCCTGCTTCATCTAATGCTTTCTGTGTCTGGAATACCATTGAATCTGCTTCGTTTCTTGTATCTATTGCTTCTTTACGTTTCTTATCTTCTGCTTCAAACTGAGCAGCTTCTTTTACTGCCTTATCAATATCTTCATCTGACATATTTGATCCAGCTGTAATTGTTATATGCTGTTCTTTTCCTGTTCCAAGATCTTTTGCTGAAACATTTACGATACCATTGGCATCAATATCAAATGTAACTTCAATCTGAGGAACTCCTCTTCTTGCTGGTGGAATTCCGTCAAGTCTGAACTGTCCAAGACTCTTGTTATCCTTGGCAAACTGTCTTTCACCCTGTAATACATTAATATCAACAGCGCTCTGATTATCTGCTGCTGTAGAGAATACCTGGCTCTTCTTTGTAGGGATAGTTGTGTTTCTCTCAATTAATCTTGTTGCAACTCCACCCATTGTCTCGATAGAAAGAGAAAGTGGTGTGACATCAAGAAGAAGAATGTCACCGGCACTTGAATCACCTGATAATGTACCACCCTGGATAGAAGCACCAAGTGCAACACACTCATCTGGATTTAAGCTCTTATTTGGTTCTTTACCTGTTAACTGTTTTACTTTATCCTGAACTGCTGGAATTCTAGTTGAACCACCAACTAATAATACCTTAGCAATATCTGACATATTAAGTCCTGCATCCTTTAATGCATTCTGTACTGGAATAACTGTTCTCTCAACAAGATCACTTGTAAGTTCATCAAATTTTGCTCTTGTAAGTGTCATATCAAGATGCTTTGGTTCTCCATCAACTACTGTGATGAATGGGAGGTTAATGTTTGTAGATGTTGCTGATGAAAGCTCTTTCTTTGCTTTCTCTGCAGCTTCTTTTAATCTCTGAAGTGCCATCTTGTCAGTGCTTAAGTCAACGCCCTCTGCCTTCTTAAACTCATCAATCATGTATTTTGTTAAATGTTCATCGAAGTCATCTCCACCAAGTCTTGTATCTCCGTTAGTAGATAAAACTTCAATAACACCATCACCTATATCAATGATAGATACATCAAATGTACCACCACCTAAATCGTATACCATAATTTTCTGTTCATTTTCATTATCAAGTCCATAAGCAAGAGCTGCTGCTGTTGGCTCGTTAATAATACGTTTTACTTCAAGTCCTGCAATCTTTCCTGCATCCTTTGTTGCCTGTCTCTGTGCATCATTGAAATATGCTGGAACTGTGATAACTGCCTCAGTAACGCTTTCTCCTAAATATCCTTCTGCATCAGCTTTTAACTTCTGAAGAACAAATGCAGAAATCTGCTGTGGTGTGTATGACTTATCATCAATCTGTACTTTGTAATCTGTACCCATATGCCTCTTAATTGATGCTATTGTCTTCTCAGCATTTGTTACTGCCTGACGTTTTGCAGGATCACCTACAAGTCTCTCTCCTGTCTTTGTGAATGCTACAACTGAAGGAGTTGTTCTAAGTCCTTCTGTATTAGCGATAACTGTTGGTTTTCCACCTTCCATAACAGCTACGCATGAATTTGTTGTACCTAAATCAATACCTATAATCTTACCCATGATTCATTCCTCCTAAATCTATTATTTTTTAATTTGCAACCTTTACCATGCTATGTCTTACTACAGAATCTTTATACATATATCCCTTCTGTAAAACCTCAGCAACTACATTATCTCCAAGCTCTTCATCATCAATATGCATTACTGCATTATGGAGATTTGGATCAAATTCTTTACCAAGAGCTTCGATTTCGGAAACACCTAAATCTTCAAGACTCTTTAACAACTGTTTATATATCTTATCCATTCCGTCAGCGAAAGGAGCTTCTCTTTCCTCATCTGACAATGTGTTAAGACCTCTCTCAAAATTATCAACAACTGGAAGTATTTTTCCAATCACATCCATGGCACCAACTCCATACATTGCTGACTTTTCCTTTTCAGAACGTTTTCTGAAATTATCAAACTCTGCAAAAGTTCTCTTGTATTTATCTGTGAGTTCTTCTATGAGTTCATCTTTTTTGTCCTTTTTCTTTTTGGAAAATCCTTTTTTTTCAGAATCATCTGTAGTTTCTGACTCTACATTTTCTTCTATGTTTTCCTCTGCTGCTTCTTCAAATTCTACTGAAGTCTCATCTGCTACATTTTCTATATCTTTCTCTATATCAGTGTTCTGATCCTGTAAATCTTTGTTTTCTTCCACTTTACTTTCCACCTTTCAGCTATTTATCATGATTTCCTAACTTATCGTCAAGTTCATCGGTAACACTCTTTAACGCCTTTACAACTTTCTCATAATCCATTCTCTTAGGTCCGATAATTCCAATAGTTCCTGTGACCCCATCTTCAATTTCATATGTGGCTGTAACAACGCTGCAATCCTTCATAGAACTTACTGGTGTCTCATTACCAATATATACCTGTATGCCTGACTGTTCTTCATCACCGTTTTTATCAACAAGAAGATTTGTGAGTAGTTTCTTTTCCTCAAAAGTATTTATTATTTCACTTGCTGTACTGCTCTCACTTAATTCCGGATATTTGAAAATATTAGTTGCACCGCTTGTGTAAATTTTAAAATCATTTTCATTGGCAAGTACATGGCCAACTACATCTATTATTTGTCTCACAAGCTCTGAATATTCAGGAGCCTGTGCTGTCATCATAGAAACAAGACTGATATTCATCTCTTCTAATGATAACCCATTCAAACTAGTATTAAACAAAATATTTAGTTTTAATATAGTCTCTGAACTAACTGTATCTACAATATCTATTATCTTATTCTTAATAACATTACCTTCTACAACAATTACACAGAGAAGTTTATCTTCTTCTAAAAGTGAAAGCTGAATAAACTTAAGTTTCTTACCCTTCTTATGAATAGGTGTAGTTACCATTGTGGCATAATTGGTATTATTTGCTAAAAGTTTTGCCGTATTCTGAAGTAACTCCTCTACCTGTTCAACCTTTCCTGTAAGATAATCCTTAACCTCATTTAGGTCTTTCTCTTTCTTATCCAGTTCCTCTATCTTTTCCTTCATCATGTTGTCAACATACAGTCTGTATCCTGCATCAGTTGGTATTCTGCCTGATGAAGTATGTGGCTGAATAATATAGCCCATCTCCTCTAAGTCTGCCATCTCATTTCTGATTGTAGCTGAACTTAATTTCAAATCTGATTCTTTGGAAATAGTCCTTGATCCAACCGGTTCGCCGGTCTCAAGATAATTCTTAATTACTGCATTTAAAATTTTAACTTTTCTCTCATCTAATTCCATATTGCAGATCCTTTCATCTAAGTACTCCGGCTTTTTTCATTTGTTAGCACTCAATTAGCTAGAGTGCTAATCACTTGCTAAACATAAGATAACACCACCATAATTTTTTGTCAACACATTTTTAAAGATTTTTGACCTTTCTATATAATGGACAAAAAAATATGTGAATGATATAATTTCAATATTAATAAATATGGAGGTATCGATGAACTACGCAGAAATCAAATCTTTTGATATAGCAAATGGTCCTGGTGTGAGAGTATCACTATTTGTAAGCGGATGTACTCACAGATGCAAGGGATGTTTTAACGAAATTGCCTGGGATTTTAATTTTGGAATTCCATTTACAGAAGAGACAGAAAATGAACTTCTAGACAAGATTGGCAATCCTGCAATATCAGGTCTGACCCTCTTAGGCGGAGAGCCTATGGAACCTGTAAATCAGAAAGCACTGCTTCCCTTTATAAAAAAAGTAAAAGAAGCATTTCCAGATAAAAACATCTGGTGTTATACCGGCTATCTATTTGACAAAGATATTATAGAAAATATGACTAACACATTTCCTGAAACAAGGGAACTCATTTCTTATTTTGACGTTATGGTGGATGGTGAATATGTAGAAGATTTAAGAAATATCAGTTTAAGATTCAGGGGTTCAGAAAATCAGAGAATCATTGATGTCAGAAAATCTCTGGAATCTGGAGAAATTATATTATACGAAGGAGTTTAGTAAAAAATGACAGAAATAAAAATACAATATTTAAACGAAGGAATTGAAAAGCTAAAATATATTAATGGCAAATCTGACTGGATTGATTTAAGATCTGCAGAGAATGTAGTTATGAAATCTGGCGAGTTCAAATTAATTAATTTAGGCGTTGCAATGCAGCTCCCCGATGGATACGAAGCTCACATTGTGCCAAGAAGTTCTACTTTCAAGAATTTTGGAATTATTCAGGCCAACTCTATGGGAATAGTTGACGAATCCTATTGCGGACCAAATGACTGGTTCTATTTTCCAGCTATTGCCCTTAGAGACACAGAAATACATGTAAATGACAGAATATGTCAGTTCAGAATCGAGAAGCACCAGCCTCAAATAACTTTCAGTGAGGTAACCAAACTTGATAACGAAGACAGAGGCGGAATTGGAAGTACTGGGATTAAATAACATTATATGATGTAAAAAATATACCACCTGTTTTGGGGCCTTTTGAACTAGTCGGTACTTAGCGATTGGCGGGAATGTCCCGACAGAGCTTAGTTCCGCTACTTAGTTCAAAGAGCGAAAGCGTGCCCATAAACTGGTGGTATATTTTTTATTTATTCATTGCCGTCACATATCTGTTATAAATTCTACTCATATAATCACTTACACTCATTCTGTAACCATTGTTCTCAGAAAATGCAAGTGCATTTGTGTATTCTGCTGTATAGTTATTAGTTCTTCCAATTATAGAATTGTTATAGAGCGGATTTCTCTGATTTCCCTGTAATGCAGTTTCACTTGCATATGGGCTGTACTGAGTCATATCTTTATTTGATGTTGTAATACCAAAACATCTGTCGTAATCATATGGGAAGAAAATTGCCTTTCCATTTCTGAAATATACATAATGATTATTGAAGTTATTTCTCAAATCATCTGGATTTCCCTCAAAATAACTTACTGCTGCAAACATTACAAAATCATCCGCATCCACAACGTTTGCAAATGTCTGCTTGCTTGAATTACTGTTAATCTGGTTTATAAGGTTTTTCAGACTGCTGTGATTTGATGTTGTCTTATTTGTCTTCAAGTCGTATGTAAGCTGTCTGTTTGGAGTTTCTACACCAACGGAATTAAGTGAATCTGTTGTGTAATTCGCACCTTTGTTACTCTACCCACATTTGTATAAGTCCCCAGTATTTGCACCAGGCATATATCTCTTCAAGAATTTCTTACCGACTGGCTCATAAATTGTATATACGCCATAGTTATATCCTCCAAATCTTACATTTGCAAGGCTTGTGTTCTGAGCATATACACCAAAATTTCTAAACATTATATTTCCATAATAGTTAGCAACATATGTACCATCGAAATTTCTGTTCCATTTTAATTCTAGCCCGTCAAGAGTTGCAAAAGTTCTCGATTTTCTCTGTTTTCTGAGATTTGCATCCCAGTTAATTGCTTCATTTCCATAATATGATGTATTATCAAAAGCTTCATCAAAACTGAGTTTAAGATGAATCAGATTTCTTGAATTAACGTCACCATTGTTGTAAACAGGACATCTTGATGTGTTTCCCTTCATCTTGACACCAACATCATATATATTTTATGAAGTATTATTTATAGTTACTGTCATCTTTGTCACTCTTCTGTAAATTGGTGACTTTCCATTTCCATATCTTACATAATCATCCTGTAATTTCTGTATTTCTGAATCAGGAATGTCAAGACTTATTGTAACTCTGTTTCCAAGATTAAATAAATCATTGTATAATTGCTCTTCATTTCCTTGATTTGTATCAGTACCTGAGCTCATTGGTGTTACTGGAATGCTCTGATTTCCACCAGATGTATTTCCACCGCCCTGTGCCTGTCCACCCTGGGTCTGTCCACCCTGACTTGCTGCACCTGCATTTGTATTCTGATTTGCGGCACCCTGATTTGTGCTCTGAGTATTTCCACTCTGACCTGCTACATTACCAGTTGCAGCAGTTCCATTATTTGCAGCCTGTGCCCCATTTCCTGCTGCCGAATTGTTATTTGATGAGCCAGTATTGTTATTTGCTACATTTGTCTTTTTGTTTCCAGTATTATTTGTTTTATTGTCAGTCTGACTCTGTTTATTATCCTTTGTTTCCCCATTAGCATCTTTAGTTTCAGAATTGGCATCTTTCTTGTCGTCTTTTTTATCATTTTTTTGCCATCTGCAGATGTCGTCTCGTTTTCACCCTTTTTTTGTCTTTGTCAACCTTAACGGTTTCATCTTTTAGCATTTTTTTGTCATCTTCCGACTGTGCATTCTTTTTTGTTCCACCCGACAATACCAATGCAATAACAAGCACTCCTGCCAATACCAAAAGGGCTGATGCTGTAATAGTTGCTGCCTTTTTATGGCTGCTCACAAAGGAACTTAGGCGGTCTCCTATTTGTTTTAATTTTTCCTTCATACCTTCTCCTTTCAATTTTTTTACATTTTCACACTGCACCCGCCCATATTCATTTCTCTATACTCGTATGATAAGTATACCAACTTGCTAATGAAATTGCAAACTTCCTTGCCCCAAAATGGGATGTTTTATAATATTTTAATAATCATTCTCCACTAAGACATTTATCAAGTAAATCAGCCAGTGGTTCCATTGCATTTTTTACCTCTTCAAAAGAGTTTGTCTGTGCCCCTGCTTCAATAAGCATAGATTTAGGTCTCATATGTAGGTTGTACTGGTATGCCTGAATATAATTTCTCCTTGTAAATCCTTTATAATACTGTTCAGCAAGAAGTTTCATTCTAAGACTCATAGCCAGATTTTCGGTTCTATAAGGGTTATATAGGTACCCAATTTCCCCAACGCTGTTTAGCCTGCTTATTCCATTAAAAAACATAATCTGTGCAGTTGGCTTACCATTAACCTCTGTAACAAGATGTGTATTTTCTCCAACTCCATCTCTGTGAAGATCAATCACTACTTCTATTGAAGGATTCTCAGCCAGAACCTGAGCTATTTTATTGTATGCATAATCGTAGGCTTTGCTTCTGTCAAACACCCCATCGACATAATCAAAAGAGTCTGTTATATGTATCACGTTGTACCCGTGATTTCTTAGAAGTTCAACCAGGTAGTCGCCGACCCCAATTATTCTAGTTGATGGATCATTCGGAACTGTGTCCGTAAAACCTTCTTGTCCATGTGTGTGATATATAAGAATCTGAGGCTTATCATTACCAGTCTTCATTTTCATATCGATTCCAAGAAGTTTTCCCGCATCTATATCATCAGGTCTGAGGGTTGTTGCAGACACCACTGTATAATAATTTTTCATAAGAAAATCATAGGTAAGTTTGGATATATCTACATCCAGTTTTCTGGGATTACTAATCTGTGCTCCAGTCTGAATCTTATCCCCAACTTTATTATCTTCACTAGCTTTACTATCATCCATTTGTTCTCCATTTTCATTTTGAGCCCCTGTGTTATCTAACGGTTGTTTCTGTTCTTCACTACTATCAGCATTTTCTATCTCACCATTATCCTTTATGGTATTCTCTTCTTTCATATCCAGTTCATATTTATTATCGAGAAAAAAAACCATGTTCTCTTTTGTTTTTAGTGTAGCCTTTTCTCTTTTGTATTTTGATACAGGAGTTTGTATCATATCCGCAGTCATTTTCGCCATTCCGTCATTACATATATCTAGTTCATCCGAAATATTAAAATCTCCATAAACTATATTCTTTATCACAACACCAATTGTCTTATTACAGGTACTATTTGAAAGTATATCCTTACCTGACAAAAACAAAAGATAAATAATAAGAGTATATATAATTACCGTTATTATAATGTTATTAAAATTATTGTTTCTTTTAGCCATTGAAAACCTCGATTATTAAAATGTGGAACAATAATATATATGCATCATGTAAAAATAATATTCAGACCTTCAGAAATTGTATAACTTATATATTTCACAGTCGCATCCTCATCCTTTGGTGTAACATACATTTCCTGCAGCTCAGGTGAAATCACTTCTTTTATCAATTGATACTTCTCCTCATCATTAAACGATTTAAGCACCTTAACGTATGTCTCCATTCCTCCGGACATCTTCATGACCTCCATCAGATTATCAAAGGTGTCATTCACAATTGTAGCAGCATCTATTACTGTTGGTATCCCAATTGCAATTACAGGTACACCTATATTTTTTTTCGTTATTTCCATTCTGTGATTTCCAACACCTGAGCCTGGATTAATTCCAGAATTGGATATCTGAATTGTTGTGTTTAACCTGTTAGATTTCCTGGCTGATAGGGCATCAACAGCAATCACAACATCTGCTTTGATTTTTTTTACAACTCCCTCTATAATTTCTGCTGATTCCATACCAGTTTCCGCTAATACCCCAGGGGCAATGGCACAAAGCTCATACATATCATTATCAAACAATTCAGTATTTCCAACAGACTCATTCATAAGTCTTGTAACACAGAGATTCTCAACAACTCTCGGACCGAGAGAATCTGCCGTGGCATTTTTATTTCCAAGACCTGCCACAAGAATTGTGAGTTTATCTTTTGTAACTGGAAGCAGTTCCCTCAAATACACAGACAATGCCCCTGACATTTCTCTGTGATAGCCTTCTCCCGTCTTCCCCATATCCTCTGATTCAAGAGTGATATATGTGCCTTTAGGCTTTCCTATTGCCCTCGCTCCCTCATTGCTTGTGATAACCACTCTGGTCACAGATATTTTACCATCGTTAATATATCTTCTCTCAACTTTCACCCCATCAATTTTATTCTGTTTCTTATTTATATCTTCCTCAAGTTCCACTGCAAGGTCTGTACGTATTTTGAATTTATTCTCATTTTCCATATATATAAATCTCCTATCAATAATAATAGTATTATTTTTTTCAATTTTTTTCTTATTATGTATTGACAATAACTAATTTTTAACTTAAACTACACTAGTATGTTTACAAAAGCACGTCCGCGCTTATTAGTAAACGTTTTATTAGCTCTAAACTCTCTCACAGAGCTGATAGTTACAAATATAATAAGAATATTTTGGAGGTGGACAGATTGGCTAATATTAAATCTGCAAAGAAAAGAGTTTTAGTTACAGAAACAAAAACAGAAAGAAATAAATCAATTAAATCAAAGGTTAAAACTTCTATAAAGAAGGTTGACGCAGCTATCGCAGCAAATGATAAGGCTGCTGCAGCAGAAGCACTTAAAGGTGCTACAACAGAAATTGAGAAAGCTCTTACAAAAGGTGTATATCACAAAAATACAGCTGCAAGAAAAGTTTCTCGTTTATCTAAAGCAGTTAACAAACTTGATTAATTTATATGATATAAAATACAGGGGTTAATTAAATTCCCTGAAAAAAGCTATGAGTTCACGCTCATAGCTTTTTTTGTATTTAAAGTTAAAACCAGACCTGCACTAATATTATTCAATACAGGTCTGGTTCATGGGCATTTTTTTAATCCCGTTTTATTTGCTATATCTGATAATAATAAGTTCTACTGCCATTTTATCATCCATGTTTCCAGTTTTTACTGCTTCTTCTAGCTTAAGACAATTTTCCATTGCCATTCTTATTGTTCCAAATTTAAAATTATCACATTGTTTTGCAGTCTTACTCACTATAAATGGCTGCATTCCTATTTTTGAAGCAATACTTTTTGGTGATAACCCTTTTTCAAGCTGTTCTTTTATCTGCAGCATAATATTAAACTGCCTTGCAAGCAGGTATAAAATCTTCATCGGTGCTTCTCTTACAGCTATAAGATCATAGTATAACTCCAGCGCCCTCTTCTGATTCTTATTTCCCATCGCATCAATCATCTCAAATACCTTACCAGTAATTTCGCTGATACATATACTGTCAATATCTTTTTTCTCAATTACCTCTTTATTCAGACAATAAGCTAAAAGTTTATCAAGCTCTGAGGAAATATTTTCCATATCATTTCCAACTGTATTTATAAAGTATGACATTGTATCACCTGTGATTTTTTTACCATCACCTGCTATTCTCTTCAAAATCCAGTTGCTAAGATTTGCAGTAGACATTCTCTCACAGTCACAAACATATCCAATTTTATTTATTTTCTTATAGAGTTTATTTCTCTTATCAACCTCTGATTCTGTAAAAATAATAATTGTAGTTTCTGGAATATTGTCCATATAGGATACAATCGTTTCATTTGCACTTTTAAAAAAGCCAGAATCTTCTATCAATATCACTCTGTAATCTGAAAAAAAAGGCAGTGTATCACAATTTCCAATTACATCTGACACATCTATATCTTTTCCTGCATATTTGGTAAAATTCATTGTATCCCCATCTTTACATGTAGCTTTTATGAGTCTTTCTTTAATATTTCTAACCAGATACTTCTCTTCTCCAAAAATCAGGTATGCACTTTTAAACTTTCCCTCTTTAATATCACTTACAATCTGTTTCACTATTTTTCCTCGGCTTTTCTCTAAAATATCTCTGAATTATAATTATATATTCACCTTAAGAAAGTTTCAATCATATTTTGTATAGTATATATTTTTCCTTTGTCTACATCTATTACTATCTCTCCAGTCTGGTCTGTTCTGTAAATATAGGAATTTATTTTTCTGAGATTATCTAAGGTCGTTTTCCCCGGATGACCATACCTGTTCTTTTTATAAACACTTATAAAAGAATTGTACGGTTTTACCATATTAAGAAATTCAGGTATAGAAGAAGATTTTGATCCATGATGAGCTATTTTGAGCGCATCTGATTTAAGAAGATAATGGTATTTACTTACAAGTATCTCCTCTGCTTCTTTCTCAATATCTCCAGTAAATATCATACTAAAACTGTCACTTTCAAGTTTCATTACCACAGAAAGATTATTTACATCCATATCATCATGATTCAAGTCCGGCCACAGGCATTTTAACGTTATACTATTGATCCTAATCTCATCCCCCGCAGATATCTTTAAAATATTTACTTTATTTTTTCTGGCAGCTTCTGCTATTTTTTTATATTTTTCATCTTCCTTAATGTTTTTGTACACCACAAGATTTTTTACATAAGAATCTCCATTGTGCCTGTAATTTAGCAGTTCATACATTCCATTAGTGTGGTCACTGTCTGTGTGAGTCATATATAGATAGTCTATTTTCGAAACACCATTTGCCTTTAAAAATGGTAATATTGTATATTTAGATATTTCTTTTTCACTGCTGCTTCCCGCGTCAATAACGCTTACTACTCCCCTACTATTTATATAAATCGAGTCCCCCTGTCCTACATCAATTACCTTTATAATCAGGTTTGGTTTTTTTTCAGAAGTGACGGATATAAAACAGAAAAAATATACCAGCAAAATAAATATAGTTCTGTTTATTTTTCTGATACAGTTTTCGGTATTAATCACCGTTCTGCCCGCCAGATAAATCATTAATGTAAAAAAAATTACTGCTCCGTAATAGATAATCAAATGAAACCTGTCAATTGTTGGTACTATTTTAACTGCATTGAATATATTTATAGTTTTTACACATATTTTTTCATAAACTTCAAGCATAATACATCCAGACTGAAATAATATTTTTGCAGGAAGAATCCAGACAAATCCTGTAATAATCCCAGTTATTCCAAGTATAAGCATGACAGACATTGTGGACAGTATAAATATATTTATTATAAAAGATAAGGTCTGTACCTCATTTCCCATATTTATTACAATTGGCAATGTAGTTACATTAACAGAAATACAGGCTATTAGCATCAGCAGAATTTTATTCTTTATTTTCAGAAATTTTCTTATAGTGTTGTATACTACTGCAATTCCAAATATAGCGAAAACCGAAAGCAAAAATCCGTCATTTAATATAGCATACGGATTATCAGTTATAATTATTACTATACTTATAGCAAGTGCAGAAATTATATCATACGTTCTTCCAATATATCCAGCTATCATAGCAAGTACAAACATAATAAAAGCACGCCTGGCAGATAACCCGTTCATAATTATTTCCAGATAAAATAAAAGTCCCATAAATGTCAACACTAAAGCCATAAGCCTTTTACCCGTTTTTCTGAAAATTCCTAACAAAAAAGCCCCTACTAATGATATATGCAAACCAGAAATAGACAGAATATGGGATATTCCAGCATATTTATAGACACTGATTGTTTCTTCATCTATTTCCTGCCTGTCTCCTAAAAGAATTCCCGAATAGATATTTACATATTTTTCAGTGCCAAGTTGTTTCATCTTGTCTTTTATTATCTGTTTAAATCTGAAAGCACATTCCTCACTTGTTGTTTCATATCTATAAGTTTCATACTTTATAGCATACATAACTAATTTTATACCATTGGAAAAATAATAATTTTTCTCATCAAAGCCTCCTTCATTTCTTTTATTCTGAAATTTTTTGAAGGTTCCTGTGGATTTTATGTAATTTCCAGGATAAATTTTCTCTTCTCCATCAATTATTATAACTGCTCTACCACTTGAAACATAACCATCAAACTTTATATTTTCACTATTTACATAACAGTACTTTTTTGATTTTTTTTCAGTAACTTTATATATTTTCCCATAAACAATTACTTTTTCTTTATCCTTAACTAATTTCTGTATATCATATATATTGTATTTTTTTATATTATAAAAACCGGCAAGTATTAATAACATGCATAATGCGCCAATCATCATACTTATACACTTTTTGTATTTCACACAAAACATATAGTAGACAATCACTATTGCACTAATAAATACTGCCGGCAAAAAATTCGTATTTGTTAAATAAAACCCTTCTCCCAAGAGCAAGCCTGACATTATAAATAATGCCGGTCTTTTAATTATTATTCACTCCTTTACTTAGAAACCAAATCAAGATTTCTCTCAAATAATTTATTAAGGGATATTTCTCCCCCTAATTTTTCATTCGTCAGACCATTTATGCTAATCTGAACTTTATTAATATATGGCAATTCACAGAGAGAGTTAACAACTGAATAAATCTGTATTTGCGGAACTATATCACTTGACTCTGAATTAAATTTAGCATCAAAATTAACATAGCATATTCCATCTTTTGTAACTACACTTAAAAGAGTAGTATCTTTTGGTATTGTTCTGGTATAATCTTCACCATTATTTCCAGCTATCAGTTTCTCAATAATGAGTTTTTCTGCTGAAGTATTCTGATCGCAGCTTCCAATGTATCTATATGCCTTGAGTCTGCTGCCCGAACTGTCTCCAAAATAAATATCTGCATCAACCTTTGTGAGATTATCGGTATTATTGCCAATATTATCAACAATGGATGCTGCATTCATTATTCCGACAGGTACATCTGAATTATTCGTAAGATTTTCACCATTTACTGTAAATGCGACTCCGCCCACTCCATCTATCTGACTAACAGTTAATACAATTGCACTTCTAAGAAGCACCTCTCTTACAGGGGTCATCTCCTCATAATCAGATGTAAAATCTATTGTTATAATACTATCTAAATAGCTTATATTATTAATTTTCACATCCTCCGGTTTTGCAGTAATTACATTAACTTCCTTTGATGTTTTATTCATTTGTCTGATAACATTTTTTGTCTGTTTTAAAACATCATCAGTTTTGTCTGGGGTATACACTGTCTTTACAAGTTTTGTTTCATCCTTATTTATATAATACAGATAAATATCATCTCTTGATTTCTTCTTTTCAGCTGTACAGCCTGTCAAAAATATCATGATCAGTGACATAATTACAGCGATTAATTTAATCCTCTTCATCTCTGACCTCCATTTTCTCTTCCAGACTTTTTTCACCATTCTCTTCCTGTAACTCGGATTCTTTTTCATCAATGTCACCTGCAATTTCATCTTTGTAATCATCATAGGTCTCATTGTTGACGTAATTAAGAGGAATTCTGACTATAAATGTTGTTCCCTCTCCTTCTTTTGAATAGACCTTTATTGCACCATTATGCATTTTAATGATGTTACTGGTTATTGCAAGTCCAAGACCAGTTCCGCCTGTCTGTCTTGATCTCGCCTTATCTACTCGGTAAAATCTCTCAAAAACTCTGTCCTTTGATTCTGATGGAATACCAATTCCCGAATCTGCTACTTTAATATAAAAATATTTATGATCAGCATTCAGCGTAACTCTTACCCAGCCATCCATTACATTATACTTCACAGCATTCTCCACCAGATTGGTTATGGCACTAGTGAGTTTTAGCTGGTCTACGGATGCAATAACTGGCCTGAAACTTTCAAGCACAATTTCCACATTTTTCTGCGTAGCAAGTGGTCTGACTCTCTTTAATATTGCTTCAACCAATTCGTTTATATTTACACTTTCTATATTTAGATGGCCGTTTTTCTTATCGGTTCTAACCAATGTCAGAAGATTTGAAATAATAAGGTTTTCCCTGTCTATTTCCTTTACTATGTCTTCAAAAAATTCTTTATAAATCTCGCTTGGAACATTTTCCTGCATAGTAAGTGAATCTGCCAGAACTTTTATTGATGTCATTGGTGTCTTAAGCTCATGTGACACATTTGATACAAATTCTTCCCTTGATTCATCAACAATTTTCATTTTATCAAGCATATCATTATACGAAGTAGCAATCTGTTCAGTCTCTGTATATCCGTCCAGAGCCAGCTTGTTATCAAGATATCCTTCCGAAACTTTTTCAAAAGTCTTCTCAAGTTTCTTGAATGGACGTACCAATCTGTTACAAATAATATATGCGAATAAAACAATTATTAAAAACAGAATAAGTGTAATTATTGTCTGTCTATTCTGTATATTATTTACCGACATTTCCACGTCCTTTGTGGAAGCTGTAAGGCATAGCACTCCCTCAATATGTTTCTCATTATCATAAATCGGTATAGAAATCTCTATATATTTATTTTTTTCATCAAACCTTGTTACACTCTTACCCTTATATGCCTTTAATACATCTGATGAAACACAGACTTTACCCTCATCTATGACATATGTATCCTTAACAATATTAAAATTGTTATCAATAACCATTATTCTGCCATCATTCATAGCCGATACTTCTGTAAAATCAGAATCAAGCAATTTAGAATTATCGCCAGTAAAAAAATCGCTGACTGATATTTGCTCCCTTATTATGTTGCACTGTCCAAGCATCTTATCAACTTTTGTATTTTTCATCTCTCTTTCAACAGATCTCCCGATAAATGGCTGGACAATAATTGCCGGAATCATTCCGGCAATTATAATAGCAATAAAAATCCTAAGTTTCATACTTTTAAGGATTCTCTTTATCTTTATGAATAATCTTGAGATTATATTTGATATCTTTCTATTCTCTTCTGACATAAATCTCACCTTCACTACTCTTTAAAGTAATATCCCACACCCCATTTTGTAAATACGTATTTAGGATCACTTGGATTGCTCTCTATTTTTTCTCTAAGTCTTCTAATATGCACATCAACTGTTCTGACGTCACCTGGATATTCATATCCCCATACAACATTTAAAAGTTTTTCTCTACTATACACTTTGTTTGGGTTTGTAACTAACAGTTCCAACAGATCAAACTCCTTTGCTGTGAGATTAATCTCCCTGTCATCAATCATAACACTTCTTGCATCTATGTCTATCTTTAGACTTCCCTTAGTAATCACATTACTCTTTACATTTTCAACCTTTCCCTTAGAGCTTCGTCTCATTATTGCCTTTATTCTCGCTTTAACTTCAAGTATATTAAATGGCTTTGTTATATAGTCATCAGCACCATACTCAAGTCCTAGGATTTTATCCATATCATCACCCTTTGCTGTAAGCATAATGACTGGCATCTGACTAAACTCCCTTATTTTGCTAAGGACTTCAAATCCGTCGTATACTGGCAGCATGACATCAAGTAAAACCACGTCATATTCTGTTGATTTTGCAAATTCCAATGCCTCTCCCCCATCATAAGCACAGTCAACCTGCATTCCATCCTGCTCAAGACTGAATTTAATTCCTTTAACTATTAATTTTTCGTCATCTACCACTAAGATTCTACCCATGATATGTATTTACTTCCTTTCTATGTCATACTGAAATTAAATCTTTTATTTTGTCAAACATAGCCTGTTTTATGCCTGAAATATTCATAATGTCACGTATATTATTATACCTGCCATTTTTTTCCCTGTATTCAACAATAGCCTTTGCCCGCGACTGCCCAATCCCAGGCAATTTAGTCAATTCATCCTCATTTGCTGTATTGATGTTTATTTTCTGATTATCAGTTTTATCATCACAATTCCATTCTGCTGATTCATTTAAATCATTAGATTCAGACTCACCAATTCTTGGAATGTATATTTTCATCTCATCTGTTACTTCACATGTAAGATTAATACTATCTGAATCGGCGTCAGCACTCATTCCCCCAGCAATGTCTATTACCTCAAATATTCTGAGGCCACCTTCAACCTTATATACTCCCGGATTATTAACAGCACCACACAACTGAACATATACTTCTGTTTTTTCCGTGGATTTATCTGTATTATCCATAACTGGATTTTCTGATACAGATGGATTTTCCGTGATTTCAGGGCCCTCTTTTATCATCCTCCCCCCTGCCTTATCAGAGCATGAAGTCAGAACGACTGCAATCAGAACGACTATTTTTATTATTACCTTTCTCATTAATCTCACCTCTTATCATAGAGGAAAGATAAAAAAACACTACCTTCAATTCTACATAAAATAATAACTCTTGACAATACTTTTTTATTTGTTTTTAAAAATTATTATACCTGCAACTGCCATAAGTATACCTGCAAGATTTTTAATTTGAAAGCCTGTTTTCTCTACTCCAAACAGTCCAAAAATCTCAATAATATATGCCACAAAAATCTGGGATACAACTATTACCATAACTGCTTTGGCTGGCCCCAGCATTTCCATCGATTTTATTACTGTATAAGTAATCCCTGTTCCTATAATTCCCGATACAAGAAAAAACTTTGGTGTTACATCTTTCAAAAGCATAAAACTTCTCCTGTCAAAAAAAAGCCACACGGATAATCCTGCTATCAGTGCGCTAAACTGTACAAAACAGTTGCACACCCAGTTCCCTGTGGCTTTTGTAATACCAGTATTAAAAACACCCTGTATGCTCATCAGCATTCCTGATATCAGAGCTATTATAATCCCCATGATAATTCTCCCTAATATAAAATGTAAACTATATTATCTACACTCTAAGAAGAATTATTCACATTTTCATTAATTGAAAGTTTTTAATACATTATTAAGTTTTTCATACATTTCATCTATATTTTCTCTTGTAATAACAAGTGGTGGTACCATTCTCAGTACATTTCCACTGGCACTAATTACTATCAATCCCTCATCTAATGCTTTTAAGATAATTTCATTTGCCTTAACCGACTCATCTATTACCAATCCCTTTAAAAGACCTTTTCCCCTATATGATTTTACAAAATCAAAATCATCCACAAGATTCTGTAATTTTTCATCAAGATATGTGCTTACATTGTTTACATTAGAAAGCACATCAGTATTTTCAAATAAATCAAGGACCTTATTTACTGCAGCACAAGCAAGAGGATTCCCTCCATATGTAGTTCCATGATCACCTGGAAGAAGAACTGCAGCCTTTTCGTTTGTAAGAAATGCACCAACTGGGAAACCACATCCAAGGGCTTTTGCCAATGTGAGAACATCAGGTTTTACACCATAATACTCATGAGCGAACATTTTTCCTGTTCTGCCCATTCCACACTGTATCTCATCAAATACAAGTAATATATCATTTTCATCACAGAGTTTTCTGATTCCCTTAATGAATTCCTCATCACCAGGAAATACTCCGCCCTCACCCTGTACAGGCTCTAATATAATTCCACATGTTCTATCTGTAATTAATTCTTTTACGCTTTCCAAATTATTAAATTCAGCAAACTTCACACCACCAATTAATGGTTTAAAAGGATCCTGATAATGCGCATTTCCAGTAACAGAAAGCGATCCCATACTTCTTCCATGGAAAGAATTCTTCATAGCTATAATTTCATGATCATTTCTACCATCTTTATTGAAGCCATATTTTCTCACAGTTTTTACTGCACCCTCTATAGCCTCTGTTCCACTATTTGTAAAGAAAACCCTGTCCATACCTGAAAGCTTTTTCAATCTACATGCTGCTGTAGAGGCAGGCACATTATAAAAAAGATTCGATGTATGAATAAGCTTATCTATCTGAGATTTTAATCCATCATTATACTCTTTGTTGTTATATCCAAATGCAAAAACTGCAATTCCCGATGCAAAATCAAGATATTTTTTTCCATCTGTATCGTAGAGATAAACTCCGTCACCCTTTTCTAAAACTATCTGATACCTGTTATATGTGTGAAGTAATGACTCTTCAGCTTCATTGATATATTCTTTTGTTGTCATAATAATCCTCCATTAATTAATCATTCTGACCGTTTGCAAGAAACTGTGTTCCAACACCGTTCTTTGTAAAGATTTCTAGTAACAGACTATGTGGAATTCTTCCATCAAGTATATGTACTCTTGAAACTCCATTTTCAACAGCATCTATACAGTTATTAAGTTTTGGAAGCATTCCTCCTCCGATATAACCACTCTCAATAAGTTCCTTAGACTGTTCAACTGTAAGTTCAGATATGAGAGATGACTTGTCATCTGGATCCTTATAGACACCCTCAATATCTGTTAAGAATGCAAGTTTTTCTGCCTTAACTGCCTTTGCAATCGCACATGCAGCATCATCTGCATTAATGTTGTATGAATTAAATTCGTCATCAAGTCCTATTGGACACACAATTGGAAGGTAGTCTTTTTCAAGCAAATCATAAAGTATTGATGGATTAACTTCTTTAATATCTCCAACAAATCCAATGTCTTTTCCATCAGAGTATTTCTTTGTACACTTTAAAAGAGGTGCCCCATCCTTACCACTTATACTTACAGCGTTTACTCCTAATTCATGAACCATTGTTACTAATGATTTTCCAACTTTTCCAAGAACCATCTCTGCAATTTCCATAGTCTGTTCATCTGTAACCCTTAGTCCGTTTATAAATTTAGGTTCCATTCCAGATTTAGAAACCCATTTGCTGATTTCTTTTCCACCACCATGAACAATTATTGGCTTAAATCCTACAAGTTTAAGTAGTGTGATGTCCTGAATTACGCTCTTTTTTAGTTCCTCATCAACCATGGCACTTCCGCCATATTTTACAACTATTATTTTCCTGTTAAATCTCTGAATATAAGGTAGTGCCTCAATGAGTACATTTGTTTTTTCCAAATACTTCTCAATATCTTTTTCCATAATTTTTTCTCCCATTATATATATTATTTCATTTATTAAGATCTGTAGTCTGCATTTATCTTTACATAGTCATATGTCAAGTCGCATCCAAAAGCTGTTGCACTTTCATTTCCCATCTTTACATCAGCAATACACATTACTTCTTTTTCAGACAAAATCTTAGTCGCCTCGTCTTCACTGTAATCTGTTGCGACTCCATCCTCTACTATCTTTAATTTACCTGCAGCACTTTCAAAATATATATCAACTTTTTCAGGATCAAATACAACTCCTGAATATCCCATTGCACAGAGAATTCTTCCCCAGTTTGCATCGTGTCCGAAAATTGCTGCCTTTGTCAGATTTGAAGTTATAACAGATTTGCTAAGTCCAACTGCATCTTCATGAGTTAGTGCATTTACAACTTTCACTTCAAACAATGCGCTTGCTCCCTCGCCATCTCCTGCTATTTTTCTTGAAAGAGTCTTTGCCACCTCAAACAGTGCAGCATAAAACGCATCATAATCCTCATTCTTTGAATCAATAATAGTATTTCCAGCCATTCCGTTTGCAAGAAGAAGAACTGTATCATTGGTTGAAGTATCCCCATCAACAGATACCATATTGAATGTGTCCTTTATTACATCACTTAGTGCTTCCTGAAGTAGATCTTTAGTAATATTAACATCAGTAGTTAAAAATCCAAGCATTGTACACATGTTTATATGAATCATTCCAGATCCTTTACACATTCCGCCAATTTTTACTTCTTTTCCGCCAGCTGTGAATTTAACAGCAACCTGTTTATTAACTGTATCTGTAGTCATGATTGCATTGGCAGCATCCTCTGCCCCATCACTTCCGTCTTTAAGAGCCGAATATAACTTTTCAATTCCACACTCCATAATTTCAACAGGAAGATTTGCCCCAATTACTCCTGTTGAACAAATAAGAACTTCATCATTATCTATAGTTGCAACTGATTTTACCTTCTTTGATAAAGTATCGCAGTCATCTATTCCCTTTTGACCTGTGCATGCATTTGCCACACCACTGTTAACCAAAACAGCCTTTACTGTTTTATCCGAACTTACAATCTGTTTGTCCCACTTAACAGGTGCTGCCTTTACAAGATTACTTGTAAATGTACCTGCTGCCTTACATGGCTCTTTTGAAAAAATCATTGCCATATCTTTTTTATCAGTATGACCTGCCTTTATTCCCGCGATAATTCCTGATGCCATGAATCCTTCCGGTGCACAGACACCGCCATTTATTTTCTCCATATAAAACACTCCTATCGTATATTTAAACAGAATTTTATAAACATTTCTAAAAACGTTTATAATTATACATTTTTTATGCATGACTTGCAAGTGGAATTTTTAACAAATATTTAATATTGTAAAAATAATCCTTTATAAATATTTTTCTTACTATACTTATTGATTTTTTTTTTATGATGTTGTATAGTGGGGGTATGAAATGCTTCGGTGCATAAACCGAGTATATGATGCATATTTATTCATTTTTAATGTATAAATGCATAAATTATTTTACAGGAGGATTTTATTAAATGAAAGAAAAGGTTGTTTTAGCATATTCAGGTGGTCTTGATACTACTACTATTATTCCATGGTTAAAAGAAAATTTTGATTATGATGTTGTCTGCTGCTGTATCGACTGTGGTCAGGGAAATGAGCTTGATGGTCTTGAAGAGAGAGCTGCTTTATCAGGTGCATCTAAATTATATATAGAAGACATTACAGATGAATTTTGTGATGATTATATTGTACCATGTGTTCAGGCAGATGCTGTATACGAGAACAAATATCTTCTCGGAACATCTATGGCAAGACCAGGTATCGCAAAGAAACTTGTTGAAATAGCACGTAAAGAAGGTGCTGTAGCAATTTGTCATGGTGCTACTGGTAAAGGAAATGATCAGATTCGTTTCGAACTTGCAATCAAGGCTTTAGCTCCTGATATCAAAATTATAGCTCCATGGAGAATGACAGATATCTGGACATTACAGTCTCGTGACGACGAAGTTGACTACTGTAAAGCACATGGTATTGATCTTCCATTTGCTGCAGATTCAAGTTATAGCCGTGACCGTAACTTATGGCACATAAGTCATGAAGGACTTGAGCTTGAAAATCCTGAAAACGAGCCAAATTATGATCACTTATTAGTTCTTGGTGTAACACCAGAGAAAGCTCCTGATGAAGGAGAATATGTAACAATGACATTTGAAAAGGGTGTTCCTACAAGTGTTAACGGAGAAAAAATGAAAGTTTCTGATATTATCAGAAAATTAAACGAATTAGGTGGCAAACATGGTGTTGGTATCATCGATATCGTTGAAAACCGTGTTGTTGGAATGAAATCACGTGGTGTTTATGAGACTCCTGGCGGAACAATTCTTATGGAAGCTCACAGACAGCTTGAAGAGTTAGTTCTTGACCGTGCTACAATGGAAGTAAAAAAAGATATGGGTAACAAATTAGCTCAGATAGTTTACGAAGGAAAATGGTTTACTCCTCTTCGTGAAGCTGTACAGGCATTTGTAGAATCAACACAGGAATATGTAACTGGTGAAGTTAAATTCAAACTCTACAAAGGAAATATTATCAAAGCTGGAACAACTTCTCCATATTCATTATACAGTGAATCATTAGCAAGCTTCACTACAGGTGATTTATATGATCACAATGATGCAAGTGGATTTATCACTTTATTTGGTCTTCCTCTTAAGGTTAGAGCAATGAAATGGTCTGAAAATAAAATAGATAACAAATATTTAAATTAATTTATAATTATTTTCATATATATCTAGCACTACATTTCAACACCTCGTTTTCTCGTATTTATGCGGGTTACGAGGTGTTATTTTTATATCTGAAATACTCTAAATACTTGCAAATACCTACTATATTTAGTATTATAGAACACAGTCGGAAATGTATTTTGAAATGGAGATGATAATATGCCAAGTGTAGATATAATTGTGCCATGTTATAACGAAGAAGATGGCCTTTTTGTGTTCTATGACGAGACAACAAAAATTACAAATAATATAAATAATTATTCTTTTAGATTCATATTTATAGATGATGGAAGTAAAGATAATACTTTAGAAAAACTTTTAGAACTTTCAAAGCTTCACCAGGATGTAAAGTATGTTTCATTTTCAAGAAATTTTGGAAAAGAAGCTGGAATGTATGCCGGACTACAGAATTCTTCTGCTGATTATGTGATCATAATGGATGCAGACTTACAGCATCCCCCTACTCTGATTCCAGATATGATAAAAGGTATTGAGGAAGGCTTTGACTGCGTAGCTGCCAAACGTACAAACAGAAAAGGCGAGGCCAGAATACGAAGTTTCTTCTCCCGTCAGTTCTATAAACTTATGAATAAAATGACAAATAATATTAAGCTTGTACAAGGTGCTGTTGATTACAGAATCATGTCAAGAAAAATGGTTGATGCAGTTTTGTCACTGTCTGAATCACAGCGTTTCTCAAAAGGTATTTTTGAGTGGGTAGGATTTAAGAAGAAATGGATTCCATACGAAAATGTTGAACGTACCATTGGCACAACAAAATGGAGTTTTAGAAGTCTTTTTAAATATGCAGTTGATGGTATAACAGCATTTTCTGTAGCTCCCCTTAAAATGGTGACAGGATTTGGATTTTTTATATCCTTAATTTCATTTATATATATAATAATAACCCTTGTTCAGACATTCATCTTTGGAATTGTTGTACCTGGATATGTAACCACATTAAGCGCAGTACTTTTTTTAGGTGGAATCATAGAATTCTCCGTAGGGGTTCTTGGTGAATATGTTGGACACATATATATTGAAACTAAGCAGAGACCCCTGTATATAACTAGACTTACTAATATTCAGGACGAATGCGACGACTTGAAAGGAAATAAATAATTATGGAAAAACTAAAAAAATATATTAACAAAGAAACCATTAATTATCTTATTTTTGGTGTTCTTACTACACTGGTAGACTTTGTCACATATTTCTTTTTGACCAAAGCATCAGTTAACTATCTAAAAGCCAATGTCCTTTCATGGATTGCGGCATTTTTGTTTGCATTTATAACAAACAAAATAATTGTATTCAACAGTAAATCCTTTGAGTTTTCAAAAATAATACATGAATTTTTTGGATTCTTGACCGCAAGACTTTCATCTCTGCTATTCAGCCTCGTGTTTATTTATATTTCTGTAACTGTATTACATTCAAATGATTATATTGCAAAGGTTTTATCTTGTATATTTGTTGTAATTATAAACTATGTATTCAGCAAATTTCTGATTTTTAACGAAAAAGACAAAAAAAGTAAAACCTTTTATGCACGTTTCAAAGATAATTTTGCCTTTATTTTATCCTTTTTAATTCCACTTGTAATATTGATTATAATCTACCGTGCAAAAAACATTTACCCATGGGGTGACAGCATGTACTTAAGAAGTGACTGTTATCATCAGTATGCACCATTTATGAGAGAGTTTTACAATAAGATAGTCAATGGAGGAAGCTTTAAATTCTCATGGAATATCGGAATGGGTGTAAACTTCAGTGCCCTTTACGCATACTACCTTGCCAGTCCGCTTAACTGGTTCATTGCACTATTTTCTAAGAAAAATATTCCAGAAATAATGAATGGTTTTATAGTAATCAAAACTGCTCTTTCTTCACTTACTTTTGCAATTTATCTTAGCAAACATTTTAAAACAAGAAAGATTACAATTGCAACCCTTTCAGTATTCTATGCACTTAACTCATACTTCTGTGCATTCAGCTGGAATCTTATGTGGCTTGACTGTCTTGTACTTCTTCCACTTATTGTACTTGGTATAGAAAAACTTGTGAAAGAAAACCGTTGCTATCTCTACTGCATATCACTTGGTCTTGCAATTCTTTCAAATTACTATATTGCTATAATGATTTGTATATTCTGCGTTTTATATTTCGGAGCAATGGTCTATTCAGACACAAACTCAAAATCATTATCTTATTACTTTGAAAGAATAAAGAATTTCACAATATTTTCACTGCTTGCCGGAGGTTTTGCCGCAGTAACATTTCTTCCTGCTTATTATGCACTTAGTTCAACTGCATCTGGAGATTTCGATTTTCCAAAAACAGTAATAACATATTTCTCAGCATTATTTATGTTATCAAGATCATTAATAAATGTAGACCCAGCAATATTCTCTGCACATGATCCTAATATCTACTGCAGTGTTGTGGTATTTTTACTTGTTCCACTCTATGTTGTAAATCCAAAGATTAATTACAAGGAAAAGCTTACAAAGGTGTCAATAATCTGCTTTTTGTTATTCAGTTTTAACACCAATATTCCTAATTACATCTGGCATGGGTTCCATTATCCAAACAGCCTTCCTTGCAGAGAATCATTCCTCTATATATTTATGGTTCTGGCAATGAGTTATGAAGCTCTACATTATCTTAGATATGTATCAAAGAAGCAGCTATATGGATGTTTTGCCGGTGCAATTGCCCTTATTCTTCTTATTGAGCAATTATTCGTATCTGACACATATAAAGCACAGACAATTTATATTAGCCTTGCATTTTTAATATTTTATCTGCTTGTATTCTCATTATACAGAAATACAAATTATAAACAGGGCTTTGTGGTATATCTAATGCTTGTAATTGTTGTCTGCGAGAGCTATATAAATACAGAGGCAACTGGATTAAGCACATGTACTCGTTCTGCATATCTTGCTGACAACAGTGCAATAGAGAGACTCATCAAGCAGGCAGATTCAGTAGAGGGAAATAATTTTTACAGGACCGAAAAAGCAGAAAGACGTTCAAAAAATGATGCTGCATGGAGTGATTATCACGGAATATCAATATTCTCCTCTGCTGCCAATTCTGGTCTTAGCGAATACTTCGGTGCACTTGGATTTGAAGAATCAACAAATGCATATGCAAACTATGGATATACACCTTTGACTGAAGCAATGTTTGGTGTTAAATATCTCCTAAGTCCTAACAAATTAGATGAAACCGAATTCATTCATGAATTCTCATCTACAAGCTATAAAAATTATTTAGGAAATGATTCAGTATATTATATGTATGAAAATAACTACAGTCTCCCACTGGGATTTATGTTACCTGAGAACTTAGAGGAAAACTTCGATACATCAGATCCTAATCCATTTAATGTACAGAACAGTCTTGCTGCACAGATTAACGGAGTTTCAGCAAGTGATTATCCTATGTATTCAAGACTGCCTGTCACAACTGTTGCAGATAGTAATGATATTTATTTAGAAAAAGATACTCATTTATTTATATATGTAACAACATCCCTTGACAGTATAAAGGTATCAAAATCCGGTACCGCCGGTGGCAGTTCAAAAATGTATTACTCAATGACCCACAGTCATATATTAGATCTAGGAGAAATGCTTGCAGGCACAAAAGTTTCCGTCACATCAACTGACAGTAAGGTATCATCTATTCAGCTTTATGCTTATAGCTTCGACAAAAATGTATTTCTCGATGCATATGATAAGTTAAACAAAAACACACTCAATGTTAGCAGTTACACTGATACAACTGTTAACGGTACAATTACTGCAGACCAGTCAGGACTTTTATACTTCTCAATTCCATATGACAAAGGTTTTAGCGTATATGTCGATGGTAAAAAGATCAAAACTCACGCATTTAAAGATGCCCTCTTATCAGTATATTTAAATGAGGGAACACATGATATAAGACTTGAATTTAATCCTGTGGGACTTGATAAGGGAATCCTGCTATCACTGCTAAGTGTAATAGCATTTATTGGAATTGTTATACTTGATATAAGAAAAAAGAAATCAAAAAAAGATATAAAGGATAAGGAATAATAACTATTTATTTATAATTCATATAAAAAGGGTTATTCATAAGAGATAAATTCTCATGAATAACCCTTTCTGTATATATAAATTAATTTTATTTATTGGTTTTCTTCAAGACATGTATAAAAGTTGCTGACAGTTGTATCTTTCATACCTTCTATTGTTATTTCATCCCATACTTTATCATTGAATTCTGATGAAAGTCCACTGACAAAGGGATCATATACTTTATTAAAAGCTTCTTTTTTTGCCTCATCAACCATCTTAGCTTTATTAGTTTGTGTTTCATTCTCCAGATAATCATTTATACACTTTATTATATAATAACCTTCATCAGTTTTTATTACAGAACTTATTTCCCCTGTTTTCAAGCTAAATGCTGCATCCTCAAACTCCTGTATCATTTCTCCTCTTCCAAACTGATACTCTGTCTTATCTGCATCCGTATTCTCACTTGCAAGGCTCTCAAAATCAGCACCATCGTTTACCTGGGACAATAAATCATTTATTTCATTTTCTGCTTTCTGTTTCTCATCTTCACTATAATCTGTTCTTTTTCCTTCCGAATCCATAGTGAATGTCTTTTTATAAATTGATACCACCTTAATCACTTTTGCATCAGCATCACTAATTTCCGGATTTACATCCTTAACAACATCATCATATACTTTATTTGCAAGTAAATATTCCTTATAAGCATTTATTACATCTTCTTTTGTGACTTTCAGGTAATCTTTATCAACTTTACCAAGGCTATTGTAATATGAATCACCAGCCCTCTTTGCTCTGTCCTGCTCATCTGCTGATAATTCAAGTTTTCTTTTTTGGGCAAGTAAGTTAAGTGTTTTTATCTTGGCGCATTTATCTTTTATATTCTGTTTAATATAGTCTTTAAATGTTGTGTCTCCAATTTTTTTGTCAAACACGTCTTCCCCAAAAGAATTTTCACATACATTCTTCTCTGTAGTCAGATACAATTTTGCTTCATTTACACTAAAAGGACTTCCATTGATTTTAAATAGCTGATCCTTAGATAATCCCGTCGTAAGCTTTACATTCAGACTACCGCACCCAGTTGTGAGAATTACTGCTGTAATTAACACACTTAATATTTTCTTCTTCATATCTCTACCTCTTATATCACTATAATTCAATATTAAATTTATCTTTTGCCTCTCTGTATAGCCTTGAAATAGGAAGTCCAACAATATTATTGTAATCCCCATCTATCTTTTCCACGTATTTTGCAAAATATCCCTGTATACCATAAGAACCAGCTTTGTCCATAGGCTCTTTAGTGGCAATATATTCTATAATATTTTCTCTCGAAAGTTCAGAAACAAAAACATCACTGCATTCATAAAATGTATGCATTCTTGTTTCACCATTATTTACATACATAATACTTACACCGGTATATACCTGATGTGCTTTTCCTGACAACATAGTTAACATCTCTAATGCATCCTGCTCATCCCTAGGCTTACCAAGAATCCTATCCCCAAAGGCCACTATGGTGTCGGCAGAAATAATAAGTGTATTTTCCTTAATTTCATCCTTAATCTTATTGTAGACATCTGATATCTTTTGTTTTGAAAGTGAACATACAATTTCAGAAGGAGTATCCCCTTCCATTATTTCTTCCATCGTGCTTGGGATACATTCATATTCCACTTTTATCTGATCTAATAATTCTCTCCTCCTAGGAGATTTCGATGCTAGAATAACTTTACTAATCTTCATAATTCTGCCTTTCTATTTTAAATATTTAAGTACATCTTCGAAACAAACACCATCTTCAGGCGGTATATCTCTCTTATTTGTCACCTCAATACATTTTTTTATAAAACCACTGGCTTTCTTTACCGAAGAAATAAAATCAACATTATTAACCGCATCTGCCGCAATTATTGCGGAAAAAATATCTCCCGTACCTGATCTTGTCTCACCTATAACTTTTGTCTTAATTATCAGTCCATCATTTCCTTTCTGATAAACATAATTATTTATATACTGTCCTCTCACAATTCCTGTTATTACCACCTTTGATGGTCCCATATTTGATAATTTTTCAGCCATCTGTTTTATCTTACCATAGTTCATGTCTTCTCTATACGGTGTATCTGTAAGGATACAGCACTCTGTCAGATTAGGTGTGATTATATCAGATATTGCAACAAGTTCTTTCATTTTTTCACACATCTCATTTGTGTAGGTTTTATATTTTATACCGTCGTCCCCCATAACAGGGTCAACTACTACTACTGTTTTATCATCTTTAAAATCATTTATAAATTTTTTTACTATTTCAATCTGTCTTACTGATCCTAAAAAACCAGAAGATATTCCTTCAAATTTCAAATCTAATTTTTTCCAGTTATCTATGTAATCCTGCATTTTATCAGTATAATCTTCAAAAAAATACTCTGGATATGCTGTATGGTTTGAAAATACAGATGTCAAAACCGGGCAGCACTGAACTTTTAATGCAGATATAACTGGAAGTGCCACTGTTATTGAACATTTTCCAAAACCTGTAAAATCGTTTATAAATGCAATTTTTCTCTGATTGTTATGAGACATTTTCTTCTCCCGCTTAATATATTTATATAAATTTTTACATGATTATAATTTTAATCAGATAAAGTATTGTTAAGTGGACTGGATAATATGTATAAAAAAGCCACTTTAATAATTGCGATTCACTTCCCTTTTCCCCATTATACATGCAAATTGGAATCAGGGCAAATGATGCAAATCCCTGTATGCCACCCATGAATATTACATTTATAATAATCTGGGAAACTATTGATAATATACCATAAAATCTCAATGTATAGAATAAATATATCATCACAATGCCAAAATAAGTGTAATCACACTTAATATAATACGCTGTCACACACCCTATAATTAATAGCAAATATTCTATAATATTAGATATAAATGGATTTTCACTTAGGAAATACATCTTATCCTTTTCAATAAGGAATATCACCAGAAGACCTATAAATAAGCTAAAAAATACATTTTGTTTTCTCACATATATTATTGAACTACCAAAACACAAATTAAAGGGTATCTCTGATATTATTGCAAATAATAAAAGTCTTGCCAGATATTTTACGCAGTTTCTGGTATTAAATAGCCCTATTACTATCAGATAACAGAATATTGGCATTGCAATTCTCCCAAATATTTTTAAAATTGTGGTGATAAATAAATTTTGAGGCAGTAAAACTGCCCCAATATGGTCTAATGTCATTGAAATTAAAGCGATAAACTTTAATTTATTTGTTGAAATACATTTCATGATTTTTTATTGCTTTCCTGATTTATATTTTCTATCCTTTTTCTGGTCTCCTCAGCAAGTTTCAGACTAATTTTTCTTGCATGTTCTTCCTCTTGCTTTACTTCCTCGTTCTCTCTGCTCACAAGTACAGCTACCGAACGTTTAGGAACAACCATACTCCTTGAGAATTTCACATGTCTGTCATCAATTTTCACTTCCTCTTTAGATGTAACAAAACATACTTCCCAGTCTCTTCCTTTTCCTGCAGATGGAAGTCCGAATTTTCTCTCCTCCCAGTACATATTAAAGGCAATATAAAGGCTCTCATCCTCAGATTTATTATACACTTTTAAATATTTACCATTGAGCATATACGCAAAATGTCTTGTAAATAAATCTGTATCTAATGCCCATGTTCTGTCTGAGTGATATGACATCTCTGGTGTTCCCACAGACCTGTAATCTGTAGTATGTGGCATTGTTCCCATATGAAGCATATCATGCGATTTCCTAAATTCAATAAGAAATTTTACAAACTCAAATAATTCCTCATTTTTCTTTCTAGATCTCCACTTTATGTATGAAGTCTCATTATCCTGACAATATGGATTATTATTTCCATTTGCTGTATTACCAAATTCATCTCCAGCATATATCAAAGGTGCTCCCTGGGATAACATAAGCATACAGAATGCATTCTTTAACTGTTTCATTCTGAATTCATTTGTCTTCTTTCCCTTTGTCATTCCTTCAACACCACAGTTCCAGCTATAATTATCTTCTCTGCCATCCCTGTTTAGTTCCCCATTATCCTGGTTATGTTTGCTAGAATATGACACCATATCCATCATTGTAAAAGTGTTATTGGTTGCAATAAAATTAATTGGCGTTGCAAAATCCTTATTGTATCTGACTCTGAATGCCATATCTTTTACCGTACCCTCGTCTCCTTTTAGAAATTTTCTAGAGACATTCATAAATACATCATTGTACTCACCAAGGTTTTTATTATATGCATAATTAGGATTATCAAATCCATAGCTGATAATCTTTGTGTTTGAGAGATATGGATCCGAGCTCACTGCTCCTCTTATATCATCACTCATATTACAATGTATTCCATCAATATGATAGTTGATAACCCAGTATCTAAAGCAGTCAATCATGTATGCAGGTGAAATTCCCTCTTCAAAGAAGAATTCCATACAAATCTCTATATTATTTTTATGAAGCTCTTTAACAAGAGTTTTAAATTCATTAATTGCGCTTTTCGCATCTTTTTTATTTGAAAAAGCAACCTTTGGCATAAAATAGTCTGCAGTCGTATATCCCCAGTAATTTACCTTTCCGCTCTTCATGCCAAAATTTTCATTAAATTCGTATGCTGGCATAAGTTCCACCATAGTAATTCCCAATTCTTTGAAATATGGGATTTTTTCAGCTACACCAGCAAATGTTCCCTTTTTCTTAACACCAGAGAATCTGTCCATTGTAAAACCACGTACATGAAGTCTGTAAATGATAGAATCACAGAAATCTGTCATTGGCTTTCTGTCATCTTCCCATTTGAACCTGTCAACGTGTACTGCACTTGTCTTTTTTGAAGAGTCATTATCTCCAAATACTTTCGCACCATTTATTAGAGTGGCATATGGATCAGTCACAATTCTGTTACCAATACGGTAATTGTAATCAAAATCATTTAAATTAATACCACCAAGGCACATCGTGCAAATATTTCCGTACCACATCTCATTACTAAAGGCAATTTCAGAAACTACTTTCATTGTACCCTTTTCATACAATATCAAAGAGCACGGTTTTCTCTCGCCATTGTTTACCATGAGTGCAAAGTTGATACCTTCATTAGTCTTTGCTGCTCCAAGAATCATTGGATTTCCTGGTTTGATTTTATAATTTAATTCCTTACTCTTTGCCATAATACCATTCGCTTTCCTATATTATTTCTATATTATATATTAGAATCCTTTAATTAACAATTGCTTTTTTTGAATTTGTGCCCATTTACTGCTCAATATCCAAAATTGTACTTGAAAAATAACGAATATACTGTAAAATAAGAAGAGAATTAATGTAAGGAAAGGATTTATTAATATGATTAGTGCAAATAATATCACTCTTCGTCTGGGTAAAAAGGCCCTTTTTGAAGACGTAAATATTAAATTTACTGAAGGCAACTGCTATGGACTTATTGGTGCAAACGGAGCAGGAAAATCTACATTCTTAAAGATTTTATCAGGCCAGATTGATTCTACAAACGGAGATATTGTAATCACACCAGGACAGAGACTTTCATTCTTAGAGCAGGATCATTTCAAATATGATGAATATCAGGTTCTTGATACAGTAATCATGGGAAATGAGAGACTTTATGAAATAATGAAGGAGAAAGATGCCATCTATGCTAAAGAAGATTTCACTGAGGAAGATGGTATAAAAGCCGGCAAATTAGAAGAAGAATTCGCAGGTCTCAATGGATGGGAAGCTGAATCAGATGCCGCTACTCTCTTAAATGGCCTTGGTATCGATACAGATTTGCACTACAAATATATGAAAGAGTTACGAGGCAGCGAAAAAGTCAAGGTTCTCCTTGCCAAAGCACTGTTTGGTAACCCAGATATCTTACTTCTCGATGAGCCTACTAACCATTTAGATTTAGATGCTATTGCATGGCTTGAGGAGTTTTTAATTAACTTCGAAAATACTGTTATTGTAGTATCCCATGACAGATACTTCTTAAATAAGGTTTGTACTCAGATAGCAGATATTGATTATGGTAAAATCAAATTATATGCCGGTAATTACGATTTCTGGTATGAATCAAGCCAGTTACTTGTAAAACAGATGAAAGAAGCAAATAAGAAAAAAGAAGAGAAAATCAAGGAATTACAGGAATTTATCCAGAGATTCTCTGCAAATGCTTCAAAATCAAAACAGGCAACATCAAGAAAACGTGCTCTTGAAAAAATCGAGCTTGATGATATCAAACCTTCAAGCAGAAAATATCCATATATCGATTTCAGACCTAATAGAGAAATCGGTAACGAAGTGTTAACTGTAGAACATATTTCAAAAACAATTGATGGTGTCAAGGTATTAGATGATATCTCATTCATAGTTGGACGAGAAGACAAAATTGCTTTTGTAGGTTCTAACGAAATTGCAAAGACTACACTTTTCAGAATCCTTTCAGGTGAAATCGAACCTGATGAAGGAAACTACAAATGGGGTGTTACTACTACTCAGACTTATTTCCCTAAAGATAATACCAAGGAATTTGATAACGATTACACAATTGTAGATTGGCTCACAGGTTACTCTGAAATAAAAGATGCAACATATGTACGTGGTTTCCTTGGAAGAATGCTTTTTGCCGGTGATGATGGCGTAAAAAAAGTCAAGGTATTATCCGGTGGTGAAAAAGTTAGATGTCTTTTATCAAAAATGATGATTTCTGGTGCAAACGTTCTTATTCTTGATGAGCCAACAAACCATCTTGATATGGAATCTATCACAGCACTTAACAATGGTCTCATCAAGTTCCCAGGTGTTATACTTTTTGCATCTCATGACCACCAGTTTGTTGAGACAACTGCAAATCGTATTATGGAAATTGTTAATGGCAAATTAATTGATAAGATAACAACATACGACGAATATCTTGCTAGTGATGAAATGGCAAGAAAACGTGAGACATATGAAATGGACGAAGGAGAGAATGATAACTAATGGGTTTAATTGATCTTCATGTTCATTCTAATCATTCAGACGGTTCTTTAAGACCGTCTGAACTTGTTTCTATGGCAAAGGAATCTTCACTGTGTGCTTTTGCCCTTACTGATCATGATACAGTTTCTGGTATAAATGAAGCAGTCCAAGAGGGAAAGAAACAAGGTGTGAAAGTTATTCCCGGAATAGAGATTTCCGCAGAATACAAAGGAATGGACATTCATATTTTAGGACTGAATATTGACTATAAAAACACAGAATTTATTAACAAAATCAAAGAATATGCTGACAGAAGAATTCTTAGAAATAAACAGATGCTTCAAAAAATGCAAGAACTTGGATTTGATATTACCGAAGATAAAGTAAAAAAAAGATTCGGTGATGTTAACGTAATAACAAGGGCTCATTATGCCATTATGTTTACCGAGGCAGGCTATACAAAGGACAATAACGAAGCCTTTACTAAATACTTAGATCCTGGCTGTCCATGCTATATCAGC
Source organism: uncultured Eubacteriales bacterium (assembly GCA_900314525.1). GTDB lineage: Bacteria > Bacillota > Clostridia > Lachnospirales > Lachnospiraceae > Bovifimicola. Next base: position 56,732 of record OMVN01000001.1, read on the forward strand.
AGAGTTAAGGTACCTGTAACAGATGCAGTTAAACTAATTATTTCAGCCGGTGGAAAACCCGTCATTGCCCACCCTGTACTCTACAAGCTAAACGATTCTGAATTAGATGAGCTTATTTCTCTTCTGAAATCTGCTGGACTTATGGGAATTGAGGCTATTTACTCAAAAAATAAAGAAGGCGATGAGCAAAAGCTTCGCCTTCTTGCAGAAAAATACAAACTATTTATTACAGGTGGTTCAGATTTCCACGGTGATGCAAAGCCAGGCCTTAAGATGGGCAGTGGCTATGACAACCTTAGTATCGACTCCTCCCTGCTTGATAATATTTTATAATTATTTATTCATAACATAAAGATCATATAATCCTTTCAATAATAAATCAGGATCATATATGATCTTTTTTTTGCAATATGGAACTATAAGTCCAGCAATTCCACCTGTGGCTATAACAGTAGCATTGCTTCCTAGTACTTCTTCCACCCTATCTATTATGCCATCTACCATAGCTGCATTTGAATACACAAGCCCCGACTGCATACATTCTACTGTATTTCTTCCTATTAGATTTTTTGGTGCCTTAAACTCAATTTTTGGAAGTTGTGAGGCCTTGTCAGACAGTGCTTGATATGATATTGCAACTCCCGGAATAATAATAGTTCCAAGATATTCTCTGGATTTATTTACAACCGAACATGTTGTTGCAGTACCCATGTCAAATATAATTATATCACCATCATGCTGATTAACTGCAGCGACTGCATCAACTAATAAATCATTTCCAAGCTGTTTTCTGTTCTCTGTCATCACCTTGATTCCAGTTTTTAAATCCTGATTTGCAATTACCGTCTCAGTATCTGTAATGTCATCAAGTGCCTTCTTTACCTTATCAGTTATTTCTGGAACAACAGATGACAATATTGCACCCTTAACTTCGTTAACAGGGGCTTCATTTTCTTCCAGAATATTCTTTATTGTTTTGTAAAAATACTCATCATTTTCATTTTTGGCAGTAACTGTTCTCGCCATAAATACTAGTTCTTTTTTGTCATTTAAAATTCCGATTACAATATTTGAATTCCCGATGTCTGCTGTAATTATCATTATTTATGCTCCATAAGTAATTTTATTTCATCTAAAAGTGCTGATGCTGCATCTCTTTTAGACATAAGTGGTAAATCTTTTATTCCATCTTTTTTTATGAGAACAAGATGATTTGTATCAGTTCCAAATCCTGCCCCTGTATCCCTGAGAGAATTGGCAGCAATAATATCTGCATTTTTCTTCTCTAACTTTTTCTTTGAGTTTTCCAGCATATTCTGAGTTTCCATTGAGAAACCACAAATAATCTGTCCTTCTTTTCTATTATGTCCAAGCCAGTTTAAAATGTCTGTTGTTCGCTCTAACTTTATATTTAAATCACTGTCATTTTCGGATTTTTTAATTTTCTCATCCTTTTTATCAAGCGGTGTGTAATCTGCCACTGCTGCAGTCTTGATTATTACATCCATATCCTCATAATTTGACTTTACAGCCTCAAACATATCCCTAGCGCTTACAACATTTATACTCTTTACAAATCCAGGTTTTTTTATATTTACAGGTCCAGATACTAGTGTTACATCTGCACCTCTAAGCATTGCCATTTCTGCAATTGCATATCCCATTTTTCCTGTGGAATGATTAGTAATAAATCTGACAGGATCAATTGCCTCCCTCGTTGGTCCTGCTGTTATAAGTATTTTCTTGCCTATAAGATCTTTTTCAAATCCAATTTCCTTAATTATATAAGACAATAGCTCTTCAGGTTCAGGCATTTTACCTTTTCCTGTATATCCGCATGCCAAATATCCTTCATTAGGTTCTATAACAATATTATTGTATTTTTTTAGTTTCTCTATATTATCCTGAACTATAGGATTATTGTACATATTTACATTCATAGCTGGTGCAACTATAACAGGGCATCTCATTGCAAGATACGTAGTTGATAGCATATCATCTGCAATTCCATTTGCCATTTTTGCAATAATATTTGCAGAGGCCGGCGCAATCATCATTATATCAGCGCTGTCCGCAAGGGACACATGTTCTACTTCATGTACAAAATTTCTGTCAAATGTCTCAACTATGCACTTATTTTTTGTAAGTGTCTCAAAAGTAATAGGGTTAATAAAATTTGTAGCATTTTTTGTCATTATCACATGAACATCTGCACGTAACTTTACCAGGGCACTTGCAAGATTTGCAATCTTGTATGCAGCAATGCTTCCTGTAACTCCAAGTACAACTCTTTTTCCTTTAAGCATATTAATCACTCCGTTTTTACATATCGCCTAACAAACCGTGTTTTTCGTATCTTGTAACTCTGCTTATATTATTATTTTCATCTACAAATACAACTTTTGGTGAATTTTCGTGTGCTTCTTCTGGTGTCATCTGGGCATAACACATGATAATCACCTTATCCCCAACACATACCATTCTTGCTGCTGCTCCATTGAGGCATATCATTCCGCTTCCCTTTTCACCGGCAATTACATAGGTTTCAAATCGATTTCCGTTCTCCACATCTACTATCTGCACCTGCTCATACTCTAAAATTCCTGCTGCTTCCATGAGCTCTTCATCAATAGTGATACTTCCCACATAATCAAGGGCTGCCTGTTTTACAGTAGCACGATGGATTTTTCCCTTAAGCATTGTCAAATTCATAATAATATTTTCTCCTTCTATACTTCTTCAAAAATAAAGTTATCTATCAATCTTGTTTTTCCAATGTATACTGCCATTGCAACTAATACTGGACAATCAATTTTGTGATGTACTTCTATAGAATCCCATTTAACCATTTCAACATAATCAATCTTTGCAAGTGGTTCTTCATTAATTATTTCTTTCATGGCATCAATGACTTTTTCTCCATCTCTCTCTCCGTTTTTAACCATTTCCTGACCTTTAAATATTGCCTTTGAAAGAACTAATGCCGACTGTCTCTCTTTCTCTGAAAGATATGTATTTCTAGAACTCTTAGCAAGCCCGTCTTCCTCTCTGATTATAGGACATCCAACTATCTCAATATCCATATTTAAGTCTCTTACCATATGTCTTATTACTGCAAGCTGCTGTGCATCTTTCTGTCCAAAATATGCCTTGTCTGGTGTAACAATGTTAAATAGCTTATTTACTACAGTACATACACCTCTAAAATGAATTGGTCTGCTCTTTCCACATAATTCCTTTGTAACATCGTTCATATCAACAAATGTAACGAAATCACCCACATACATCTCATCTACTTCTGGATTAAACAGCATTGCTGCGCCTGTTTTTTCGCAAAGTGCAAAATCAGCATCAAGATCTCTTGGATAACTTTCCAAATCCTCTGTTGGTCCAAACTGGATAGGATTAACAAAATCTGATACAACAACCCTGTCATTTTCCTCTACTGCTCTCTTTATAAGACTCTGATGTCCCTCATGGAGAAATCCCATTGTAGGAACAAGACCTACTGTAAGACCCTGTTTTTTCCACTCTTTAACCTGTGCTCTGACACCTTTAACTGTTTTCTCTAAAATCATTTTTTATGTCCTCCGCTTATTAATATAATTTTTCTATAACATCTTCATCAATAGTGTAACAGTTTTCTTTTGCTGGGAATGTGCCTGCATCCACTTCTTCTATATAACTCTTAAAGGCATTTTTCATGACTTCACCAACATTTGCAAATTTCTTTACAAACTTAGGAGTAAAGTCCGAATACATTCCAAGCATATCCTGATATACAAGAATCTGTCCATCACAGTCCTTTCCTGCTCCAATTCCAATTGTTGGAATACCTGATCTCTCTGTTACAATTTTAGCAAGTGCAGCTGGCACTCCTTCTATAACTACCGAAAATGCTCCTGCCTCTTCTACTGCCTTAGCATCCTCTAAAAGTTTCTTCGCTGCTGCCTCTGTCTTTCCCTGAACTCTATGTCCACCAAAAGCATTTATTGACTGTGGAGTGAGACCAATATGAGCCATAACTGGAATTCCGGCGTCAACTATTGCCTTAATCTGCTCTTTTACTTCAACTCCGCCTTCAAGTTTTACTGCATTAGCTCTTCCCTCTTTCATCAGGCGACCAGCATTAACTACTGCGTCATAAACGCTTGTCTGATAAGACATAAATGGCATATCTATTACAACCATTGCATTTTTTGCACCTCTTGCAACTGCAGCACCATGATGAATCATATCTTCCATAGTAACTGACACTGTATCTTCATAACCAAGCATAACGTTTCCAAGAGAATCGCCAACAAGTATACCATTTATTCCTGCCTCATCTATAAGTGATGCTGTAGAGTAATCGTATGCTGTAAGCATTGATATCTTCTTGCCTTCCTCTTTCGCCTTTTTAAATGTTAATACTGTATTCTTCATCGTCAAATCTCCTCCAACAATTTTTTTATTTTTTCATAATCCCTTTCAGGATTCTTTTTACTTGCTATTTCTGTTAATACTTTAGATAGTCCAGCATAAATATAAGATTCTTCCTGGTTCAATACTGACAAATGTTTTCGAACTGTTCCATCATCTGCTCTTTCTACCGGTCCAGTAAGGGCCATAACAGGTCCTTTTTCACTTATATTCTCACAATTATTCAAAAACAACGGCATAAGTGCCTTCCTGCTATCTTCTTCACTAAATCCGCAATCCTGTAATAGCTTTGCTGCCTCATACACAAGAGAAACCACAAGATTACTTGCAAATACTGCAGCAGCATGATATTTTGTTTTCTGATTATCTTTTATTACCATAACCTGATTGCCAAGCTCTGTTATCATATTTCTGATAACATCTAATTTTTCAAATGATTTTTCATCAGAATATTCAATTGTAAAAAATGCTTTTGATAAATCCCGATATGATTGGAGCTTATCACAAACTGCCAATAATGGGTGGACTGAATAGCCATAAGCCTTACACTTATCTATTCCAGAAAAAACTGCGCTAGACATAGCGCCACTACAATGACAAATATATTTGTTTTCTAAAGAATATTGTTTTAGAGATTTCCAAACGTCCTCAATTGCTCCATCTGGAACTGTCAGAAAAATAATATCGCTTTTCTCAACTATTTCACTTATATTTTTAAAAAAATCAGTATGTGTAAAATCTGCAGCCTCTCTTGCTGAATCAATATTTCTGCTATAGTAACCGCTTACTGTGATACCATTGCATACCATATATTTCCCCAGGGAAAATCCAACCTTTCCGGCTCCAATAAATCCTGCTATCATAAAACCACCATCCTTTACTACAGGGCGCTTTATGTTACATAAATCTCATTTGTAAAACAATATAAGTTTATCTTTAGGATTCACAAACTATTTTCATCATCGGTATAGTTTCCTTCCAGAATACCATCCGCAAGTTATTATAGCACATTTAATTTTACATAGTTGTACAAAAATAAAAACATATTGGAATATATCCAATATGTTTTTATAAATTAACTTTTTTATTTACCTTCGTACTGTATAACTGATTCTACATTATACCCTTTTAAAATTTCACGACCTTTAAGTCCTTTAAGTTCCATTAAAAAGCAAATTCCAACAACTTCTCCGCCTAATCGCTCAATCAGTTTGATTATAGCTTCAGTTGTACCACCTGTTGCAATAAGGTCATCAATAATGACAACCTTCTGACCTGGTTTTATTGCATCCTTGTGTATTTCAATCTCTGCTGTTCCATATTCAAGTGCATATTCCTCGCTAATTGTCTCACATGGGAGTTTACCTTTTTTTCTCACAGGAATAAAGGGCTTATACAAGTTATATGCAATAGGAACTCCGAAAATAAATCCTCTTGATTCTGGTCCAACTACAACGTCAAAATCTATATCTTTTATTTTATTCTGCATCTCATCTATGGCAAGATGAAGTCCATCAGCATCCTGTAAAACACTAGTCACATCTCTGAAAATTATTCCTTCTTTTGGAAAATCTTTAATGCTTCTTACATATTCTTCTAACTTCTTCATTGTATCCTCCTGAATATTTATCTTAATTCGTGATTTTATTAGTATTTGTTTTAAACATATCTGCGTCTAATTGTACCACATATAGTTGCTTATCACAACTTTTATCGACTTTGTCCCATTATACTCATTTATAACTGGATAATACAATACTTTCATTTTTATATCGCATTCCATATTCTGAATCAGGTCATTAATTTTACTTTTGCCATAAAAATTCATAATATCATCAAAAAATTCATCTTTATCCTTAAATAATGTAGCATCCGCCATGCTACCATTTTCACTTATAATTCGCATGCTTATAACATTATTATTTTTACCAAACACCCTAAATCTCTCAATCCTTTGTATTTTCTCTGCAAATACAGGCTTTTTGTTATTTGCCCCAAATGGTTCTAGCATATCAAGCTCTCCAATCAGCTTCATTGATATATATGAAAATGGCATATTTACATCTATCATAATTTCCTCATCATAAATATTTTCTGTCACATCATGGAAACTATTCATAATTTCTGTAAGCAGAGGCAGTTTATCGGCTTCTACTGATAATCCTGCTGCCATTTTATGTCCGCCAAACTTTGCAATAAGTTCTTCCCCATTTTCCTCTTTATATATTGAATTTGCCCTAATAAGCTCATCAATTATGCTATATCCTTCTATAGACCTTGCCGAACCTTTAAGCATCGTCTCTCCATCCGTAAGTGCGATGGCTGGCCTGTAATATTTTTCCTTAATTCTGCCTGCAATTATTCCTGCCAGACTTTCATGACATCCTTTTAAATACACAATTATAATGCTATTATTATATAAACCTTCATTATCAATTATTTCAAATGCATATTTTGAAAACTCCTCCGTCATATTCTTTCTTTCATCATTCAATGCTTTCAGATTTTCTGCCATCAACATAGCTTCCCCTTCATCCTTGCATCTGAACAGTTTAAATGCCTTCATGGCACTTTCAAGTCTTCCACCAGAATTGATACATGGTCCAATTACAAATCCAATATGATATGATTTAATCTCCTTATCTGACAACATATTCACTTCTATTAATTTCTTTAGTCCTAGGTTAGTTGTTCTGTTCACTTCCCTAAGACCATTTTTTGCAATTATCCTGTTCTCATCTTTTAAAGGAACAATGTCTCCTATGGTTCCAATTGCAGCAAACCCAAGATATTCCCTGAGGAAATCTTTTCTTTCTTTTTCATCTGGAATAAATCTTTCAGATACTGCGCATATTACCTTAAATGCAATTCCCGCTCCACACAATTCCTTAAAAGGATATGTATCCCCTTCTATCTTGGCATCTACTACAGCATCGGTTTCAGGTAATCTGTAAATTTTTTCTCCATTTACGATGTCATATGGCACTTCATGGTGATCCGTAACTATAATTTTCATTCCAAGACTTTTTCCATATTCTACCTGCCTTGCTGCAGCAATTCCATTATCACACGTTACTATAAGATCTACTCCATCATCATTGGCCTTTGTTATCAGTCTTTCATTAAGACCAAATCCGTCAATTATCCTGTCAGGTACATCAAAATCTATATTAGCACCTAGTTTTTCCAATGCATCACAGAGAATAAATCCAGATGTAACCCCGTCAATATCATAATCCCCAATTATTCTTATTTTCTCATTATTATTTATGGATTTCACTATTATATCCACTGCTTTCTTCATATCACCCAGAAGATATGGTGAATACATTTCGTTCAAGTCACATCTCAAATATTTATCATAATCCCGTTCCTCTATAATATCCCTATTTCTTATTATTCTTATAATAAGAGGATCTACATTATATTTATTTCCAAGGCCATAGAAATCGGCTTTTTTCTGGAATATTTTCCATATTTTCATTATATTCTACCTTCTAATTATTTTAATATATCTCATGTTCAGATTTGTGCATCAAATTGAGCAGTTAATTTCTATTTGGTCATCGTATACACAAAAAACATCTGGCTATATATTAACATAACCAGATGTTTTGTTCAATTAATGACTATTTATTATATTATTACTTATTTATTTTTTGATTTTTTTCCTTTATTTCTAGCATTTGCAGCTTTCTCATATTTCTTCTTAGACATCATGTACCACAGTGAGCCTGTTACAAATACTGAAGAATAACCACCAGCTACAATACCAACAATAATTGGAAGTGCGAAATCTTTTACTGCTGCAACACCAAGTACATATAATACTGCGATAGTTGCAAATGTTGTAAAGGATGTATATATACTTCTTGTAAGTGTTGATGTAATACTTGAGTTAACCACTTCTTTAAGGTCAACCTGTGACATTTCTTTTCCAGCAAGATTTTCTCTTATTCTATCGAAGATAACGATTGTGGCGTTAATAGAGTAACCAAGTATTGTAAGAACACATGCAATAAATGTTGTTCCAACTGAGATTCTTGAAATTGCATAGAATCCAATAACTATTAATATATCATGAATAAGTGCAAGCACTGCAGATCCAGCGAACTTAATATTGCTAAATCTAAGCCAGATATATACAAGCATACAGATTGTTGCAAGTATAACTGCAAATATAGCATCTTTCTGCATCTGTTTACCAAAGCTAGAGCTTATTGTATTTGATTCAAAATTGCTCTCTCCATCTTCAAGTTTTGCTCCAAACTTGTCAATCATAAGCTTCTTGAATGATTCTTTTTCATTTTCAGTCATAGTCTTAGTTTTGATGACATATTTGTTAGAGCCTGTCTCTTTCTGACCCTGAATATCATTGCTCTCTATTAATTTTGCAATTTCAGGTTTAATCTGGTCATTAAACTCATCAATTGAGTAATTTTTATCAAAATCTACTGTTGTAGTTGTACCACCCTTGAATTCTATACTGTAGTTAAATGCGCCCTTATTTCTGGCACTGTTAACTCCCATAGTAACAAATCCTGCAACGATTAATACAATGGAAATTGCTATCCAGATAAATCTCTTTGAAAGAAAATCTATTACCTTTCTGTCTTTTGCAACACCATAGAACTTTTTGTCTGTAAATCCTAATCCATACATGCAGTTAGCAAGTAATCTTGAAATTACCATTGCTGTAAACATTGAAAGTGCAATACCAATTGCAAGTGTATATGCAAATCCTTTTACTGGACCCGAACCCTTCCACATAAGAACAAGTGCTGCAATAAATGTTGTTACGTTACCATCAACTATTGCTGATGTGGCTTTCTTAAATCCTGTCTTGATTGCTGATTCAACTGTTCTACCTGCGGCTAATTCTTCTTTAATTCTGGCATAAATGATAACGTTAGCATCAACAGCCATACCGATTGAAAGAATAATACCTGCAATACCAGGTAATGTAAGTGTTAAATCAAATCCATTTAAAACTAATAATTCTAATATTGTATATAATATTAATGCGAGTCCTGCTGCTACTCCTGAAATTCTGTAAACGAAAATCATAAATAATATAACTATTCCAACACCAATTGCTCCTGCAATTAAACTTGTGCTTATTGCATCATTACCAAGTTTAGCACTTACGACTTTTGAACTATATTCCTCAAGATCAAGTTTTAATGTACCGATACGAATTGTAGAAGCAAGCTTCTCAGCATCTTTCATTGTTTCCTGACCTTCAATAATAGCATTTCCATCAGTAATTTCTGAATTTACTTTTGGTGAACTTATAATTACATCATTATAAAGAATTGAGATAGGCTGTCCAAGGTTAGTCTTTGTTGCATCTGCAAATTTAACAGTACCTTTCTTTGTAAGAGTAAGTGCTACATTATACTGTGTTGCACTTGTCTCTTTTGATGTCTGAGCCTGTGCCTGTGCATCAGCTATGTCATCTCCATCAATCCAAACTTTATATCTTGTTCCGTCTGCTGTTGTATACAGCTTATAAGTGTCATCGCCTTCAAAACTTGCATCAGCTGTAGTTACAAACATGATTGATCCCGGTTTACTGAGCTCTTCTTCTACAGATTTTGCATCATATACACCAGGAATATCTACTGTGATTTTATCATCACCTTCCTGATATACATCAGTTTCTGTACTAAATGCCTCAACACGGTCTCTTAACTGTTTCATTGTATCATTTAATTGCTGCTTAGAATATTTGTCATTTTTAATTTTGTAAGTAAAACTTACACCACCTCTTAAGTCAAGACCTAAGATGATATTTTTTGCTGAACCCTTGTTTTTACCATTAATATTTACTCCAAAAGCTGATAACAGACCAAGAGCTGCAATAACAACTACAGTAACAATTAAAAGAACAATACTTCTTCCTTTACTAAATTTCATTTTCTTGTTCCTTCCTTTTATTTGTTTATATTAACTCTTCAGGGCTAATCACTGAACAGTTACGGTTTATATATTACTCATCAGCAAGTGCTGCTTTTATCATTATCGAACACTCAACTCTCTTTCGCTGCATTTCACATCCTATGTCATATGCATCATTGATTGTTCCATGGAATTTATATGAATTTGCCGCACATCCGCCACTGCAATAATATCTTGCAAAACAGTTCTGACATTTTTCTTTTGCATAAACATTGCAAAGTTTAAATTCATCACATATCTCTGGTTTTGTTATTCCGTCGAATACATTACCAAGCATGAATTTCTCATCACCAACAAACTGATGGCAAGGATATAAATCTCCCCATGGTGTAACTGCCAGATACTCTGTACCCGAACCACATCCTGACAATCTCTTTGCAACACATGGTCCCTGATTAAGGTCAATCATAAAATGGAAGAAATTAAATCCTCTTCCTTCTTTTCTTCTCTTAATATATTCTTTTGCCAGTTTGTCATACTCTTCCATAATTTTTGGAAGATCTTCTTCCTTGATAGCATATGGCTCATCATACTCGCTGACTACAGGCTCCATGGACATCTGTTTAAAACCTAAATCTGCATAATGAATAACATCATTAGAGAAATCAAGATTATTATGTGTAAATGTGCCTCTGACATAATAATTCATCTGATCTCTGCTCTCTGCAAGTTTCTGGAATTTAGGAACTATTAAATCGTAACTTCCCTTTCCATTTCTAGTAGGACGCATTTCATCATTAACTTCTTTTCTACCATCAAGACTAAGTACTACATTTGACATCTCTTTGTTTGCAAATTCCATTACGTCATCATCTAAAAGAATACCATTTGTTGTCAGTGTAAATCTGAAATTCTTATCATATTCCTTTTCTTTAGATCTTCCGTACTCAACTATTCCCTTTACAACGTCAAAGTTCATAAGTGGCTCTCCACCGAAAAAGTCTACTTCAAGATTTCTTCTGTTCCCAGAATTTTCAATAAGGAAATCAAGTGCCCTTTTACCTACCTCGAGGCTCATTAAATCCTTCTTGCCATTATATTCACCTTTTCCGGCAAAACAATATTTGCATGCGAGGTTACAGTCATGAGCAATATGTAAACATAGTGCTTTTACTACTGTCTTTCGCTTTTTAAAATCTGTTATATATTGTCTGTAAATATCTTCGGTAAATAACTGTCCATCTTCTTTAAGCTGAGTTATTTCATCATACACTTCAGATATGTCTGAAATACTATAATCGTCTTTAAATTTTTCTATTATAGTATCTTTGTCATTATCTTCATACATAGAAATTATATCATATGTAAGATCATCAACTACATGTACAGAGCCGCTATTTACATCCAGTACAATATTATAACCATTGCTTTTATACTGATGTATCACTTTGTTACCAAACCTTTCTATATACGATAATAGAGTCGGTTATATCTAAAAAAGATATCCCCGGCTCTGCTATCTGGATATATATCCTAAAGTATTAATAAGTGTTCATGGGCATTCCCCGAACACTTTCGAGTATTAAATTATCTGTTAGCTACGTTCTCGCACTTCTGATTTCCAACTGTACAAGATGTTTTACAAGCTGACTGACAAGATGTCTGGCACTCACCACATCCACCTTTTTTCATTGTGTTCTCAAGTGTTCTGTTTGTTAATGTTTTTATATGTTTCATATTCGATTCCTCCTTTTATACATTAGCTTGCATTATTATATCATAATTAATTAATATTTTAAAGTGTTTTTTACTCTTATTTTGATATCATTCCGCCACTCATTCCGCCCACACTACATGTAAACAGAGCTATCAGAAAATCATTATTTATATTTAAAGCTGTCCCCTTGATAATTATTGTAATAATAGCTACTAAAATAAAATATGCTGTCCCTACAAGAAGTCCATACAAGTACTTATTTTTCTCTTTAATCCCACCGTAAATAAAGCCTCCTATAAAACATGATAAAAAATATGTAATTATGACACCTGCTCTTATTTTACTATCAGAAATATTAAATTTATAATAGATAAATGCCGTTATTAACAAAATAATAACTGTACATATACACATAAATACCACAGTTTTCATAAGTGTCATTATTCTTTTTTTCATTAAATGATAACCTGCTATTTTTTATTATCTATTATATTAACACATCTTCCCAAATATTATAAAAACTCTTTACAGTATTTAAGAATTAATGTAAAATTCTTACTCATAATAATAATGGTAAAAAAGGAGAAAAAAATTGTCTACCAGTGAAATAACTATGCTTATTATTCTTATCTTTCTAATTTTTTTATCTGCATTTTTTTCGTCAGCAGAAACTGCCTTTACAACTGTAAGTAGTATTAAGATAAGAACTTTAATGGACGAAAATAATAAAAAAGCTTTTCTTGTAAAGAAAATAATCGATAATAAGACAAAAATGCTAAGTGCAATTCTTATTGGAAACAATATCGTTAATATTTCTGCTTCTTCTCTTGCAACCATACTGGTTCAGAAACTATTCGGAAATTATGCTGTAAGCATTGCAACAGGTGTACTCACAATTTTGATTTTAATATTTGGCGAAATAACACCTAAAACAATAGCTTCGCTTTATGCATTAAAGTTGTCTCTCATTTACAGTAAAATAATATATTTTTTGATGATTGCACTGACTCCTGTTATTATAGTTATTAATTATCTTGCAAACTTTGTTTTATTTATTCTAAGAATAAATCCAGTAAGTTCCAGCAAAACTCTGACTGAAAATGAACTTAGAACAATTGTTGATGTCAGTCACGAGGAAGGCGTTATTGAAAAAGAAGAACGCCAGATGATTAATAATGTTTTTGATTTTGGAGACGCTGTAGCCGAGGATGTTATGGTTCCAAAAATTGATATGACTATGGCAGATATAAACAGCACCTATGACGAGCTAATTGATATATTCAGAAAAGAAAAGTATACAAGGATTCCTATATATCAGGATTCAACTGATAATGTAATCGGAATAATCAATATGAAAGATCTCTTATTATATAACTCATCTGCTGTGTTTGACATAAGAAACTATTTAAGATCTGCATTTTACACTTACGAAACAAAAAAGCTTTCAGAACTTATGCTTGAGATGAAAAAAACATCTGTCAACATCGTTATTGTTCTGGATGAATACGGAGTAACTTCAGGTCTAATTACCTTAGAAGATCTTCTAGAAGAAATTGTAGGTGAAATTCACGATGAATATGACATCGATGAAGACGACGGAATCAAAGAAATCTCACCTGCAAAATACATTATAGAAGGCCATGTTAAAATTTCAGATTTAAATGAAAAATTAAATCTGAAATTAAGTTCTAAGGAATACGATTCTGTTGGCGGACTAATTATTGAAAAACTTGATCGTTTTCCAAACACAAGAGATAAAATAATAATAGATAATATCTCCCTTAAAGTTCTCCAAATGGACAAAATGCGTATTTCCAAAATTGAATTGACAATTAATTAGATTTATCAGAAGATGCTATGCTGGTTAAGCAAACAATTATTATTGCAACAAATAATAACATAATCAACATAGCATTTACTTTATCTCCTGTTGGTACCGGTGTGTCTGGTGTTTCCAAAGGTGCATCAATTTGAGGCGTATCTGTAGTTGGAGTTTCTTTAAGTTTTTCTGTAGTAGTTTCAGTTTCTTTCTCTATGGTGTCCTCTGTAATTTTTTCTTCTGGTTTTTCCTTGTCATACATTACCACCTTTTGTATCTCTTCATTTTCTATTATTTCAAATTCTATTTTTTCAGCAATAATATATCCCTCTGGTGCTCTTTCCTCAATAAGTGTATATTTTCCAGGAAGGAGTTTTTCAATTAAATGTTCTTTTCCATCAGTAGTCCATTTTTCAACTATTTCTCCATTGGAATCTTCAATCCTAAGTACCGCTCCTATTATCTCCTCTCCAGTCGCAAATGATTTTTTCGAAACAGACAGGCGTATTGGTGTATTTTCTATCCCATCTATTGGTTTTAAATTATCAACCTGTCCGTCATCTTTTAAAATAATTTCATTACTTTCATAATGACTATTTACATATCCGTCCGGAGCCTTTGTCTCTATCACCTTGAATTTTCCCATGTTATCAGTAGTATAATTAATATCAGATGTATAAAAACCATCTGAAACATTATTCATTATTCCTTTTTCAGCCCATCTTCCAAGTTCATCTGACCACTCAAAAACAGTAAATACTGCATTATTCAACAATGTATTATGTATTTTATCTTTTTTTATAAGCTGTATTTTTCCATTTATTCCAGTATCACATGGTGCCGTATCTATATCAGTGAGGGATATTATTTCGTTGTTTCGCGTGATTTTTATATCCTTTTTATATTCTCCGAGTGTGTAATTTGAAGGTGCTTTTACTTCTCTTATCCTGAAAACTCCCTTATTTGCCTCTGTGTAATACAGATATCCATTTTCTATATTTTTATTATCTACTATATCCCCATTTGTATTGTGGAAATTAAATGTATTTCCCTTAGATGAATAACATCCGTCTTTATCGCTATAAACCAGTTCACCACAAAGTTGCCATTTATTTCCAGCCTTTTCATATATCTGAAATGAACCATCATGTTCTCTAACTTCTTTTAATGTGATTGCATCATATTTTAATAAATTAACCTGTGCCCTATTCCCCAAATCCTGCGGTGCATTGCTTAATTCATTTATATTAATCCGCTGATTATTTTTATTTCCACTTATATTAAATTCATAGTTGTAGCTGTCTAGTGTATAATTATCTGGAGCCTTTTTTTCTACTATTCTGAATCTTCCCCTGTTAGCATTAGTGTATACAAGATATCCCCTTACTTGTGCTGATTTACTTCCATCATTTTTGTGATATTCAAAGACACTGTCATCAGTTTCATATGCATTATTTTTTTCGTTAAATCTGAGATTACCACATTCATACCA
Organism: uncultured Eubacteriales bacterium; assembly: GCA_900314525.1. Taxonomy (GTDB): domain Bacteria; phylum Bacillota; class Clostridia; order Lachnospirales; family Lachnospiraceae; genus Bovifimicola. The sequence goes on from OMVN01000001.1 coordinate 72,083, forward strand.
TTTACCATCATCTAAACATTCTTCCACTGTAAATATACCTTTTCCATTTTTGATCTCACCTTTTGTAAGTTTGTCATATTTTGTCAGACCCAGAGTGTTTATTATTCCTGTATCCGTTATAGAATCTGATGTAAGGTCAGTTACCTCACCACTGTCTTTATTTATTTCAAAATATACTGGTTCATTTATTAATTTATTGTTATCCATGTGACCAGTCTGATAATTTCCAGGGGGAGTTATCTCCTTTAACATAAATTTCCCCTTATTTACATCTGTATATATGAGACTGTTTCTTGTTAGATGTACATTTCCCTGAATATTGTGATAAGCATAATTTCCGCCATTACTAAGATATGTTCCTGTCTCCTGGTTAAAGACAAGTTCTCCGCTCTCCATCCACTTCCCGTCTACATTTTCATAAACCATTATCTGGGCTTTGTCGCTCACTGCATCTCCTGTTACTGCGTCTTTCTTCATAATGGTTACATTTGTGCTTTTTCCTGTGTTCGTTACAGTTCTTTTAATCACTCCATATTTTTTTGTTGTAAGTTTAATTCTGATTCTCTCTGTGTCAGCTTCATAATTATCAGGAGATTTGACCTCCCTAAGAAAATAATTTCCCTTATTATATTTTGTATAATGCAGTGGTGTTTCATTGTCTAAAATAGTTTCTGTAACATTACCATTTTCATCATGAAATGAGTATTTATTATTTCTGCTTGTAATATAATGAGTTATATTCTTTTTATTTATCTCAGTTAATTCTTCTTGCAGTTGTCCCACTTCATAATATTTTCCATCTATACATTCATCTATTGCAAATTCAGCTCCTGACAGATTAGTTCCCGAAATACTGTCTTCTTTTACCACTTCAACCCCATTATATACTTTTTCATTGGTAAGCGAAGTATGGTTTGAAACATCTGAAGGTGTATTAAATTCCAGCTTTGCATTCATGCTGTTTTGCATTTTAAACATAAGGTAATTCACATCTCCCTCTGTGCCTGGCATAAATTTGCTATATCCATCAGGTGCCATTTCCTCTGTCACAATAAAAATCCCTTTGTTAGCATCAGTATAATATAGTCTGTCGCCAGGTTTATTGCATGTTACATTTCCGCTTATATCATGCCATTCAAATGTATTAGCATTGCTTAAATTATATTTGCCATCCCCTGAATAACTGACAGGACCTACTGTTCTGTATTGTCCATCCACGCAGTTATATTCCTTTACAACAAACTTCCCTTCTCCATTTATAATTTCCTTAGTGTCATAATCAAATTTTGTGAACTCAATTGTGTTTGTTATTTCATTTTCAGAAATGTCCAGGCTTCTATTACTATCTGTAACATCTATCCTGTATACTCTGTCATCATACGCATAACCTTCGGGATTCATTGCCTCCTGCATGTAACAGGTTCCTTCTTCCAAATTCACATTCATAACCCCATCTGAATTGGTTGAAAGAGATGCAAAAACATTTCCCATATCTTCAGTATACGAAAAATTGTAGATTGCATTTGCAACCGGAAGATTAAAAATTGTTCCATTCTTTTTTACTGTAAAAATCTTAGGTGCTGAAGTGACATCCCATGTCATCAAATCCTGGTGAGTGTCATTATCTGCCCTGAAATAATTAATTTGTACGCCCTGATATTTCTCATTATACTTACCGCTGATACTCTGGTAAACACACTGAATCATATATTGATATGCTTCTGTTATAGCATATAATTTCTCATACGAAATTGTGTCACTGTATAACTGTTTAAATATACTCTGCATAAGTTCTAACTCATACTGTTCACTCGGATTACAAAACTTTGCACAGGCAATTCTCCATACAAGAAGCTGCTGCATAATATAACAGTCCTCTGGAGTTAAATATCCTCCTGTTCTTGCACTTCCAAGTCTCTCATAATCAGGATCTGGACAAGAAAATTTAAAGTGATGACCTATTATCCTCTCATATCCATAAAATATACCCCTAAAAAAATTCTGCAGGACGTCCCCATTTGGAAGAATAAGACCAGCTGGGGATTCCACTAAAGTCATGCTGTCATTTGTATTTGCCATCGAGCCATAATCAAGACATGTTGCTATCTTTCCGTCAACTCTGAGATCCCACATATTCACGTTTTCATTTTCTGTCCTGCCATTTTTCGCATTAAGTATTCCATCAATAAACTGACCTTCCAGATTAAATTTTCCCATTCCTATATTATTAATCTGACTGATACTATGACCACCTGCCCATACACTGGAGGTCATTCCAAATAATAAAGTAACGACGCACATTAGTGACGCAATAACCCTTTTTAAATAATTATAACCCATATACTTCCTTTCCTCTTTAATCACATTTACTATTTGAGATGTTTCTTATTCTAGTTCATTAGTATCATTTTGTCAAGTCAATTGTTCTTTTTTTAATACTATATTGCATTCTTTTTTGACATATATTAATATATAACTAGAAATTAATTTGTTATAAATAGATTGGAGGAAAAATGCGTCACTTACTTAGTCCACTTGACTTGTCAGTTGAAGAACTTGATAATTTGCTTGATTTAGCTACTGATATCAAAGATTATCCTGATAAGTACAAAGATGCCTGTAAAGGTAAAAAATTAGCAACACTATTTTATGAGCCTAGTACACGTACTCGTTTAAGTTTTGAAGCAGCAATGCTTAATCTCGGCGGTAATGTGCTTGGCTTTTCTTCTGCCGCTTCTAGTTCGGCTTCAAAAGGAGAAAGCGTATCCGACACAATTAGAATTGTTTCTTGCTATGCAGATATATGTGCAATGCGCCACCCTAAAGAAGGTGCACCTATGGTTGCTGCATCTAAATCTTCTATTCCTGTTATAAATGCAGGTGATGGCGGTCATCAGCATCCAACACAGACTCTCACTGATCTTATGACAATCCGCTCTCTAAAAGGCAGACTTTCTAATCTTGTTATAGGTCTATGTGGAGATTTAAAATTCGGAAGAACTGTACATTCGCTTATAAATGCCCTTGTGAGATATGAGGGAATCAAATTTGTTCTTATATCTCCAAATGAACTGAGACTTCCTGATTACATAAGAGTAGATGTTTTAGAAAAAAATGGAATTGAATACGAAGAAATTGAACACTTAGAAGATGCCATAACAAATCTTGATATTCTTTATATGACAAGAGTTCAGAGAGAGCGTTTCTTTAACGAAGAGGAATATATACGATTAAAAGACAGTTATATTCTTAACGCAAAGAAAATGGCATTAGCTCCAAAGGACATGCTTGTTCTCCATCCTCTTCCTAGAGTAAATGAGATTTCCGTGGAAGTAGATGACGATGACAGGGCCGCTTACTTTAAGCAGGTTCAATTCGGTGTTTATGTCAGAATGGCATTAATACTTACACTTTTAGATTTAAAACCAGATAAATAATAAATTGAAAAGAGGAAAAAATTATGTTAAATGTTGGTTCTCTTAACGAAGGTATTGTACTTGACCATATTAAAGCAGGAAAATCAATGTCTATTTATAAATATTTGCAGTTAGACAAGCTTGACTGTCAGGTTGCAATTATCAAAAATGCAAGAAGTGATAAAATGGACAGAAAAGACATAATCAAAATCGAAGGTTCACTTGATCTTGTAGATTTAGATATTCTTGGTTTTATTGATCACGATATAACTGTTAATATTATTAAAGACGGTGTAATTTCAGAAAAGAAAGTTCTTTCACTTCCAAAAGTTATAAAAAATGTTTTGGTTTGTAAAAATCCTAGATGTATCACATCTATAGAGCAAGAACTTGATCAGATATTTGTTTTATCTGATGCTGAAAAAGAAATATACCGATGCAAATATTGTGAAGAAAGATTTGTTCCACAATTTTAATATTATAAAAATACCTGCCGGACTGTTTATACAGCCCGGCTTTTTTTATCAAAAAAGGCTATGCTTTGATATCACTCAAAGCATAGCCATTATATTCCATATTATTAATTTGGTCTCAGTTCTCCATATTTTATTCCAGTTACAAGTCCGCCTCTTCTGTAATTTCCAAGCTCGCTTATAGATACCAACTGGTATCCCTGTTCATTAAGCCAGGCAATCAGTGAAACCGCCGCATCAGCCGATTCCTGATATATATCATGCATAAGTATTATAGCACCATCAAAAACGCTCTGCTGCACATTAGAAATTGTTGTGGCAACATCTCTTGTCTTCCAGTCAAGGGTATCTATAGACCATAAAATTATAGGTACATTTACATGCGCCATAACTACATCATTCACAGCTCCATATGGAGGTCTTAGTGTCACAGTCTGTTGTCCAGTAAGACTCTTTATTCTATCTGCATTTCCTGAAATCTCAGCATCCAGTCCACCCTCATCAACAGAAGTCAGCTTAACGTGATTTAATGTATGATTTCCTATTTCACATCCTATAGATGCTGCCCTCTGAATAATTGACTCGTTTCCATCAATCTTCTGACCAACAACAAAGAATGTTGCATGTGATCCATATTTTTCGAGAGTATCTAGTATCTGAGGTGTCGTAGCGGAATTCGGACCGTCATCAAATGTCATTGCTACCATTGGCTTACTAGGATCAATAGTTGAAACCATTGCCTGTGTCTCTGACTCTGTGGTAGTTTCCTCCGTTGTTTCTTCTGTAGTTGTTTCCTCGTTAATACTTTCCTGTTCCTTCAGTATTCTTTCGCTTTTCTTATTCTGCTTATTTATTTGACTCTTCTGTTCTCTTTCGTTTATGCGCAGCAAGCCATATAGACCAATAAATTCTGCAAGTAGTGCCAAAAAAATAGAAATAATAAGAATTAGAAGTTTCTTTCTCATAAATTTCACCTTTTTTGCATTTTTAAACCAGTAATAATAATTAAGTGTTGAGCAAAACTATAAGCCGGGTTATGTCTTGGATAATCATCTATCTAGTTTAACCGTTACCGGTTAAATCAAGCAACCTACCCGAAAATGGCGGGCTACCATCTTTTCTGTTCGGTCTTGCTTCGAATGGGGTTTACATGTGCCCGTTATGTTACCATAACGGCGGTAGTCTCTTAAACTGCCTTTCCACCCTTACTCTATGAATTCATAAAGCGGTATATTTCTGTTGCACTGCCTTAGAGTCGCCTCTACCGGACGTTATCCGGCATCCTGCCCTGTGAAGCCCGGACTTTCCTCATATGCTTCCTTTCGGAATTGCATCTGCGATTATCCGTTCTACTCAACATTTTATATGTTAACACTTTATCCGTTATTTGTAAATTAAACTTTTTCTAAACATTGAAACAGCTTCCTCCCACAAACTCTCTCAAAAGAGAATTCTTAGGTATATCCTCTGTATCAACTCCAAGGAAGTAATCCAAGAACTTAAGTAATCTATTTGCCTCAATAAATTCTGGACAGTCCCTTTCAATTCCAAATAAGAGTGGTTCCGCGAACTGCTTTAGAACACATAATTCATAAATCAATGCCGAATTAAACATAACATCAGCCTGTTCCTGAAATGGGAATATATTGCTCTCCTCACCATCTCTTACTGATTTCCATCTATTAATTGTCTGTTTTGCACTTATTCCCCTTGTTCTTGCATCTCTGACAATTCTCCTTATTAATCTTCCATCAGTTGTGGAAACTCTGTTATGTTCGTCTATATTGAGCTGTGTAAGAGCACTTATGTAAATTTTATATTTGCTCTCCTTTGGAAGTGTATATGAAAGTTTGTCATTTAGTCCATGTATGCCCTCTATTACCAGAATATCATCACTGCCTAGTTTAAGAGTTTCACCATTATACTCTCTCTTGCCTGTAATAAAGTTATATGTAGGCATGCTCACTTCTTTTCCTTCTAAAAGATTTGTCATGTCCTTATTAAACTGAAGTACATCAATTGCTTCAAGAATTTCAAAATTATATTTTCCATCTTTGTCTCTAGGAGTAAATTCTCTATCAACAAAATAGTTATCTATACCTATAGGATATGGATTAAGCCCATTTGCCTTAAGCTGAATACTTAGTCTGTGAGAAAAACTTGTTTTACCTGAAGATGACGGACCTGCAATCATAATAAATTTTTTACTTCTGTCATTAGCTATTACTGTTGCTATTTCTGCAATCTTCTTTTCCTGAAGAGCCTCTGCAACCAGCATTATATCTCTTATGTTTCCCTTAGAGATTTCATCATTTAATGCACCAACAGTATCAATCTTATACATTTCCCCCCACTTTTCTGACTCTTTTAATACAATAAATAATTTTTCTTGTGGACAAAATTCTGGAACTTTATCAGGTTCCTCCGTTGTAGGAAGCTGTATCACAAATCCCTCGTCATATAGAAACAAGTCAAAATTTTTGATATATCCAGTACTTGGAACCATATATCCATAATAATAATCCTCAAAATCTTTTATACTGTATACATTTACTTTTGAAGCTCTTCTAAATCTAAAGAGTTTCTCTTTATCATACATTCCATGTCTGCTAAACATCTGCGCAGCGGCAGTTGTACCTATTGTTCTTTTATTTATAGGAATATTTTCACTTACTATTGCCCTCATTCTCAGTTTGACTTCATCAATAATTTCCTGAGATATCTTTACTTTACCTCTCAAGGTACAATAATATCCCCTGCTGATTGAGTACTGAACATAGATCTTTTCTATGTTTTTTCTTCCAACAACGTCATAAAATGCCTTCATCATTATCAGAGTAGCACTTCTTCTGTATGCATCATTTCCAGGTTTAGATGCAACTGTAAGAAAACTTATTCTGCAGTCATGATTTACCTTTTTAAATAATTCGGTTAGTTTTCCGTCTTTGATTACAAGTACAATTTTGTTATCGTAGTCTTTTTGAAAATCCTCAGCAATTTTCAAAAAACTTGTTCCCTCTGGATACTCGTATTCTACGTCATTAATTATTACCTTGCACATAAAAACACACCCTTTCATCCATTTAGTATTTTATTTATTTCAGTTATTTCCTTCTCTATTTCAGTAATTCTGTCAGGGTCACTGTTTGCTGATTTTATGTTTTCAAGAATCTTTTCTGCCTTATCCAGTCTCATATTAAGATAATCCATAAATACAGGTTCTCTTTTTCTTATCAGCACTGGTCCAAAATTATATTCCAATTCACTGTATTTAGTCCCACACCCACTATTTTCTGTTTTTATTATAGTATAGAATTTACCATCTTCCAATATCATTTTCTCATTAACAATCATATGACAGGTTCCACTCAAATATTCTCTCACATTGTTTATTTCACTCTGTGGTGATAATATCAATTCCTTTAATTTAGAAACCACTTCTGGATGTTCTGACAATATTCTGACAATAAGCTCACCGCCCATTCCTGCAATTATTGCAGTATCTGCTTCTCCTGGTTTTATATTTTCAAAACCTGCTGACTGTCTTATATCTACCTTATCCTCTAGTTCTGCCCTTTTTATATTCTGTCTAGCAATTTTAAGAGGACCTTCATTAATATCCATAGCAATTATATGGTTAGAGATATTATTTTTGCACAGATATACCGGTACATAGCCATGATCAGTTCCAATATCTGCCACCGTATTTCCTGTCGTAACCATTGACGCTATTTCTTTTAATCTTTCTGATATTTTCATTATTCTCTCCAGTTATTATATCATTCCAGAAAATCTTTTAATTTTGACCTTCTGCTCGGATGATTTATTTTTCTCATTGCCTTCGATTCAATCTGTCTGATTCTCTCCCTGGTTACTCCAAACTGCTTTCCAACTTCCTCAAGTGTTCTCGGTTTGTTATCTTTTATTCCAAATCTGAGTTCGAGAACTTCTCTTTCCCTTGGTTTCAAGGTATCAAGTACACTGCTTATCTGTTCTTTAAGCATCAATCGGTCAACTGCAGTGGCAGGTACCATTCCATTCTCATCAGGAATAAAATCTCCAAGATGGCTATCATCTTCCTCTCCTATTGGAGTTTCCAGTGAAATAGGATCCATTGAAACTTTTATTGCTTCCCTGATTTTCTCCTCAGGAAGATTAAGATGATTTGCAATTTCTTTTTCCGATGGTTCCCTTCCAAGTTCCTGAGACAAAACTCTCTGGGCCTTTGATATTTTATTGATAGTCTCAACCATATGAACAGGAATTCTGATTGTTCTTGACTGATCTGCAATAGACCTTGTAATTGCCTGTCTGATCCACCATGTGGCATATGTGCTGAACTTATATCCCATTTTATAATCGAATTTTTCCACTGCCTTTATAAGACCTAAATTTCCCTCTTGAATTAAATCAAGAAGCTGAAGGCCTCTGCCTATATATCTCTTTGCAATACTTACAACGAGCCTTAAATTTGACTCTATCAGCTCTTTTCTTGCCTGCTCGTCACCCTCTTCTATTCTCCTTGCAAGTTTTATTTCGTCTTCTGAACTAAGCAATTGAATCTTTCCTATGTCTTTTAAATACATTTTAATAGGATCATCAACTCCCGCTGGAATTGTCAGTTCTATCTCTTCATCTCTTACTGTCTCATCAAAATCATCATCCTCAACTTCATCATCAGCAGACTCTATAAGAAATTCAATTTTTTTCTTCTCTAGGACATCTAATATTTTACTGAAAATCTCAGGTTTCTCACTCTCATCCTGAAATACATCTACAATATCATCATATTTCAGTTTATTATCATTTTCACCTGCAATTTTTAATAAAACATCTATTTTATTATCAAACTCACTAACATTATTTCCCATAACTACCTCCACGAATAATATTTCAAAGAGAAATATTTATTTTCTGCAAATTAGAACGTTCTTTTATTATTTCCTGTAACTCCTTTATATCTGTTACCTGTTTTTCCCTGTAATCAAGACTATTCTTTTTCACAACCCTTACAAGATCATTAATAGTCATTTCCTTCTCTGTCACATTCATTCCGTCTCTTAATGGTGTGTTAAATAGCTCTGCAGCCTTTTTGTGCTCATCCTCATCATGAAAATCATTTAGGATTCTAGCCGGATTAACTTGTCCATTCTGAAGCTGTTCAAAAAGCATATTTGCAACCTTATTATACAATGGATCAATAAAGTCATCGGAATTAATATAATTCTTGATTTTTCCATATATTTTTCCATCCTCGATAAGCCAGGTAAGAATCATTTTCTGTGCCTTAATTATACCATTATCTGTATTTTTTTCCCTCAGAACATTTTTATTTATTTCAAATTTTTCTTCTACCACTTCCGGTCCAGTATAGTTAAGTGCAAGTTTTTTTACCATACTTCTTAAATCTTCTTCTGGAATTCCAAAAATGCTGCTTACTTCCTGTAAATATACATTTCTCTCTAACTCATTAGAAAATTCTAAAAGTTTATGTGCAGTCTTATTATAAAAATCTGCCTTTTCTCTGACTTCACTTAAATTAAATTCACTCTTCATCATCTCTATTTCAAAAATGAAACTATCTTTTGCGGAGTCAATTCTCTTCTGATATTCATCACTTCCAAGATTCTTAATAAATTCATCAGGATCCTTATATGGTGTCATATCAAGCACTTTTATTTTCATTCCTGTTTTCTTTAATATTGGAATTGCCCTAAGTGCTGCATTTTTTCCTGCCAAGTCACTGTCAAAAGTAAGAACTACAGATTTAGCATACCTCTTGATTAGCTGTGCATGAAATTCCGAAAATGCCGTTCCAAGTGCTGCCACTGCATTTGTAAAACCGGCCTTATGAAGTGCTATAACATCCATATATCCTTCGCATATAAGCATAAATGTTTTTCTAGAAGTTCTGGCAAAATTCATTCCATATAGATTTCTGCTCTTTTCAAAAATTTTTGTTTCTGGGGAGTTTAAATATTTAGGTTTACCTTCTCCCATAACTCTTCCGCCAAATCCAATAACTTTATTATTTATATCCATTATTGGAAACATTACTCTGTTCCAGAATTTATCATAAGTACCTTTTTCAGAAAAAGAAAAAAGCCCTGTTTCCTTTAGTACATCATCACTGTATCCCTTTTTCTTAAAATACCTGTATAAATCGTCACTTGTCTTGTTTGAATAACCAAGTCCAAAATGAGTAATTACCTCATCTGCAAGTCCTCTGTTTTTTAAATATTCCATGGCAATCCTGCCATTTGGAGATTTCAGCTGATGAAAATAATATAGGGCAGCCTCTTTGTTAATACTCTGCAGCTGTGCTTTTAAATCTGCTCTTCTTCTCTCTTCATCTGTATATTCTCCCTCTGGAAGATTTATATTTGCTTTATCTGCCAGGAATTTTACTGCCTCAGTAAAAGAAAAATTTTCATATTTCATAACAAAAGAAAATACATTTCCCCCTTCATGGCATCCAAAACAGTAAAACATCTGCTTAGATGGCGAAACCGAAAATGATGGCGATTTCTCATTATGAAATGGACAAAGACCAAAATATGTTGCCCCTGTCTTTTTTAATTTGACATATGAAGAGATCACATCAACTATATCATTTCTTGATCTAACATCTTCAATAATATCATCACTATAAAACATCTTTAAATTCCTTTACACTTTCCAGAAAGATGGTACAAATAATTCCTCAAACTTTTTAACAGAATATAGATCACTCATTCCTGCTATATAATCGCATACCACTCTTTCAATATGTTCATTTCTGTCTTCAATTAAACTTATATATTCTGGCGGAAGTTCATCTACATGATTCAGATAATAGTCATATAGAAATTTAAGCATCATTTTTGCTTTTCCTTCCTGTCCCTTTGCCACCGGATTAGAATAGACATATTCAAACATAAACTTTCTAAGTCCTGACATGGCATCACTTATTTCATCTGACATAATAATATCAGGTTTATCCTTACTCTGAGTTACTATGTCAATTATCATAGTATTTAATCTCTCTTTTTTAGATTTTCCAAGTATCAATGTATACTCCGATGGCAAATCTGATTCTGTCAGAATATTTCCTCTTATAGCATCATCAATATCATGGTTAATATATGCAATCTTGTCAGACAGTCTGACTATCTTTCCCTCCATGGTCTTGGGATTTCCTGAAGTCCTGTGATTTACTATTCCGTCTCTTACTTCTTTTGTAAGATTCAGTCCTTTACCATTTTTTTCAAGTAATTCCACTACTCTTATACTCTGAGTGAAATGACTAAACCCCTCAGAACAGACCTGATTAAGTGCAGCCTCCCCTGCATGTCCAAAAGGAGTATGTCCAAGGTCGTGTCCAAGGGCTATGGCCTCAGTAAGTTCCTCATTTAGTCTCAGAGCTTTTGCCACCGTTCTCGCTATCTGAGCCACCTCGAGGGTATGGGTGAGTCTTGTTCTGTAATGATCACCCTCAGGCGCTAAAAAAACCTGTGTTTTATGTTTCAATCTTCTAAATGCTTTGCAGTGTATAATCCTGTCCCTATCTCTCTGGTAACATGTTCTTATATCACATTCTTTCTCTTTTATATCTCTTCCCTCTGAGAATTTGCTGAAAGATGCATATCTGCTTAGCATTTTCAATTCCAGTTCTTCAGTCTCTTCACGTATAGTCATAATATCACCAGCCTTACAACTCTGATGCTGTATTCAACGCCAGTTTTATCATTTCCGTAAACGATTTCTCTCTTTCCTCTGCTGTTGTCTCATCATCAGATACAAAAGAATCCGAAATAGTAAGTAGACACACCGCCCTTTTTCCAAGAACACTTGCATTGTAAAACAGGGCAAAACTCTCCATTTCAACTGCCTTACAGCCAAGTCTGTCTCTTAAATCAATATAATAATTTTCATCACCTAGTCTATAAAAGACATCAGAAGAATGTATTCTTACTTTTTTCAAATCAATTCCCAGTTCTGCTGATTTTTTTTCTACTAATTCATTTATCATTGTATCTGGATATACAATATTATCTTCACAACCATTCATTGTACGGGCATAACTTGATTCAGAGTAAACACTGTCAGCCAATACAACATCGAACACCTTTAAATCATCACTGTATGAACCTGCTGATCCTATTCTAATAATATTATCAACGCCATACTTTTCGAATAATTCGTATGAGTAAATGCCAATAGAAGGCATCCCCATTCCTGATCCCATAACAGAAATCTTTTTCCCGTTATACTCTCCCGTATAACCAAACATATTTCGAACATCGTTAAACATCTTTACATTGGTCAGAAAGTTTTCTGCTATAAACTTTGCCCTGAGCGGATCTCCTGGCATTAAAACTGTCCCTGCAATTTCGCCGTACTCTGCTTTATTATGTGGTGTTGCCATATAAAACCCTCCTCCATACATTTTATTCAAACTAAAACCAAAAAAACAACCTTTTATCTTTCATATATATTCAAAAATAGGGTAGCCGAGATGTATCTCTTCTACCCTATTTTCTTGAAATTATATAATGCGGAAAAAGGGACTTGAACCCTCACGTCGTTGCCGACACTAGATCCTTAGTCTAGCCTGTCTGCCAATTCCAGCATTTCCGCATACATTTTGTTCGAATGCTTAATCATATTACCATCTACCTGGTAATATGTCAAGCATTTTTTTGTATTTTTTTAAATTATTTTATCTGTTATCAACCTTTTCTGGATACATATCATGGTTAAACATTCTGTCTCTTGCCATCTTTTCATACTCTGTTCCAGGTCTGCCATAATTACAGTATGGATCAATTGATATTCCTCCTCTAGGTGTAAATTTTCCCCATACCTCGATGTATTTAGGATTCATTAATTTTATCAGATCTTTCATAATTATATTTACACAGTCCTCATGGAAATCTCCATGATTTCTGAAACTAAAAAGATAAAGTTTAAGTGATTTAGACTCTACCATTCTCTCCCCAGGTAAATAGGAGATGGTAATTGTTGCAAAATCAGGCTGCCCTGTTATTGGACACAGACTTGTAAATTCTGGACAGTTAAATTTTACAAAATAATCATTTTCCTTGTGTTTGTTCTCAAATGTTTCTAGTACCTGTGGTGCATAGTCATCAGGATACCTTGTATTATTATTTCCAAGAAGTGATATTGAATTTTCTCTTTCTCTCATTATATTTCTCCATTCTATTTTAGAGCAGGATCTTCTACTCCATTTGCCTCAAATGCCCTTGCCCTGTCTATACATGTCCCGCATTTACAACATGGCTTTTCCTTCCCCTCATAACAACTCCATGTAAGTTCATAAGGGGCATTTAACCTGAGACCTTCTGCTACAACCTCTGCTTTGTTTTTATCCACAAACGGTGCCACTATTTTTACCTGATTTCCACTTCCAAGATAAATAGCATCACTTATTGCCTTATTAAACTCTTCACTGCAGTCTGGATAAGCATTTCCACTTGCATCATCCCTGTGAATTCCATAATAAATGACTCCACATTCTTTTGAAATTGCAATACTTGCTGCTGTAGATAAAAATAGTCCATTTCTAAATGGAACATATGTTGAAACCGGTTTCCCTTCTGTGTTTTTAAGCTGCTCCTCATAAGACTGCTCTGGAATTTTTTCCGTAGAATGTTCTAGCAGTGAGCAGTTGCTATACTCAAATATTTTCTTTAAATCTAGCTCAATTAATTCAACTCCATAATGTCTGCAGACATTAATTGATGCTTCTCTTTCCTTTGTGTGTTTCTGTCCGTAAGAAACCACAAGGGCAGTTACGTTTTCTTTTCCATATTTTTCAACTGCAATTGCAAGGCATGTGGTTGAATCCACACCTCCGCTTGCAAGTACTAGTGCTCTGTTATTCATATCATTCTCCTGTTTTAGTCATATATATCATTTTCTAGACACTTAACAATCTCATCTGAAGCATCTTATCATCGTTAAACCTTCCTCTGAAAGTAAAGGTTTTTGTTCTTGCACTTGTCTTCTTAATTCCTCTTGCACTCATACAGCTGTGTGTTCCTTCAATTATTACCGCAACATCACTGCTGCCTGTAATTTCAGAAATTATCTCCGCTATATCTGATCCTATTCTCTCCTGAAGCTGTAGCCTCTTTCCCACCATATCCGCTATTCTTGCAATTTTGCTAAGACCTATTACTTTTCCTGCAGGAATATACGCAACACTTACTTTCATATCATACATAAGTGCAATATGATGCTCGCAATGGCTGAAAATCTCAATGTCTTTTACATATACCATATCATTGCCATCCGTATTTTCATCCAGGTCTTCCTTAAATGTTTTATTAAACATTTCAGCTATTTCATGGTTTGAGTAATTCATTCCTTCAAACATCTCTTCATACATTCTAGCAACACGGGCAGGTGTGTCTTTTAATCCCTCTCTATCTGGATTGTCACCTAATGCTACTAAAATACCACGAATATGCTCTTCAATTGCTTTCTTATCTATTGCCATCTTTATCTCCATTCATATAATTAACAAAACTTTTCTTTAAATTTACCAATCTGGTAACTACTAAATTAAACCCCTCTTTTGTCAGGGTCCCATATTATCTTGTGTATCTGCAATCCAAGTCTGGCCTCGTTAAAAAGTCTGTCTTTCATAAATTGTACTATATCATCTGGATTAATTCTTCCAAACACAGGACTGATTATGATATTGCATTTTTCTCCAAGACTGTATTTTTTACATATATCATACGTCTTATAAAGGTCCTTTTCATTTGAAACAACAAACTTAACAGTATCTCTATCACACAGATATCTGTAATTATCCGTATTCATATACTGCTCCATTCCACTGCCTTCAAGTTTATAATCCAGCGTAAATACAGGTCTTTTCTCTCCATCAATAAATCTGCTAATATCAACACTTCCGTTTGTTTCTATCTCTACAGTCAAATCTTTTTCTGCTAACAATTTGTTAATGACAATATCAACATCCTTCTGAAGTAGAGGCTCTCCTCCAGTAAGTGTAACATTTTTTACTCCGGATCTAATCACCTCGTCAACTATGTCCTCTTCACTCATGAGCCTGTATTCACATTCTTCATTAGCCCACATTGTATCACAGTAACTGCACCTGAGATTGCACCCGCAGAATCTTACAAATACCGCCAATCTGCCTGCATATATTCCTTCACCATTTATGCTAGTAAAAATCTCTGCAACTTTATATTCAGCCATTTTTTCTCCCTTTATTCACTATATGAAGCACAGTTATTTGGAGTTTCATATATTTTAACTTCCGACACATTGTATCCTTTTGCTTTCATTTTATCATAAAAGTATTTTGCAAAATTTTCAGCTGTTGGTCTAAAATCTACAACCACCATTTCAAAATTTTCATCCATAAGTGCCTCAAAAGTTTTCTGTTTCAAACTATCCTTCTCTATAATAAAAGCATGATCAAGTTTTTCTGTTTCTACTTTTAAATCTTCCTTCAGATTTGCGAAGTCCACACACATTTCTCTCTGCTGTCTGTCCTGTCTTAAATTTTCACACTGTATTTCCACGAGAACTCTCCATCTGTGTCCGTGGATATTTCTACATTTTCCGTCATACTCTGCCAGAAAATGGGCCCCGTCAAAACTGTTTTCTGTAGTTAATTTATACATATTCACCTTTCCTTTATCGTCGGGCATAACAAGAAAAAGTATTCTATCAAAAAAAGACAGTCCCACAGACTGTCACCGATAAAGTTAGCCCTGGTTTTTTTTAGGGACAGGATGGTACTAGCGAACTGTCCTTTTTGCTAGTCCTAGTCTAACACCTCCATATTTCCATGTCAAGGACTACAGTTTTCATTGACATATTTTACTTAAAGATTTACTATTAATTTAAATTTTTTTAATATTTTACCTATAGAAAGGAACGTGAATATGAGTATCAATATCACTGGAACAACAAAACTTACAGGATTGCTTGGAAGTCCTGTTTCTCATAGTATATCACCAATGATGCACAATGAGGCTTTTAGCCTATTAGGCCTCGACTATATTTATCTGTGTTTTGACGTTGACACAACTAGTTTAAAAACAGCCGTAGACGGAATGAGAGCAATGGGTGTTAAGGGTTTTAACCTCACAATGCCAAACAAGAATCTTATGGTTGAACTGGCCGATAAATTAAGTCCTGCCGCAGAAATGATTGGTGCTGTAAATACTGTTGTTAATGACAATGGAATTCTAACAGGTCACAACACAGACGGTGTTGGATATATGAGAGCGGTAAAAGATGCCGGATGCGACATTATTGGAAAGAATATGACTTTACTTGGAGCAGGCGGTGCTGCAACTGCAATTTGTGTACAGGCTGCACTTGACGGTGTTTCTAATATTAATGTATTCAGCATACGAGATAAATTCTTTGACAGAGCACAACGTATGGTTGATAACATCAACAAAAATACAAACTGCAATGCTGCTTTATATGACCTTGCTGATAAGTCAGAGTTGGCTAAAAGCATCGCAGACAGTCACATTCTCACAAATGCCACAAGTGTAGGAATGGCACCTAACACTGATAATTGTATTATTGATGATGAGTCTGTATTCCGAAAAGATTTAATCGTTTCTGATGTTATTTATAATCCAAGAGAAACAAAACTTGTTAAAATAGCAAAAGAGCATGGATGCACTACTTTTAATGGTCTTTATATGCTCTTATACCAGGGTGCAAAGGCGTTTGAAATCTGGACAGGAAAAGAAATGCCTGTAGATCAGATAAAAGCAAAGTATTTCTCATAATCAATTCTAATAATTGAATTTTTATTCAAAGTCATGTTTCAAAAAAAGCCTACAAATAGCTAAAATAGCTTATTTGTAGGCTTTTTCCATGTATTTATTATTTTCTGTATGTCAATAGTACAATTTTTTCCAAATATCTTTTTAACACAATCTGAATTTCTTCTTTTGGATTTATAGGCTTTGTAAGTATTGTGTGCATCCCTACTCTGTTGGCTCCATATACATCAGTAAAGAGCTGATCACCTACAAACAATGTGTTTTCTTTTTCTGTGTTCATAAGTTTGAATGCTCTGTTATAATTTTTTCTTGACGGCTTGTGAGCATTGCAGATATACCTTGATCCAACCTTCTCTGCAAACGGTTTTACTCTTGGATCTTTATTATTAGAAATAAGGCAGGTATCAAAGCCTATTTCTCTGAGTTTTTTAAACAACTTTATTGCTTTATTATCTGCAGGTGCACCATGTGGAACAAGAGTATTGTCTATGTCAAACAGTATCCCTCTGTATCCTTCATCATAATATTTCTGATAATCAATCTTGTATGCACTGTCAGATATTTCCACAGGGTAAAATTTATTAAATATTCTCATTTTTATCTCCGATTAGTTATTTATCAAGTAATTTTTTTATCTCATCCATGAACGTGTTAACATCCTTGAATTCTCTGTAAACCGATGCAAAGCGAACATATGCTACCGAGTCAAAATCTTTTAATTTATCCATTACAATTTCACCAATCTGGGTGCTACTTATCTCCTTTAAATCAAGGCTAAAGATTTCATTTTCCACATCATTTACTAAATTTGTAATTCTGTCCATCGATATTGGACGCTTGTGACATGAACTTATTATACCAGCTTCTATCTTAGCTCTATTGTATGGTTCTCTTACCATATCCTTTTTTATCACAATAAGAGGGACATTTTCAATTCTCTCATATGTGGTATATCTCTTTCCACAGTTTTCACACTGTCTTCTTCGTCTTATTGCATTTCCTTCAACAGGTCTTGAATCTATTACTTTTGTACTTTCTCTGTTACAATATGGGCATTTCATATATATTTATACCTTCTCTATTTTTTTGTTAATTATAAATAATAATATTACTTTGGTCAAGCTTATATCTTGCATTTTTTGTACAGTTCCTTTGAATCTGCTTTTATCAGTATTACATCATGTCCCACACAGTCAATACATTCAAATGGTATTATATACTCTCCGTCTCTTCCAAACATTCCACATAGTTTAGGTTCTCCAGGTACAATTATTGCCTTCACTGTTCCATTACACAAATCCACATCAATGTCATCCACAAACCCCAGTCTTTTACAGTCACATTTATTGATTACTTCCATCTGCCTGAGTTCACATATTCTCATAATTAACTCATTTATTTTTTATATATTATATTTTGTATCCTCATAATTATTACCTACTGGCTTAGATAATTTCTCATAGATCTTAATGCACTTTTTTCAAGCCTGCTGACCTGAGCCTGGGAAATTCCTATTTCACTGGCAACTTCCATCTGAGTTGATCCCCTAAAAAAGCGTCTTTCAATTATCTCTTTTTCTCTCTCATCAAGCCTCTTTATGGCATCACTAAGGGCAAGTCTTTTAACCCAGTTTTCCTCATTGTTGTTCTTGTCACTTATCTGATCCATAACATATAGTGTATCCTCCCCCTCTTTAAATACAGGTTCAAACAGAGACACAGGACTTAGAATTGCGTCCATTGCATATGCTATTTCCTCTTTTGTAAATCCAATTTCCTTAGATATTTCCTCTATGGTAGGCTCCTTTTTATTTTTCTTGGACATTGCCTCTTTTGTGTATATTGCTTTATATGCAATATCTTTAAGGGACCTGCTTACTCTTATTGAATTGTTGTCTCTCAAAAATCTTCTTATCTCTCCCATTATCATAGGTACTGCATAAGTTGAAAATTTAACTCCAACATTTCTGTCAAAATGATCAATTGCTTTTATAAGACCTATACACCCGATTTGAAACAAATCATCAGCATTTTCATTATTGCCAGAAAATCTCTTAGTTATACTCAGCACCAACCTTAAATTTCCCCTTATAAACTCTTCTCTGGCTGCTTTATCCCCACTATCCATCAAATCTAACAATTTCTCTTTTTCTTCATCCCCAAGAATCGGCAGTGTGCTTGTATTTACTCCACAGATTGAAACCTTATAAAGAGACATATTCCCATTTCCTCCATCTATTATTTACATAATAAATGATTAACGAAAAGGGAATATTTTATACTGATACTACTTCAATTTTAATGGTAATTAATGTATATTATGCCACAATGGACCGTCACCTTTTCCAAGATTAAGTCCCTTTCCTATTGCTCTGTACACATAGTCCTTCGCATTTTTAACTGCTGTTACAATATCATTTCCTGCTGCAAGTTCACAAGCTATTGCCGATGATAAAGTACATCCTGTTCCATGGGTATTGTTATTATTAATTCTTTTGGCTTTCATCCAGGTACATTTACCGTCTGCGTATAATAAATCATCTGCAGAATCTGTCAGATGTCCGCCCTTTATTAGTATAGCTGCACTTGTAATTTCTCCAATTATCCTGGCTGCAGATATCATATCCTCTGAACTGTTTATTTTAATTCCAGAAAGAACCTCAGCTTCAGGAATATTAGGTGTAATTACATCTGCAATTGGAATAAGTTCATTTTTAAGACAGTCTATAGATCCTTCTTTGAGAAGAAGACTTCCGCTGGTTGCTACCATAACTGGATCAGCAACTATAAATTTTGGTTTGTACTCTCTTAATTTCTGTGCTATCGCCTGAATAATTTCTTTCGATGAAACCATTCCTATCTTCACTGCATCAGGAAAAATATCAGTAAATACTGCATCAATCTGAAGTTTCACAAATTCCGGAGTCATAT
Organism: uncultured Eubacteriales bacterium; assembly: GCA_900314525.1. Lineage (GTDB taxonomy): Bacteria > Bacillota > Clostridia > Lachnospirales > Lachnospiraceae > Bovifimicola. The sequence goes on from OMVN01000001.1 coordinate 91,696, forward strand.
CACACACTCCCGTAACACCTGTTGTATTCTGTGCAGTTACTGAAGTGATTGCACACATTCCAAACATATCGTGGGCCTGGATTGTCTTTAGATCTGCTTCTATCCCAGCACCGCCGCTGCTATCCGAACCAGCAATAGATAATATTTTTTTTACTTCCTGCATTTTGATAATCCTCCTGTTTCCCATACCTAAATTCATATTTTAAAGTGGCTTGTGCAAAAAAATAGATTTTCTTATATAGGAAAATGTTTTCTTTTCGCCCTTTTCTTTTAACATTGTAAGTAATTTTTCAATTTCCTGTGATGTATTTTCTTCCATACTTCTTCTAGGTTTTCCCTTCAGGAAATACTCTAGGGGTGATCCACTGTTATATTTATCTCCCAGATATGTCTTGCTTGCTGCTACTCTGTCGCAGAACATTTCAACTACATATCTCTTTGGCATTCTAACTGGCATAAGTTTTCTAGTCTGTTTATTATAATCCGTCCAGTACTCGAAGTGATGTTTATTTCTGCCCTTGTGGTGCATCCATGCCTTTGAATAACCATAATCATCTCTCTCCCCCTCATTAGGACTTCTATCTCCCTGAAAATGCATTACTCCTGGAATGAATTCTGTAGGAGAAAATTTCGACATATCATGTGTTATTCCCTGTACAAAAAGACCACACTTAAAACAATTTTTCAAAACTTCTTTTTTATGTTTTAGAATTGTCTTTGTATGTCCTGTAAAATTTTCTTTTATTTTTTTTAGGTCTCCTGGTCTTTTTATCTTTATATTACCCATATATTCTCCTTTTCAATATAGAAAAAAAGTCAGACAACCAATTAAATTAGCTGTCTGACACTTTTATCGTTTCTAGTCTTCTGATTCGTCATCATCTTCAGATTTATCGTCATCTTTATCGGATTCTTCATCGTCTGATTTTTTTTCTTCCGACTCATCTTTATTATCTTCTGTTACTTCTTCATCTTTATCTTCTTTAGAAGTGTCTTCAACAGTATCAGTATCATCATTTTCAGATACTGTTACCTGAGTTACTGTGTTGTTGTTATAAATATATTCAATTGCTGCATCTCTTCTCATATCAAAGAGCAGCTCTTCTCTTGAAAACTGTTTTTCAACATCATCTGTTGACTTATAACCATAGTCAGTTACGTATTTTTTGAGGTTTTCCTTGTACTGTTTATCTGTAATATCTATCTTGGCATCCTTGCATATTGCCTCAATTACAAGAGTCTGTCTTGTCATTTTTACTGCATCCATCTTAACTGAATCATATGTTATTCCAGAAGACTGCATATAACTATCTAAGTTTCCACCAAAATATTTTGCATACATTGCATAGTTACTTAATATCTGATTATAGTTAATATTGTAAACAAATGTAGGACATCCTGTAATCTTTGAACTGTCTGTTATCATTGTAAGAAGTTTAGACTGTGTCTGTGATTTTGCTGATTCTGCATTCTGATTTTCTAATTCTGTTCTTGTTCCAGCTTTGTATTCATCAACTGTGGCATAATCTGAATTAGCTGCAACAAATGCATCATTAAATTCAGGTACTACTGGTTCTTCAATACTAAGTACTGTAACATTATAAGTTGTGTCTTCTTTCTTGACGTTGCCATCCTCATCAGGAGTATCTACACCAATTGTAAATTCAAGATTTGCTCCAACTGTAAGATCAATCATCTTGTCATCAAATTCTTCACTTATCTGTTCTTCACCAACTTTTAACTCATATGATGTCTGATTATCTGTCTGCTGCCCGTCAACATAAGATGTGTAATTAATCTTAATCTTGTCGCCTTTCTCAACACCTCTGTCTGTGATATTGTTATATGTTGTCTTCTCATCAATAAGAGAATCAATCTTCTCCTGGATATCCTGGTCAGTAACCTGTGTAATGTCCTCTTCAACTGAAAGACCTGTATACTGTCCTAATGTTACATAATCCTTTATATCATACTTTACAACTTTTCTTGCACTGGCATTTGCCCCTTTGTCTTTGCTTCCACATGCTGCAAATGAAGAAGCTGCCACAACTGAAACCATTGATAATAACATGGCCCTTTTAACTATATGTTTTCTCATTGTATTTGTTCCTTTCAAGTACATTGTATCTATTATTTAAGCAACTTTTACTATATCACAAATTACCTTCTTTTGTCAAAGTTTTTAGCCTTAGCAGGATTTTGATATTTCCTTTTTCAGCCTACCAATTATTTTCTTTTCAAGTCTGGAAATGTATGATTGGGAAATACCCAGAGTATCTGCAACTTCCTTCTGTGTCATCTCTTCTCCACTGTCATTATTTAACCCAAATCTCATCTCAATTATTGTTCTTTCCCTCATATTTAAATTTTTTATTGCCCTTATTAATACATTTCTTTCTGCCTCATCTTCTATATTTTTTGAAATTACATCATCTTCTGTACCCAGCACATCAGATAACAACAGTTCGTTTCCATCCCAGTCTACGTTTAATGGCTCATCAATTGAAACTTCCATTTTATGTTTGCTGGTTCTTCTCAGATACATAAGTATCTCGTTTTCTATACACCTTGATGCATATGTGGCTAGTTTTATATTTTTATCCATTCTAAAAGTATTTATAGATTTTATCAATCCAATTGTGCCAATTGATATCAAATCTTCCACCCCCACTCCAGTATTGTCAAATTTTCTGGCAATATAAACAACAAGCCTTAAATTTCTCTCAATAAGAATTTTTCTGGCCTTTTCCCCTTCATCTGACTCAAGTTTCAAAAGAATTTCAGCTTCAGCTTCTGAGTCAAGAGGAGGTGGTAATACCTCCGCTCCTCCAATATAATGTACCTCTCTTCTCCTGCCAAAAAGCAGATTCCTTATGCCAGGAATTACTCTTAGTTCAATTTTACCCGGAATAGAAACTTTTATAAACATTACTCCTCCAATAATTTAATCATTTTCCAAAAATGTCACAGTTAAGCAACATTCCATATTCTCTTCTATCTGATAACTTTCCCTTGTAAATTCCAATTATAGGATTTTTAACAGCTATTTCTTTGTCATTTCCTGTAACTGCCATTTCATCTATCCTTAATCCATATAAAATTCCATCAGCCTCCCCCACCGATGTATAAGGAATAACAAATACTCCACCTATATTTTTTCCAGCAATTTTTCTGACAACTTCATATTCAGCTATATGTACAATCTCTCCTGTTACTGGTTCCCTGAGGAAATTTCCAGTATCCAAAAGTCCCATGACCTCCACCTTATTATCCATATATTTAAGCGTTACCCTATATATTTTTTCAAATTCTCGTTTTCGGTCCCAGATCAGAAATATAGATATACGTATAATTATATATGCCAGAACGGTTATAATAATGAATCTCCCTGCATCCATGTACTTAAATACCAATTTATTAATAGTTTTCCCAATATATGTTTTGTAGTAAAGATAATTGAGTATCCCCCCCATAAAAAAAGAAACCATCATAAAAAATGCAAAATTTTTAAAGTATGTAATTAAGTCTTTAAACCCAAAGGCCACATAAATCATAAATAATGAGATTAATATATTTATTAAAGTAAGGTAAAATGAATGATTGACAAGTGGTTTTATCACCGCAGCACTGTACATCGCCCCCAATATCGCTGCAGCTACAATTCTGATTTTTGATGCCCTTATTTTTATTACAGACATTGTTAGTCTGAGTATCAGATAGTCCATAAACAGATTTATTATAAAAAAAACGTCTAGATATACTACATACTCCATTCTTATCTCCCCGCACCGGCAAAAGACAGTATAACTCCAAAACTATGCAGAGTCTGTCGAAAGCTGTAATAGAAAATCAAAAATATTTCCACAAAATTCGTCAATTCACAACAAAAAACACCTACTCGCTATTATGCGAGCAGGTGTTAATTAATTCCTAATTTATAATCTATTATCTGTTCTTTTTAAGAAACCCTGGAATGTCAAGCTGTCCATATCCGCTATTTGATGATGGAGCGCTTGTCTTATATGTACCTGTCTGTGTTGGTGCACTTGTGTGTGGCTTTGGTACATTAAACTGTGGCTTTGGAGTAATTGGTTTTACTGATGGTTTCTTAAAATCAAATGCAGGAGCTGCCTCTTTTTCTTCAACTACAGCTTTTTTCTTGAATGGTGTAGTTGTAGCAACTGACTCCTCAAGACCTGTTGCAATAACAGTAATCTTGCATTCATCAGGATATGAATCATCATATCTTGCACCAAAGATAATCTCTGCTTCCTCACCTGTAAGATCCTGAACATAGCTTGCTGCCTCGTTAGCTTCTGCAAGACTGATGTCTCCAGAAATATTAATAATAACATGAGATGCTCCCTGAATAGTTGTCTCAAGAAGTGGAGATGTAACTGCAGTCTGAACTGCCTCATTAGCCTTATCATCACCTGTTGCAACACCAATACCGATATGTGCAACACCCTTGTCCTTCATGACTGTCTGAACATCAGCAAAATCAAGGTTAATAAGTGCTGGTACATTGATAAGATCTGTGATACCCTGTACTGCCTGCTGTAATACTTCATCAGCTTTCTTAAGTGCCTCTGGCATTGTTGTTCTTCTATCTACTATCTCTAATAATTTATCATTTGGAATTACAATAAGTGTGTCAACGCTCTCTTTTAATTTCTCAATACCACCAATGGCATTGTTCATTCTAGCTCTTGCCTCGAATCTGAAAGGTTTTGTAACAACACCAACTGTAAGGATACCCTGTTCTTTGGCTGCCTTTGCAACTACAGGTGCTGCACCTGTACCTGTTCCACCGCCCATTCCACAAGTAACAAATACCATATCTGCTCCTGTAATAGCCTGTGTTATCTCTTCAATACTCTCTTCTGCTGCCTTTTCTCCCACTTCTGGAACAGCTCCGCATCCAAGACCTTTTGTAACCTTTTCACCGATCTGAAGTGCTGTTGGTGCCTTACAGAGCTTAAGTGCCTGCTTATCTGTATTTATTCCTATAAATTCAACACCACTAATATTCTCATCTATCATTCTGTTAACGGCATTATTTCCAGCTCCACCTACTCCTACTACTATAATTTTAGCTGCTGCTTCTGCCTCATTTGTTTTAATTTCTAACAAGGGTTCTTCCTCCTTTTATTTATATATACTATTTATTAATATCTTTGAGTATAAAAGCTCCTGACCATAGTCATAAGCATCCATTAAAAACATCTTATTATATAATATATTCATTTATCAAAATAATCAATAACAAATTTAATTTTTTTTTCATTATTGTGAGACCTTAAAATCATATCCTGAATTTGATTTATTATACTCACGTAAATCAAGGGTTCCCTTAAGTCCCTCAAGGCCTGGCATAATGTCTCGGAGTGTTCTTATTTTGTCACTCATGTCCTTGTCATTCCCAACAAGTACTTCTACATTGTTTTTATATAATTTTACTTCCTTTTCTTTCGATAGATACATCTTTTCTACTGTAATATCGTATTTCTGAAGAGACTGTGTCACATCAAGAATAAGATTAAACATATCATCATCTTCAATTGGAAGTTTTTCATTTAAAACTATTTTATCAAACGTAAGGCCAGTAACAAGAGGAACCGAATCAAGTTCCTTAGGAGAACTCTCAACTATCGTTCCATCCTTGTCAAAATACATATTGCTTCCCATGTATTTTACATAACCTGTTATTTTCTTCTCATATACAGTTATTTTTACTTTATTAAATGATTTTACTTTCACTTCATATTTATCTATAAATGGTATTTTTTTACTTTTGCCAAATTTAGTTTTGATAAATAATACATATGGATTCTTGTCCCATCTTGAAGTAAAAACATACTTCATTAATTCTTCTTTTGTGTACTTTGTATTACCCTCAATTTCGATGTCACCACTGTCAATTTTTTGAAGCATTAAAATTGCTGTCAGAACTAAAAGTACAGCAACCAGCACAAGCACTATTTTCTTTTTATGTAATTGCATCAGACTATCCTTTCACTGTATGTTACTTTGTAACTCCTGTTCTCTTCGAAACCGAGAATACCAGTGCCATTTCCAACAGAAGACATAGTATTGAGGTTCCTCCATAACTCAAAAACGGAAGCGGAACACCTGTATTAGGCATTGTATTTGTAACAACGGCTATATTTATAATAGTCTGTATAGAAATATGTGCCATTACCCCAATTACAAGTAATGAACCAAATAAATCCGGGGCATTAACTGATACAACCCACAGTCTGTATATCATAAATACAAACATAAAAATTACTGCAATACCGCCGATAATCCCCAACTCCTCACAGATTACCGTGAATATCATATCATTCTGTGCTTCAGGAACATATCCTAATTTCTGAACTCCTTTTCCAAGACCCTTTCCAAACAATCCGCCAGAAGCCAGTGAATAAAGAGACTGAAGAACTTGATATCCACCATCCTCACCGTATTTTTTAGGGTTAAGCCATACTCTGACTCTCTTCATTCTGTATGGCATTGCTAATATGGCTACTGCAACTAATCCCACTCCCATACCCAACAAGATTAAAAAGTATTTCATTTTTGGACATGTTATAAAAATCATTACTGAACCGATGCCTGCAATAACTATAGCCGAGCTTAAATCACTGGTAAAAACTGCAATTACACCGGCAGGTAAAGCAACACATCCTAAAGCTTTTATAAATGAAACCACATCTTTAATTTTACTGCCATATTTATTCAGATAGTAGGCCATAAATATTATCAGTCCCACCTTAACTATCTCACATACCTGAACTGACATACCAACACTAATCCATCTTTTTGCACCGTTTGCCTCAACACCTAGAGGAGTAAGTACAAGCATTGCAATGAACATAGAAATGAGATATATTCCGATTGCAAACAAGTTGAATTTTAATATCCTATAATTCACAAAATATACTATAATTCCCATTGCGACAAAACCCATAATAAGAGCCTTTATCTGCTGCATAAGATAATATTTAGGATCCCCATACTTCATCTGGCACTCGTATGCGCTTGCACTGTAGAGCACTACCAGACCAAAACATATGATAAATATCATCATAAATAACAGACTGTAATCGAAAAAAGATTTTTGTTTTTTATTTCTGACTGCCGAAGAATTAACCCTGCTACTTGTGACTATTCCTGTTCTGCTCAATCTTTTCCTCCATTCTAAAGGTTATTTACATACTCTTTAAATAATATTCCTCTTTCTTCATAGCTCTTAAACATATCCCAGCTGGCACATGCTGGTGATAACAATACAACATCCCCAGACTCAGTGAGATCTCTCGACATTTTTACTGCCTCCTCTAAATCAGCAGCAAATACATAATCTGTAAATCCATGTTTTTTAGCAGTCTCTGCAATCTTATCCTTTGTCTTTCCAAGAAGTACAAGTTTCTTGATTTTTCCATTGAATGAATCAATCCACTCATCAAATTCTACACCCTTGTCATATCCGCCTGCAATAAGCACAGTAGGTTTTGACATAGCCTCTATAGCCTTAGTCGACGCATCAGTATTTGTTCCCTTGGAATCATTATAATAAATAACCCCGTCCTTTGTTGTTACATATTCGATTCTGTGCTCTACTGGCTTAAAATCTCTAATAGTATTCCTTATAATTTCTACTGGGACATTCATGCAGATTGCAATTGCAGCAGCTGCCATTACATTTTCTACGTTATGAATTCCAACTAATTTCATTTCATCTGTCTTGCATATTCTAACTTCGTTTCCATCTTCACGATATACAATGCAGTCTCCATCAAGGCATACTCCATCTCTGAGTTCAGAATGACTGCTAAAGAAAATAACTTTATTATTTAATTTAAGAGCCTCTTTTCTTAATATCTCATCCTCATAATTAAGAACGCATGGCTCATTCTCATTCTGTCTCTTTGTAATGCTCATCTTCACATTTGTATAATTTTCCATTGTATAATGCCTGTTAAGATGATCAGGTGTAATATTTAAAACTGCTGTAACTACAGGATGAAATTCATCAGTTGTCTCTAACTGGAAGCTGCTTATCTCTGCAACTGTCACTGTCTCATCCTTTGTATCAAGGGCAACACTGGTATATGGAATTCCAATATTTCCAACAACAAACACGCTCTCATAGTAATTCTTCATTATTTCACCTGTAAGTGCTGTTGTAGTAGTTTTACCATTAGTTCCTGTTATTCCAATAACACGTCCTTTGGATAATCTGTACGCAAGTTCTACTTCACCCCAGATTGTTATCCCTGCATCTCTAACCTTATTAACAAAAGGTGCATCTATGGCAATTCCAGGACTAAGTATCATAATATCAAATTTATTTATATCGTCATCTTTTAGTTCTCCAAGGAGAATATCACATGGCTTATCTAATTTTGCAATTACATCTTCTTTAATTAACTTATCATTTCCATCGTAAAGTGTTACATCTTCGTTCTTTTTAAGCAAAAGATTCGCAGCACCTATTCCACTTTTTCCAGTTCCGGCTACTAAATATCTTTTTCCCATCTTGTCATTTCCTTTCGTTACACGATTTTTCTTCTTTATCACACTATAGTATAATATCAATTACTGCAATAATCAATCTTTTTTAATGTTTAAATAAGGAAGTATGTTTTTATATAAATCAGCAATTACTGGTGCTGCAATAGTTCCTCCATAATATACTCCCTGAGGTTCATCTATTATACACATTGCTATTATCTTTGGATCGTCTGCAGGTGCAAATCCAATAAAAGACCCTATATATTTTCCAGAATTTCTTGGCAGTTTTTCAGATGTTGCTGTCTTACCTCCAACTCTGTAACCCTCAACCTGGCCAAACTTTCCTCCTCCCTCAGATACAACCTTTTCAAGTATCATCTTCATTGTGTCACTGGTATCTCTGCTTATCACTCCACTAATAACAGGAAATTCAAATTTATTTGTCACATTTCCTTCCTCGTCCTTTGTGTATACTCCAAAATGTGGCGTAACTAAATTACCTCCATTAATTATGGCACAGGCTGCCCTTAGAAGTGCTAGCGGAGTAATCTGAAAAGACTGTCCAAATGACATTGTGGCCAGTTCAACTTCTCCTACATTTTCAATCTTGTGTATTATAGTTCCTGCTTCTCCTGGCAAATCAATTCCTGTTTTACCCATAAAGCCCAGTCTGTCCATATACTTAAACATATTCTCCACTCCAAGTCTCAGACCGACTTCTATAAATACAGGATTACAGGAATTCATAGTGGCTGTAACAAAATTTTCAAGGCCATGGCCTGTGGTCTTATGGCACTTAATTCTTCTGTCCTCAACAATCTTATACCCTTGGCAGTTGAAAGTAGAATTTGTATTTACAACTTTTTCCTCCAATGCAGCAGTGCCTGTTACCATCTTAAAAGTTGAACCTGGTTCATATGTGTCATTAATACAATTATTTCTCCACATTTTATTAAGCAGGTCCTGATATTCCTTACTGTTTTTGTCAATTCCACATTCATAATTCAAAGTAAATGGATCATTGAGATTAAATTCTGGTTCATTTACCATCGCATATATTTCACCATTTGTCGGATTCATAACAATAATCGAAACATAATTAGCTTTCTTTTCAGCCAGAGCTTTTATTGCCGACTGTCTTGCATATTTCATAATATTAAGATCGAGGCTTGTCACAAGGTCATCTCCCCTTTTTCCTTCCTGTCTAAGTTCTGCCATGCCATCTATTTCTTTGCCAAAAGCATCTGTTACTGTATATATATTTCCTGATTTTCCCTCTAGATATTTGTCATAGCTCACTTCAAGTCCTACGATTCCCTGATTATCTGCCCCTGTAAATCCTAGAATTTTTGACCCAAGTTCATTATATGGATAATTTCTTTTATAATCTTCATCTACCTTCACTCCATCAAGATTATAATTTCTTATTTTGTCCCCTGTTTCTTTAGGAACATTTGATTTTATTTTTTCCCTTACACTTACCTTTTCAACTTTTTTTCTTATTTCGTCTTCATCCATTTGGAGTTCTTTGCTCAGTACTTTAATCACCTTGTTTTCATCGTTTAATTGACTGTGAATCACAGAAATAGTACACACTGTCTTGTTTGAAGCAAGTACATTTCCATACCTATCTAATATTTCCCCTCTTTTTCCTTTTATCTGTCGCTCTCTCTCATGAAGATCTTTAATATCTTCCTCATAACTTTTAGAATCAGCAACCATTACATATAGGAGCCTTGCCGTAACAATAATTATCAGAAATAAAAATATAAAAAAATACAATACCAAATGCTTTCTTTGTATGGAATTCATTAATCTTCCCAAATACTTGCTTATTGATATTGTATTTTATTAATTTATAAAATATTACTGTTCTGATTTAGTTTCTGCTTCTTTAGTTTCTGTCTCTTTTTTTAATTTATCTGCATCACCACTGTCTATAGCGTTACCATCTGAATTGTAACACTCATCTTCGCTAGGTGAATATTCAATTGTTGTCTCCTGTTCTGCCTGAGGCTGGGCTGAAGCCTGTGTCTCGGCTGTAGCCTGTGTCTGTGTTTGTCCAGCAGCAGTATCTGACCCAGGAAGTCCTGTATCAGTAGCTGCATATATATTCATATATGGCAGAGCTTCTGACATTACTGCAGAGAAAAGTCTGCAGGCATATGATGAACTTGAGTTATCTGGAACATCTGGTTCATCTACGATTGCATAACATACAAGCTGAGGATTATCCATTGGCGCAAAGCCAAGAAATGAAAGAAGATAACTTCCGTCATTTTTATCAAGATGCTGTGCTGTACCTGTTTTTCCTCCAACTTGATACCCTTCAACCTTAGCTGTCTTACCAGTTCCCTTTTCAACAGTATTTACAAGTGCCTGTTTCAAGAAATCTGATGTTTCCTTTGTTACAGTCTGTTTAACAACCTGCTTATCAAAGCTCTTAATAACTCCACCGCTTGAGTTTACAATCTGTTTTATCACATGAGGCTTATAGTAATATCCTCCATTAATCAAAGAGGAAAATCCACTCATCATCTGCATTGCATTTACACTAAAGTTCTGTCCAAAGGAGTTACATGCAAGATCGATAAGTTTCATATTATCTTTGGTATATAGAAGTCCTTCACAACTTGCCTCACCTGGAAGATCTATTCCACTCTTCATTCCAAATCCAAAAATAGACTGATACTTTGTAAATGTATCCACTCCCTCAAGTCTGGAAATCTGCATCAATGCATCGTTACATGAATTCATTATTGCCTGCTCTACTGTTTCAGTTCCATGTCCTGATCTCTTATGACAGTGAATTGGTAACTTATCATACACCTCTCCTCCATCACAGAAGAATGTCATATTGCTTGTTATTTTGCCATCCTCAAGTGCACCTGCAATTGTAAACGGCTTAATAGTAGAACCTGCCTCATATCCATCACTTACAAGGAAATTTCTCCACATTTTATTCTGTGCATCACTTTTTTCCTCATCAGTCATAGCATTCTGCTCATCCTCGGTATAATATCTGCTTATATCTTTTGGATTATTAGGATCAAAGATACTTTCAGAATCAACCATTGCCAGTATTTCTCCAGTATTTGGATTTGCTAAGGCGACTGCAACCCTTTTAGGATTATAGGATGCCTTCCACTGTTCCACATATTTTTCACAGATTTTTTGTAAATTAACATCTATGGAAGAAACCAGATTATCTCCATTTGTTGCATTCTTCACAACAGCCTGCATGCTGTCGTCATCTTCGCTCATGTATCCATATTCTCTACCATCTGTTCCATTTAGATAATCATTGTAATATGATTCAATTCCCGTAACTCCAACATTACCTGCTGCCGAATATCCAAGTGTGGCACTTGCAAGAGTATTATTTGGATAGTTTCTCTTGTATTCTTCTTCAAACCAGATTCCTTTTACATATGGGTTGTCATCAACATCCGCCATAATATTTTGGAATTCCTTTATCTGATCATATGTAAGTCTTTTAAGTCTATCATCTGTTATATATCTAGATTCTGAATTAGAATCTATAATATTTCTTAATTCTGTTTCTGGAATCTCATCAAAACATTTACAGAATGCTTTAATTGTCGGCTCATAGTACTTTTTCTTATGGTTTATTTCAGAATTGATTACTTTTGCATCAAAAACAACATTATATACTTTTATACTAGTTGCAAGAAGATTTCCATTTCTGTCAGTAATATCTCCTCGCTTAAAGGGAATTGCCCTTGATGTATAATTTTGCTGTTCTAGTACTATCGCTTCATACTCCTGCCCCTTAACTTTGTGCAGAAATATTAATCTTCCTATAAGAACTATACAACAAAATAAAACAGCACCAAGAATTATTTCAAGCCTTAAATTCATTTTTCCTGTGAGTCTCTTCCTCTTAGGCTTTTTTGCCATCCTGCTGCTATTTCTGTTTGGTCTTTTATTGCTCATATTTCATCCTTCTATTCTTCTGGAATGTTTTTATACTGTTTCATATACTGGCTTTCAGAACTTTCATATAATCTTATCTGATTTTTATTAGCCTGAACCATTCCAAGCTCATTTGTAGCTACCTGTATAATATAATTAGTATCTTTTCCACTGTTAATGCTATAGTCAACAGCATCATTCTGTGCTTTAAGGGCTTCTGTCTGCACTTTTACTTCTGCAATTTCATTTGTCTTATTTGTAATCTGATCTCTGAGAGAAAGGTATTTTATTGCAAATACACCCATGGCCGCACAACATACTCCTAAAACAATAACAGCACCAAGATTCATCCTTGTTGCTTTTTCTCTATTTCTTAGTGTTTTTCTTGATGTTACAATTTTCCTGTCTATTCTTTCCTGTCTCTTTGTAACCTCAGCATGTTTTCTTACTGTATTACCATCTATGTAATTGTCATATCCCTTCAGTATATGTCTTCTCTCGGTCATTTTAGTCTCCTTCTTATTATCAGTTATCTATCATTTTCTCATATCTTTTCAAATATTCTTAATTTCGCACTTTTAGATCTGCTATTATTCTCAATCTCTTCATCTGATGGAAGAATTGGTTTTCTGCTAATCACTTTTCCCTTAGATTTCTTTCCACATATACATACTGGAAAATCAGGTGGGCACGTACACGGATTCTCGTTTCTCTTAAATCCTGTCTTAACTATTCTGTCCTCTAATGAATGAAAAGTGATAATACAAAGCCTGCCGCCATCATTAAGCAAATCTATCATCGTATCAATTGATTCATTCAGTACATCAAGTTCTTTATTTAGTTCAATTCTTATTGCCTGAAATGTCCTTTTCGCAGGATGTCCCTTTGCCATTCTGAACTTTGCAGGTATTGATTCTTTAATAATCTCACAAAGTTCAAAGGTTGTCTCAATAGGTTTATTCTGTCTTGCAATCACAATGTGCTTAGCTATATTCTTTGCGAACTTGTCCTCTCCGTAATCTCTTATTACTCTGTACAGATCCATCTCATCATAATTATTTACAATATCCCTTGCTGTCATATCATTTCTGTTGTCCATCCTCATATCAAGAGGTGCATCATACTTATAACTGAATCCCCTCTCTGGAGTATCAAGCTGACGGGAGGAAACTCCTAAATCAAGCATAATTCCGTCTACCTTTTCAATTCCGAGATTACTAAGAACTTCTTTTATATTTACATAATTGTTTCTTACAACGGTTACTATATCACCGTACTTATTTAGTTTGTCTGTGGCTGCTATGATTGCTTCCTCATCCTGGTCAATGCCGATGAATCTTCCGCTACCTGCAAGTCTTTCACATACTAATGATGCATGTCCTGCCCCGCCAAGTGTTCCATCAACATATACACCACCGGGTTTTACGTTCAGACCATCAACAGTCTCATTTAATAATACCGATTTGTGTACAAATTCCAAAATATCCTCCATTTCTTAAGGAAGCATCTTCCTAAAACTCAATATCGAAGTCATCCATATCTTGTCCAACTTCATCGTTATCTCCGTAGAGTGCACTTTCTTCCCATTTTTCTTTGCTCCAAATTTCAATCTTTGAACCAACACCAGCTAAAACTACATCCCCCGCAATATCAGCAAATCCTCTATGGTCCTGCTGAAGAAGAACTCTTCCCTGCTTGTCTAATTCTGCTTCATATGCAGATGATAAGAAAAATCTCACAAGCTTACGGGTTTCTTTCTTGGATACTGGTAATTTTGAAAGCTTCTCTTCAAATTTCAGCCATTCATCAGTTGGAAAGATATACAGACAGTGGTCAAAACCTTTAGTTATAAAAAACTTATATCCTAACTGTTCTCTATACTTCGCAGGTACAATAATTCGACCTTTCTGGTCGACAGAATGAAAATAAACGCCTCTAAACATTCTTTATTGCACCTCCACATCTTACCACTTAATGTATCTTATCCACCACAATCTACCACTTGTTCTTTGATTTTAACTCATAACAATCCAAATATCAAGTTTTTTTACGTGTTTTTGTACAAAAAAAAGTCCACAAAATGTATGTAATATACATATTGTGGACTATTTTTTTCAACTACCATATATAGTGTTAAGCTGTTTGTTTTTTGGCTTTAAAAATATTAATCATAATAATCATTATACCTGCGAGAACTGCGATGCATGATACAATTTGTGATACCGCAATTCCTGTAGAAAATAATATAAGCTGGTCTGTTCTCAAACCCTCTATCATAAATCTTCCAACCCCATAACCTATAAGATAAATCGCAAATATTTCACCATCAAATTTCTTGTGTTTTCTCATAATCATCATAATGGCGAACAACATTAGATTCCATGCTGATTCATATAAAAATGTGGGATGGACCTGTATATATGATGTCCCATCTACCAGTTTCATCTGATTTCTAACCGATTTACTAATCACTCCCCCCACTTCATCATATTTAATCTGCATCGCAAATAAATTATTTGTATATCCTCCGAATGCCTCTCTATTAAAAAAATTTCCCCATCTTCCCAGAATCTGGCCAATTACTGTTCCTAGAATTGCTGTATCCGCAACGCGAAGCAGAGACATTTTCTTTACTTTGCAGACAATACATGCTGCAATAAAACCTGCTATTAATCCCCCGTAAATTGCAAGTCCTCCATTTCTTATATTCAGTATGGATAAAAGATCATTCTTGTAATTATCCCACTCAAAAACCACGTAATAGAGTCTTGCTCCAATAACACCAAACAATATCGTAAAGATTGCCAAATCATAATAATTATCTGTATTCTGATTTGTTCTCTTAGCCTCCCTGAAAATAACAAATAAGGCCAGCATCATTCCTATGGAAATGATAATTCCGTAAAATGCTATCTTGAAACCAAAAATGCTTATATTTTTTGGAAGTTTATTTATTTCGATTCCAAGATTGACAAATCTTATACTTGCATTAGCCAACATAATATCCTCTTTCCCACTTATTAGAACTATTGAGTTTTAATAAAATATGTGATAATATTTTTTAGGTAAATGTTATAATCGAAAATAAAATTTGTCAAGTATTAATACATTTGAAAGAAAGGTATGGTAATAAAATGAAATTAGGTATTGTAGGACTTCCAAATGTCGGAAAAAGTACACTTTTTAACTCACTTACAAAGGCAGGTGCAGAATCAGCAAACTATCCATTCTGTACAATCGACCCTAATGTGGGTATAGTTGCAGTTCCTGACGAGAGACTTGATAAACTGGCAGCACTATATGATTCAGATAAAATCACACCAGCAGTTATTGAGTTCGTTGATATCGCTGGACTTGTAAAAGGTGCTTCAAAGGGTGAGGGATTAGGAAATCAGTTCCTGTCAAACATAAGAGAGGTTGATGCTATTATCCACGTTGTAAGATGTTTTGATGATACAAATGTAATTCATGTAGATGGCAGCGTTGATCCAATGAGAGATATTGAGACAATCAATTTAGAGCTCATCTTCTCAGACATTGAAATTTTAGAGAGAAAGATTGCTAAAACAACAAAGGGAGCAAGAATGGATAAAGTTCTTGCCAAAGAACTTGATTTATTAAACAGATTAAAATCACATCTCGAAGAAGGAAACTTAGCAAAGAGTTTTGAAGTAAATGATGATGACGAATTAGAACTTCTCAAATCATACAACCTTCTTACATATAAACCTGTAATTTTCGCCGCTAATGTAGCTGATTCAGATTTAGCTGATGATGGTGCAAGCAACGAATATGTATCTAAGGTTCGTGAATTTGCCGCAAAAGAAGGATTTGAAGTGTTTGTTATTTCCGCTGAAATTGAGCAGGAAATTTCTGAACTTGACGATGAAGATAAAGGCATGTTTTTAGAGGAATTAGGTCTTACAGAATCAGGTCTTGATAAATTAATAAAAGCAAGCTATAAACTCTTAGGTCTTATAAGCTATCTGACTGCTGGTAAACAGGAAACTCGTGCATGGACTATTAAAAATGGAACAAAAGCACCACAGGCTGCTGGTAAAATCCATAGTGATTTCGAGAGAGGTTTCATCAGAGCAGAGGTTGTTAACTACCAGGATTTACTTGACTGTGGTAACTACTCAGGAGCAAAAGACAAAGGTCTTGTAAGACTTGAAGGAAAAGACTATGTTGTAAAAGATGGAGATGTTATCTTATTTAGATTTAACGTATAATATACAATCCATGTAATATTTATCATAAAGAAAAAAGTTTAAGTCAAATATAATCTGACTTAAACTTTTTTTATTGCAACACAACATATTTATTTAATCATTTGACTCAATCACAAGAAGATTTCCATCTCCTATTTTAATTGATGCATAGTCTTCAAGTATTTCATTGCTTATTCCTATGCTTACATGCTTATTTATGTAAAACGTATAATCATTTACATTATACTTCATTCCTGTTGTATTTACATTCGTAACCTTTTCAGACACAGGAATCATGGATACATATTTATAACTGTATATGCCTTTTTCTTTTTTTAGAACAATCTCTCTTCTCTTTAATCCCAATAATCTTATTCTGTTTTTTTCACTTATAATCTGTGCATCAATCCCATTTTCAAGAGCATACTGCATAAGCTGAATATTAGCTATAGTGTGATCAAGTCTTGTACCTGTTCCGCCTAGAATTCTTATAGAAAAGCAATCCAGTTCTATTGCTTTTTTTACAGCAATGTAGGTATCTGAGAAATCTTTCTCCAGCCTGTACCTGATAATATTTACCCCTTCCGTCTTTTCATACTTATAAAGTAAAAGCGGACTTACTGTATCAAAATCTCCAACTATTAAATCAGGTATTATTCCCATATTTTCAGCTGCAAGCAATCCTCCATCAACTGCAATTACGTGACTGAATTCATTACCTTCCACATATTTTCTGGCAAATTCAATATTAATATTTCCGCCTGTTATTATAAGTACACTATTCATCTATTTCTCCGCCTCTTTCATTAACTCATTTATATTATCCCTGATATTTCCACCAAATACTGCTGATCCCGCTACCAAAATGTTAGCTCCCGCTTTTACAACTTTATTGATATTAGATGTTTTTATTCCGCCATCCACCTCGATATCAATATCAAGATTTTTGCTATCAATCATTTCTTTTAACTGTTTTATCTTTGTGGTTGTGCTCTCTATGTATTTTTGTCCACCAAATCCTGGATTTACGCTCATTAGAAGCACCATGTCAAGATCCTGTAATACATAATCAAGTACATTTAGCGGTGTTGCAGGATTTAAGGCAACGCAAGCTTTTACATTATTTTCTTTTATTGTCTGTATAGTTCTGTCAAGATGAATACAGCTCTCTGCATGAACACTAATTATGTCTGCACCAGCTTCAGCAAATTCCTTAATATACCTGTCTGGCTCGTTTATCATAAGATGAACATCGAATACTTTTGATGTCTTATCTCTTATGGACTTAATTACTGGAAAACCAAAAGAAAGACTTGGAACAAACATTCCATCCATTACATCAATATGTACATATTCAGCACCTGCATCACCAATCATCTTTACCTCTTCACCCAGTCTGCTAAAGTCAGCTGACAGAATCGAAGGAGCTAGTATAATATTTCTCTTGTTCATAACGGGAACCTCCTAATATTTCTTTTTATTCTTTAATTCCTCATATAATAATAAATAATTATCATATCTTTCTCTGCTTATTTGATTATCTGAAACTGCCTTTTTTACTCCACAGTCCGGCTCCCCTATGTGAGCACAGCCTGTAAATCTGCATTTATCTGTATATCTGTTAAACTCTCTGAAGTAATATCCTAAGTCTTCTTTTTCAAAGTCATTTACATACAGAGAACTGAACCCCGGAGTATCAAATATAAATGTATCTTCTCCAATATTAAAAATCTCTGAATGTCTTGTGGTGTGTTTACCTCTCTTGATTTTCTCACTTATTGCACCAGTCTCGGAATTTGCTTCCGGTATTATTGCATTTAAAAGTGAGGATTTTCCCACACCCGAAGGTCCTGCAAAGGCTGTTGTTTTTCCTTCTAATAGTCTTTTTACATCCTCTATACCCGTTCCAGATTTAGTTGATGTAAATATAACATGATACCCCGCCTTTACATAAATATCTCTGTACTTAACTATCTCCTCTTCATCTGTCAAATCAATTTTATTAAAACATATTATTGTATCAATATTATGTTTCTCCATCATCACAAGAAATCTATCCAATAGATTTAAGTTAGGCATTGGATTTGTAATCGCAAAAACAACTAAGGCCTGACTGATATTAGCTACAGCCGGCCTTATTAATTCATTTGTTCTAGTCTTGATATTAACGATATTTCCCGTCTTAGCGGCTTCATCTAAAATCTGTATTTCTACATTATCTCCTACAAGAGGTTTTATATTTTTATTTCTGAAAATTCCTTTGGCTTTGCATTCATAGATTCCACTATGTACCACATGTACATAGTAGAACCCTGCTATTCCTTTAATGATTTTTCCCTGCATTATATATTTCCCTTATTTAAAATCATTTTCTGTAACATCAACAACTACCTGACCATTTGAGTATTTAAATTTTGCAGGTTTCTTATTCACAAGTACGGTAATATCTGATTCATTCATTGATGCATCAACTGGGAATGTATAACTTCCTGGTGCTGTTACATTTGTGGACTGAACTGCCTTATCAGGAGAATTTTTATCCCAAACTGAAATTGTGATTGAACTGCTTGCCTGAGGAGTTGTTGTTGTCTCCTCCTGTTTCTTCTCTGGTTCTTTTGGTGTTTGCACAGGTTTTTGCTCTGGTGTAGTTGTTTCCTGTTTTCCTGTACTAACTGCAATGTCAACTGCTGTATCTCTGTTTGCCTTTGAATCTGCGGCAACTGTCTGAAATATTACCTGACCTGCTGGTGCTGTATTTTCTGTCTGTGAAATATTTCCAAGCTTAAGACCTGCCTGCTCAAGTGCTGCTTTTGCTGCATCCTGTGACATTCCAACAACATTTGGAACTGTTACCTGTGGATCCCTACCTTTACTTATCCATACATTTATCGTTGATCCTTCTGTTACATCTGATTTCGCCTCAACATCCTGTCTGCAGATTTTTCCTTCTTGAATACTGTCGTTGAATTCTTCAGATACAGTTCCCAGCTTTAATTTCTGTGCATCTAAAGTTGCCTTCGCTGCAGTTTCAGTCATTCCCTGTAAGTTAGGGACTTTTACAAATGTTGCATCTGTACCAGAGCTAACTGTAAGTGTTATCTCATCTCCTGCTGCAACCTGTGTTGGAGCTACAGGATCACATTTCATTACCTGATCAATTGGAATTGAATCACTCTTCTCGTATACAATCTTTACTTTGAGACCTTTATCCTCGAGAATCTGCTTAGCTTCATCTTTTGTCTTTCCTACAACGTCAGGGATATCAAATTTCTTTCCACCTCTGCTGATTACAAGTGTGATAGTTGTATGTTTCTTTACAATATCACCTTTTTCTTTTGAAGCTGAAATTACATAACCTTCTTTAACTTTATCATCATAGTCCTGTTCAATAACATATCCAAGTGTTGCATTCTTTAAGGCATCAATTGCTTCCTGTTTAGATAATCCCTCAAGTTTTGGAACCTTTGTATGGTTTGCATCTAAAGCAGTGCTTCCACTTGAACCAGTTTTCTTTCCACTTGAACATCCATTACCTGCAATGCTGATAACCAAAAATGCCACAATAACAAGAATTATTACTGCTGTAACAATACCTCCAATAGCAATTATTTTATCTAGCTTTGGATTGCTTTCATCATCAAAATCCTCTAAATCATCCTTAATATCGTCATCGTCATCATCTATAACTTCATTATCTTTGTTTATCACAGGAATATCTAGTTCAGGTTTTTCAAATCCTGATTTCTTTCTTATTTCCGCTACTTCTTCATCTGTAATTTTTCTTGTAGCACTTGTCTCATCCACACCAGTAACTATCTTAACAAAATCTTCATCTGGAGCTATTAGAGAATGTTTAAGGTCTGCAATAAGTGAGGATACCTTTAAATATCTTCTGTCAGGCTTTTTCTGAGTACATTTTTCTATTATTTTCTCCACACTGACTGGAAGATCAGGAACATATTCTTTTGCAGAAGGTATTTCATTCTGTACATGCTGAAGAGCTATTGTAACTGTAGAATCTCCGTCAAATGGCACATGACCTGTTAACATCTCATATAATGTTATTCCGAGAGAATATATATCGCTCTTCTCATCAACAAATCCGCCTTTTGCCTGTTCTGGTGAGATATAGTGAACTGATCCCATTGCATTTGAGCTGATAGTGTTAGCTGATGCAGCTCTAGCGATTCCAAAATCAGTAACTTTTACCTTTCCTTCTTTTGAAATAATAATATTCTGTGGTTTTATATCCCTATGTATAATGTGGTTATTATGTGCAGCCTCAATACCCTGTGAGACCTGAATAAGGATACTTACTGCTTCCTTTACAGGTAGCTGTTTCTTTCTCTCAATGTATTTCTTAAGTGTTATACCCACAATAAGTTCCATTACAATATAGTAAATTCCATTGTCTTCACCTACATCGAAAACATTAACAATATTTGGGTGCTGTAAACCTGCTGCAGACTGTGCTTCAACTCTGAATTTTGTAACAAAATTCTTATCATCACTGAATTCAGATTTAAGTACCTTAAGTGCAACAAATCTGTTAAGTTTATGGTCCTTTGCTTTATATACATCAGACATTCCGCCTGATCCGATTTTATCTGTTACTTCATATCTGTCGCTGATAAATAATCCTTTTCTTAACATGATTTCACCTCTTTACTATCCGGTTCAACGAGAATAACAGATATATTATCCTTGCCGCCGTTATTATTCGCAACGTCAATTAGATTATTTGCTATATCTTCTAACTCATTCCCCTGATTGATAATATCCTTCATATCTTCGTCATCTATCATGTTTGACAATCCATCGGAACACATCATGATAATGTCACCTTTTGTATAGTCTATTTCAAAGAAATCTGGTATTACTTCTGAATCCACGCCAACTGCTCTGGTAATTATGTTTTTCTTCTCATGAGTTCTGGCGTTTTTTCTATCTATTTCTCCAAGATTTATCATTTCCTCAACTAGTGAATGATCTCTTGTAATCTGCTGTATTTCATTATTTACAAGATACAGTCTGCTGTCTCCAACATTTGCAATGTAAATCTGATCTCCTATGATAGTACAGACTACAAACGTAGTTCCCATCCCCTCGTAGTCAATGCTTTCCTTGGATTTTTCAATTAACTCCTTATTAGCCTTAGAAACACCGCGCTCTATTATTGTAATAGGATTTGTATCGCTGGAATTTCTTACCACCTCTAAGAATTTTTCTACTGTATATCTTGATGCAAGATCACCTGCCTTGTGTCCTCCCATTCCATCTGCCACAATAAACAAATTAGGAAGTCCTCCTACAGGCTCCATTGAGCAGAAAACAAAATCCTGGTTTGTTTTTCGCTTTGCACCTATATCCGTTTTTGCATATGCTCTCAAGATTATACCTCCTTCTCTCAAGTCTCTTCTTCAATGAAACTTTTTCTAAGCTGTCCACATGCACCCTGTATATCAGAGCCCATTTCCCTTCGGACCGTGACGTTAACACCTTTTCTTTCAAGAAAAGACTTAAAATTATTTATGTTCTTCATTGATGATCTCTTATAATTTCTCTCTTTAATTGGATTTACCGGAATCAGATTTACATGGCAGTTTATATCTTTTACTAATTCATATAGTTTTGAAGCTTCATCTAAATTGTCATTCACCCCTGCAACCAGGCTATATTCAAATGTGATTCTTCTTCCTGTCTTTTCAAAATAATATCTGCAGGCATCCAATTCTTCGCTGATAGTGTATCTCTTTGCAATTGGCATAAGTTCTCTTCTTGTTTCATCATCTGCCGCATGCAGCGATAATGCCAGTGTTGCCTGGAAAGATTCATCTGCCATTCTTCTTATATTATCTATCAATCCACATGTTGATATTGTAATATTTCTTTGGCTAATATGCAAGCCATTTTCATTTGACACACTTTTTACAAAATTCGTCACATTCTCATAATTATCCATTGGTTCACCGCTTCCCATCAGAACAATGTTTGAAACTCTCTCTCCCGAAAATCTCTGAATTGTATATATTTCTTTAAGCATTTCAGAAGAAGTTAGATTTCTTACCATTCCATCTAATGTTGAAGCGCAGAATCTGCATCCCATTCTGCATCCTACCTGTGTTGAAATACAGACAGAATTGCCATGCTTATAATGCATAAGGACACTTTCAATAATATTGTCATCTCTTAGTCTAAACAGAAATTTCTGGGTTCCATCTATTTTTGAAGTAAGCACTTTTTCAATCCTCAGTTTTTCAACAAAAAAATCCTCTGCCAGTTTTTCTCTGAGATTTTTTGATATATTGCTCATTTCATCAAAATCATCACATAACTTTACATGAATCCATTCATAAATCTGTTTTGCCCTGAATTTCTTTTCTCCTATTGATTCCAAATACTTTGTAAGTTCCTCAATACTGCAGGCGCAAATATCTCTTTTTTCCATAGTCATCACCAGTTTATTTTTTTATATACTTTGAAATATAAAATCCATCATATTTCTCAGTAATAAATAGCTTTAGGAAACCTTCCTTCGCTGTATCTTTATTATTTCCAATTTGCAGAATCTCATCAGATAAATAATCTGTTATATCTGATGTCTCCATATCAAAAGTCTCTAAAAGCCACTCTCTTATATAATCATTTTCCTCTTTTGTAATTGTACATGTACTGAATATCAGTATACCGCCCTTTTTCAGATATTTCACTGCATTTGTCAGTATTGAAACTGACATTTCCGCAAGTTCAAATATATTATCAGTTTTTATATTATATTTTATATCTGATTTTTTCTTCATTACTCCAAGTCCAGAGCAAGGAACATCTGCTATTACAAGGTCTGCTTTTCCCTCATATTTATCATCATATTCAGTTGCAGAAAAAATCTCTGTTTCAATATTTGTGAATCCACATCTGTTGGCATTTTCTCTGATAAGTTCAATTTTATGCTCATAAATATCTCTAGATATGATTTTACCTGTATTATTCATTAAATCTGCAACATGTAAGGTTTTTCCACCTGGTGCCCCACATAAATCAATAACCATCATACCTGGTTTGACTCCTGCAACCTGTGAAACATATGCTGCCGAAATATCCTGTGGCTGAATTAGTCCCATCTTAAATGCTTTTAGCCTCTTTATATCTCCTGGATTTTTCAGAATTATAATGTTGTCTGCAAGCGGTGTTATCTCCACTTCCACTTTGTCTTTTTTTAGCAGTTCTACAACATCTTCAAAAGCCATTTTAGAAACATTAACTCTGACAGAAATGCTGTCACTGTCACTAAACAGACAGTCTAACATTTCTTCGGTATTACTGATTCCATTTTCCTCTATAAGGAATTTCACAAGCCATTCAGGTATTGAGTATCTAATTTCCATATACTTATAAATATCATCGCTTTTTTCAGGATATTTAATATTGTTTTTCTCCCTTGAAATGGTTCTAAGCACCCCATTAACAAAAGAAGACAGGTTTCTAAAATTACTTTCTTTTACAATCTTAACTGCCTCATTACATGCTGCTCTGTCTGGGATATGATCCATGTACATTATCTGGTACACACTCATTCTGAGTAATTCCCTGATAAAAGGTTTCATCTTTTTAACAGGAGTGTTTGAATACTGATCTATAATGTAATCCAGTGTGATTTTTCTCTCAATTGTTCCCTTAGACACTCTTTTAATGAATGCCTTGTTTACATTATCCGCGCTTGCATAACCCAGTTTATCCTGTTCATTTTTTATAACTATATGGCTTGGCTTTTTCTCTTCAAGTACATCTGTAATTATATTTAATACAATTTTCCTTGAATTATATGGCATTATATTCATTTAAGAACAACTCCTTTTTCTAATTTGTTTCCCCTTAAGAATATATCCGATTTCATTCTCTTTTTGCCTTCAAGCTGAAGTTCATTTATCTTCAATGACTTGCTTCCTGTCTTAACTACAAAATAGTCTTTTGTAACTTCTACAATTTCACCATTCTCGCCTTCATAATCCTTATCAACAACATCAGCATCCCAGATTTTAAGTGTCTTATCTGCTAATTTTGTGTAAGCACTTGGCCATGGATTAAGCCCTCTGATTAATCTTTCAATCTTTACTGCTTCCTGGTTAAAATCAATATTACCCAGTTCTTTTTTTAGCATTTTAGCATAATTTGATTTAGTGTCATCCTGCTTTACAGGTGTAACTGTTCCTGCCTGTAAATCATCCAATGTCTTAACTATTAAATTTGCACCTGCTATAGAAAGCTTGTCAAATAAAGATCCGCCAGTTTCTTTTTTATCGATTGGAACTTTTACCACTTCTAAAATGTCTCCGGTGTCTAAGCCCTCATTCATTTGCATTGTGGTTACACCGCTTTCCTCTTCGCCGTCAATTACTGCCCATTGTATCGGAGCGGCTCCACGATATTTTGGTAAAAGTGATGCATGTACGTTAATACATCCATACTGGCCCATTTCTAGTATTTCCTTTGGAAGAATCTGTCCAAAGGCAATTACTACTATTACATCTATATCAAGTTTTTTTAGCTCATCTATAAATTCAGGCTCTCTAACCTTCACTGGCTGATATACCTTTAAGTCATGTTTTAACGCCTCTTCTTTTACAGGAGTAAACATGACCTTCTCTCCCCTACCTTTTTTCTTATCTGGCTGTGTCACAACTGCAGTAATGTTGTGGCCTGCAGCTATAAGACTCTTTAGTGCCTCAACTGAAAAGTCAGGGGTTCCCATAAATACTATATTCATATTATTATTCTTCCTCTGAAACGTCTGCTAATTCACCCTCTACAAGATCCACATATAATTTTCCATCTAAGTGATCACACTCATGACATATTGCTCTTGCAAGAAGTTCTGTTCCCTCTAATTCAAATTTCTCCATATTTTCGTCATATGCTTCTACTTTTACATAGTTTGGTCTCGTAACCATGCCTGCTTTTCCAGGTACACTTAAACATCCCTCAGAACCACATTGTTCTCCATCTGTCATTGTAATAACTGGATTAACAAATACAAGTGGTCCCTCACCTATATCTATTACAACTATTCTCTTTAAAATTCCAACCTGTGGAGCAGCTAGTCCAACACCGTCATATTCGTACATTGTTTCTAACATGTCTTCAATAAGGCTCTTTGTTCTTCCAGTTATTTCCTTGACTTCTTTCGCTTTCTTAGTTAATATTGGGTCTCCCATTGTTCTAACATTTCTGATTGCCATTTTTTTATATTCCTTTCAAAATAATTTACTAGTATAAACTCATCGGATTAAAATCAAATTGTATCTGGAGTTTCTTATATCTCTCAACCATTCCAATGTATTTTAAGATTGCATTTTTAACTTTAATTAACGTATCTCCATCCTCATGTTTCAAATAAATAACATTTCTGTATACATCATTTATTTTTGAAACAGCTGCTTTTGACGGTCCGATTATTCTCAGATTTTCAATATTACTTTTCTCTATTCTGTTTGCAATATCTATTGTTGCATTCATTGCAAATTCTTCATTTTTATCAGTTATCAATATTGCCATCATATCATAAACAGGCGGATATGTCATCAGCTTGCGGTATGCGATTTCATTTTCAAAAAACTTCTCATAGTCCTGATTTGCAGAATAAACTATACATTTTTCATCAGGATTATAAGTCTGTATTACCACATTACCTGGTATGTTTCCTCTCCCTGCTCTTCCCGCTGCCTGTGTCAGAAGACAAAATGTTCTCTCCGCAGCCATATAGTCTGAAGCATAGAGGGAAATATCCGCGGCGATTATTCCAACCAGTGTTACATTTGAGAAATCATGTCCTTTAACTATCATCTGAGTTCCTACTAAGACATCTGCACTCCCGCTTTCAAACTCAGAGAGAATAGATTCATAACTTCCTTTTTCTCTGGTAGTATCCATGTCCATTCTAAGAACCCTGACTCCCTTAAATTCCTCTTCTATCCTCTCAGCCACTTTTTCAGTTCCAGTTCCGAACTTTCCAATATACTTTGACTGACAAACCGGACAAGTTTTAGGAGAGTCTATCTGATATCCACAATAATGGCAGGATAAAACATCTCCACCTCTTCTTCTGTGAAGTGTGAGAGTAACATCACAGTGAGGACATTTTATTGATTTTCCACATTTTCTGCATGATACAAAAGATGAATATCCTCTTCTGTTAATAAAAAGCATTATCTGTTCTTTTTTATTTAATCTGTCAGCAATTAATGATTTTAATCTATTGCTAAAAATGTCTTTATTTCCTGATTCTAATTCCTGTCTCATGTCAACTATATCCACATCAGGGAGGCTCAGATTATTGGCTCTCTTTTCAAGCTTATATAACTCATACTCTCCTTTTTGGGCCTTATAATATGTTGATACTGATGGAGTTGCAGATCCAAGTACTACTGCTGCCCCTGTGAGTTCTGCCCTTTTTATAGCAACATCCCTGGCATGATATTTAGGTACTGAATCGCTCTTATATGCACCTTCATGCTCTTCATCAATTATTATCAGTCCAAGATTGTTAAATGGTGTAAATAATGCAGATCTAGGCCCTATCATTATTTTTACATCACCATTTTTTGCTCTCTGAAACTGATCATAACGTTCTCCCTTTGAAAGTTTTGAATTAATAATTGAAACAATGTTTCCAAATCTTTTATAGAATCTCTTTATTGTCTGGAATGTAAGGGAAATCTCTGGTATTAAAACTATAACTTCCTGTCCCTTTTTTATGGTATTTTCGATAATTTCCATATAGACTTCAGTTTTTCCAGAACCAGTAATTCCAAATATTAGCTTAGGCCTTAAATCTCCACCATCAATAGATTTAATTATTCTGTCTGAAACATATTTCTGATCAATGTTTAATTCTATTTTGGCATCATCCTGTTTTAAATTTCCCACAGGATTTCTATAAATTTCTGTCCTGTTAATTTTAATTATTGAAGCCTTGCAAAGAGCTTTTATGACAGAGTCGGATACTGACAGTTTTGAAATTGCCATATTGTATTCCATTTCGTCAGTATTTATAAGTTCCAGAATCAGCTTTGCTCTTGAAAGGGTATTTTTTCTATCACTGTATTTATCATACAGTTCATATGCCTCTTTTTCTGAAACATTAAGCGTAAGATATTTCTTTTCTTTGCTCTTTATGCTCTCCTTTACAGGTATTACTGTTTTCAATGCCTTGTTCATAGTACAGCCATACCTCTCTTTTATATACTCTGCCAGAGAAATAAGTACTGATTCTATCTGAACATTTTTTTCATTTATGGATTCTATATATTTTAATCTTTCAATTGCAATTTCCGGTTTATCCGTAATCTCTGTAATATATCCGTTAATTTTCTTATTTCCTTTGCCAAAGGGTATCACAACACCCATGCCTGGTCGTACCCTGTCACATAATTCATCAGGAACTATGTACTGAAACGTCCTGTCTAATGACTCATGGGAAATGTCAACAATAATGCCTGCAAATTTCATATATATCCCTACTTTGTTTTGCCTTTTATATCCTGTATTTCAACTGCATTTACACAGTTTTTCATAAGCATTGCAATTGTCATCGGACCTACACCACCAGGAACTGGTGTTATTGCCGATGTATGTGGCATAACAGAATCAAAATCTACATCACCGCATAACTTATTCTCATCATTTCTGTGAATTCCAACATCAATAACTACAGCACCTTCTTTAACATAGTCTGCATCTATAAATTTTGGTTTTCCAATTGCAACTATTAAGATATCTGCTCTCTTGCATATCTCTTTCAGGTACTTTGTGTGTGAATGCGCAACTGTTACTGTGGCATTTTCTCTGAGCATGAGCATTGACATTGGTTTTCCTACTATGTTGCTTCTGCCAATAACAACACACTCTTTGCCATCCATTTCTACATTATATCTCTTTAATAATTCTATAATTCCATATGGTGTACATGAAATAAATCCCTTATTTCCTATTGAGAGTGCACCTACACTTGCAGGATGAAATCCATCAACATCCTTGAGTGGATTAATTGTCTTAATTACTTTATTTTCATCAATATGACGTGGAAGAGGAAGCTGAACTAAAATTCCATTAACATCATCTCTTTCATTGAGTTCTTTTACTAGATTTAAGAGTTCCTCTTCAGTAGTACTCTCTGGAAGTTCATATGAGAGAGATTTTATACCTATAAATTCACATGCTTTCTTTTTATTTCTAACATAAACTGAGCTGGCCTTGTCATCTCCAACCTGAATAACTGCTAGACAAATACTTATACCCTGTTTCCCATACTCTGCAACTTTTTCTTTTAATTCCAGTTTTAGATCTGTAGATACTTTTTTTCCATCGATGATTTCTGCCATTTCCAATTCCTCTCTTCCTATATTTTACCGCCAAGTTCTTCCATTATTTCTGCAATTATAACTCTCTCATCAAAAGGATATCTGACGCCTTCTATTTCCTGATAATCCTCATGGCCCTTTCCAAGTAGTAATACAATATCTCCATCTTTCGCATTTTCAATACTGTATTTTATTGCTTCTTTTCTATCAGGAATTACAATATATTTCCCATCAGTCTTTTTCATTCCAACAAGGATATCATCTATAATGTCATTTACATTTTCAAATCTTGAGTTATCCGCTGTAACAATAGAAAAATCTGCCAATCTTCCTGAAACCTCACCCATCTCATATCTTCTGAGTTTTGATCTGTTTCCGCCACAGCCAAAAAGGCTAACAATTCTCTTAGGTTTATACTCTCTTATTGTTGAAAGCAGACTTTCCATACTCATTGCATTATGAGCATAATCTATCATAAGTGTAAATCTGTCAGATACTTTTACCTGTTCAACTCTTCCCTTAACAAAAGTCTTAAGAAGTGCTTTTTTTATGTCCTCAATATCAACTCCAATAAGTGATGAAACGAGGATAGCAGCCATAGCATTATATGCGGAGAATTTTCCTGGAGTTGCAACTACTATATTTCCTTCCACTGCACCATGGGAATCAAATGAAATTCCAATCATTCCTGGTTTCATTACATATTCCAGGTTTTCTGCGTAGAGTGAGGAATCTTCATCAAACCCATATGTGTAAATATCACATGTGGCATTCTTTGTCATCTCATCTGTCTCTTTGTCATCCAGATTAAATATTCCGTGTTTACACTGTGTGAAAAGTATACTCTTACAATGTCTGTACTCTGCATAATCCTTATGCTCATTTTCTCCAATATGATCTGGAGCAAGATTTGTAAATATTCCATAATCGAACTCTATTCCATATGTTCTGTCTAATTTGAGAGCCTGAGATGAAACCTCCATAACACATGTATCACAGCCATCTTCCACCATCATTCTGAAAAATTTCTGTATATCATATGATTCTGGTGTTGTGTTATGAATTTCTATATATTTATCCTTTATATAAACTCCTGTAGTACCAATAATACCTACATTTTTTCCATGCTGAGTTAATATATCTCTTATCATAAACGATGTTGTAGTTTTACCCTTGGTTCCAGTAATAGCAATAGTTGTAAGGTCATTTCCCGGATGTTCAAAGATAGCCTGAGATAATACAGCTAAAGCTCTTCTGTTATTATCTGTTTTAATTACAAGACTTTCATTATCTTCATCAAAGTCCTTAACATCTTTTTCAATTACAAATGCTCTGCATCCAGCATCATATGCCTTCTTAATATAATCATGTCCATCTGAAACGGCCCCAATTATACATACAAAAATTGTATCCTTTGTTGCTTTTCTTGAATCAAATACTACATCACTTACTTCTGTATCAATATTTCCTTTTAAAACCTTGTGATCAAGTCCTTTTACAAGATCTCTGACTTTTCTTGCTTTCACACACAACACCAGCCTTTCATTAAATTTCGATTTCGCCATCAAACACATGAGTTGCAAGGCCCTTCATTATTACGGTCCCATCTTCATAATATGTGTCCTTAAGCACACCTCCAAGAATGTGAATATTAAGTTCTTCACCATATTTTGCATAGCCATTTAAAACTGCAGCTACAGTAACTGCGCATGTTCCTGTGCCGCATGACATAGTCTCTCCGGTTCCTCTCTCAAATACTCTCATTCTAAAATTGTGGTCATCAATAATTTCCACAAATTCTGTATTTACTTTCTCAGGAAATAATGGATGATTTTCAAATTTTCTGCCTATTTTATCGAAATCCAGGTCATCAATTCCATCCATAAAAATTACTAGATGAGGATTACCCATTGACACTGCAGTACCTGTGTAATCCTTTCCATCAACTGTAATTGTTTTGCCAATAAAAGAATCAGCTGAGTCATTCATAGGGATTAATGAAGGTTTAATTATTGCCTTACCCATATTTACCTCAACATAAGTAACTAAATCATTTTCATCCGTTGTGACTGTTACATCCTTTATACCAGATGCAGTCTCAATCTTCATATTCTTCTTATTGGTTATTTTATGGTCATAAGCATATTTCGCAACACATCTTATGCCATTTCCACACATTTTGCCCTCTGAGCCATCATTGTTGTACATAATCATTCGCACATCTGCAACATCTGATGGAGCTACAATAATCAGTCCGTCTGAACCAATATAAAAGTGTGGTTTGCTTAGTTTTATTGCTGCACTTTCAGGATCTTCAATTTTCTGTGTAAATCCATTCACATAAATATAATCATTTCCTGTTCCATGCATCTTTGTAAATTTCAGTTTCATTAAATGCCTCCTTAATATTAGAATAAGCCTTCAATTACTCCCTCATCATTAACATCAATATTAAATGCTGCAGGATTCTTTGGAAGTCCTGGCATAGTCATAATTGTTCCTGTTACTGCAACCACAAATCCTGCACCTGCAGAAACATATACCTCTCTTATGTTGATTGTAAATCCTTCAGGTCTTCCAAGTTTCTTGGCATCATCAGAAAGTGAATACTGATTTTTAGCCATACATACTGGAAGATTTGAAAATCCTAATTCTGCAATCTTGTTAAGAGCTCTCTTAGCAGCTGGTGAGTACTCAACCTTTGCTGCACCATATATCTTAGTAGCGATTGTAGAAATCTTGTCCTCTAATGACATATCATCAGGGTAAAGAACCTTAAATTCGCTCTTCTTTGTCTCTAAAGTCTCAAGAACAGCATTGGCTAATTCTACACCGCCTTCTCCGCCATTCTCCCATACTCTTGATAATGCAAACTTGCATCCTCTTTCTTCGCAGAAATCTTTAATAAATGCATACTCTGCCTCTGTATCTGTTACAAAGGAGTTAAGTGTAACAACTACTGGTACATTAAATAACTGGAGATTCTCAATATGTTTTTCAAGGTTTACAATACCTTTCTTTAATGCCTCAAGATTCTCTGTATTTAAGTCTTCTTTTGCAACTCCGCCATTATATTTAAGTGCTCTTACTGTTGCAACTAATACTACAGCATCAGGCTTTAATCCTGCTTTTCTACACTTAATATCGAAGAATTTTTCAGCACCTAAATCTGCTCCGAATCCAGCCTCTGTAACAACTATATCAGCCATCTTAAGTGCAAGTTTTGTTGCTCTAACTGAATTACATCCGTGAGCTATATTTGCAAATGGTCCTCCATGTACAAGTGCAGGTGTATGCTCTAATGTCTGAATAAGGTTTGGTTTAATAGCATCTTTCAATAATGCTGCCATAGCTCCTACAGCCTTAATTTCTTTTGCTGTTACAGGTTCTCCCTTATAGTTGTAAGCTACTATAATCTTGCCAAGTCTCTCTTTTAAGTCTTTCATATCATTTGCAAGACAGAGAATTGCCATAATCTCTGAAGCAACTGTGATTACAAAATGATCTTCTCTTACAAATCCATCTGCCTTAGCACCAAGACCTACTACTATATTTCTTAATGCTCTGTCATTCATATCAAGACATCTCTTCCAGATAATCTGTCTTGTATCTATTCCAAGTTCATTTCCCTGCTGAATATGATTATCAATCATAGCTGCAAGAAGGTTGTTAGCTGATGTGATTGCGTGGAAGTCACCAGTAAAGTGGAGATTTAAATCCTCCATTGGAACTACCTGTGCATATCCGCCACCTGCTGCTCCTCCTTTAATTCCAAAACAAGGTCCAAGTGATGGCTCTCTAAGTGCTATAATAGCTTTTTTGCCCATCTTTCCAAATGCCTGTCCAAGTCCTACTGTTGTAGTTGTCTTTCCTTCCCCTGCAGGAGTTGGATTAATTGCTGTTACTAAAACTAATTTTCCATCTTTATTATTCTCAATTTTTCTGGCAAATTCATCTGAAAGTTTTGCCTTATATTTACCATATAATTCAAGGTCATCCTCTTCAATGTCTAATTTCTTAGCTACCTCTTTGATTGGAAGCATTACAGCCTCCTGTGCGATTTCAATATCTGATTTGTACTCCTTTACCATAACTTTCTTTCCTCTCTTTTATTTATTTTTTATTTAATTATTTAACCTGCTTTCGAATTCTTCCATCGTAATCAGTACTTTTCTAGGCTTTGTTCCCTCGTCAGGGCCCACAACACCTTCCTTTTCCAACTGGTCAATAATTCTTGCAGCTCTGTTAAATCCTATCTTAAACATTCTCTGCAGCATACTAGTTGATCCTTTGTCTTTTTCAATGACAAATTTACCTGCCTGTTCATATAATACATCTTTATCGTCATCTTCGCCACTACCATTTGTGTCACTTTGTCCCGAATTCACTTCTGTATTAGCTATATTTTCATCGTAGGTTACATCCAGATTACTCTTCTTTAAGAAACTTACCACATTTGAAACTTCCTCATCTGATACAAATGCTCCCTGAAGTCTCACTGGTTTAATATAACCTGAAGGGTAAAATAGCATATCTCCATTTCCCAGAAGCTTTTCTCCGCCATTACAGTCAATAATAGTTCGAGAATCTGTACCTGACGATACTAAAAGTGCCACTCTAGATGGAATATTTGCTTTTATTAGACCAGTAACTACGTCAACTGAAGGCCTCTGTGTAGCAATTATCAGATGAATTCCAGCAGCTCTGGCAAGCTGTGCAAGTCGACAGATTGAAGCCTCTACCTCTTTTGCTGCTACCATCATAAGATCCGCAAGCTCATCAATAATAATAACAATCTGAGGTTTAACACTTAATACCTCATCTCCGTCTTTATAATTCATCTGCTTAACTTTTTCATTGTATCCCTTAAGATCTCTGACATTATATTTTGCAAACAGCTTATATCTCTCACCCATTTCAGCTACAGCCCAGTTAAGCGCACCTGCTGCCTTCTTCGGGTCTGTTACAACTGGTGTAAGAAGATGTGGTATTCCATTATAAACTCCAAACTCTACTACTTTAGGATCTACAATTATAAATCTCACCTCAGAAGGTTTTGCCCTGAATAAAATACTCATAATTATGGAGTTTGTAAAAACTGATTTACCAGATCCAGTTGTTCCTGCAATAAGCATATGTGGCATCTTTGCAATATCTGCAACTATAACTTTTCCAGCTATATCCATACCTGCTGCAAAAGCTATCTTAGACTTCTGCTTTCTTAATTCCTCTGATTCTATCAGGTCTCTTAAAAATACTGATTCCCTCTTTGCATTTGGAACTTCTATTCCAACTGCTGCTTTTCCAGGTATTGGAGCCTCAATTCTTATATCTGATGCCGCTAGATTTAATTTTATGTCATCTGATAACGATGTAATTTTGCTAACCTTTGTTCCTGTCTCCGGCTGTAATTCATATCTTGTAACAGATGGCCCCTTGCTCTCATTAATTACAGTTGCCTTTACACCAAAAGCATTTAATGTCTGCTGAAGTTTTAATGCAGTCTCACTTATTCTGCCGGACTTCATACCATTTGTGTTTACATAGCCATTCCCTTTTCTAAGTAAACTAAGTGGTGGCATTACATATTCTTTAGATTTTGGCTTTGCAACACTCTCAGCGCTCACACCTTTTGAAATAGCATCACTTTCAACATCTGGTTTTGGCATGTCATTAGGAATTTCCTTTGGTACATCTTCTTCCTTAAATCCATCCATATTTAGCACTTTGCCCTTTATAGAAGCTGCAGGTGCGATATCCGTCCCGCTAAATGCCTTTCTGTTCATAACTGCCTTTGCGGACTTACTTACCTGTATCTTTTCGTGTGGGGTAAAGTCACCATTTATGGCCGCCTTATTCTGTTCTTCTTTCTCTGCCTCATCAAGAACATCTTCCACATAATGACTTTCAATTTTAGTATTTCTTGAAAGTACATCTTCTGGATATGGGTTCTGACCATAAAATTCATTTTCTTCTGGATAATTAGCATCATTATACTCATCTGATGAATAACTATCAGACAAGTAATTGTCCTGCTCCTCTCTCTTAGAACTGTCTCTCCATATCTTATTGATATCATCAATTAAATAGTCATCATCATCCTCGTTGTCAAAGTCAGGCTGTAATTTTCCTATCTTTGTTTTTTTCTCTTCGATGTTTACATGACCTTTGTATACAGACTCACTGTCAATTACGCCTGGTTTATTTTTTCCAGTTTTTCCGTCATTAACAACAGCGCCAATGACAACACCGCTAACTTTATTATTGACCCTCTTTAACTGTCTTTCTTTCTCCTGCTGTTTTCTTCTATCCTGTCTTTCTCTGCTTCGTGTCTTCATTCTAACCATATCTTCTCTTGCATTATCATAAGCATTTATTCCACGCTTTTTCACTGTTTTAACAAGAGATTTATTAGATATTATAACAATACATATTACAATAAGTGCCAGACTTACAAGATACGCTCCCATAACACCAATCGTCTTATAGAATATTACAGTTAGAAATCCACCAACAAGGCCTCCGCCATTTCTTATATATTCACATTTATCATATATTTCAGACAGACTGTAAATATTTTCAGTTCCTGAAAGCATCAGCTGTATGAATGTAGCAAACGCAATATGCAGAACAACAAATGCTCTGAATTTTTTCATAGCCACCTGATTTGCAATATTTACCACCACAAAGCATCCCGATATAAAGACGGATATTGGCATTATGTATGCAAATATTCCAAATACTCCGAACATAACATCACTTATTTTATTTCCAAAACTGCCTATAACTCTGAAATTACTTAAAAATAACAGAAGCGTTATAACAAAAGCAATTATTACCTTTATATCATCACTGGTTGTGAAGTCATCATTTTTCTTTAAATTTTGTTTTCCCTTTGAACGAGAATTACCGGCAGAATATTTCTTTCTGCCGGAACCCGCGTTCTTCCTTCTATTTGTACTGCTCTTTGGTGCAGTTTTTCTTTTATTTCCTGAAGAAGCCATTTATGCCTCCTAAATTATATGAAATATGCAATTATTGCCACAATTCCTGCCGCAAAGCAATAATATGCAAAATATCTTATTTTCTGATTTCTATATAAAGCCAAAAGAACTTTTATTGAGAAATATCCAACAATTGCTGCTACAATTGCACCTACAATGTAATATGTAAGTTCTGTCGATGAGATGGCATTTTCTGGTTTAAACATATCTTTTATGTCAAGAACACATGCACCAAGTATTGCAGGTATAGACATAATAAATGAATATTTTACAGCAAATTTTCTCTCTAATCCACAGAGAACTCCTACTGTAAGTGTGGTTCCTGATCTTGAAATTCCAGGTAAAGTTGCTATTCCCTGTGCAATACCAATGATTACAGAATCCTTATATCTCATATTCTTAGGTGTCTTTCTTCCCTTTGGAAGGCTGTCAACTGTTAATAACAGAAGTGCTGTAATTAAAAGACCAATACCTGGAACTATAAGTGCAGGATTATCAAGGTTAAACAGTTTCTTAAATACCACACCAATTATACCTGTTGGTATTGTTGAAATAATAACAAACATTACAAATTTTCTGTAAGGTGTGCGAAGTACCTTTACATAATTAATCTGTTTGTTTCCAGAAAGTTTCTTGAAAAATCTTCCGATATTTCTGCATGCATCCACTATAATTCCTATACCCTCTATAATAAGTCTAAGAATATCTTTCCAGTATACAATAAATACTGCTACTAAAGTTCCAGCATGTAACAAAATATCATATGTTAATCCAACATCTTTTAATCCAAATAGCTTCTTAAAGATTGCCAGATGTCCAGAACTGCTGATTGGTAAAAATTCAGCTATTCCCTGAATTATTCCCAGG
Source organism: uncultured Eubacteriales bacterium (assembly GCA_900314525.1). GTDB lineage: Bacteria > Bacillota > Clostridia > Lachnospirales > Lachnospiraceae > Bovifimicola. The sequence continues at coordinate 128,590 of OMVN01000001.1, forward strand.
ATTATTGATTCAAATAAAGTCATAACATTACCCTTTCTTCTAAAAAATAGCATTCGTATGTATTTTACTATCTTTTTATCTTTAATTCAATGGTTTCTTTCATTTCTCAAAAAATCACACTTCTTTATACTATATGTTAAAGAAGTGTGATAATTTCCTAAACATTTGAAACTTCAACATCAAGCTTTTCTATTATGTCTGTTATTTCGTCATAAATTTTAATCTTGTTTTCCTTATCGGATGACTGTTCAATAATTGTATCAAGTTCTTTCTTTATGTCATTTAAAAGATTATTTGCAAAATTCTGCTTAAGTTCCTCAAGTCTGTCTTCAAATCTCATAACTTCACTCTCAAGTTTCTTGCAGATTCCCTCTCTTACATCATAGATTGCATCTGATAAAACCTTCTTAAAGTTAGATTTCATTGAATTACTCTTAATCTCCCCAGAGAATTCAGAAGTAATCATCTCCTCAAACTGTGTTGTAGGGAATTCAATAACAGGTATTCTTATTTCCTGCAATGTTTTCTCAACCATAAGTCTGTAGTATGAACCATCATACTCATCTCCGAGTGTACTTAGATTCTCAACAATTATTGAAAGAAGCTTATGTTTAAGTTCTGCCATATCAATGGATTTATTAAATGCCCTCTCAATTGCCTCTTTTCCATCCTCTACGAAGTTTCTGATATTCTCAACTGCATCGTAGGCATCTATGTACTGGTATTTTTCGTCATAGCTATAAATTACCCTTGAACTTGTTCCCCATGTCCATGGCTTAAACCATACTGTGCTTGATTCCTTTTTTATCTCGAAGTGAGTTGTGACACCTTCTTTTTCTGATACCTGAAGATATTCTCTATTATAAGCTCTAATCTCACTGATTGCCTGAATTTTATGCTCTTCTACCTTTTTAAGAAGATCATTAAATACTATCTCAAGATTAGCGTTCATCTTATTTATTTCTATTGAAATTTTTTTCTTATGAGCACTGAGTTTTTCTTTATCATTAATTGCAAGCTGCCCTCTTCTCTTCTTTGCAAGAGTGGCAATTCTAGACAACTTGTCATTTAATTCATCTCTTGCGACAGGAATAAAAGTTCCTGCCTTCTCCTCTAATACTTCTTCTTTTTCTCGAACAATGTCATCAAATATTTTTTTCAGTTCATCCATATTTGATATTTTTTCAAGTTGTTCTTTAGATACCTCTCCTTTAAGGCACAAATCCTCATAAACCTTCTGCTGCTTTGAGTTATATTCGCTCTTATCAATTTTAATCATAGCATCAACCATAGATGAAATGAAAATTGGATGTTTAAACTGTTCGATTATATCGTTATTTACATATACATTTGCATTTCTATAATTTATAAATGCCTGGTTTGCATAATTTGTAAGTTTATTTCTTGTAGATTCAATAGCATCTTCTAATGTTTCACAATTCCAGAGCGTGTCCCTGATTCCATCATCAAAACGGCTACATACTAGTATAACTTTTTTTACACCTTTCTTAGGAAGCTGGGAAGCCATAAGGTCAATATCGTTCTTATCAAGAAATGAAGTTGATTTACTAAGGAAAAATACAACATCACACAGTTCCATAAACTGTTTTGTCTTGTCTACACGGGATATTACCGGGTCGTAAAGTCCAGGAGTATCCACAATGGATATACCATCTAATTCCTCTTTATCCACAAACACACTGACGCTCTTAACAATAGGTGTGTATTTTCCATTTTCACCAACATATTCATTTAGATTTTTCATCAGATCATCAGCACTGTTAAATCTGATTGTGGAATGTCCTCTTGAAATATAATCTTCAGGAACAATGTCCCTCTCTTTTAACATGGACACTATTTCTTTTGCAGACTTATATTCTCCAGTGTCGATATCTTCTTCCGCCTTTGAGTTAATTATTCTCCACTCATCTCTTGTAAAATATTCAACTTCGATTACATTTTCATCATCATATTCAATTCTTGTAAGCGTTGCAGTTTTTGGTATAACTGCAGTTGGAAGTACTCCCCTTCCATCAAACAAAAGATCATTTAAAAATGTTGATTTTCCAACTTTTACTCTTCCAATAATACCAATGTTAAGCTTTCTGTCTTCCCTGAAGAAATCATTAGTCTTTGTAATAAAATTCTTTTTTATCTGAGAGATGTCAAATAAATCGATTTCTCCCTCATATTTTCGCAATTTATTATATATGTTATCTACTTTTTCTGTAAATCTGCTAAATTCGATTTCATCTTCACGGGTTCTCTCATAAAATTCCATTTACTATGCTTCCTCCTTTTCAGGATTGTCATTTCTAAATTCTTTTATTACTTTAAGGTCTTTTTCTAGATCCTCAATATCCTGTGATCTCGTATTTTCCTCAATACTTATATCTATTCTTATATCAGAAAGAGATTTTTCAAGTACTGCCTTTTTCTTTAAGACATCCTGCTCTATTCTTCCATTAATCTTCTCTATATACTTTGTGATTTCATTTTCAATGCTTGTTGCTGTCTGTTTAGAAACCTCTGCAACAATTGCCTTTGTTGCCTTGTCGATTTCTTTTTCCTTCTTCTTGTTACTCTTTACATTGTGAAGAATATCAAATGTAACGCCAAGAATACCTCCTATTACAGCACCAATTGGATTCAAAACAAATCCTACACCTGCAAGAATAACTGGCAATGCTGTTTTTGTTACTTCATCTACAACATTCGCTTTTAACACATTTCCAAGATTGTCTACAATAAGTTCATTCTCTGGAAACTCTATTGTTATCATCTCAGAGATATGTTCTACATATTTCTTTAACTTAGGTTCAAATTCTGTGTTAATTCCTATTCTTACCGATCTCCTTACAACTGAATTAATCTTCTCAGTTATATCGGTACCATTTTCAATCATTGCACTTATTGTTGGGATAGTTCCATCTAGATCACTCTGAATTCTCTCCTTGATAGTGTTTATACACACCTTTGCCTGTCTGTCAAAATTCTGTTTCTCTTTTTCAATTTCAATAGAGATATCGTCCATTTTTCTCTTGATTTTCTCTTCTTCTTCCTCTAGTCTGGAAGTAGAAAGGCAGGCCTTGTCAATTCTCTCCATAAGATACACTTCTGCAAGCATTGATGACTGTTTCAGTGCTTTAGAATACTTATTTACAAAAATCCTTCCTGTCTGACTCTGTATTTCTCTTAGAATATCCTTAAGTTCATCAACATTTACTCTGCCATATGAATCAACACATGCAACCTTTACATCATCTCTCTCAACAATTTTACCAACTAGTTTTTTAAGAAGATCTTTACACTCTGCAAGTTCATCGTCATCAAGTCTGCTGCACTTAGTAATTACTACGTATACTGGCATATTATATACTTTCAATTCTTTGAGGAACTCTGATATACTTTCCTTTAAGACAGGTTCATCAGATGAAACTACCAGCAGATAAGCAAGACTGTTTGGAAGATACTGATCAATTGCTCTGTTATGCAACTCAAAGTTTGTATCAAATCCCGGTAAATCCACAATATTTACTGTCTTGATTTCTTTTAAGAACTCATTATCAAATTCTATCTTAACAAGATCTGTTGTCTGTATTGTAAGGCCTTTAAGTGGTAACTCTTCTATACTTCTCTCTACAATTTCACCTTTATCATATTCATATACCTTATTATCACCATAATATATCTCTGTTGGAACAGCAGTCTCAGGAGTTATTTCAACTCCAAGCAATGGCTTTCCAATCACTGCATTTATCATTGAGCTCTTTCCTGTACTAAAATTACCGACAACAGGTGTGTTGACATGATAAGAGTCTATTCCTTCATATATTTTCTTTGATTCTTCTGAATCAATTCCGTATTTCTCCTGTATTTCAATTAATTGTTTAAATTTGTCTTTATAATCCGCTACATATCCCATATTAGGAAAAGCCTCCTTATTCTTCGTTAACCTGATTAGTTATTTCTCTCGTATATATCTGTTAATTCAGAAATTTCTTTTATTAACTTTTCGTCAAATTCACCCTTAAGCATTCTCCACTTCCAGTTATTTCCAAGTGTTGATGGTGTATTTATTCTAGATTCACTTGAAAGTCCAAGATAATCCTGTACAGGAATTATTGCCATATCTGCAACTGATGCAAGAGATGCTCTAATAAAATCCCAATGAATATCATTCTTTTTTGTACCTGCATTGTTTAAATATTTCTTAGAATAAGCCTTGTCCGCACTTGAAATAGTGTCATACCATCCCTTAATTGTGTCATTATCATGTGTTCCTGTATAAACAACACAATTTTTGTCATAAGTATGTGGTAAATAATTGCTCTGCTCTCTAGAATCAAATGCAAACTGCATAATCTTCATTCCAGGATATCCTGTATCCGATACCAGCTGTTTCACACTGTCTGTGAGATATCCCAAATCCTCAGCAATAATATTAAGCTTGCCAAACTCTTCTGTAAGTGAATTAAATAGTGAAATACCTGGTCCTTTTTCCCAGTGTCCATTTTCAGCTGTAGGATCACCATAAGGAATCGAATAATACTCATCAAATCCTCTAAAATGATCAATTCTCACAACATCATATAATTTAAAACTATATGATACTCTCTTTTTCCACCATTCATAATTTGTCTGTTTATGATATTCCCAGTCATATAGTGGATTTCCCCATAACTGACCTGTAGCTGCAAATGCATCAGGAGGACATCCTGCTACTGCAGATGGCTCATTATTCTCATTAAACTGGAAAAGTTTTTTATCTGACCAACAGTCTGCACTGTCAAATGCAACGTAAATAGGAATATCCCCGATAATCTGTATTCCTTGGTCATTTGCATATTTTTTCAGATTCATCCACTGTTTATAAAACTCAAACTGTATAAATTTATAAAAATCAATATCGTCTATTAATTCTTTCCTGTACTGTTCTATTGCATCCTGTTCTCTGAGTTTGATACCCTCTTCCCATTTAGTCCACTCTTTTCCCTCATGTGAATCTTTAATGGACATAAACAGTGCATAATCATCCAGCCACTCTTTATTGCTATTGCAGAATTCAACAAATTCAGCATCTATCTTATCAAAATTCTGAAACGCCACCCACAAAATTCCAAATCTTGAATCATATATTTTCTCATAATCTATATTTCTTAAATCATTTCCGAAGTCACACTCATCACACTCATCTTTTGTAACAAGTCCTTCTTCTATAAGTTTCTCAAGATCAATGAAATATGGATTTCCAGCAAATGTTGAAAACGACTGGTAAGGAGAGTCTCCAAAACTTGTTGGTCCAAGTGGGAGTATCTGCCAGTATTTCTGATGTGCCGACTTTAATTCATCAACAAATTTATAAGCTTCTTTTGAAAAACACCCAATTCCATAATTTGACGGAAGACTAGCAACCGGTAATAATATTCCTGCACTTCTCATAAAAATACCTCTTTCTAAAAAAGGTGAGATAATATCTTATCCCTTATCTCACCCTAAAACTCTTTATTGTTCTGCCTGCATTTTCTCTGAAATCCAGTTCTGTTTTGCATTATTTACAACTGTGTTCCAGTCTGTTTTTCCAAGTGCATATGAGAGCAGGTCTGTTCCCAATGCATCTTTCCAGTTCTGACTTGGTATAGTATTAAACACCCAGTCTACTGTAACTGTATCAGGGTTCTTAGAATCCTCCAATGCAAGTTTGACAAGCGGATTAGATTCTGATGCTTTCTGATTATCAAATCCTTCAAATGGAGCAACTCCAAAATGAGTAGATACAAATTCTTTGCCCTTATCTGAAGTATAGAGCCACTCAAGGAAATCTTCAGAAGCTTTAATATCCTCTTTTGAAGCCTTGGAATTAATAGCTATATAATTCTCAGTTCCTGTACATAATCCCTGTTTTTCTTCTCCATTAGCGCCAATATATATTGGCATATAATATAAATCATCTGGTGAGATAACAGATCCTTCTACGTTAATCTGTTCTCCCCATGACCATGTTCCATTCTGAACCATAGCTGACTTTCCTGTTGTGAACTCTGCCATTGAACCCTCAACTGTGCCACTCTCTGCTTCTTCTCTTGGTAAAACAGAATTATCAAGATATAAGTCAAGCATATTTTTATATTTGTCTGCATATGAGAACTGTATCTCCTCTTTATCCTCTACGCCGGCATCATTATACTCATAATATAAAGGCATACAGAACAAATGATTTGTAATTCTCCAGTTATTTGTCGAATTAAGTGCAATTTCAGAAAAAGCCCCATCAATTCCAAGTTCCTCTTTATGATCCTGCATATCCTCTGTAACTGCTTTTAATTTTTCAAAGGAATTTATATCTTCAATTGCATTGCATCCTGTATCATCGTCACGTTCTTCAAGACCAAAATATGCGTTGAATATCTTTTTGTTACAGATAATTCCATATGATTCCTGCATAAGTGGAATTGCGTAAACTCCGTCTCCATCTACAATTGCCATCTTTTTATCCGATAAAAGTGAATAGAATTTTGTATCCTTTAAATTCTCACAACGATCTTTCCATACATCATAACCTACATATCCATTAATTGTAAAAATAGTAGGAGCATCTGATTTTGCCATCTCAACTTTAAGTGTGGATTCATACTGATTGTCTGCAACCGTCACTACTTTTGCCTCAACGTTTGTTTCCTTTGTATACTCCTTCATAAGTTCAACATATGCATCTGCTATTTCAGGTTTAAAATTAAGGAAATATACTTTACCACTTGCAGTTTCCTTAGTTTTCTTGTTATTTTTAGCTCCACATCCTGCAAAAATAAGTGAAACCATAGTCACACAAAGCAAGGTGCTGATTATTTTTTTTCTCATTGTCTTCCTCCACTCCTTTTTCATTCTTCTATCCTATCACAATTTACTATTTTATTCAAGATTATATAATATCACCTAGGTATTTTGTGCATTTTTACTAGTTATGATATAAATTAGCAAGTCTTTCAAAACTCAACTTTCCACCAAAAATATCAAGTGAACTTCCTATTGTAAAATCTACAGCACCCTTTCCATAATCTTTCAGTTTTTCAATATCATCTACTGATTTAATTCCACCGGCATAGGTCACAGGAATTTGGGACCAGTTTCCAAGAATCCCTGCTACTTTCTCTTCAATCCCGCTATTTTTCCCCTCAACATCTACTGCATGAATTAGAAACTCATCACAATATGCTGATAAGTCAGATAAAATATATTCATCAAAAACCACATCCGTAAATTTCTGCCATCTATCAGTTACAACATAATATTTGTCATCCCTTTTTCTGCAGCTTAAATCAAGAACAACCCTCTTCTTTCCTACTGCTTTAACAAGTCTATCAAGATTTTCGTAATTTATTGTACCATTCTTAAATACATACGATGTAACAATAATATGTGAAGCTCCCTCATTTATATACTCTCTAGCATTTTCATCATTCACTCCTCCACCTATCTGCATTCCTTCTATATATGCATGAAGTGCTCTTAATGCCTGATTTCTTGTTGACTCAAAATACTCAGATTCTTTTGAATTCAAAAGTATAATATGTCCTCCTGGCAGATTATTTTCTTTGTACAGACTTGCATAATAATCAGCATCATTTTCAGAAACAAAATTTTCTTTGGCCTTATCTCCTTCATCTCTGAGTGATGAACCCACAATTTGCTTAACTTTTCCATTATGTATATCAATACATGGTCTGAATTTCATTTTTAACCTCTCTGTAATTCCCAAAAAAGGTGATTTCACCATTAAGATAAAATCACCCTTTTTATATTTTTATTTTAATACAATGTAGTCCTATTTAACATCTTTAATAGAGAAACTAATTCTTCCCATCTTGTCTGTTCCAAGGCATACTACCTTAACCTTGTCACCAAGAGTAAGAACATCCTCCACTCTGTTTATTCTCTCTTGAGAAATCTTTGAAATATGAACCATTCCCTCTTTGCCTGGTGCAAATTCAATGAATGCTCCAAATTCTTTAATGCTTACTACAGTACCTTCGTAAAGTTTGCCTTCTTCAAAATCGCTGGCAATCATCTCTATCATCTTCATAGCCTGATTCATTGATTCCTTATCAACTCCGCATACTGAAACAGCACCTTCGTCTGTTATATCAATCTTAACTCCTGTACGTTCAATAATAGTGTTGATTGTCTTTCCTCTCTGACCAACTACATCGCCAATCTTTGAAGGATCAATCTGAATCTGTTCAATCTTAGGTGCAAATTCGCCAACTTCTGTTCTAGGTGCTGCAATTGCTGGTTTCATACAAGTATCCATAATGAATAATCTTGCTTCTCTACATCTTGCGATTGCACCTTCCACAATAGGTCTTGTGAGTCCATGAATCTTTATATCCATCTGAATAGCTGTGATACCTTCTGTAGTACCTGTAACCTTAAAGTCCATATCTCCGAAGAAATCTTCAAGACCCTGAATATCTGTAAGTAATACAAAATCATCATCTGTATCACCAGTTACAAGTCCGCACGAAATACCAGCTACCATCTTCTTGATAGGAACACCAGCAGCCATAAGTGACATACATGATGCACATGTTGAAGCCATTGAAGTTGATCCATTTGATTCAAATGTCTCAGATACTGTACGGATTGCATATGGGAATTCTTCCTCTGAAGGTAATACTGCAAGTAAAGCTCTTTCAGCTAATGCACCATGTCCGATTTCTCTACGTCCTGGTCCTCTAGAAACCTTTGTCTCACCTACTGAATAAGCAGGGAAGTTATACTGATGCATATATCTCTTCGAGCCTACATTCTCGTCTAATCCGTCAACCTTCTGTGCCTCTGATAATGGTGCTAATGTACACACATTACAAATCTGTGTCTGTCCTCTTGTAAACATTGCACTTCCGTGAACTCTAGGTATTATATCAACCTCAGCAGCAAGTGGTCTGATCTGTTTAATATCACGGCCATCTGGACGCTTATGATCTTTTAAAATCATCTTTCTGACTGTCTTTTTCTCATACTGATATAACGCATCTGGAATTAATGCAAGCCATTCCTCATTTTCTGCAAATGCCTCTTCTAATTTTTCCTGTATCTGTTTGATATTTTCTTCACGAACCTGCTTCTCATCTGTGAATACTGCTTCTTCCATCTGTGCAGGTGGTACTATTTTCTTAATTTCTTCAAATAATTCTTCAGGAACTGCGCAACTTGTATATTCGTGTTTTGCTTTTCCAACTTCAGCTACTATTCCTTTGATGAATTCTATTATCTTCTGATTTTCATCATGAGCAAGATATATAGCTTCTATCATTTTTTCTTCAGGAATCTCTTTTGCTCCTGCTTCAATCATGATAACCTTTTCACTTGTTGATGCAACAGTAAGATTTAAATCACTTTCCTTCCACTGTTTCTGTGATGGATTTAATATAAACTCTCCATCGATAAGTCCTACCTGTGTAGATGCACATGGTCCGTCAAATGGAATATCAGAAATAGATGTTGCAACAGATGCACCAAGCATAGCAACTAACTCTGGTCTGCACTCTGGATCTACTGCCATTACCATGTTGTTTAATGTTACATCATTTCTGTAATCTTTAGGGAAAAGAGGTCTCATAGGACGATCAATTACTCTTGATGTAAGAATTGCATTTTCAGATGCTTTTCCTTCTCTCTTATTAAATCCTCCAGGGATTTTTCCTACAGAATATAATTTTTCCTCGTATTCAACGCTGAGTGGGAAGAAATCTATTCCATCTCTTGGTTTATCTGATGCTGTTGCTGTTGAGAGTACTGTTGTATCTCCATACTGCATAAATGCTGCACCATTTGCCTGTGCTGCTACCTTGCCGATTGTAATCTTTAAAGTTCTTCCGGCAACTTCCATACTATATGTCTTTACCATTTAATTTACCTTCGCAAACGACTATTTGCTTCCTTTCTAATTATTGTTTTTTCCAGAACACCTGCGAGTTCATAATGTCTAATATCACCCGAAAGCACTGAAAAGCACACGAATGCTCATATGTTTTTCAGTGGTCCCGGTTAAGTGATATCTCCCGCAAAATTTACTCTTAAAAAACGGGGCGGTATACGTCCGCCCCGAATCCAGTCAAAATATGATTATTTTCTGATGCCTAATTTTTCAATTAATGCACGGTATCCTTCGATATCTGTCTTCTTTAAGTATCCAAGAAGTCCTCTTCTCTTACCAACAAGTTTTAAAAGTCCTCTTCTTGAGTGGTTATCTTTCTGATGAACTTTAAGATGCTCTGTAAGTTCTCTGATTCTCTCTGTAAGAATAGCGATCTGTACTTCTGGTGATCCTGTATCTCCAGCTTTTCTACCATATTTTTCAATAAGTTCTGTCTTTTTTTCCTTTGAAATCATTATAATTTCCTCCTATTATTTGATATCGCTATACGCTTAGTACGGGTCGGAGTGTCCCAAAACCAAGAGTACGCTCATTAAAATTGCTTTTAAAGTATATCACACCAAAATTGTTTTGTCTATAATTAATTAAGTATTCTGGTTGCACACGCAGGTGTTGTGTAGAACGCATTTCCAATGATGATTCCTGTTCTCTCAGTACTTGCATGAATAATCTGTCCATTTCCAATATATATAGCAACATGACCAATAGAACCACCGTGGTTATAGAAAAGTAAATCTCCAGGCTGAATTTCATCTAATGATACTCTTGTACCATTATTAGCCTGTTCTCTTGATGTTCTGCTAAGTCCATATCCAAAATGCTC
>OMVN01000003.1 GCA_900314525.1 uncultured Eubacteriales bacterium
AAGACCGCACTCTTATAATGATTATTTAACACCTATGGAGATGCGATTTAATTAGTGTATTTTTCAAACAAACCGTTACCAAAAATGTTGACCAGTACAGCCTTAGAAAAGCATATGAGTATAAGTTTATCAGGGTAATCTCCCTTGAGGGGATGGCTATATATTCATTACTTAATATTTTAAAACAGGATGGAAAACTTGATGAATTTGATAGTGAATATATATATAAGATTATAGATGAAAGTGGCAGGATTGCCAGCATTTATCCAGATTATCTAAAGTATATACCTAAAGAGACTGTAAACTTTACGAAGAGAGAAGCACAGGTGCTTGCACTGTTGTGTTCGGGAATGTCTATGGAAGAGATATGTGAAAAACTTGGAATAACATATGCTGGACTGAAAAAACACAACAGAAATATATACAGAAAGCTGGAAGTGAAGGACAGAGCAGATGCAGAAAGAAAAGCATTGCAGATGGGCCTGGTTCATGTAGGACAATAATTAAAGGATAAGGAGGCCGTTTATGAGATGGAAAGATAATGTACAAATTATTAAAGAACAGTGTATGTGGGTAGTAATGGATAATGAAAAAAAACAGGTGGAAGAGGATGACAGGCAAATTATCTCTCTTATGGAAGATGGAATTAGCGATGACTGTGAACTCGTAAAAAGAGTGATGGCTGATTTGGGATGGGATGAAATATATGCAGATATAAAAATGGCTGAATTTGTTGAGAAATATGGACATTTTCTAGCTGAGGGACAAAGAAATAAAATATTTTCAATATAAAAACAGGTAAAGTAGCCTTAGGGCTACTTTTTTTTTGAATGATAAATGGGAAAATATGGTATAAGCATTATAAAAATAACCAATGAAATAGGAGGACGATGATTATGAGAAAGAAAATGTTAGTAGTTTTAATGGTAGGTTTAGTTTCTGCCTTTACACTTACAGCTTGTGGTGGGGATAGCAAGAAGAGTGACAAATCGGAAAAGGCTGAGGAAAAGAAAGAAGACAAGAAGAGTGCTGACGAAGATGCAGATGAAGAAGATGTAGACGATGCAGACGAAGAAGATGCAGATGATTCTGAAGGATCAGATGATGAAGCTCTTGCAGAGAATTTAGAAAAGGCCGAAGCTGTAGTAGAGCAGGGCGGACTTAATGTATTCTATGCTGGTGTAACAGAAGATGAGAACACAAAAATGTTATGTTCATTTAGTGCAGAAAATTCATTTGGTATTGTTGAATTCTTCAATACAGAAACAGATGAAAGTGGTTCATGGGTTGGTGAATTAACAGATAACGGAGATGACTCTTATACTGTTAGTGATACTAACAATGGAACATCACTTACATTCAGTGTTGTTGTAACAGATGGTGCATATGTACTTACAATGGGAGAACTTGGAAATGCAGTTGTAACTGAAATTGAACAGGACGAATTTGTTGCCTGCATAGCTGCAGTTGAGACAGGTGCTGAGCCACAGTTCTAATAAAGAAACATAAGTATAGTAATTATTAAATTTATATCTCCAAAATGTAGTTTTTGAATAAGTTTGCCGCAATATATCAAAAATAAATTGATATATTGCGGCAAAACTTTTATAATCATATTTTATAAAGAGTGATTAGATTTTGAAATGGGGAAACACAAATGTCAGAAAAAAAGAATAATATGTTAGTGAAAAGAGTTAGTACATTTTTAATCATTGCAATAGTAGTAATTATAAGTGTATTTAACGGTGGCAAAAAAGATAATAGGGATTTGAAAACAGAAGACATAACAAATGCAGAAAGTGACAGTATTGCTACAAAAAATGCAACAGAAAAAAATACATCTTCTACACAGTATAAATTCAGATATGAAGACAGACTTACACAACACTATAATAAACATAATGAGGATTTTGGATATGCCAGTCAGGAGGAATACGAACAGCATGCAAGTGATGTTGTAAATAATCCCAAAGCTTTGCACAAAGCTGAAAAAGAAGATGGAGATGATGTATATTTTTTAGAGTCAACAGGAGAATTTGTTATAGTTGCAAAGGGTACAAATTATATAAGGACGTATTTTAAACCATCAGCAGGAAAGGCATATTTTGACAGACAGTAGTTTTGGAGGTTTTAATGGAAATATTTGTAGATGCAGACGCTTGCCCTGTCACTGAAATTGTGGAGGAGATTGCAAATAAGTATAATATTAATGTTACACTTCTGTGTGATACAAACCACGTACTTTATTCTGATTACAGCAATGTAATTATTGTAGGAGCAGGTTCAGATGCAGTGGATTATAAACTGATAAGTATGTGTGGCAGTGGAGACATTGTTGTTTCACAGGATTATGGGGTTGCAGCTATGGCTCTTTCAAAGGGAGCATACCCAATTCATCAGTCTGGGAGATGGTATACCGATGAGAATATTGACAGACTTTTAATGGAGAGACATTTAAATAAAAAAGCAAGGAAGTCATCTGGTAAAAATCATATAAAGGGACCATCTAAGAGAACGAAAGATGACGACATGAGATTTAGGGAATCATTTGAAAAGTTAGTAAATACAGTAGTGAAAGGACATATGGAAAATGAATGAATATTTAATATGTAATACAACAAGAGAACAGAGGGAAAAGATAGTTGCTGAGTCACTGGGAAATATTGATGCCACCTGTGATGGATGTGCAGGTGGAATTATTGATATGTATCAGCCATATATAGATGGAAAAATGGAGCTAAAAGACTGTACAATGGCATTTAATGCCAGATATGTAAAAGACATGGACATGGAAAGCAAAAGAAGCTGTATGGAATATTAAAAAGAAAAGGTGATTATTTTTGAAAACTAGAAAAGAGGCTCTGAATTACGGTTTAAAGCATAAGGATACTTACGTCGAGGCTCCATTTCATGATGATAACTGGCAGCTTGTGAGAGTAAAGGGAAGTAAAAAAGCATTTTTGTGGACTTATGAGAGAAATGGATATATTAATCTGAATGTTAAGGCAGACCCTGAATGGATAAGATTTTGGCGTGATACTTATGAATCGGTTATTCCTGCATATCATCAGAATAAGGAACACTGGAATACAATCATTTTAGATGGAACTATTCCAGAGTCAGATATTAAGAGAATGATTGATGAAAGTTATGACCTGGTAACTGACAGTCCAACTAAGAGAATATATGAGGCAGTTAAGAAAATTAAGAAGGGCAAGGTTGCAACATATGGTCAAGTGGCTGAAATGGCAGGAAATAAAAGAATGAGCCGTGCAGTGGGAAATGCTCTTCACAAAAATCCGGACCCTTTAAATATTCCATGTTACAGAGTGGTCAATTCAAGGGGAGAACTATCAGGTGAGTTTGCATTTGGGGGCAAAAACGTACAAGCAGAACTACTCAGAAAAGATGGAATTGAGGTTATTGATGGCAAGGTGGATTTAGATAAATATGGCATGAAATAACAAAGCCCTTGCATAAAGTGGCTAAACCAATTACAATTCTATGGTAGAATAATTAATATAGAAAGTGGATAGTGGCTATGGATTATAATATAATAAATGAATTTGTTCAGACATTAGAACAGACAAAGGAAATATGCAGAAGATATGAGGCAGGCAGATTAGAGAATAATCAGCTTTGTAATTATTATGAGGACGATTTATTAAGAATGGGATATCTTCTGTCATCTATGGATGGTGTAATCAATATTAATGAACTTGATTTGCTCACAGGTGCATTTAATATAGTAAGAGATGAAAAACTTTTAAAGAAATTTTACTGGGAAGATATTCTTAAGAAGAATAATTTTCTTAATAAAATTCCAAAGTCAATTATGTATGTGATTTGTGAGGAGAGAAAATCATACAAGGATGCCTTTAGTATATATTTAAAGGATTCCCGTGCACTTTATAAGACATTGAAAAAATTTGGATATCTTGTGATTTCATGTAATACTCTTAAGATGCCATATGAAGTGGCAGCACTTGAAAATATGTGCAAGAATATTCTTAATGTTATACTTAATGCAGAGGATATGGATATTTATTATGAGGAAAAAGATATTTCAGGTCAGGACATTAATATAAATGAAATGAAAAAGTCTATGATAAATGGAGTGAACAATCAGCCGGATAATTTCTATTCTGTAGGAAACAATAATGCGGAGTTTTATAATCCATATAAGAATACACCTGATTTCAGTGGCTATTACGATGTGGTTAAGACAGGAAAAAGTGAAAAAACTGAAAAGACACAAGGTAGTGGATATGTAAATGACAACATTGCCGCTAATATCAAAATTAATACATTTACACCTGATCATGTACCAGACAATTCTTATGATGAAGATCTTGTAAAAGAGGTGTTAGAAGGTATTGATGGGATGACAGGTTTAGATTGTGTGAAGAAGGAAATACACGGACTTGTAAATCTTCTTCAGGTACAGAGACTGAGAGAGCAGAGAGGACTTAAACATACCCAGACTTCAAACCATCTTGTATTTACAGGAAATCCTGGTACAGGTAAGACAACTATTGCGAGAAAGATTGCAAAGATTTACAAGGGACTTGGAATACTTGAAAAAGGTCATCTGATTGAGACAGACAGATCTGGACTTGTAGCAGGATATATGGGTCAGACTGCAGAAAAGGTAAATGAAGTTGTAAGCAAAGCTATGGGTGGTGTTCTATTTATTGATGAAGCTTATACTTTGTCGAACAATAAGCAGGAAGGTGATTTTGGACAGGAAGCAATAGATACTCTTCTCAAAATTATGGAGGATAAAAGAGATGAGTTTATAGTAATTGTTGCAGGATATCCAGATTTAATGGAGGATTTCCTAGATTCAAATCCAGGACTAAGATCTCGTTTTAATAAATACATACATTTTGAGGATTATAGTGCAAGTCAGCTTAATGAAATTTTTCACTCAATCTGTAAAAGTCAGGATTATAAGATTGATCCAGAAGCTGAGAATGAACTTATGCAGAATATTAGTGAGATGGTTGCCAGTGCAGATGACAATTTTGCCAATGCCAGAGAAGTCAGAAATTACTTTGAGAAAGTTGTTGCCAATCAGGCAAACAGAATTGTACAAAGTTCAGAGGCAGGAGCGGATGATTTGATTACAATTACTAAAGAAGATTTAAAATTATAAAAGATTTTTTGAAAGGGAAATACAGAAAATGATACAGGATATATATCCAAGAAAAATAGATAACAGTTTTAAGGACAATACACCATCAGATAGAGATTTAATAATGGCTTTTAGTAATGGTAAAATCTTAGTCAGATATGATGAAATGGAGCGCAGAATTATTTTCCCTGAATGGAAACATGATTTCAAGGATTTAGAAAATCACTATTTATTTTCAATAGATGATATGAGATATTTTCTTGTGTTTGATTTTACTGATATTCCTAATAATTTTACATATTATTCATTACAGGAACTCAGAAAATTTGATTTAAATGCAAATGATGATATTTTTGCAGCATATACAGGATACCATTTATGGAGATGGTACAGTACAAGCAGATTTTGTGGTGCCTGTGGAACGAAAAATATATTTGATAAAACAGAAAGGGCAATGGTTTGCCCTGAATGTGGAAATCGCATATATCCAAGAATTAATCCAGCAGTTATTGTCGGAATAATAAATGGAGATAAGCTTCTTCTCACAAAGTATCGTGTTGGATATGCTCACAATGCACTTGTTGCTGGTTTTACTGAAATAGGTGAATCAGTGGAGGAAACCGTGAGAAGAGAGGTTATGGAAGAGGTAGGACTGAAAGTTAAAAATATCAGATATTATAAGTCACAGCCGTGGGGGATGGCATCCGATATACTTATGGGATATTTTTGTGAGGTTGATGGAGATGATGATATATTTATGGATGAGTCAGAATTAAAGTATGCTGAGTGGGTATATAGAGAGGACATAGTACTCCAGCCATCTGATTACAGTCTTACAAACGAGATGATGAAGATATTTAAGGAAAACAAGATTAATATTGGAAGATAAGGAAGTAATTATGCAGAGAGATTTGACAAAAGGAAGCATATTTCACAATGTGATTTATTTTGCCATTCCTTACCTTATTTCATGTTTTTTACAGACATTTTATGGACTGGCGGATTTATTTATCACAGGACAGTTTAATGGTGCAGCAACAGTAACAGCAGTTTCTGTAGGAAGCCAGATAATGCATATGATTACTGTTATAATAGTTGGACTTGCAATGGGAACAACAGTTACAGTTGGTATGTGCATAGGAGAAAAAAACAGAGAAAAGGCATCAGATTATATAGGAAATTCAATAATAATATTTTCAGTAATGTCGATTATACTAACAATATTGACAATTGTTTTTTCTGGGAAGATTTTGATATTACTATCAACTCCAGCCCAGGCAATTGCTGAGACTGAAAAATACATAATAGTATGTTTTGCTGGAATTCCTTTTATTACGGGATACAATGTTATCAGCAGTATATTCAGGGGGATGGGAGATACAAAGAGTCCCCTTATTTTTGTTGGAATTGCGGGAATAGTAAATATAATAGGTGACTATATACTTATTGGTGCTCTGAATATGGGTGCATTAGGTGCTGCAGTTGCCACTGTCTCGTCTCAGGCTTGTTCAGTAATTATTGCAGTTGTCATATTACTAAAACGAGGAAATTTAGTACACATTACTATGGATAGTCTGAAACTAAAAAAAGAATATGTAAAGAAAATCCTGATAATAGGAACACCGATATCATTTCAGGATGGATTAATACAGGTTTCGTTTCTTGTAATAACTGCAATTGCTAATAGCAGGGGAGTTGATGTAGCCGCTGCAGTTGGAATAGTTGAGAAGATTATTAGCTTTTTATTTCTTGTTCCCTCTGCAATGTTATCTACTGTTTCAGCTATTGCAGCACAGAATTCTGGAGCTGGATCTCATGAAAGGGCAAAATCTACTCTTTATTATGGAATTAGAATATGTATTGTGTATGGAATAATCACTATTATAGTATGCGAGCCTCTTGCATCTGTAATTGTGTCAATTTTTGTGAAAAATGAGCCTAAAGTAGTAATTCTCGGGGCACAGTATTTACGTACTTATGTATTTGACTGTCTGTTTGCAGGAATGCATTTCTGCTTTAGCGGATATTTCAGTGCTTATGGCAAATCCATTTATTCATTTATACATAATATAATTTCAATAGTACTTATGAGAATTCCTGGGGCGTATCTTGCATCTGTCTTTTTTCCAGCCACCCTATATGCCATGGGCATTGCGGCACCTGCTGGATCATTACTCTCAGTCATAATATGTATGTACTTATATTTAAAAATTCTTATTCCTGATATTAAGTCAGGTAATGTTACTATATAGATAAAATTAAGAAGGAGATGATGCATTGCATCAAGAGAAAGATTTATGATTACAAATTTTTTAACACAGGTAGATAATGTTTTATACTATCCGATTCTGTTAATTATTCTTACAGTTGCTGGAATTTATTTTAGCATTAGAACTAAATTTATACAGATAAGATTATTTCCAGAGGCATGGAGAGTTATTATGGAAAAGCCTAAGGAAGTTGGCGCTGTATCATCCTTCCAGGCACTGATGGTATCTACTGCATCAAGAGTTGGTACAGGTAATATTATTGGAGTTTCAACAGCTATATGTCTCGGAGGTCCGGGAGCAGTCTTTTGGATGTGAGTTTTAGCAATACTTGGAAGCGCATCTGCATTTATTGAAACTACACTTGCACAAATTTATAAAAAGAAAGACCCAGATGGAGCTGGATGCTACGGTGGACCAGCCCATTATATTGAAAAATTAATAAAGAAAAGAACACTTGCTGTTGTATTTGTTATTTTTCTGATACTTACATATGGATTTGGATTTAATCTCTTGTGCTCATATAATCTCCAATCTACATTTTCTGTATATAGTTTTTATGATGAAAAGATAACACCTTTAATTGTTGGAGTATTTATTGCAGCAGTAACGGCATTGTGTATTTTTGGCGGTGGAAAAAGAATTGTAAAGATTACAGGGTTACTCGTACCTTTTATGGGTATAATTTATGTTCTTGTTACCATATTGGTTATGATATTAAACGTTACATACTTGCCAACTGTATTTAGAGAAATATTTAAGGACGCATTTGATTTTAAGAGTATTGGGGCAGGTATTGCAGGTGCAGAATATGTGCAGCGAGCAATGCATAAGACACTTGGAAATTTTGGACCAATATTTATTACATTTGCAATGGTACTGTTTGCATTTACTACACTTATTGGAAATTTATATTATGTTGATAATAGACTAAAATACCTTCACAATGAAAAAACTCCATCAAAGCTCTTTATGACGCTATTTCATATTTTGTGCAATGAGGTTGAATATTGGAAATAAAAATGAAAAGAGGGATATAATGCATAATTATGATGATTGTTGCAATCAAGACGTGATCAGAAATGAATATAATAAACTTGTTAGACTTTTAATTGAAAGGAAGCTTACAATTACAACTATGGAGAGTGCCACTGGAGGACAGATAGCGTCACTGATTACAGATACAGAAGGATCGTCAGCGGTGATTAAAGGTGCATTTGTGACATATTGCAACGAGGCCAAAATTATGCAGGGTGTTCCGAGTGAAGTGATAGATAAATACTCTGTATACTCAGAAGAAACAGTAATTGAAATGGCAAAAGCCGTCAGGAAAAAATACAGTGCAGATATTTCTATAGGTGTATCAGGAACTACAGGAAATATTGATCCGTTAAATGTGGAAGCATCAACTCCTGGAAAAGTATATTTTGCCATAGATTATTTGGGAGAGATTAAGAGCTTTAAGGTGAATGTACCACCACAGAAAAGCAGATATTTGTACAAGATGGAAATTGCACACAGGATATATTTAGAAATTATAAAGATAATAAAATAGGCATTTATTATCTGGAACAAGCAATGCCCCCTACCTCCATATTAGCATTTTGGCTAAAATGGAGGTATTCATTTCTTAGGACAAGCATTAACACATCAAAGTTTATATTTTTAATCCTTGAATATAGGTTTGAAAAGTAGTAAAATGAATTAGGTAAGAATCAATTATACGAGGAGGGTAAAAATGATAAGGAACGTTAGAAATTTGATTTTATTTGCATGCGCATTTTTCTGTATCATGATTTTTGGAATGCAGGATAATGCATATGCTGTGGAGCACTATGATTTAACTCGAAATGGTGGATCATGGACAGGGTATTATTATTTTCTTGATGGAAAGGTTATGAAAAACTGTTTCTTTACAGATGGAACTAATACCTATTATTTGATGCATAATGGAATGCCTATGAAGGACAGACTTACATATCATCCTGATGGACAGCACGTAATTTATTTTGACAAAAACGGACATGAATTATTTAATGAGTTTACACATGTCACAACAAATATAAGTGGACAAAGAGTGGATGATTACTGTTACTTTGATGTGCATGGATACATGTATGTGGATAAACTTACATATGACAGATCTGGTACGAATTTATATTATATAAATCCATATGGCAGAATGGAGAGATATGGATTGTTCACATTCTCAGATGGTGCAAGGGGTTTTGCTAAAAATACCGGAGATCTTGTAAGAGATACTTTCTATACTGTAAATGGAAATATGTATTATTTTCACGGGACAGGTCATTGTGCACAGGGATTGATTACAGATGGATGCTGGTATTATAATTATGATATTAATGGAAAATATCTAGGTAAATTTGTAAAACAAAATACTGTAATTTTCTTAGATCCAGGACATGACTCAACTCATACAGGGGCATCAGCAGGAGGCCTTAGAGAGGAAATTTTAAATCTTAAGATAGCGACTTACTGTAAGGCAGAACTGGAGAAATACAATGGAGTAACTGTATATCTTGCACGAAATGAAGCGTGTCCATATCCTGGAACAACTGCGATAGAGGATATTCAGTGTAGAATTAATGCAGCAAATTCTGTAGGCGCTAAGGCATATATAAGTCTTCATATCAATTCAGGTGGAGGCGGTGAGAATGGTGCCGAGGTTTATTATCAGAACAGCTCCTGGAAACCTGGAATAGCCACAACAAGTCAGATTTTAGCTAATAATATCCAGAATAATCTTGTATCAGCAGGTATTGGTAACAGAGGAATAAAGATAAGAAATTCAACACCTGATGCTGCAGACAGATATTATCCAGATGGTTCGCTAAGTGATTACTATGCAGTAAATCACAGAGGTAAAACTGCCGGACTTCCAGCTATAATAGTTGAACATTGTTTTATTTCATCAGCTTATGACAGGAATAATTTCCTTAGCAATGAAAATAGTCTTATGCGTATGGGTGTTGCCGACGCAAGAGGAATTGCAGAGACTTTTGGACTTAGCAGATAAGCTATGTGACATATAAATTTAGCAAAAAAAAGATTATCATAAGGTCATCAAAATATGACCATATGATAGTCTTTTTATTTTTATGACATACCCAATCTGGTTGACAGAATTTGACATAAAATTATATAATATTATATTATAAGTGATCGTAAAATAGGGTAGTATTATTCCGGTTTTTAGCAGAATATCAAGGAGTACACAATGGGTAAAGAAATAAAATATTATGGAGTTATAAAAGTATTTTTAATTGTATTTTTTTGTATTCTGACAGATGTAGCAGGAAGAGCCATAGCAGTGAAATTTACACTTCCTATGTGGCTTGACTGTGGGGGAACAGTTTTTGCTGCATATGTATTAGGACCAGTCTGCGGTTCGATTGTTGGAGTTACATACAATGTTATTTTTACATTCTGGAATCCTGTGTCAATGATTTTTTCTGTGACCAGTATACTGATTGGAATATGTGTAGGATATAACGCACGAAGAGGATATTTTTCGAATTTTTTCAAAACAATGATTCTTGCAGGAAATATCACTGTGGCATATGTTTTGATTAACACATTCATAAATATGCTGCTTTTTAAGGGGAATATAGGTAATATATGGGGAGATGGTGTTAGAGAGTATTTGATTGAAAAAGGAATATTTAAAATTATTGCGTGTATGATTGGTCAACTATATATTGATTTTCTAGATAAAGTCTTAGTAATCATGACAATGTATTTTATTATTAAATTACACAGATATGTTAAAAAATCTGGAAAAGTTGGTATATTAAAGGTAATTTTTGACACTATGTTATTTGCATTTTTCTCTTCGTTGCTATTAAGTACACATGACGTTTCAGCCTATGCTGATGATTTAAAGAAAGATGCAGAAAAATCATATATTCAGACTGTCTATAATAGTCAGAATGGACTTCCATGTGGTCATGCAAATGCTATTACCCACACTAACGATGGAATATTATGGGTTGGTACATATGCAGGACTTTACCAGTATGATGGAAATGATTTTAAGTTTATGTCCGAATATAAAACAGTAAAAAATGTCAATACACTTTTTGTTGACAGTGAGGGAAGACTGTGGATTGGAACAAATGATAATGGTATCGTAATTGCAATAAATAGAAATATTTCAAACGTAATAGACAGTACGCAGGGACTTACATCAGATTCCATCAGATGTTTTACACAGAGTTCTGACGGGGAATACTATGTTGGAACTGCCAATGGAATACAGAGAATAAGGATTGCTTCAGGAATAACACTCACAGGTTCTATTAAGGAAATTGGATACGTAGACAGTATTTCTTCAGACAACAGGGGAAATATTGCAGCAGTAAATGGTGATGGAAACCTTTATTTTATAAAACAGGGAAAAATAGTAGATAAGAGGGAATGCACAGATAAAAATGACAGTTTTAGCAGTTGTATTTTTGGTAAGGATGGAACTTTATATACAGGGAATGCCAATGGCGTAATCAAAACATACTCGCTTGATTACGGGGTTCTGACAGAAAGGGAAAGTATTCAATGTGAAGGTATTTCCAAAATTAATAGGATAAGCATTAAAGATGATAACACATTTTGGATTTGTGCAGATAACGGAATAGGATTACTTAAAGATAAGAAAACATTTATTAAGCAGGAAACAGGAGAGTTTAATTACTCAGTACAGGATATGGACATTGATTACCAGGGAAATTTGTGGTTTGCATCAACAAGAATAGGACTGTTAAGATTATCTCAGTCGGCATTCACAGATATTTTCAGTGATGTAGGACTTGAGGCGTCAGTTGTCAATACAACAAAGTTAAGAGATAATCTGCTTTACATAGGTTCGGATGACGGACTAAATATTGTAAATGTAGATAACAATATAGTTGTGGAAAATAATCTGACTGATATGATGAAAAATACAAGAATCAGATGTATTACTGATGACAGTGACGGGAATCTATGGATATGCAGCTATGGCAAAGGTGTAATTAAATATGACAATGAGGGTAATATCACAGTTTTTGACAGTGACAGTCACGTTGGTAAAAGAGTCAGGGTATGCATACAAATGTCTGATGGGAGAATGGCAGTTGGTGGTGACAGCGGACTATCATTTATAAAAGATGACAAAGTTATTTTCAACATCCCTTATGGGGAGGAATTCTGTTCAGCAAAAATTTTATGTATGATTGAGTTGAAGGATGGAACACTTTTATGTGGAACAGATGGAAATGGAATAGTAGGAGTAAAGGATAATAAGCTTGTAAAGAAAGTTGAACGTAAAGATGGTCTTGGATCTGGGGTAATACTGAGAATGGTAAGCGACAAGGACACAGGAAATATCTTTATAGTTACCAGTAACAGTATTTCATATTATGATGGAAATGAAGTGAGACTACTGGATAATTTTCCATATTCTAACAACTATGATATAGTTATTAATGATAGAGACGAAATGCTTATACCTGGAAGTTCAGGAATATATGTTGTAAATAGAGAAGATCTTTTGTCTGGAAAAAAATTTGAGTATACTGTTCTAAACTCAAGGATGGGACTTATGGGATCACTTACTGCAAATGCATATAACGATGTAGATGAAGATAATAATCTGTTTTTGTCTTCAAATAAAGGTGTATACAAGGTTAATCTGGATGAATATAAGGAAAAAATCAGATCATACAGACTTATGGTTTCAGAAGTCAGACTTGATGATAAGAAACATTCAATTGAAAGAGGAACAGTACTTAAAGTTGACAGGTCTGTAAACAAGATAGAAATTACTCCAGAAATAATTAATTATACTTTTGAAAATCCAACGGTTTCATATTATCTTGAGGGTGTAGACAGTGGATGGATTAATGTTCCACAGAGTGAACTCTCTAGCGTAGTTTATACAAATCTTCCATCTGGTGATTATGTATTCCATCTGGCAATTTTTGACAATGAAACAGGTAGGATTGTGGAGGAGAGCTCTTATAGAATAGAAAAGGAAAAATCCATTTATGACAACAGTTGGTTTCATATTTATATGATTGTAGTAGGAATACTTTTTGTAGGATGGATTTCATGGTTTGCTACAAGAACAAGACTTCAGAGAACACTTGCAATCCAGCAGACACAGTTATCACTTGCTCTGCAGCAGATACAGATGGGCAATGAAACAATTATTGCCATTGCAAAAACCGTAGATGCAAAGGATAAACTTACTAGTAAACATTCGCAGAGGGTATCTGAGTATTCAGTTTTGATTGCAAGTGAATACGGATTTTCCAAAGATGAACAGGAAAATCTGAGACGAGCAGCATTACTTCATGATATTGGAAAGATTGCTATACCTGACTCCATACTGAATAAACCTGCAAGACTTACTAATGAAGAGTACGAGGTTATGAAGACACATGTTATCAGAGGTGCCGAGATACTTAAAGACTTTACACTTATTGACCATGTTGTTGAAGGTGCAAAATATCATCATGAGAGATTCGATGGACTTGGATATCCAGAAGGATTAAAGGGTAAGGATATACCATTGTATGGCAGAATTATTGCAATAGCAGATGCATTTGATGCTATGACAGCAAATCGTGTATACAGAAAAAAACAAAATTTTGATTTTGTTATTTCTGAACTAAAAAATGGTAGAGGAACTCAATTTGATCCTGACCTTATTGATATTTTTATTAAGTTAATTGATGACAAGAAAATTAATATTGATGCAATTTATAGAATAGAACGAGAGGGTGAGGACAACAATGAATAATGAGAAGAAATACATAGTTATTACTATCATGACTGCTTTATTTACTATACTTTTATTCTTTGGACTGCACAAAATTGATATGTTAAAAAATAAAAGTAGGAGTTATATTAAGGTAGGATTTGTTTTTGATGGTGATGAAAGTACACCGTACACTGGAAATTTTGTAAAAACAGCAGGCTCGGTTAAATCAGAATTTGGAGATAGGGTTGAGATTATTATCAAAAATAACGTTCCATACTCTGAAGCCAGTACGGTGATAAAAGAGTTGGTAAATGAAAAATGTGATATCATTTTTACAAACAGTTATGGATACCAAGTTGCAGCTAAAGAAATAGCAAAAAATAATCCTAAGATACAGTTCTGTCAGGCTACAGGCGATAATGCAAATGAGACACCTAAGTTAAAGAATTATCATACATTTATGGGCAAAATATATGAAGGAAGGTATGTTGCAGGTAAGGTAGCTGGCCTGAAATTAAATGAACTGATAAAGAATGGAGATATAAAAAAGGAACAGGCATTAGTTGGATATGTTGGTGCATATTCATGTGCAGAGGTTATATCAGGCTTCACTGCATTCTTTCTAGGGATAAAATCTGAGTGTCCATCTGCAAAGATGAAGGTCAGATATACAAATACTTGGACCAGTTATGCAAAGGAGAAGGAGATCTCTGAGAAACTTATCCAAGAGGGTTGTGTGATAATATCACAGCATTCAGATACAATTGGACCTGCAGTGGCATGCGAAAATTCAAATAGTGATTTAGAACATCCGGTATACCATGTGGGATATAATCAAGACATGATAGATGCAGCACCTACTACATCTCTTGTAAGCTGCAGGATAAACTGGGAGCCGTATATAAGAGGTGCCATACAGGCAGTGATTGATAATCAGAAAATTGAAGAAGTTATTGATGCCGATATAAATGGAAATGATGCAGGTGCTGGATTTGAGAGAGACTGGGTTCAGATGTTGGAACTGAATCAGGCAACTGTTGCAAAAGGTAGTAGGGAAATGGTGAAAAAGACAATAGATGATTTTGAAAATAAATCATGCTATGTCTTCAAGGGTAACTTTACAGGAGTTAATCCAGATGCCCCAGATGATATAATTGATTTGAATAAGGAGTATAAAGAGAATAATAATCAGTCTGCTCCAACATTCAATTACATATTAGATGATGTCATACAAATAGAGGAAGATTAAAGAGAGTATTATGAAGAGAAATATAACATTAGAGGAAATAACTGACGGAAAGATATATGGATTAAACGATATGGTTAAGGCAGATTGTCTTGACTGCAGAGGGTGCAGTGACTGTTGCAGAGGTATGGGTAATACTATCAGCCTTGACCCGCTGGATATACATAGACTAAAAAGGAATCTTAATATGGATTTTAGGGAACTTATGGCAAAATGTGTGGAACTGTCAAATATTGATGGGGTAATGCTTCCAAATCTAAAAATGCTAGAAGGTAAAGATAGGTGTGTCTTTCTAAGCGGTGCTGGCAGGTGTGAAATACACAGTGCACGACCTGGAATATGCAGGCTGTTTCCACTTGGAAGATATTATCATGACAGAACCCATAGTTATATTTTGCAGGTAAATGAATGCAGTAATAAAAACAGGTCCAAAATAAAGGTTTCTAAATGGATTGATACAGAAAATCTGAATGAGTTTGAAGAATATATAGATAACTGGCATTTTCTTATTAGAGATATACAGGACAATATAGGAAAATTTTCGCCATCGGAACATCAGAAAATGAATATGAAACTACTAAATCTTTTTTTTGTAATGCCATTTTCTGAGAATGAATTTTACAGTCAATGTAGTAATAGAATTGCAAATATGAGAAATCAGTTTTTTATATAATTTTTATTTTGCATTTTGTATTTTTGAATGTTATCATAAAAAAGAATGTTATGGGAAATGTTAAAATAAATAGGCAAGAGATAGGAGTTCGAGTAACAAAGAATGAAGAAATTAGTTTTTAATCTGATGTTTTTGGCTGCAACGATATTTATTTTATTTCAGTCAGAAAATGTTTATGCCACTGAATATTATAATATAGGAACAGATGGCGGGGAATGGGATGGTAATCATTATATAATTGATGGAAATGTTATCAGAAATAGTTTTTTTTCAGATGGATCATATACATATTTTCTGATGTCTGATGGCACACCTATGAAAGACAGACTTACATATCATCCTAATGGCAGAAATGTAATTTATTTTGATAAGGATGGACATGAAGCTTTCAATAACTTTAAACATGTGACAAAAAGTATAAGTGGAAAAGCAGTAGATGATTACTGTTACTTTGATGTAGATGGTTATATGTATGTTGACAGGCTTACATATGATGTCACAGGAAAATATCTCTATTATATAAATCAATATGGTCAGTTAGAGCATACAGGACTTTTTAAATTCCCTGATGGAGCCCGAGGATTTGCACTGGGAAACGGAGATCTTATAAGAGATAAATTTTACACAGTAAATAACAATATGTATTATTTTCATGGCAATGGTTACTGTGCTCAGGGGCTTATTACGGATGGATGCTGGTACTATAACTATGATGTAACAGGAAAATACCTTGGTAAATTTATAAACAGGAATGTTGTTATTGTATTAGATCCTGGTCATGACATAAGACATCCTGGAGCGATGGAAGCTGGACTTATAGAAAAAGACCTTACACTTAAAATAGCCAAGTATTGCAAAGAGGAACTTGAAAAATATTATGGTGTGAGTGTTTACCTGACAAGAGATACGGACAAATGTCCACATCCAGAAACTGCCAGTTCAGTAGCTGACATCAAGGAGAGGGTTAACTTTGCAAAAAGTGTTAATGCAGATGCATATGTGAGCATTCATATAAACAGTTCTGATTCAGAGACAGGAGGAGCAGAAGTATTTTATCAGAATGAGAACTGGAAACCTCAAATCTCAAAGAAAAGCAAGGTGTTAGCGTCTAATATACAGGATTGTTTAACTGATCTTGGATTAAAGGACAGGGGAATAAAGTTAAATACTTCAACAAAATATCATTATAGAGATGGTTCGTTAGCAGACGAATATGCTGTGAATAATAACGGTAAGGTTGCAGATATTCCAGCGATAATCGTTGAACACTGTTTTATATCTTCTACATCAGACAGAAAAAAATTCTTGGCAACAGATGCAGGACTTAAGAAATTAGGTGTAGCTGATGCAAAGGGAATAGCAGAGACTTATGGACTTTCAAAATAAAATTAAGGTTATGGGATGAATAAAATGAAAAAGAAAACATTATTAAAATTATTTCTTGTACTGTTGCTCTCAGCAGGGATGTGCATAGATTTGACAGTTGTCATTATGCAGACAAATCTGATTAAGAAGAGTACACTTAACGATTGTCTTAAAGATACTGGCTTTAATAAAGCAGTAAGAACGACATTAGTAGATATAGTATATGAAAACACAAAATCATATGATGTAGCCAGGGAAGAGGCAGAGGATATTTTTGATGATGAAATAGTAGATAAGACTGTTGATAAAATAGTTAATTCAATGGAGAATAGAAAAGACGTTGATTTTTCATTTCTTGATAAACCTTATGAAAAGGCAACAAAGCTAGTGATTGGGAAAAGTGTTGATTATGGACTAAGTGAATATGAAAATACAACTGGAAAACAGATAAAAAATAACAGTGTAGTAAAAAAAATAGGAAAGAAGTTCGGAGTCACTAAATATATAGATTCAATTGCTGATATAAAAGATATGATTCCTAAAGGATTAGCAGGACTTTTTAAAGGAACAATAAAAAATAAAGTTTATGATAAGGTTTATCCAGTGGCGGAGAAACTGTTTAGGGAAAATGAGGAAGAAATGAGTACCATCATAAATAATAAACTTAAAAAAATTAATAAAGGAAATAAGGTTTCTGTGAAGGCAAAAACTGCAGATGTAATAATAAAAAACAAAGTGCTGATTATCAGTCTGACAACAGTTATCAATTTATGTATTTTGATTTTACTTCTTGTATTAGATAAAAGATATATTCCATTTGCATTTTTGTTAAGCACAATTTTTGAAATTTTACCATGTCTCACTTATGGAAGATACGAGAATAAACTGATTTCAAAGATTACCTCTAAACTGGGAAAATATAAAGATAATATTATTAATTATTATATAAAGGTATCAAATATTATGCTGAAAGATATAGAGATTTGTATACTGATTTTTGCGGGGATGTTTGTCATTACAATGTTAATGTATTTATTTATCAAAAAAAATAAAATGAAACAGGCAGTGGCAGGTTAATGTATACTACCACACGGAATTTTAGGAGAATTATATGATTTGGATAGTTATACTTGTTTTAGTAATGGTTGCTATGGCATGCAGCATTATTTATCTCACAAACAGAATCGGAAAAATTGGTTTTGTAAGAAAGATTAGCAGAGAAAATAAAAAGATAAACAAGCTTTTTTCAATTGTTTTGCTGGCAATGATAATAGCAGTTGCAACAGTATTTTTAAACTTTGTAAATGCAATTATTATAATCCTCCACCTGGTAGTGTTCTGGATTTTATGTGATTTGATTGGATTAATAATCATAAAAATAAGAAAGAAGAAGTTTAATACATATTATTCTTGGATATTTGCTGTTTTAATTACAGCAATATATTTATTTATAGGATGGAATCAGGTTAATAATGTTGTGGAGACTAATTACAAACTAACGACAGAAAAAGATATTGAACCAATTAGAATTGTTCAGTTTGCAGATTCCCATGTGGGTACTACGTTTTCTGGAAAAGGTTTAGAGAAATATGTCAGTGAAATAAATAGTAAAAATCCGGATGTTGTAGTAATTACAGGAGATTTTGTAGATGATGACACATCAATTGACGATATGAGAGATGCCTGCAAGGCATTATCAGGACTACAAACTAAATTTGGTGTGTACTACTGTTTTGGAAACCATGATATGGGCTATTATGGCAAGAAAAACAGAGGTTATGATGGCAATGATCTTATAAAGGAATTAGAAAAAAACAACGTGGTGGTTTTACAAGATGATACAGTTCTGATAGACGACAGATTCTACATAGTTGGAAGACAGGATAAGTCAGTAGATACGGATTATTATAAAAGGGATGATATCAGAGAAATCACTAAAAAATTGGATAAAGATAAATACATTATAGTGCTTGATCATCAGCCAAATGATTATGATAATGAAGCAGAAAGTGATGCAGATCTTGTGCTTTCAGGTCATACACATGGAGGACAGCTAATACCGATTACATTTATAGGAGAATTGTTAAAGATTAATGATTCCACATATGGATATAAGAAAATGAAAAATACGGATTTTATTGTAACATCAGGAATATCGGACTGGTCAATAAAATTCAAGACAGGATGTTTTTCTGAATATGTTGTGATTGATATTAAATAATAATGTATATTTATAAAATTGTTCTTTAAAAAAAATTCTAAATATGATAGAATTATTTGTCATGTGGGACTGTTTATAGTTCTGTATTAAAAATACAAAGGAGTAACGTAGAAAGATATGAGTTGGTTTGAGAGTTGGTTTGATGGAATAAAAGCATCTTTTATTAAATGTTTCATCAGAGAAGACAGATATAAAATGCTTCTTGAGGGTGTTGGAGTTACAGTTAAAGTCGCAATACTCGCAGCTGTAATTGGACTGATAATAGGTTTTATAATTGCACAGTGTAACTTGTCAAAGATAAAACTTTTAAACATAATTGGAAAGGTCTATACTGATATCATAAGAGGAACACCTTCAGTTACCCAGCTTATGATTATCTACTTTGTAATATTTGCAACTGTATTATGGCCAAAATGGGTTATAGCGGCTATAGCTTTTGGAATAAATTCCGGAGCATATGTTTCGGAAATAATAAGGGCAGGAATTTTATCTATAGATAAGGGACAGACAGAGGCAGGTCGTTCATTGGGATTAAGCAGCGGACAGACAATGATGCTCATCGTTGTACCACAGGCCGTCAAAAATATCTTCCCTGCAATGTGTAATGAGTTTATTACACTTATAAAGGAAACAGCGATTGTAGGTTATGTTGGACTTATGGATATTCAGAAAGCTGGAGATTTTATCAAAACAGCTACATATTCACCATATATGCCTTTAATTGGAACTGCAGTAATTTACTTTGTTATTATTAAGGTGCTTACAATTGTTCTTAGAAGATTGGAAAACAGACTTAGAAAATCTGAGCAGAGATAGGTATGAAGAGGTAAAAAATTATGGCAATGATTAAAGTAAATAATTTACATAAAAGTTTTAACGGAAAAGAAGTTTTAAAAGGTATTGATGAACACATTGATAAAGGTGAAGTTGTAGTGGTTATCGGACCATCAGGATCTGGAAAAAGTACATTTTTGAGATGCCTTAATCTGCTTGAAACACCAGATGACGGAGATGTAATAATAGATGATGAAAAAATCAATGAAAAAGGTGTAGATGTTAATAAGGTAAGACAGAAAATGGGAATGGTATTCCAGCAGTTTAATTTATTCCCTCATCTTACAGTTATGAAGAATATTACACTTGCACCTGTGAAATTAAAGAAAATGACTCAGGCAGAAGCAGAGAAAAAAGGTCTTGAATTGCTAGAGAGAGTTGGATTAAAGGACAGAGCAAATGATTACCCATCACAGCTTTCAGGAGGACAGAAGCAGAGAGTTGCCATTGCACGAGCACTTGCAATGGATCCAGAGATTATGCTTTTTGATGAACCAACATCAGCTCTCGATCCAGAGATGGTTGGAGAAGTTTTAGATGTTATGAAAAATCTTGCTAAGAACGGAATGACAATGGTTGTTGTTACTCATGAAATGGGATTTGCAAGGGAAGTTGGCACAAGACTTATATTTATTGATGAAGGTGTTGTGGCTGAGTCAGGAAAACCAGAAGAGGTTTTTGCTGATACTCAGAATGATAGAATGAAGCAGTTCCTTGGATCAGTTCTTTAGGAGCTAGGAAAAATTTACAAATGCATAAAACTCGCATGTGAGTTTAATAATAAAAAATAGGAGAGAAGTTAGTTATGATGAAGTTTTTTAAAAAAGCAGCAGTAGTGACATTATCAGTAGCAATGGTTACAACATTATTTGCAGGATGTTCTTCAAAGAAGAAAGATGACAAGACATGGGTAATTGGAACAAATGCAGAATTTGCGCCTTTTGAATATGTGTCTAAGAAAGATGCAGTAATAAATGACTATGCAGGTATTGATATTGAAATTATCAAAAAAATTGCAGAAGACAATGGCAAGAAGATTAAAATAAACAATATGGAATTTGATTCCCTTATTGTTGCACTTAAGAATAAACAGGTTGATGGTGTTATTGCTGGTATGACAGTAACAGATGAGAGAAAAGAAGAAGTTGATTTCTCAGAGCCATATTATGTTGCTAAACAGGTTATGATTGTAAAAGAAGACAATACAGATATCAAAACAGCAAAAGATATGGAGAAAAAGACAATCGCTGTAATCCAGGGATTTACAGGAGAAGTTGCAGTAAAAGAACTTGGATACAAGTATGAGGCATTCAAAAAAGGTACAGAGGCAATCCAGGAACTTAAAAACGGTAAATGTGATGTCGTAGTTATTGATTCAGCAACAGCCAACCAGTATGTAAAAGATAATAAAGGTTTAAAAATTGTTGAAGATGATGAGGCATTCGCTTCAGAAGAATATGCCATAGCAGTTCAGAAGGGTGATAAGAAAACTCTTGAAAAAATAAATGCTTCAATTAAGAAATTCAAAGAAGATGGAACAATTGATACTATATCAGCAAAATATGCGTCATCTTCAGATTCTGATTCAGATACAGAAGAGAAATAATTTTAAAAGATAAAGATTTAAAGACTGCAGGATAATATCCTGCAGTCTTTATTATATTCTGCAGATTAACTGCATATAATAATAAAAAAGTGATTTTTAAAATGAAGAAAATCAATATTAAACATCTGGTAATAAGTATTATTATCAGTCTTTTCACTGGGATTTTTTCTACAATAATTACAGGTAATGGAATGACAGAGTATAAAGATATGTATAAGCCATTTCTTTCGCCTCCAGCTATTATTTTCCCTATTGTATGGACTATTCTATACATACTTATGGGAATTTCATCGTATCTGATTTATGAAAGTGATAGTATGGAAATACAAAAGGCACTACATATATATGCAGTGTCACTTATATTAAATGCACTGTGGCCAGTGTGGTTTTTTAATTTGAAAGCATATACGTTTGCATTTATTTGGCTTGTTGTTCTATGGATGGTTATTATTGTTATGGTAAATGAATTTGGAAAGATAAACAGGCGGGCAGGAATTTTACTTTTGCCATATTTCTTCTGGGTATCATTTGCAGGCTATCTAAATCTCTGCATAGCATTGAATTAATAAAAAGTTTATTTGACTTAGTTTTTGAATATATATTATAGTTAAATATGGAGATTTCCATATCTTGCAGCCAAGTATGGTGGAGGAATATTCCTTCTCATATATTTAATTCTTGCAGTAACATTCGGTTATACAATGATTATGTCAGAAACTGCAATAGGTAGAATGACAAATAAAAGTCCTGTTGGTGCATTCAGAAAGAGTGGAGCAGGAAAAGGACTTATGATTGGCGGATGGTTTAATGCTATTATTCCACTGCTAATTGTTCCATATTACTCAGTAATCGGTGGATGGGTATTAAAATATCTAGCTAAATACGTTAGCCACACTGGAAAAATTGCACCAACACGATTGTTGTGGCATATTCAGTTACAAGACAAGGAGCAATAGAAGGTGTAAAATATTTTCTTATACCTAATTTTAAGAATTTTTCATGGATGACAGTTGTTGTCGCACTTGGACAGATGTTTTATTCACTTTCAATTGCCATGGGTATTTTATATACGTTTGGTTCATATATGAAGAGAGATATTGATATTGAAAAATCCACTTTCCAAGTAGAAATATTTGATACAGCAATCGCCATAATTGCTGGCCTGATGGTTATACCAGCAGTATTTGCCTTTGATGGTGGTAAGAATTTAAAGGCAGGTCCAAGTCTCATGTTTATTTCACTTCCTAGTGTGTTTGACAGTATGGGTATGGGCACGTTTATTGGAATAATGTTCTTTTTATTAGTATTTCTTGCAGCACTTACAAGTTCAGTAGCTCTTGCAGAAAGTGTAGTATCTACATTTGAGGATGAAATGAAGTGGTCAAGATTTAAGGCGTCATCTATTACAACTGTAATAGTTTTTGCACTTGGAACACTTTCTACACTTGGATTTAATGTTTTAAAAAATGTAACAATACTAAAAATGGATATCTTAGACTTTTTTGATTTCCTGACTAACTCAGTAATGATGCCAATTGCTGCGATGGCAACTTGCGTACTTATACTTAAAGTTACTAAGATAGAAAAGATAGAGGAAGAAATAAAGCGCACATCAAAATTTAAGAGAGAAAATATATATAAATTTGTTCTAAGATATTTTGCTATTATTTTCCTGCTAATTATTCTTGTATCCTCAATCTTAAATGCATTTGGTGTTATTACAATATAATTTGCTTGGAAAATACAGGTTAATATGATTTTTAGAGGATAAAATATTGACAATATCCCTATATTATTAGAAAATAGTATGGATAGAAATCAGAGTTTAAAACTCAGTGAGAGAATTTCTTTCACTGAGTTTTTTTAAATTACATTTAGAAGAGGTGTTATTTTGAAACGAGAATACGTAATGGGAAATGGAGCAATAGCACTGGGAGCATTAGCAGCAGGTGTTAATGTGGTTGCAGGATATCCAGGAACTCCATCCTCAGAGATAATCGAGACAATAAAAAAATATAATAAAGATGGAAATGTGCATCTTGAATGGTCGATCAATGAAAAGGCAGCACTTGAAGTGGCAGCTGGTGCTTCTTATGCAGGAGCAAGAACACTAGTAACAATGAAACAGATGGGATTAAATGTGGCAGCTGACCCTCTAATGTCAGTGGCATATGTAGGAGTAAAAGGTGGAATGGTTGTTGCATCAGCTGATGATCCAGGCCCAATTTCATCTCAGACAGAACAGGATACAAGATTTTTTGCTGATTATGCAAGAATACCAGTATTTGATCCAGTGAGTCCAAAAGATGCATATGAGATGATTCAGGAAGCATTTGAGTATTCAGAAAAATACAATACTCCAGTGCTTTTCAGACCAACTACAAGGGTATGTCATGCATATGAGTCAATAGAAATACCAGAGATATTTAATGTAAAAGAATATGAGGGATTTATTAAGGATTCTAAGAAATGGGTTATTTTCCCAAGGCTATCCTTTGCAAATCATAAAATGATAGAACAGAGAAATCCTTTAATTGGTGATGATTTTTCGGATTATAAGAAGAATTTCTATACAGGAAAAGGTGAAAAAGCAATAATTTCTTCTGGAATAAGTTATTCATATACAAAAGAATACTTAAAAGACAGGGAAGAAGTTGTGTTTGCAAGAATAGCTACAGCTCATCCATTTCCTGAAAAACTGGTGTTAAAAGCACTTGAGAATGTAAAAGAAGTTCTCTGTGTTGAAGAACTAAGTCCTTATATAGAAAACCAGGTAATAAAACTTATTGGAAAATATCACCTTGATATAAAGGTATATGGAAAAGGAACAAATGATATGCCACAGGCTGGAGAAAACAGCACAGACAGTGTATCAAAAGTAATAGATAAATTCTTAGGTGAAACTAAGAGTTCAGAGAAGATTGATTTGTCCGATATGCCAGAACTTCCAGTAAGACCACCAGTATTATGTGCTGGATGTCCTCACAGAGGTTCATTCTATGCAGTAAAAAAGGCAATGGCAGGAAAAAAAGCATATTTCTGCGGTGATATAGGATGTTATACACTTGGAAATGCCATGCCTCTCGATATGGTTGACACATGTCTCTGCATGGGAGCAGGTATTACACAGGCTCAGGGTCTTCACTGGACAGATACTGATGCCACATGTTTTGCTTTTGTTGGAGATTCTACATTCTTTGCATCTGGAATGACTGGTGTTGCAAATGCAATCTATAATGAAGCAGATCTTATTTTATGTGTTCTTGATAATTCGACAACTGCAATGACAGGTCATCAGCCACATCCTGGAACAGGTGTTAACATGATGGGTGATTTTGTTGAAAAGATGAATATTGCAGATATACTGAAAGGAATGGGAGTAAAGACAGTATTACATGTTAATCCTCTCAATTTTGAGGAATCTGTAGATGCAGTTAAGAAATGCGCAGGAGAAAAAGGAGTAAAGGCAATATTATTTGAGTCGCCTTGTATAGCACTTTATAAGCCTGTACAGAAAATGATGATAAATGACAAATGTATCAAGTGTAAGAAATGCATAAGAGAAATTGGATGTCCCGCAATTATTACTGAAAATGGGAAAGTTACAATAGATACAAGTTTATGTACAGGATGTAATCTGTGTACTCAGATATGTCCAGTTAATGCAATTGAAAAGAACGAAATTTCTGCAGGGGGTGAAAAAAATGAATAAGAATATTTTACTTTGTGGAGTTGGAGGCCAGGGAACTGTCCTTGCGTCTAAACTTTTAGCTGCTTCTGCAATGGAAATAGGAGAAGAAGTTCACTCAGCGGAGACAATTGGAATGGCTCAGCGTGGAGGTTCTGTTACAAGTCATTTGAGGATTGGAAATGAGTGTTATTCTCCACTTATACCTGAGGGTGAGGCAGATATCATGCTTGCATTTGAGCCTTCAGAAGCTGTTAGAAATTTAAGATATCTAAAGAAATCTGGAGTTGTAATTGTAAATAATGTGCCTGTAAAGCCAGTTACAGAATCATTAAATGAAACTGGATATGATGGGATACAGATGATAAACTATCTAAAGGAAAAAGTGGAAAATGTTATTGAAGTTGATGCATCAGAATTATTAGCACCACTTGGTTCATCAAAGTATTTCAATGTGGCAGTTTTAGGAGTTTTAATTGGTACCAATATGCTTGGAATAGATGAGCAGACAGTAGTAGAGCAGATTAAGAAGAGAGTTCCTGAGAGATTTTTAGAAATTGATATGAAAGCTTTTAATATGGGAAAGCAGATAGGAGAGGGATATGAAGCTAAATGAGAAACAGTTAAGTGACATTGATGCACAAGTTAAGAGATTAATAAAAACAGACAGCTATTATGGAAAGATGTACAGAGAACTTGGAATCACAAAGGTAGAAAATGAAGATGATTTCAGAAAAATTCCATTTTCCAGCAAGGCAGATTTGAGAAATGCATATCCCCTTGGAATACAGGCTGTACCAGATGAAGAGGTTGTCAGAATTCATTCTTCTTCAGGAACTACAGGAAAACCAGTTATAATACCTTATACAAAAAAGGATGTAAGTGACTGGGCAAAGATGTTTGCAAGATGCTATGAAATCGCTGGAATTACAAATAAAGACAGAATTCAGATTACACCTGGATATGGTTTGTGGACTGCAGGAATTGGATTCCAGGCAGGCTGTGAATATCTTGGAGCTATGGCTATACCAATGGGACCTGGAAACACAGATAAACAGATTCAGATGATGATGGATTTAAAGGCAACAGTAATTACAGCAACATCTTCATATGCTCTTTTGCTTTCAGAGGAAATTAATAAGAGAAATCTTACAGATAAAATTTCACTCAAAAAAGGTGTTATAGGTTCAGAGCGTTGGAGTGATAAGATGAGACAGACAATTCATGACGGACTGGGGATTGAATTGTACGATATTTATGGTCTTACAGAAATTTATGGCCCAGGAATTGGTATAAGTTGTAAAGAGGAATCTGGTATACATTATTTTGATGATTATGTATATATTGAAATTATTGATCCAGCCACAGGAGAGAATGTACCTGATGGCGAAGAGGGTGAAATTGTTATTACCACTCTTGTAAAAGAAGGGGCACCACTCCTCAGATTTAGAACACATGATATGTCTAGAATAATCCCAGGTGACTGTAAGTGTGGAAATAAATATCCAAGAATTGATATAATAAAGGGACGTAGTGATGATATGTTTAAGATTCACGGAGTAAATATGTTCCCAAGTCAGATTGAGGAATTATTATTACATATTGATGGAGCAACAAGTGAATACAGGGTTACACTTGCCCACGAAGATGACAAGAACAAGGATGTTATGCTTCTTACAGTTGAAGCAGAAGGAAGAGTTCATTTTGAGGATGTTGCAAAACAGATGACAGCACTTATGAAATCAAGAATTGGAGTTACACCAAGAGTTACAGTAGTACCTGTTGGAACATTGCCAAGAAGTGAAAAGAAGACCAAGAGGGTAATTGATTACAGAGAGTAAATTAAGTACTCTATTGTGAGGAGAATTATTATGAATAAATTATTGAAATACACATATTTTCTTATAATTGCCGTGATTGCCATATTTGCTCTAAAAAATGAGGCATATGCGGAGGATGGTACATATATTTATGGAAATTCTACATATACGTATAGTCAGAAAAGCGGACAGGTGACGATTATAAATTATCAGGGAAGTGATTCATCAATTACAATTCCAGAATATATATATGGTCAGAAAGTAGTAAAGATCGACAAAAATGCATTTTCTAATTCAAATAATCTTGTAAGTGTAGTTATCTCTAAAGGAGTAACAGAGATTGGAGAATGTGCATTTATTAACTGTAAAAATCTGAATAAAATAACATTGCCTAGTGGATTAAAGACTATTGGAACAGGAGCTTTTGGTGAATGTATTTCACTTCAGGAAA
Organism: uncultured Eubacteriales bacterium; assembly: GCA_900314525.1. Classification (GTDB taxonomy): domain Bacteria; phylum Bacillota; class Clostridia; order Lachnospirales; family Lachnospiraceae; genus Bovifimicola. The sequence continues at coordinate 28,069 of OMVN01000003.1, forward strand.
TAACTGTTCCAAGCACAGTTACAAGCATTGGTGACTGGGCATTTTCAGAATGTAAGGCACTTAGTAAAGTTGCAATTAATTCGAAAATTACAGTTATAGAAGATGGAACATTTTACAGATGCGGAAACTTAAAATCTATTACAATTCCTGATTCTGTTACAAAAATTGGGGATGGAGCATTTTTTGAATGTAAATATATAGAGAGCCTGAATATTGGAGGCAATGTTGTATCTCTTGGATTAAATTCACTCAGAGGACTTGATAATTTAAAGAGTCTCACAATCACAGGAAATACGAAGGATGTTGACAGCAGTGGAATCGGATGCCTTAGCAGTGGCGGTATATCCAGAGTTTTAACAATTTATGGAGCAAAGTTTTCTGCTACAGAGAGATATGCATATTGCAATGGAATAAATTTTTTGAATACACTTCATGACTGCTTCTGCACAGATGGAACATATACATATTATCTTATGACAAATGGCGAGCCAATGAAAAATAGGCTTACATATCATCCTGACGGAGTGCACGTAATTTATTTTGATGAAAATGGTCATGAAGTCTTTGATGATTTTAAGCATGTTCTTAAAAGTATAAGTGGACAGAGTGTGGATGATTACTGCTATTTTAATACTTTTGGATATATGTATGTGGACAGACAGACATATGATAAAGAGGGAAAACATCTGTATTATATAAATAAATATGGTCAGATGGAGCATACTGGATTATTCAGATACTCTGATGGTAATATCGGATATGCAACACCTTCAGGAGATTTAATAAGAGGAAGATTTTATACATATAATAAGAATATGTATTATTTCCACTCAAGTGGATATGCAGCCACAGGACTTATAACAGACGGAGTTTATTACTATAATTATGATAAGAATGGAAAATACCTTGGAAGATTTAAATAATATAAAAAATGTAATATTTGATGTGGGCGATGTACTCTTAGATTACAGATGGAGAGAGATGCTCATGGATTACGGACTTGACATAAATGAAGCACAGAGAATAGGAAGAGAACTTTTTGATGATAATCTGTGGCATATTTATGATATTGGAACTATGAGTCAGGAAGAAATAATAAATGCATACTGCGATAAACACCCAAAGGACGCAAAGGTTATAAGATGGTTTATAACTCATGGAGAATATATGCATGTTCCAAGACCAAAGGTGTGGGAGAAAGTCCATGAACTTAAAATAAAAGGATATAAGTTATATATATTATCTAATTACCCGGAAATACTATTTAATAAACATACAGAATATGCGGATTTCATGGATGACATGGATGGAGTAATGGTGTCGTATATGATAAAAGACTCTAAACCAAACATGGCAATATATGATGCATTATGCAACAGATATGGATTAAAGACAGACGAAAGCATATTCTTTGATGACAGGGAAGAAAATGTTTTAGGTGCAATAAAATTTGGAATAAATGCAAAGAAGATTGATTCCCAGGATTCCTTACTGGAATATATGGATATACTATTGAATAAAAATAATTAAAAATAGTATGGCATAAATATTTTTTTATGTTATAATGATTTGAAAATAGGTAAAGTTAATTTTTGTATGAATAATATTGGAGGTAAAAATGCTTTATATTTGGATTTTTCTTATTTCTATGATTCCATTGATTGAGCTTAGAGGTGCTATTATTTTTTCACAGGGATGGCAGCTGCCAATTCTGATATCTTATATTATTTGTATAGTAGGAAATATGTTACCGGTTCCTTTCATCTATTTATTCGCAAGAAGAATATTAGAGTGGGGAAAAGATAAGAAATATATTGGAAAATTCTTCACATTCTGCCTTGAAAAAGGTGAAAAGGGTGGAAAGAAATTAACAGATAAGGCTGGAAATGGAACATTTCTTGCACTGATGTTTTTTGTGGGTATTCCACTTCCAGGCACGGGCGCATGGACAGGAACCCTGGCAGCATCCATACTTGATATTGATTTTAAGTCAACAGTTGTTGCGGTAAGCTTTGGAGTATTGCTTGCAGGAATAATTATGATGACTTTAAGTTATGTAGGATTTGGATTTTTATTTGGTTAATATATAGCTGGTGATTATTCACCAGCTTTTTGTGTATACAATGAGCCAAGTGAGAACGTATGCTTGCATACAGGTTCTCATTTGGCGAATGTACATCAGCGAGAATTTATTGGAGCTGGAATACAATGAGCCAAGTGAGATATAGCTTGCATACAGGTTCTCATTTGGCGAATGTACATCAGCGAGAATTTATTGGAGCTGGAATACAATGAGAAATTGGAGTTTTCAAATTGAGAGAGAATATAAAACGAGATTGCAGCATGGTTTCAACAATCTTGCTTATTAATATTTTAATAATGTCAGCAATACTAAGTTATACGAGTGGCTGGATTCAGATTACAGGATATGTGTTTGAGGTGGTACTAGTCTATTTTGCGATATGCAGGAGAGGTGAAATTGAAAATTCAAAGCTTGTGACTTATAAATTTGACACAAATTTGATTTTTATAATCATCGCATTTATTATGCTTGCCGCTGTATTTTCGGTATTAAGTGTACAGTATGAAAAAGTACTAAATTATTATGGATATACCGCAGGATATACAGATTTTCATAAATTCCAGATTGCTGATATTGTTATTTATGGAATAGTAGTTCCAGTGGCAGAGGAAATGGTATACAGACTTTTTATATTTGATCATTTTATAAAGTATGGTACAGAATTCGCTGCGTTTTCAACATCATTCTTATTTGCAGTACTTCATTTTAATTTTGTGCAGATAATATACGCTTTTATAAGTGGAATACTTTTGGCATATGTGAGACAGTATTATTCTGTATTACATGGACTTGTTATTCATATAGTTAATAATATGATTCTTGTATATTTGTTTTTGATTATGAATATTTCCATTAAAAGCGCAGTTATCGTATTTACTATTCTGTTTTTGTTGGTTAAAATAAAAAAAGTAAAAAATTTCATCTGTAAAATAGATTATAAAATAATGAGAATTCATGATTTTTTTATGAGCAGGGGAATCATTGTCATTACAATATTTTCAATAGTCATGGGAATTATGGAAATAAAAAAAATATAAGCAAAGGAAGTTGAAGTTATGCATATACCAGAAAATTATTTATCACCAGCAACATGTGGTGTCATGGCATGCGCAATGGTTCCTGTCTGGAAACATGCCATAAGTGCTACAGTGAAAGAATTGCCAAAGGATAAAATGCCACTTCTTGGAGTTGGGGCATCACTGTCATTTCTTGCAATGATGTTTAATGTTCCACTGGTTGGCGGTACTACAGGGCATGCTGTTGGAGGTACATTAATATCACTTTTGTTTGGACCAAATGCTGCATGTATTGCAGTTTCTGTGGCATTGCTTATACAGGCACTTATTTTTGGCGATGGAGGAATACTGTCATTTGGAGCAAATTGTTTTAATATGGCGTTTATTCTTCCGTACCTTGGATATTACATATACAGACTAATAATGAAATACTCTAGAAATAAATCAGATTTAATTCACAGTGTTGCAGCATTTGTTGGTTCGTATGTGGGGATAAATGCAGCAGCGTTCTTTGCAGCAATAGAGTTTGGAATTCAGCCTATGTTATTTAAGGATAAACTAGGACATGCACTGTATTGTCCATACGGATTAAATATAGCAATACCAGCAATGATGATTCCACATCTTGTAGTTGCAGGAGTTGTAGAAGCAATGTTTACAGTAGCAGTATTTAACTTTGTCAGAAAGAGTTCACCAGATCTGATTTTTAAGAATGAAAATAAGACAACAGAAAAAAAGAGAAGAATGCCAGTTTACATCCTTGTTGCGACTATGGTTGCTCTTACACCTCTTGGACTTATAGCTACAGGGACAGCCTGGGGTGAGTGGGATAGTTCTGAAATATTAAATGTAACAAATGCTGGAAAGAAGATTACATATGTTCCAGAAGGCCTAAAGAATGGATGGAGTTTAAAAGCATTATTTCCTGATTATGCTATTAGCGGTTTAAATGAAACAATTGGTTATATTTTATCCGCAATACTTGGAGTGGCAATACTTGTGATTATCTTTAAGATTGCATTTGCAGCAGTGAATGGAAATAGAGAATATGATACCTGATTGGATGAAGAAAAGTGATGATTATGTGCCTGTGAATGACTACAATACATTTATAAAAAAGACATTGGAGAGCATTGGTACAGCAATGTCAAAGATAAAAATTCAGAGAGGGCATGAAAAGATACATTCCCTGCCTGCTATATTCAAGCTATTAATACTTCTTTTATTAATTATATTAACATCTGTATCAAATAATAAAACCATTATTCTTACAATTGCTGCAGTCATGGAACTTTATCTGTGTACATGGCCGGCATCAGATATAATTGGCATATTAAAACCATCCTTCGTGGGGGCAATACTATCGTTAATAATATTATTTCCTGCAATGATAATGAATCCAGCAGGCATAAATAATAATATTTATGTAATTGTAAAAGTGTTTCTATGTGTAGAAATGCTAGGAATATTTAACCATACAACCCAGTGGAATCATATTACTGGAGCACTAAAGAAACTTCACGTGCCTTGGGTATTTATTTTCACAATAGATATTACACTTAAATATATTGTACTGCTTGGGAATATAATCAACGACTTGTTGGTGTCATTGAGTCTTAAATCTGTTGGTAAGAATAATAGAAAATATCAGTCAATTGGGGGGATACTTGGCATAACATTTATTAAATCAATTGAACACAGTCATAAAATGTATGAAGCCATGCAATGTAGAGGATTTACTGATGATTACAAGGGAGCACGAGATGAAGCTGATAGAATTAAAAAATATTAATTTCAAATATGAGGATACATTAGTTTTTAAGGATTTTTGTCTTGAAATATCAAGGGGACAATGCGTTGTAATTAGAGGAGAAAATGGCTGTGGTAAAACTACACTTTTCAGGATTATTAATGGCCTTTCTTATCCTCAGACAGGAAATTATATATTTAATGGAACTCAGATAAATGAGAAATATTTAAAAAATAATAAGAACAGCAAATTATTTCACAAGAGAATAGGATATTTATTTCAAAATCCCGATGTGATGTTATTTAATGGGAAAGTGTATGACGAGATTGCTTTCGGACCAAGACAGATGGGACTAGATGATCAAGAAGTAGATAAAAGGGTGATGGACTGTATGGAATTATTTGAAATTTCATCCCTGGCAGACAAGGCTCCATATCACTTGAGCGGAGGGCAAAAAAAGAAAGTCGCTCTTGCGTCAGTTATGGCATTGAATCCAGATGTTCTGGTTCTTGATGAGCCATTTGCTGGATTTGATTCGAAATCAAGAGAATGGCTTATGGAATTTCTGACAGATTTGAAGTCATATGGAAAAACTATAATAATGTCAACACATGTTGAGAAAATTGAAGAAGGATTAGCGGATAAAGTAATTATATTAGAGAGTTTATACAATTAAACAGCATTTGCTAATGTAAATTAGTATTGTTAAAAATATAGAGGTGAAATTATGTCATTATATGCACTTGGAGATTTACATCTGTTTTCCGAAGACGAAAATTTTATGGATAAATATGGCAGAGTGTGGGTCAGACACAAAGAAAAAATTTTAAAAAACTGCAGTAAAATAGTAAAAGATGAGGATACAATTGTATTTACAGGAGATAATTCATTTGCCAAAAAGATAAACAGATGCTTTGATGATATGGATTTTATAAAATCTCTTCCTGGTAGAAAAATACTAATTCGTGGAAATCATGACAGATATTGGGAATCAAAGAAAACAGACAGACTTAACGATACTTTTAAGGGAGAACTTAATTTCCTGCAGAATAATTTTTATACGTATGAAGATTATGCCCTTGTTGGAACAAAGGGATTTACATTTGAGGGACCGTTTTACCTAGACAGATTTGGAAATATTATAGATATAGACAGAGATGCACTGGATCACTCAAAGGTTTTAATTAAGCGTGAAGAGGAGAGACTCAGGTGCTCATTTGATAAAGCAGTTGAAGCAGGGTATAATAAATTTATAATGTTTCTCCATTACCCTCCAACAAATATCCTGGAGACTGAAAGCATATTTACCCAGATTGCAAAGGAATATGGAGTCAGTCATGTGGTGTATTCTCACAGTCATGGAAAACCAAGATTTCATGATAGCATAATTGGAGAGTATGAGGGAGTCAACTATCATCTTGTATCCGGGGATTATCTTAATTTTAAACCGGAAAAAATATTATAGAAAAGCGAGGAAAATAAATGATATACATAGGAAATCATCTTTCATCTTCTAAGGGATTTTTGGCAATGGGAAGAATGGCAGTGGAACTAGGAGGAAATACATTTGCATTCTTTACAAGAAACCCCAGAGGTGGAGCTGCCAAAAAGATAGACAAGGCAGATGCGGACGCACTGATGAAATTCATGGCAGACAATAATTTTGGAAAGCTTGTTGCCCATGCACCATATACGATGAATGTATGTGCTGCCAAGGAAGATATAAGAGAATTCTCAAGGGAAATGCTTAAGGATGATTTGGAAAGAATGAATTACCTTCCAGGTAATTACTATAATTTTCACCCGGGTTCTCATGTAAAACAGGGAGTAGATGCTGCGATAGAGATGATTGCAGATGCTATAAATTATGCAGTTAAAGAAGAACATAATACAACAATCCTGCTAGAAACAATGGCTGGAAAGGGAACAGAGGTCGGAAGAAACTTTGAAGAAATCAGAGCAATTATCGACAGAGTTGATTTAAAAGATAAAATCGGAGTCTGTTTAGATACCTGTCATGTCTGGGATGGCGGCTATGATATAAGTGATATAGACAATGTTCTGTCGATTTTTGATGAGGTCATAGGATTAGACAGATTAAAGGCAGTTCATTTAAATGACAGTAAAAATATCCTAGATTCTCATAAGGACAGACATGAAAGAATAGGTCAGGGAATGATAGGAGCAGAAGTATTAAAGAAAGTCGTAACTCATCCGTTATTACAGGGGAAACCATTTATTTTGGAAACTCCAAATGATGATGATGGATACAAAGAGGAAATTGCTTTAATTAAAAGTTGGTTTTAAAGGATTGGAAAAGTGAGATTATGGATAAAAAAAATAATACAAGAAATATAATACTATTGGCTTTATGCGTGGTTGTAACAATCACTATTGTCTGTATATTTATTTTTGGAAATAAAAAATCTGATAATAAGAAATCTGTTGATAGTAAAAAGGAAACTTATGCAGATACAAAAAAAGATGAAGAAATAAAAAGTGATAATAGTGAAGTCACAGATACAAGTTTGACGGATTCCTTGGAGTCAACATTAGTTCCAGCACAGGAACCAAGCTCGGAAGTAGTAACAGATGTACAATCTGAATCACTTACAGATTCTGAAATAAACAGTGAATCTGTTACAAATGAAACAGGTATTCAATCAGCCAATACTGGGAATGAACAGCCAGTATCAGACAGACAGGGAATATCAGTATACAATGATGATGTGAAAATCGTATTTTTTGATGAAAGCGGACTCTATGTGTATGATCAGGATATAAATACACTTACAGGCTTTTTCGACTTCTCTAATATAAAATATGGAGCAGGAACATATATACAGTCCGACTACGATGGAAGCCATATATATATAATTGATGATAATGGCAGTAAATTTATATATGACACAATGACTGATAGTTTTGTAACAGCAGACTTTAATCCTGAAGACATAAACAAGTGGGTGGGCAGCCCTTCATATATATATACTTCCAGCATGTTTCAGTACGATTTTAATGTGGGAAATGAATAAAAAAATATAAAAAGAATCTGATTAATCCCAACCACCTAGTGATGTTCAAAAAATATATCCTCAACCCTCAAATCCAGGTATGAGGATATAAGCAATGCAATTTCTAAAGAAGTACTCTCGCCTTTTTCTATTCGGTTAATTGTGCGGGTACATATGCCAATAGCATCGGCAATGTCTTTCTGTGCTAAATGCCTTTCAAGGCGTATTTTTCTTAAATTATTAGATACCATTTAAACACCTGCCATATCTTAACTGTTAAACAAAAGTTCCTTTTTACAGGTTCCAACAACCTTTCCAAATATCTTAAAATCATCATTTGCAGTGACTCCAATGGGATTGTAGTCAGTGTTTAGCGAAATAAGTGATATAATTCCATTTTTTAGTGAAAACTTCTTAATATAGGCATTATTATTAAGAGAGAAAATGCCAATATCACCAGATGACAGAGTATCTGCGTGGTGAATAAGAGCTACCTCACCATTGTGGAATAATGGTTCCATGCTATCACCTGAAATCATTACTCCAAAATCTGCATTGTCAGGTACACTTTTAGAATTATCTATTATACAGGAAGTTACTGGCCCATCAAATAAATAATTACCTGTTCCGGCAGATACTGCGTTTTCATAAATATCTAAATATCTGGTTATGGAAACTGTCTTATTGGATATAGACAGATATTTATCAATCAATTTTAAATCGCTTATGTATTCGTTAGCTTTATTAATACCAGTCTCATTTAATCCATTAAAAGGATTGTATGGATTAAATCCAAAATACTCCTCATAAATATCTTCTATGTGCAGTAGTCTGCATATTTCAAAAAATAAATTTATTCCAGGTTCACTCACGTTGGTTTCCCATTTTGATACAGCTTTATATGAAATCTTGAATCCTTTTTTTTGTAAAAGATCTGCCAGTTCCTGCTGTGACATGTTATTTTGTTTTCTGTAATGAGAGATTATATGTCCGATATCATTCATATGAATTAAATCCTTTCTGAAAGGGGATAATAAAATTATATATTTTTAGTATTGGTATGTCAATACAAAATCGAAAAATAAGAGAATATAAAACAATATATGACAGAAGTGTCAGTTTACAATCGAATATCAAGAGAATTATAATCTTGTAAAAGATAATTTTGTAATAGGAGCTGATAAGATGTCTGATAAAATTTATATTGAAGTTTATACAGCAAGGAATCGGGATGGAATGATTGTACCTCTGAGTTTCATATGGAAGGATGGATATAGTTATGAAGTACAGAGAATCTTAAGTGCAGAGTACACTAATAGCAGAAGATCTGTAGAAAACAGTCTTAAATATACCTGTTATGTAAATGGCAGGAGGTGGAACTTGTATCATGAGAATATGGATATGTGGTATTGCAGAAATAATGGGGAATAGACGGGAAGTGGTGCTTAAATTATATAGTTTTTTTTGCCCTTGTGTGTTAATATAGGATACACGGAGGAAATAATATGTATAAAACCAAGAAGAAAGTTAAACATGATGAGGTAAGGAATGGAATAAGAACCATTATTTTCGTGGGAATTTCTGTTATTATACAGTTCATATGGATTGTGGTTCTGTATATAAGGCTGAATGCTATCTCTACCTCAATTACACTTATATTGAGTCTTCTTGCGCTTTTAGTAGCACTTGCAATAAATGGAAGTTATGCCAATACTGCAGTTAAGACACCGTGGATAGTCCTAATACTTGCGTTCCCATTTCTTGGAATGCCACTCTATCTTATGCTCGGAAGATCTGGTGCAACGAAGAATATGCAGAAGAGATTTGAATGCATAGACAGGCAATTGTTTCCCAGAATAAAACAGGATGACAGAGTATTTAGAGAATTGGAAAAACAGGATGTACAGGTGGCTAATCAGTGTAGATATATTATAGATTACGCACATTTTCCTGTGTATGATGATTCTTATGTAGAGTATTTCAGCGAGGCCAGTGATGCACTGGATGCCCAGATAGAATCATTAAAGAAAGCCAGAAAATTTATTTTCATGGAATATCATGCCATAGAGGATGCCCAGTCCTTCAGAAGAATAGAAGAGGTACTTGAACAGAAGGTAAAAGAAGGCGTTGAAGTAAGACTTTTTTACGATGATATAGGAAGTGCAGTATTTATAGACAAGTCATTTGCCGATAAGATGAGGAAAAAGGGAATAAACTGCAGAATATTTAATCCAATGATTCCTCTGCTTAATGTGTTTATGGATAACAGAGATCACAGGAAGATTACAGTCATAGATGGAATTGTGGGTTATACAGGCGGATATAATATGGCCAATGAATATTTTAATGTGGTAAACCCATATGGACATTGGAAAGACACTGGGGTTAAGATTGTCGGTAATGCGGTTAAGAATCTCACAATTACATTTCTGGAAATATGGAATGCTATTAATGCAAAAGACATAGATGACAAAAACTATAAGATTTATTTACCAGATGCCGATAAATTTATAAAAAAATATGATAATTTCAGCATACGATACAGGGGTGAAAGAAAGGGATACGTTCAGCCATATGCTGATTCGCCATTAGATAATGAACATGTTGGTGAGAATGTATATTTAAATGCTATTGAATCTGCCACGAAATATATTTATTTCATGACACCATATCTTATTATTACTGATGATATGGACAGAGCACTGGGGCTTGCGGCTAAAAGAGGAGTAGATGTTAGAATTATTACTCCTGGAATACCAGATAAAAAAGCAGTATACACCCTTACTAAATCATATTATCCAAGTTTGTTGAGGAGAGGTGTGAAAATATATGAGTATAATCCAGGTTTCTGTCATGCAAAAATGTGTGTGTCGGACGACAAAGTAGCTACAGTGGGTACAATAAACCTGGATTACAGAAGTCTATATCATCATTTTGAAGATGGAGTATTTATGTATAACGTACCAGCAGTCATGGATATTAAGAAAGACTTTGATGATACATTCAAGAAATGCAGCAGGGTAATATCTGATAATAATGATAACAGGAAAACTTTTATGGATAAGGTGGGATATAGTCTATTGAGACTTTTTGCACCGCTGTTGTAATTAATGGACAATATTAATACAATTAAACTGAAATAGGAAAAATATATAACATATATTGACAAACTCTTTATTGCTTTAAAGTGATAAAAGTGATACAATAGGACAAATTGAAATAGGAAAGGAACACGATAATATGGAAATGCAAATGGATTTTTTGAGAAAACTGCCAACACCACAGGAGTTAAAAGAGCAGTTTCCTCTTTCAGATGAAATAAAGGCAATTAAGGAAAAGAGAGATAAAGAGATAGCAGATATTTTTGCAGGAAAAAGTGATAAGTTTCTTATGATAATTGGACCATGTTCTGCAGATAACGAAGAGGCAGTGCTTGATTATATGCACAGACTTGCAGAAGTGCAAAAAAAGGTTGAAGACAAGATATTTATTATACCTAGAGTATATACTAATAAGCCAAGAACAAAAGGTACAGGATATAAGGGAATGCTTCATCAGCCTGATCCGGAGGGACATGAAGATATGTTAGCAGGTATAATTGCTATCAGACAGATGCACACTCGTGTTGTAAAAGAGACAGGATTTACATGTGCAGAGGAGATGTTATATCCGGGAAATCATAGATATTTATCTGATTTATTATCATATGTTGCAATTGGTGCCCGTTCAGTAGAAGATCAGGAGCACAGAATTGTAGCATCAGGTGTTGGTATACCAGCAGGAATGAAGAATCCACCAAGTGGAGATATTTCAGTAATGATGAATGCCATTACAGCTGCACAGCACACACAGGATTTCATATATCGTGGATGGGAAGTAAGAACACAGGGAAATCCTCTTGCTCATGCAATCATGAGGGGATATATAGATAATCTTGGACATAGCAAACCAAATTACCATTACGAAGATTTGAGAGCAGTATATGAGAATTATAAGAATACTGATTTAAAGAATCCTGCAATAATAGTAGATACAAATCATGCAAACTCAAACAAACAGTACTTAGAGCAGATAAGAATTGCAAAAGATGTACTTCATAGCTGCAGAGTTTCTGATGATATAAAGGGTATAGTAAAAGGATTAATGGTAGAGAGTTATATTGAAGATGGAAGCCAGAAGATAGGCGAGGGAATTTACGGAAAATCAATTACTGATCCATGCCTTGGCTGGGAAAAGACAAATAATCTTTTACTGGAAATTGCAGAGCTTCTGTAAATAAAAAAGATCATATATAGATGACATAAAAGTGTAGAATATTCTCTGGGGGATGATTTTCCCCAATGGAGGATATTCTTTTTTTGTATAAATTCTATTCACTTTTAATAAATATATGATATAATTAAAAAAGTTTGTCTGAAAATCGGACGATGTAAAATAAGAAAGATTGAAAGGTAATATTATGTGGAATGAGATTAACCAGTTTTTAGTTAAAATTGACGATTATGTGTGGGGACTGCCGCTTATGATTTTAATCATGGCAGGAGGAATAATGTTAACTATTAGAATGGCTTGTCTTCAGATTAGAAAGCTTCCTTTGGCTCTTAAGTGGATGGTTAAGAACGAAGAAGGCGCAGCAGGTGAGGTAACATCATTTGGTGCATTGTGTACAGCACTTTCTGCTACAATTGGAACGGGTAATATAGTAGGTGTTGCTACAGCAATAAGTGCAGGTGGACCGGGAGCACTGTTTTGGATGGAACTTGCAGCATTTTTTGGAATGGCAACAAAGTTTGCAGAGGGCTTACTTGCAGTAAAATACAGAGTTGTAGATGAAGATAATCATTCACTTGGTGGACCATTCTACTATATAGAAAAAGGAATGGGCAAGAATTTCAAATGGCTTGCCAAGATGTTTGCATTTTTTGGAGTATGTGTTGGATTGTTTGGAATTGGAACATTCTCACAAGTAAATGGAATTTCATCAGCTATAAAAGGATTTTTCGATCCCAATAGCAAGAATACAGTAAAGATACCAGGAATAGGTACATATTCATGGGTAGTAGTTGTATCTTCAATTATTCTTACAATACTTGTAGCATTTGTTCTTATTGGAGGAATACAGAGAATCTCTATGGTATCACAGCTCATAGTGCCATTTATGGCTGTAACTTATGTTTTAATTGCAGTAGTATTGCTTATATGTAATATTCAGGAGGTGCCAGCGGCAGTAAAGTTAATAGTTAAATCAGCATTTAATCCAAAGGCTGTGACAGGTGGAGCAGTTGGTACAATGTTTATAGCGATGCAGAAAGGTGTGGCAAGAGGTATATTTTCAAATGAGGCAGGTTTAGGTTCTGCACCTATTGCAGCTGCAGCAGCTAAGACAAATGAACCAGTAAGACAGGGACTAGTTTCAATGACAGGTACATTTATTGATACAATTGTTATATGTACAATGACAGGACTTTCAATAGTACTCACGGGTGCATGGAAAGTAAAAGGTATTGAAGGTGTGGAAGTTACTACATATGCATTTAAACATGGACTTCCAATTCCAGGAAGAGTATCAGCATTTATATTGATGCTTTGTCTTGTGTTTTTTGCATTTACAACAATACTTGGATGGGATTATTATTCAGAGAGATGTCTTGAATATCTTGCAGGTAAAAATGCAAAACACATAAAGGTATACAGATGGTTATACATATTAGCAGTATTTGCTGGACCATACATGACAGTAAAGGCAGTATGGACAATAGCGGATATATTTAACGGATTGATGGCAATACCAAATATGATCGCAATTCTTGCACTCAGCGGAGTGGTTACAATGGAAGTAAAGAAATTCTTTTCTCAGATGAAAGAGAAATAAAATAGAGTTCTTTGAAATTACTGATTGACAGTTTTAAAGTGGAGGAAATAATCAAATGAGTAATAGAAATTATGACAGAAGATACAGTAGTACACGCAGCAGAAAATCAAGACGAAGAAAGAAAAAACTGGCTGCAATAAGGAATTTTACAGTTATAGCGGTAGTTACTGTAGTTGGTCTGTTTGTATTAATGAGCTGCAATGGGAAAGACGATAACAAGAAAAATACCAAGAAGGTGACCGAGACAACTTCAGAACAGGTTACAGAGACTACAGAGGAAGAAAAGAAAGCAAAGAGACCAGAGGTTTCTGAAAACTATCAGGATTTATCAATGGATGCAAGTCTTGTAAGCAATAATGTAGCAGTTATTGATGCTACAAATCACAAATTAATTGCTGGTAAGAACCCAGATGCAAGAATATATCCTGCATCAATGACAAAAGTAATGACACTTATAGTGGCAGTAGAGAATTTACAGGATTTAAATCAGACATATACATTTAATGCACAGGAACTTGATGATTTATTTAGACAGCAGGCTTCAGTGGCTGGATTCTTAGCAGATGAGACTGTTAATGCCAAGGATTTACTTTACGGGCTGGTACTTCCTTCAGGAGCAGATGGAGCTATAGGTATTGCAAAGGTTGTAGCAGGTTCAGAGCAGGGACTTGTAGATTTAATGAATAAGAAGTGTGAGGAAATGGGACTTAAGGATACTCATTTTATGAATACTTCAGGTCTTCATGATCCAAATCACTATACAACCGCAGTTGAAATGGGAATGATAATGGATTATGCAATGCAGAATGAAACATGTGCGGAGATACTTTCAGCAGTTGATTACACCACAGCTCCAACACCACAGCATCCAGAGGGAATCAAGTTGTATGGCACAATGTTTAAGAGAATCTATGGAAATGAAGTTCCTGGAGTTCAGATTAAAGCAGGAAAGACAGGATATACAATTGAGGCCAGTCATACACTTGCTTCATATGCAACAAGTGGTTCTAAGAATTATATAGCAGTAACAGCAGCAACTACAGGAAGTTACTGGAATAGTATATATGATGATTTTAAACTCTATTCGAGATTCTGCGAAGGATATACAGGAGAAGGAGTTACACTCAGATCAGGTGAAGTAATAGTGCCAAAGGGAGATCCTAGCCAGATAGCACAGATTGCAGAAACATCACCAGAAACTACAGATGAAAATGTTGCGGCACAGTAAACTTGTTTAATAGATATTGAAACGAGAGGCGACGGGATGAAAACAGATAAAAATCATTACAGATGCAAGAAAATATTTGATACACATGTACATATAGGCGGTGGAAATCTAGGATTTGATATGACAGAGGATATGGTTGTCACAATGCTTGATAGATATAATGTAGACCATATACTCTTGTCAAACTGTGATTGTTGTGAGGTAGATTTTGATCAGAAGATTCTACCAGATAAATTACAGATAACCCAGAGTGACGGACTAGAAAGAACACTGAAGCTTGCGAGATTATATCCTGATAGAATTAGCGTTGCCCCATTTATAAAGGCATCAACAGAGGGACTTACCAGAGATTACAGGAAATTAATTGAAGATAATCTTGATATTATCAAGGCGATAAAAATACATCCATATCATGGGGATATATCTCCTGTTGATAAGAGAGTTATTCCATATCTGGAACTTGCAGAAGAACATAATCTTTGTGTCGTGTCCCACACTGGTGGATGTGAGAAGGCCTCACCTGTGCATGTTTATGAGGCTGCAAAAATGTTTAAGAATGTGAATTTTGTAATGGTTCACATGGGTCTTGGAACTGATAACAAAGAGGCACTAGATTTACTTGGAAAATGTGACAATCTCTATGGAGATACAACATGGGTTCCAATGAGTACAACAATTGAGGCAATTAAGAGATATGGCAGCAAAAAGATGATGTTTGGAAGCGATGCTCCTATTGATGGAACAGATACATATCTTCATAACAGAACTAATGACAGATCGATATATCAAGATTATTTTTATGTTCTTCCAGATTTGATTTCTGAGAATGATTATGATGATCT
The DNA here is from genome assembly GCA_900314525.1 of uncultured Eubacteriales bacterium. GTDB lineage: Bacteria > Bacillota > Clostridia > Lachnospirales > Lachnospiraceae > Bovifimicola. The sequence goes on from OMVN01000003.1 coordinate 43,874, forward strand.
TATGTATAAAAATGCCGAGAGAGTCTTTAAACTCAGAATAGAGGAATAGAAAATGTACGAAATAAAGAAGAGAAAGACTAATTATATAAAAATATTAATTCCTGCACTGATAATATTATTCCTTGCAGGAATATTTTTATTTACAAGGATAAACAGGGAAAATAAAAAAACACATGAAACTTTAGAAAATAAAGAGACATTAAGCCAGATTACGCAATTACAGGAGACAGAAGAATCTACACAAAATCAGGAAACTGAGACGCAGTACGAAGAACCAGTGCAGCAGATTCAATCAGTAAATATAAAAATGGTTGGGGATGTACTCCTTCATACACCAGTAAGTGACAGTGGCAAGATGGATGATGGAACATATAATTATGACCACCTTTTTGCAAATGTTAAGAGTGATATTGAAAGTGCATATATAGCAATTGCGAATCAGGAGGTAATATTAGGTGGCAGGGATCTGGGACTGTCAGGAAATCCGGCATTTAACGGTGCATTTGAGGTTGGAGATTCTCTTGTAAATAGTGGATTTGATGTGATACTTCATGCCACAAATCATGCGCTTGATAAAGGAAAACAGGGAATAATAAACTGTATTAACTACTGGAGGACTAATCATCCAGAAATAAGTTTCCTTGGAATAAATGACAGCAGTGAGATGTAGGACATTATATGTGTAAAAGAAGTAAATGGAATTAAAATAGCAATACTCAATTACACATATGGAACAAATGGAATATCAATGCCAAGTGATATGCCTTATGCAGTAAATTTACTAGATAAAGAGAAGATTGCGAGGGATATTGAACTTGCAAAGACTCAGTCAGATTTTATAGTAGTCTGTCCTCACTGGGGAATAGAATATACTAATGAGTTTAATAGGGAACAGGAAGAAATGGCAAAATACATGACGAGATTGGGAGCAAATCTTATAATAGGAACACATCCTCATGTTATCCAGCTAGTAAAATGGGTTACGGCAGATAATGGAAATAGTGCACTAGTGTATTATTCACTTGGAAACTTTGTTAATTTTACAAGTGATGCAGGAAAAGGGGTTGCAAATCGTGCTGTTAGAGCTATGGCGAATGTGACACTCACAAAGGAAAATGATACAGTCAAGATATCTGATTATTCAGTCATTCCACTTGTATCACAGATGATTATTGGAACGGGAAAGGTGACTTCATATAAGATATCCGATTATAATTCTGAATTGGCATCGGATAATGAGATGACGAAGAAAGATTCTGAATTTTCATACGATTACTGTGTGAATCTGTGCAGACAGATATTTGGGACAGAGGTAAGAATTGATGGAATAGATTAAAATATTTGACAAAAAAGTTAATAGGGCTATAATTGAATAAAGACAGGGAGCTTGTAGTACAGGCTGAGAGGAAGTTGCGAACTTCGACCTGATAACCTGATTTGGGTAATGCCAACGTAGGTAATCTAGAAATTATAAGTCGTAAATTTATGGACTACCTGCAAGGGTAGTCTTTTTTACTTTATAGAAAAGTCACGGAAACGTCCTATAAAGTAAAAACTATCGCTATCGAAACACTAAATTTATGGGAGGAAATATGATAACAGTAAATGGAGAGCAGGTAAATGCAGAGGGAATGAATATAAGTTCATACCTTGAAAAAAACAACTATGACAGCAGAAGAATCGTTGTGGAAGTTAATTATGAGATAATTAAAAAAGAGAATTATGACAATTACAATTTTAAAGAAGGTGACATTGTTGAAATAGTAAGTTTTGTTGGAGGAGGCTGATTCCTAAATAAGAAAGAACAGAGATTGTAAATGTAAAAATTAATATATTATGCAAAAATAGGAGAAAAATAAGATGGAAAAAACGGATGATAAATTAATACTTGGAGGACATGAATTTGATTCTAGATTTATATTAGGGTCAGGAAAGTATTCATTGAATCTTATAGAGGCAGCAGTAAAATATGCAGGTGCACAGATAATCACCCTTGCAGTTAGAAGAGCAAACACTAAGGAACATGAAAATATCTTAGATTACATACCAGATAATGTTACACTTCTTCCTAACACATCAGGAGCTAGAAATGCAGACGAGGCAGTCAGAATTGCAAGGATTGCAAGAGAACTCGGATGCGGGAATTTTGTTAAGATAGAGATAATGAGGGATTCAAAATATCTTCTTCCTGACAACTATGAGACGGTAAAGGCCACAGAGATTCTTGCAAAAGAGGGATTTGTTGTACTTCCATATATGTATCCTGATTTAAACTGTGCAAGGGATCTTGTGAATGCAGGTGCTGCTGCAGTTATGCCATTGGCATCACCTATTGGTTCAAACAAAGGACTTGCAACAAAGGAATTTATACAGATTCTTATTGATGAAATTGATTTGCCAGTTATAGTTGATGCTGGTATTGGAAAACCATCACAGGCATGTGAGGCAATGGAGATGGGAGCTGCTGCAATAATGGCAAATACAGCACTTGCAACTGCAGGTGATCTTCCACTTATGGCAAAGGCATTTAAAGATGCAATTATAGCTGGACGTAATGCATATAAAGCTGGACTTGGAAGGGTTCTTACAAGAGGTGCGGCAGCCTCAGACCCACTTACAGGATTTTTACGCGATTAGGGACGGGGAGAAATAAAAAATGGAAAATCAATTTTTAATAGATTCTGAATTTTTGTCAGAAAAAGCACTTGCGAAAAAGCATGAAATAGAAAATAATCCATCATCCAGAACAAACCACATGGAATATATGGAGGGTATGGACAGGATAAATTCGGACATCATGGATAAAGTGATGAGTAATGTTGCAGAATATGATTATAATAAGTATACTGCTACAGATGTGAGAAATGCATTAGAGCATGATACATGTACAGTTGAAGATTTTAAGGCACTGTTATCACCTGCTGCACAGCCATTTTTAGAGAGAATGGCTAGGAAGGCAAAGGCAGAGACAACCAAGCATTTTGGAAATAATGTGTATATATTTACACCGCTATATATTGCTAATTACTGTGAAAACTACTGTGTTTACTGTGGGTTTAATTGCTACAATCACATAAAACGTATGAGACTTAGCATGGAACAGATTGAACATGAAATGTCTGTTATTTCAGAGAGCGGAATGGAGGAAATACTTATTCTTACAGGAGAGAGCAGGCAGATGAGCGATATAAAGTATATCGGAGAAGCCTGCCGTCTTGCAAAGAAATATTTTAAAAATGTGGGAATTGAAGTATATCCAGTAAATGTAGATGAGTATAAATATCTCCATGAGTGCGGAGTTGATTACGTGACAGTATTTCAGGAGACATATGATACAGATAAATATGAGACTTTGCACTTAATGGGACATAAGAGAGTGTGGCCATACAGATTTGAGGCACAGGAGAGAGCACTTATGGGAGGAATGAGAGGAGTTGCATTTTCAGCATTACTGGGATTATCAGATTTTCATAAAGATGCTCTGGCAACTGGACTTCACGCATATTTTCTTCAGAAGAAGTATCCTTATGCAGAATTTTCACTGTCATGTCCAAGACTTAGACCTATTATTAATAACGAAAAGATAAATCCTTTAGATGTACATGAAAAACAGCTTTGCCAGATAATATGTGCATACAGAATATTTTTGCCTTTTGCAGGAATTACAGTATCATCAAGGGAAAGCAAGGAGTTTAGAAATGGTATAGTAAAGATTGCAGCAACAAAGGTTTCTGCAGGTGTTTCCACAGGAATTGGAGATCATGAGAGCAAATATACTGGAAAGGAGACAGACAGTCTTGAAGGGGATGAGCAGTTTGAGATAAATGATACAAGAAGTCTTAAAAATATGTATTCTGATATTGAAGGCCAGGGACTTCAGCCTGTCCTGAATGATTACCTGTATGTATGATTCTGTATGTATAACCAATAGACAATTGTGTGAAAACGATTTTTTTGAACAGATAAAAAAAGTGTCTGATTTAAGACCATTTGCTATTATTCTGAGGGAAAAAGATGTTACCACACAGGTTTATGAAGAAATGGCTTTAGAGACACTTAAAATCTGCAATCAGAGAAATGTAAAATGTATTCTTCACACCTTTTATGATGTTGCGATAAAATTAAATGTAGATGCAATCCACATGCCACTTGATAAACTAAGAAATATGAGCAGTGAAGATAAAAAGAGATTTAAAATAATAGGGACATCATGTCATAGCCTGGAAGATGTTAAAGAGGCAGAGATGCTTGGATGCAGCTACATAATTGCGGGACATATTTTTCAAACACAGTGCAAACCTGGATTAAAGGGAAGAGGACTGGAATTTCTGAGAGAAGTGGTGAATAGGTCAGATATTCCGGTGTATGCAATTGGCGGAATAAATATGTGTAATAAAGAAAAGGTTCTAGAGTGTGGGGCTGCAAAAGTGTGTATGATGAGTGAGTTTATGAAAATATAATAATGATAAAACTTGACAAGCCATTATTGGGATAATAAAGTTATCCTATATAAAAAAAAGGATGGAGGAAAAAATGTCTGAAAATCATATATATATAGCGATTGATTTGAAATCGTTCTATGCATCTGCAGAATGTGTGGAGAGAGGACTTGATCCTCTGACAACAAATCTTGTTGTAGCCGATGCAAGCAGAACTGAAAAGACTATATGTCTGGCAGTTTCTCCATCACTAAAATCATATGGAATATCTGGAAGAGCGAGACTTTTTGAAGTTGAATCTAAAGTGAAAGAGATAAATAAAATCAGAATACTCAGGACAGATAATAAGAAATTTGCTGGTTCATCTTTTGATTCCACTGAACTAAAGGAAAATAAGAATCTAAAACTAGATTATATAAAAGCAATTCCAAGAATGGCATATTACATGGAATATAGCACAAAAATATATGATATTTATTTAAAGTATGTTGCACCAGAAGATATTCATGTTTATTCAATTGATGAGGTATTTATGGATGTAACCCATTATCTTAAAATCTATAATCTCTCACCAGCTGAATTTGCAATGAAACTTATAAGGGAGGTATTGTCTGTTACAGGAATTACGGCAACGGCTGGTATTGGAACTAATATGTATCTATGTAAAATTGCCATGGATATAGAGGCGAAACATATAGCACCTGATGAAAATGGTGTGAGAATTGCTTTTCTAGATGAGATGTCATACAGGAGAAAATTATGGAATCACAGACCACTTACAGATTTTTGGAGAGTGGGGAGAGGATACGCTAAGAAACTAGAGAAAAATGGCATGTTTACTATGGGAGATGTAGCCAGATGTTCCATAGGAAAAGAGAATGAATTCTTTAACGAAGAACTTTTGTATAAACTTTTTGGAATAAATGCAGAATTATTAATTGACCATGCATGGGGATATGAGCCAACTACCATAAAAGATATAAAAGCATATAAACCGTCCAAGAACAGTATAAGCTCAGGCCAGGTTCTTAAGTGTCCATATACATGTGAAAAAGCAAGACTTGTAGTGGAAGAAATGGCTGATTCTCTGGTGCTTGATCTCGTTGAGAAAAGATTAATGACGAACCAGATTGTTCTCACCATTGGCTACGATATAGATAATCTCATAAATAAGGATATTGCCTCAAAATATAAAGGAGAGGTGACCACTGACCATTATGGGAGAAAAGTGCCAAAGCATGCCCATGGAACAATTAACTTAGAGGGTTATTCATCATCAACAGTTGAGATTGTACAGGCGGTATTAAAACTATATGACAGGATAATAAATGAAGAGCTCCTTGTGAGGAGAATGTACGTTGTTGCATGTAATGTGACGGACGAAAAGAAAATCAATTCCTCAGATAATTTTGTTCAAATGAACTTGTTTTCAGATTATGGTGAAATCCAGGAAAAGGAAAATAATATTCAGAAAAACAGGGAAAAAGAACGAAAAATTCAGCAGGCAATGATAGACATGAAGAAGAAATATGGAAAGAATGCTGTGCTTAAAGGAATGAACTTGTTAGAAGGGGGAACTGCAATTGAGAGAAATGGACAGATTGGAGGACATAAGGCATGACAGATGAGCATAAATATGATGATATTATTAATCTTCCACATCATGTTTCTAAAAAACACGCCAGAATGTCTGCCTATGACAGGGCTGCTCAGTTCTCACCTTTTGCGGCACTTACAGGACATTCCCAGGCTATAAAAGAGACTGAGAGAAAAACTGAGAGAAGAAAATTTCTGACAGAAGACGAGAAACAGATAATTAACGATAAAATAATAAAACTGATAGAAAATCCACCAGAGACAGAAATATCGGTGACTTATTTTATATATGACAAGAGAAAAGCAGGGGGGAAATATGTTACAATAAAATCCAGACTAGATAAAATTGATAAGTTTAACAGAAATCTTAAAATGTCTACTGGTGAAATTATACCGGTGTATGATATAATCAGACTGGAACTTTAGAAAGAATTTAAATTATTAAAGGAATATACAAAATGAGCAACGGATTTTTACCAATATGTAAAAAGGATATGACGGATGCAGGAATAGAACAGCTGGACTTCGTATATGTGTGTGGAGATGCATACGTAGATCATCCAAGTTTTGGACATGCTGTAATTGCCAGAGTTTTGGAGTCATTTGGATATACGGTTGGATTTATATGTCAGCCTGATTGGAATGACGATAAAAGTATTGACGAGTATGGCGAGCCAAGACTTGGATTTTTAGTATCATCAGGAAATATGGACTCTATGGTAAATCATTACACTGTATCTAAAAAACGCAGACATCAGGATGCATACAGCCCTGGTGGAGTTATGGGCAAACGTCCTGACTATGCAGTAATAGTGTATTGCAATCTAATCAGAAAGACATATAAGAAAACCCCAATAATAATTGGAGGGTTAGAGGCCAGTTTAAGACGTCTTGCACATTATGATTACTGGTCAAATAAGGTCAGAAGATCTATACTATTAGATTCAGGTGCAGATATCATTTCATATGGTATGGGGGAAAAAAGTATAGTAGAAATTGCTGACGGACTGGCCGCAGGAATTGATGTAAAGGATCTTACATATATTGATGGAACAGTATATAAGACAAGAAATAAGGAACTAATAGAAGATGCTATAAAATTGCCTGATTTTGAAGGAATAAAGTCAGACAAGAGAAAATATGCGGAGAGTTTTGCACTGCAGTACAACAATACAGATCCTTTTTCTGGAAAGAAAATGTATGAGACATATGACGGAGCTCTTTATGTTGTTGTAAACACTGCAAGTAAGCCACTTACAACTATGGAGATGGATGATGTGTATTCTCTTCCGTATATGAGAAATTACCATCCATCATACGAAAAAGACGGAGGAATACCTGCAATCAGTGAGATAAAATTTTCTCTAACATCTAACAGAGGATGTTACGGAGAATGTAATTTCTGCGCACTTACTTTTCATCAGGGAAGAATTGTACAGGTAAGAAGTCATAAAAATATTATTGAGGAAGCAGAGAAATGTATTGAAGATCCTGATTTTAAAGGATACATACATGATGTAGGAGGACCAACGGCAGAATTTCGAAGACCTGCGTGTGATAAACAGTTAAAATATGGGGCATGTACAAATAAGAAATGCCTGTATCCAAAACCTTGCAAGAATCTTGTTGTTGATCATAAGGATTATATAGACCTCCTAAGAAAACTCAGGAAAATGCCAAAAGTAAAAAAAGTATTTGTAAGATCGGGATTCAGATTTGATTATGTTGTGGCAGATAAGGATAAATCATTTTTGAAAGAAATATGCAAGTATCATGTAAGCGGTCAGTTAAGAGTTGCACCAGAGCACATTTCTGATAATGTATTATCAAAGATGGGTAAGCCAGGTGTTGATGTGTATAACAAATTCTGCAGTGAATTTGAAAAGGTTAATAAAGAACTCGATATGAATCAGTTCATTGTGCCATACCTTATGTCTTCCCATCCTGGAAGTACAATAAAGGATGCAATTGCACTGGCAGAGTATTTAAGAAGTTTAAAATATATGCCTGAGCAGGTTCAGGATTTCTATCCTACGCCAGGAACTGTTTCGACATGTATGTTCTATACAGGGATTGATCCTCTTACAATGAATGAAGTATATGTGGAGAGAGATCCTCATAAAAAAGCATTGCAGAGGGCTCTTATACAATACAGAGATCCTAAAAATTATGATCTTGTTAAGGAAGCACTGCTAATGGAGGGAAGAGATGACCTGATTGGATTTGACAAGCAGTGTCTTATTCCTCCAAGGAAAATGGCTGACAGAAACAAAAAGAATTTTACAGATAAAAACAATAAAGGTAATACTAAAAATAATAAGGGCAGAAATAATAAAAACGAAAAAAATAAGAACAATATAAAAAACAATAAAGTGAAAGAGGTCAGAAATAATGGAAAACACAACAAAAATAATAGCAGTAGCGGGAAAAGGCGGAGTTGGTAAGACATCTCTTGCAGGTGCAATTGTAAAGGAACTGGTGAAAAACTTTCCTGATAAGAAAATACTTGCAATAGATGCAGATCCTGCAGTAGGACTTTCAACAGTATTAAATGTGGAAGTAAAAAAGACTATTGATGATATCAGAAAAGAAGTAATAAGCACTGTAGAAGATGGAGAATTAAAGTCGGCATTAGAACTTTTAGGAGACGCAAAATATGAAATATTTGATGCTCTTTCAGAACAGGACGGATATGCATTTATAGCAATAGGAAGACCTGAAAGTGCAGGCTGTTACTGTAAAATAAATAGCTATCTTAAAGAAGTAATAACAATGCTGTCGTCCAACTTTGATTATGTTGTAATAGATGGTGAGGCAGGCATTGAGCAGATAAACAGGAGAGTTATGGAAAAAGTAACGCACCTTCTTCTGGTAACAGATGCATCAAAAAAAGGCTGTGAAGTTGTAAAGACAATAAAAAAAGTAGCAGATGAACTGGTTATGTATGAGAAGGTAGGAGTTATAGCAAACAGACTCCCAGACAAATCGGTTACAGAATATATGAATCTTGGTGACCTTGAAATTGTATCAGTTATTTCTAATGATGATAAACTGGCAAAATATGATATAATGGGACAAAATATTTTTGAACTGCCAGATGACTGCGAGATTGTAAAGGGAGCAGAGACTGCACTTAAAAATATAAAAATAATATAACAGATATATAATAAAAAAATGGAGAAGAAATTTGAAAGATTTAAAACATCTATATTATTTTGAAAAACTTCTAGATGAAGTGAATAATGAACTAGTAAGAGAAGCATGTGATGAGGGAGATAAAGCAATAGGAGGAGTGTGTTTTCAGATACCAGAACCTCTTATTAATCTTCCAGGAACATTTTCAGTGAGACTCAGAGCTCCAAGAACAGGCTCTATATTTATGGGATCGTATTACCTTAGCAGCATGTTATGTGAAGCATGCAGAGCGATTTTAGAGAGAGCTATTGAGGGTGGATATGAATTTCTAGACTGCATAATTGCGCCTGATGCCTGTGCTCAGATGAACAGATGTGTGGAAAATATAGAGAAACAGAACCTGTGTACAAAAGAGAATTTTTTTGTGTCTTATTCCGATGTTCCAATGAAAAATGATGAGACTGCATTGAGACATTATGTAAAACAAATGAAGATTCATGTGTTAGAACCATTGCATGATAAATTCGGAATTGATATTTCGGATGATGCCATAAGAGAGGCAGTAAAATTACAGAATGAGGTGAGTATGCTGATTTCTGAAATCGGGGATTACAGAAAAGAGGATAATCCAAGGATTACAGGATATGAGTTTGCTGTGTTGTGCCTTGCATCATATTGCTGTCCTAAAAATAAGATTGTTGATAAATTAAGAGAAACGGCAGAAGAATTGAAATATAGAAAGCCAGATGATAAATCTTCATATAGAGCAAGAGTTGCACTTATTGGATCAGAAATAGATGATCCGGGATTTATTAAACTGGTTGAGGATGCAGGGGCACTTGTGGTTGCAGACAGATTTTGTTTTGGCTCTCTGCCAGGAAGACAGGTTATTGAACTTAATGATGAGGAAGATGCTCTTACACAGGTATGCAGAACTTATCTTGAATGGGGAAAATGTCCAAGATATATGAATACAGAAAAAATTGTGGAGAGACAGGAATATGCAGACAAGATTGCCAAAGAATATCATGCAGACGGACTAATATACCAGCAGATTAAATTCTGTGATTACTGGGGATATGAGAGAGCATCTGCTTTCCATATAATGCGTGAAAAATATAATTATCCTGTACTTTCTGTGGACAGACCATATAATTTAGGTTCATCAGGACAGTTAAGAACAAGGGTCCAGGCTTTTGTTGAAAGTATTGAGATAAAGAAAATACAGAAGAAAGCAGAGGTTGAATAAATGTCTAAAAATCTTGGAAGTGAACCACTTGGACGTCTGTATACTGGCAAAAAGCCAAGGAGAAGAAGAGAGTGGAGAGGTCTTAAGGACACATGGTATGATTACAGAAGATGGCTGTTTTACTGGAAAACTCTTATTAAATTCACATTAAAACCTAATAATGTAAAAGGCTTTTTCAGATACAGGTGGATGATTAATTTTCTTGCTCTGCCAGATTTTATGGATAGGCATACAGAGGGGATGAGAGATAATCAGCTCAGAATGGCTCATAATGCCCTTGGTCTTATTGTAACTGATATTTGTGGAATGCTAGGAACAATATTTAAAGCAGATAAGCGAGTTGGAAATAATGAGAAATTAAACAAAAAGATCGTTTTGTTTGATGAAAATATGATGAGTACACTTATGGGAGGATTCCCAAATCTTATATGGCTCTCAGCAGAGGTTCCATCAGTATATACAAGCTCAATGATGTCACAAAATGCAATGGAATACTATCTAGATATAATACATGAATATGGTGTACCTTCAGATGTATGTCCAATGCCTGCTGCAGAACTTGGAGTTGCACTGGCAGGCGATTTGCCTCAGATTGGCTGTTGTGCAGTTCAGTGTAATACAACATGCGATGGAAGTCTTATGGGAAACGGAATAGAGGCATCCACTTTTGGAATCCCAACATTTCAGCTGGCTGTACCTATCAGACACAGACAGGAGAGTGTACAGGAGTATGCTGCAGAAGAAATTGTTAATGCAATACATTTCATAGAGGAACATACAGGAGAAAAATTTGACTGGGATGCTTTCTTTGAAAATATGGACAGATTTAACAAAGAAACAAAAGAATTCTTGGAGTGGATGGAAATCTCTAAGACAGAATACCCACAGGTATTAGGAGTTACACTTGCACTTTACAGATATGGTGTATACCAGGCTGCAGGTGGAAGAAATCAGGCTTTTCTTGATATGGACAAATGGCTCACTAAAATGGCCACTGACGGATACCAGAGAAAATTAATGGTAGCAAAAGAACACAGACACAGAGCTATTACCTGGGGAGTTCAGGCCGCATATTATACAGCATTTCCGATATGGCTTATGAATTGCTGGGGAATTGTACCAGTTCTTGATATGTTAAGTCTTGTATCCACAGAGATGATAGATACACAGGATAAACACCAGGCTATGTTAGATTTAGCATACTTATATGAAAATATGATCATGAGAAACAGATCAAATGGCGGATATGAAACTGGTGTAGAGGCACTTTTCAGATACTGTGAACAGTTTAACTGCGATATGATAATAATGTATGCTCATATGGGATGTAAATCAATGTCAGGATATCACGGACTTTTTGAGGAAGAGGCAAGAAAACGTGGAATTCATTTTGTTTGGGTAACCCATAATCTTATGAGTCCACATGATGGCCCTAGAACTGATATGAGAACTGAAATAAACAGATATATGAGAACAGTCCTAAGAGAAGAACCATTAGATCCAACTTTAGAAGATTTTGATGATTCTGAAAACTGGTAGGATGAAAGGAGATTTAAATGAGCAGATATTTTGGCGGATGTGATGCTGGAAGTACATATACAAAATGCGTGATAATTGATGAAAATGGAAAAATAGTATCAAGCGTAATTAATAAATCAAGAATTAACCCAGTGCTTAGTGCGAAAGAGTCTTTGGAAAACGCAGTGAAGCAGGTAGATGGATTAGATAAAATAGAGGACCTTACATATCTTGTAGGTACTGGATATGGCAGAAATAAAGTACCATTTGCTGATGAAAATATATCGGAAATAAGCTGTCATGCCATGGGAGTGCATGTCACTGACCCTTCAATAAAAGCAATTATTGATATTGGTGGTCAGGATGTTAAAGGAATAGCAATAGACACAGATGGCACAGTTCTTAATTTTGCAATGAATGATAAATGTGCAGCAGGAACTGGAAGATTTTTTGAATCAATGGCAAGGGCATTTGAGATGTCTCTTGATGAATTTTCAAATCTGGCTCTTAAGGCCAAAAATGTAATTCCAATAACATCACAGTGTGCAGTATTTACTGAAAGTGAAGTGATTTCACTTGTAGGTGAGGGAAAACCAATGGATGAAATAGCAGCAGGTATTGAATTGTCAGTTGCAAAGAGATGTTTTGTAATGGCCAAAAAGGCTGGAGTGACAGACAACGTTACACTTACAGGAGGCTGTGCTAAAAATAGTGGTCTTAAGAAGGCAATTGAAAAAGTTCTTAAAATAAAAGTGATTGATTTATCAACTGACCCTCAGCTTATGGGGGCTTTAGGAGCAGCAGAATACGCAAGACAGAAAGGAATGTAATATGCTAATTTTGAAAATAATTGGAATAATAGTTATTATATTTATTGTATTATTTATTCTGAGTTTATTTATATATTTCTTTAATCTTGATATGAAGATAGCGTCAAAGCTTATAAAACCACTTACAAAATATTACGATCATTCAAAGGCAAAAAGAGAGAAAAAGAATGAAAATATTCGATAATGAAATAAAAAAAGTTTATGAATTATTAGAAAGTCTTCAGAGTAAAAATAGTAAATACGAAGCAAACAAAGATATTCTGACAGAGAAAGAGCAGATGATACTTAAATGGGATATGATATACGAACTAGGTGGAAGTGAGAAAAATGCCATCTGCAATGTCATTGTCACAGAAGATGAGACACTTGTGCCACAAAATGAGATTTGCCTGTATGGTCCGGATTTAAAAGAAATAGAAGAGGATACAGATTATGCAAAGATTCTGATAGTAAGATTCAGAGAAGGTTATATAAGTAAACTTGATGAGAAAAAAATCTATACTCTAATCAGAAAAATATCATACCTGAGATATAAAGTTCATATGTGTGGATTTATGCCAAGAATTTCTACCAGGAGAGACAGAGAGCCTGTGAGAGTTGATAAAAATTCTGTTAGCACAGGATTGTCTATTTTTGATGCGGGAAATTCGTACATAAAAAGATACTTGGAGCAGGATGGAGTTGTGGCTGTAAAGACAGTTTTTGTCACGGACAAAAGGGCAGATTATAAAAATTTAAAAAAAATATCAGATGAATGTGAAAACATTACGGCATCACTCGATCATATATTAAGCGGAATGGTAATGGATTGCAGCACATGTAATTTAAAAGAGGTCTGTGATGAGGTAGATGATTTAAGAAGTATTCACAGAAAAATTTCAGACAATACAGGTGATAATAATGCTGAAAGATAAAGACATAAGGGAACCACTATTTAATTTTCTTGAGGACAGATATGGGAAAATCAGAATTTTTGAGGAAAAAAATATTGGCAGATCAAGAGCAGATGTTATAATGATTACGGATGCACTGATATATGGTATTGAGATAAAAAGTGATGCAGATACATATCAGAGGCTTCAGACGCAGATACAAGATTATGATTTATTTGCAGATATAAACTTTCTTGTTGCAGGAAGTACTCATGGAGAACATATAAAAGAGCACGTTCCAGAACACTGGGGGATAATCACGGTAGAATCCACAGAGGATGGTGCGGATTTTTATATTTTAAGAGAACCACAGTTAAACCCCAATGCACTGATAAAAAATCAGATGGCATTTCTATGGAGACCTGAACTTGCTCATATTCAGGAATTAAACGAAATGCATAAGTATGCAAATAAAAGCAAGGCGTTTGTAACTGAAAAAATCATAGAAACTGTAGATGAGACTGTCTTAAAGAAACAGATAACCGATGAACTGTTTGAGAGGGACTATACAACAGTTTTTGAAAAGATTAATGAGTACAGAAAAGAACATAATATGAAACCTAGAAGAAAGAAGAAATATAAGAAAAGAAAGAAATAGGAGCGTTATGTAAATGAAAACTGATTATAATAATTATGACAATGTAAAGGATGAAAAGAGGGCAATTGAGAGACTGAAGAAATATATGAAATTTAAATATCTCCAGATTTCTCTGTATGTTATCTTTACAGTAATAGTAATATTTTTGCTTATATCTATTATGAGAAACTCTGGAAATATTTTATCCGTAGTGGGCAAAACGGTAGATTGGTTTTCGATTATAACTAAACCTATTGCATTTGGATTCATAATAGCGTATTTGTTATATCCTCTTGTAAACTTTTTTGAGAAGAAATTGGACAAATTAAAGGATAAAATACATCATGTAAAACCATTTAAGAACAAAAAGAAAAGAAGTTCAAGAAATCTGGCCGTTACATTAACATGGTTTATAGTAATATTGCTGATATTCATTCTCACATCCTTGATTGTTTCTACAGTAGCAAAAGAAGTAACTACAGTTAAGATAAAGGATATTGACATGGCTGCAGACAGGGCTGAAAAGACTATTAACAGTTTTGCCGATACAATAAATAATGCCCTTGAGAAATTGAATGTGCCATCAGTAAAAGTGAATGACATAATTGATTCAGCTGGTAAAAAGGCAGTGAGTATTGTAAAGGATTTTGGAACAGGAATTGTTAAAAATTTAAAGAATGTTACAGGATTCTTTACAACACTGTTATTCTCCATTATTTTTGCAGTGTATTTTATGGCAGATGGAGAAGAACTGAAAAAATACTGGGGAAGAGTTATAAGGGCATTCTGTACACCAAAGGGCTATGAGAGAGTAAAGGGATTTGTTCGCGATGTAGATACGGTATTTTCAGGATACATAAGGGGTCAGCTAATAGATGCGTTTATTATGATGGTTTCTGTTAGTCTTGTGTTATCTCTTCTTGATATAAAATACTCTGTATTCATAGGAGTTATGACGGGAATTGGAAATGTTATTCCATATGCTGGACCTTTTGTAGCATATGTTCTAACAACATCAATATGTCTGATTCAGGGTGATATGAATAAACTAGTGCTTTCAGTAGTTGCAATGTTTATTATCCAGACGATAGATGGAAATGTTGTTAATCCAAGACTTTTGGGAACAAAGATTCATATTCATCCGCTACTTGTTATTATTTCATTGCTGATAGGTGGAGCTATAGGAGGTATTGCTGGTATGATTCTTGCAGTTCCATGCGGTGCACTTATCAAGAGATATTTTGAGAGATTTGTTGATTTCAGAATAAAGAAATCGTACGGAGAAAAGGAATAGTATAATAAACATATTATATAAAGCAGAGTATAAAAAGTATAGGTCATATATTAAAAGAATTTGACCTATACTTTTTTAGTGATATAATGTTAGATGTTTATGTTCAAAATTTTAAAATATATAAACAAAAAAACAGAGGAAAAATGAGAGAGGATTGAAGATTGTTATGAACAATGATAACAAAAGGAACACGTTTACTGGTTCCCTGGGTTTTGTACTTGCAGCAGCAGGTAGTGCAGTAGGACTTGGAAATATCTGGAGATTTCCATTTTTAGCAGCAAAAGACGGTGGAGGATTATTTTTAGTAATTTATCTTGTACTGGCGCTTACATTTGGTTACACACTTTTAACTTCAGAAATCGCAATTGGTAGAAAGACTAAACAGAGTCCGCTTACAGCGTATGGTAAAATACATAAGGGTTGTAAACCTCTTGGAATTCTTGCATGCATGGTTCCTATTATAATTATGCCATATTACTGTGTAATTGGTGGATGGGTTCTTAAATATTTTGTAGGATTCGCAACAGGCAATGGCAAAAAGATGGCAAAAGACGGATATTTCAGCTCATTCATTACCAAGCAGTATGAACCAATTATTTATATGGTAGTATTCCTTGCTATCACAGCAGTAGTAGTATTTTTAGGTGTAAATAAAGGAATTGAGTCATTCTCGAAAATCATTATGCCAGCGCTTATTATTATGATAATAGGTATAGCAATATTTTCGCTTACAATTAAAGATCCAAACAGTTCTCGTACAGGTGTTGACGGACTTAAGAAATTAGTTATTCCTAACTTTGATGGAATGACAGCTAAGCAGTTCTTTAAAGTAACAGTAGACGCTATGGGACAGCTGTTTTTTAGTCTTAGTGTAGCTATGGGTATTATGGTAGCATATGGTTCATATATGCCTGATGATGCTAAGATGGCAAAATCAATTAATCAGATAGAAATTTTTGATACACTTGTAGCATTTCTTGCAGCTGCAATGATCATCCCTTCAGTATTCACATTTATGGGTGAAGAAGGTATGTCAGCAGGACCTGGACTTATATTTATTACACTTCCAAAAGTTTTTGAGGCAATGGGTGGAATTGGAGCAATTGTAGGAGCATTATTCTTTGCAATGGTAATCTTTGCAGCAATTACAAGTAGTGTTTCAATCATGGAAGCTGTAGTTTCAAGTTTTATGGATCAGTTTAAGGTTAAGAGAAGAACAGCAGGAGTTATAGAAGCTATAATTGCAATTGCAGCAGCAGTTGTTGTTTGCCTTGGATACAACAAGTTATTCTTTAATATCAAACTTCCAAACGGTTCGGATGCACAGATACTCGATATTATGGATTACATAAGCAACAATATTTTCATGCCTATCGTTGCAATTTCTGAATGTATTTTAATTGGATACATTATTAAACCAGAAACAATTATTGAAGAAGTTGAGAAGAATAATACAAAAATGGGAAGAAAAGTACTGTATAAGATTATGATTAAGTATGTGGCACCAGTGCTATTAATTATTTTATTCTTACAGTCTCTTGGACTCCTTGACTTTATTTTAAACTAGAATACTGGAAAATTTATGAAAGAAAGAGAAAAATTTGGTTCAAGACTAGGATTTATATTAGTATCTGCAGGATGTGCAGTAGGTCTTGGAAATGTGTGGAAATTCCCATATGTGTGCGGTAAAAACGGTGGAGCAATTTTTATTCTTATTTATCTTGCGTTCCTTATCGTTATGGGCTATCCGATAATGGTATCAGAGTTTTCAGTTGGAAGAGCCAGCAGATCAAGTTGTGCAACTTCATTTAAGGTGCTTGAAAAAGAAGGCACTCACTGGCACAATTATGGTTACTTTGGAATGTTGGGCAATTACATGCTTATGATGTTCTGGGCAGTAATAGCAATTATTGCAGCGTTTGTTATCTGTTAATTTGGTGTTCAAAAAGGTGTTGAGAAGATTACAAAAATAATGATGGTGTGTCTATTGCTACTGATCGCTGTTCTTGCAATTCATTCCCTAACACTTAAAGGAGCAATGAAAGGTGTAAGATTTTATCTTGTGCCTAATGTAGATAATATCAAAGATGCGGGTATTGTTAATGTTGTATTTGAAGCAATGAAACAGGCATTTTTCACACTAAGTATTGGTATTGGAGCAATGGCTATCTTCGGAAGCTATATTGATAAAGACAGATCTCTTTCAGGTGAGTCTGTAAGCATAATTGCAATCGACACATTTGTTGCACTTATGGCGGGACTTATTATTATACCTGCATGTTTTGCATATAATATTGAGCCTGGTCAGGGACCAAGTCTTATATTTATTAAATTACCAACTGTATTTAACCAAATGGCACTCGGAAAACTCTGGAGCATATTATTCTTCGTGTTTATGTCATTTGCAGCAATGTTGTCCTTGGAAAAGGAAAAGATAATAGGCAGTAATCAGAATATAATTAATTTACTATACCGGTTATTCATTTAAAGCGTTGATTTAAATAGAATAACCGGTATTTTTGTGCTAAAAAATAATGGATTAATTAATGTAACTATGATATAATAACTTGATAAATTGTATAAATATGAAAGGAAAAATCATGCTTAACGAGGACAAAATTAAATTAATGACAAAACTGGCAATATATGAGCAAGGTACTGGAAAAAAGGCAATAAAGAGCAATAATTACAGTAAGAGCAATTATGTGAGTCTTAATATGATTAAGTCAGCTCTGGCCGTTACAGTTGCATATATTATTATTGTTGCGTTGTTTATACTGAATAATGCAGAAGCCTTCATAAATCAATTAATAAGTGTCAAGCTATTGAATATGGCTATCAGAATAATCGTTTTATATGTAATTGTATTTACGATTTATCTGCTGATTACTTATGTTATTTCTTCTATGCGATATATACGAATGCAGGAAATGAATAGAAAATATTCAGAACAGTTAAAAGAACTGTACATGATGTATAAGAGGGAAGAAAAGGTTAAAAGTGAAATGAAAATAGGAGGAGAAGAGTCAGATGATGGCACTTTTGAATATTAAAGAAAATTTTAGAAGAATATATAGTAAACATTCCAGATTTATAAAACCTGGAATTAAGTTTGCCTTTGTATTAATATCGTTACTTGTAATGAACCACTTTATTGGTTTTAATGATGTGGTTAGCAATCCTGTAGTACTGATACTTTTTGCAGCACTTTGTGCAGTACTTAGTACTGGGGTTTCAGTAGTTATTTACACAGTTATTATTCTGATGAATATGTATAATATCTCACCAGAAATCACACTTGTAATCTTTTTGACATTTGTGCTGATGTATTTTCTGTTTTTTAGATTTTCAGCTGAATATGGTTTTGTAATGCTTGCAATGCCAATTTTGTTTTTTATAAAAATGCCTTTTATTATGCCATTGATTGTAGGAGTAGCACTTGAACCTGCAGCAATCATTGCTATGGCTTTTGGAACAATAACTTTCTATATGCTTCAGTATGGCGGTGATGAGGCTGTACTTGTTGCAAATGGTATGGGAGAATCAGGAATTGAGAAAATAAGCTCATTCATTTCAAAACTCTTTCTCAATAAAGAAATGTTGGTCATGATTGTGGCATTTGCAGTGGCAGCATTAGTTGTATATGAAGTAAGAAGACTTTCGATTGATAATGCTCATACAATAGCTATTATTGCTGGAGGAACAATTGAGGCAATAGTTATGCTTGGATGTGTTTATATCATGGAAATTGAAGGGACATTTAAATTATGGATGATTGTAACATTTACAGTTGTATCAATTATTCTTACACTTATTATAAAAGTATTTATTATCTCAGTTGATTATTCGGGTACAGAATATGCACAGTTTGAAGATGACGATTATTATTATTATGTAAAAGCAGTTCCTAAGATTAAAGTAACAAAACAGGATGTAAAAGTTAAGAGAATTAACGTTAAGAGACAGGATAAGGTATAACAGACACAGATATTTGCCTATGTAATACAGGTGGTAACAAAAATATCAGAAGTAAGGAAGTGATAATGATATGCAGGTTTTATTAAACATAAAAATCTTTTTGGATAAATTTATTACAATACCAAAATTTACCATTACAGATGCAGTTGAAATACTTATAATTGCATTTATGATTTATGAAGTGCTTGTGTGGATAAAAAGCACCAGAGCCTGGATGTTATTAAAGGGAATACTGATCTTATTAGTATTTGTTATAGTAGCCACAATCTTTAATCTGTCTACGATACTATGGATTTCAAATAAAATATTCAGTGTAGGAGTTATTGCACTTATAGTGGTATTTCAGCCGGAATTCAGAAAAGCACTTGAACAGCTTGCAAGGAAGAAAATATTAAAAAATGTATTTAATTTTGATGATAGCAAGAATATAAAAGAGAGATTTTCTACAAGAACTGTAAATGAAATTGTAAAAGCAAGTTTTGAACTTGCAAAACATAAGACAGGAGCACTAATTGTTATAGAAAATGAAATCAGTTTAAGCGAGTATGAGAGAACTGGTATTAACATTGATGCGGAAATAAGCAACCAGTTACTTATTAATATTTTTGAACATAATACTCCTCTTCATGATGGTGCAGTAATTGTAAGAGGAGATAGGATAGTATCAGCAACATGTTATCTTCCACTCTCAGATAATATGCAGTTAAGCAAGGAACTTGGAACAAGGCACAGGGCTGGAGTAGGTGTAAGTGAAGTTACAGACAGTCTGACAATTATTGTCTCTGAAGAGACTGGAAAAGTATCATTGGCATACAGGGGAAATTTAGATAGAAATATTGATGGTGATACATTAAGAGAGAAACTTGAAAAGTTACAGAACAGAACAATTGACAACACAAAGAAATTCAAGATTTGGAAGGGAAGAAGGCATAATGAAAAAGGTATTGATAAATAATATCGGTTTTAAAATATTATCCCTGATTTTTGCAATTGCCCTCTGGATTATTGTTGTAAATATAGATGACCCGGATGTAACAAGAACATTTTCAGGAATTCCGGTTACAACACTTGATGAAAATGTTATAACTGGCAATAATCAGGTATATAGCATTGCATCTGGCAACAGCGTGAATGTTACTGTCAAGGGGCCAAGATCAATGGTGGATAAGATGACAAAAGATGACTTTTATGCCCAGGCACCATTTAGTGAAATGTCCAATGTAAATGCCGTGCCTATTTATGTATTGTTTCGTAATTCCAAGTATGAGAGAGATTGTGAAATTACTCAGAATACTATGAACATGAAATTAAATGTAGAGGATTTGATAGAGAAAAATTTTGATGTAGAGATTGTACATTCAGGAGAATTATCAAGCTCATATTATCTGGCAAAAGAGAGTGTAAGTTTCGATAAAGTGACAGTAAAAGCACCTGAATCAAAAATGAGACTTGTAGATTCAGTGGAGATATCAGTAGATTTGTCAGGAAAAACAGATAGCTTTACTGCCAAGACAGATTTGAAGTGTTATACAGCCAGCGGAGTTGAAATTTCAGACATGACAAACATAGGATTATCACAGAACTCCACTGATTATCAGGCTGACATATATCAGGTTAAAGAGGTTCCTGTGAAAATTGGAACAACTGGTGTGGTGGCAAGTGGTTATACACTTACAGGGGTAACAAGTGATAAGACAACACTGAAAATTGCAGGTCCATCAGCAAATCAGGTAGACAGTATTGTATTTCCAGATGAACTCTTAAATATTCAGGGAGCTAATAAGGATGTTTCAGTTGATGCTGATGTGACAGCATTACTTCCATCGGGAGTATATTTATATAACAAGAGTGACGCTACAATAAAGATTACAGCAAAGGTAGAAGCAAAGAAAACTAACACATATACAATTCCAATAAGCGAGATAGATAAAAATAACATACCTCAGGGATTTAGTGCAGAAATAGTTGAAAAGAGCATAGATATTACCGTTAGCGGAATAGATAAAAATCTTTCCGATTTCAGTGTGAATAAATTAGAACCATATGTTGATTTAAAGAATACAGTTGAAGGAAATAATGAAGTAATTGTTCATTTTACACTTCCAGAAGGACTTTCTCTGGTAGATGATGTAAAGATAAATGTTGTGATGAAAAATAATACTGTACAGGAAAGCACACAACAAGATACTGTGACAAACTAAAAAATATACGAAGGGTATGAGACTAATGGTTGAAAAAAAAGTAAAGGTCAAGATAGTTTCAGGACTTCATTTCAGACCTGCATGCAAGATAACTGAAGTCGCAATGACATTTGATTCAAAGATAACTATGAAAGCTGGAAACAGTGAATCTGATTTGAAAAGTTTTCTGGGTGTATTGGCAGCTGGAGTGAAATTTGGGGATGAAGTTGTTATTACCTGTGATGGTCAGGATGAAAATGAGGCAATAAACAGAATTAGCGAATTTCTTGAATTCGGAGAATAATATTTTTATGTGAGGAGAAAAAGGAAAATGGGAAAATATTTTGGAACAGATGGTTTTAGAGGAGAGGCAAACGTAGGACTTACAGTTGAACATGCATTTAAGGTTGGAAGATTTTTAGGATGGTACTACTCTAAAGAACATAAAGCAAAAGTTGTAATTGGAAAAGACACAAGAAGAAGTAGTTATATGTTTGAGTATGCATTAGTTGCAGGACTTACTGCATCAGGAGCAGATGTATATCTTCTACATGTTACGACAACACCAAGTGTTTCATATGTTGTAAGAACAGATGGTTTTGATGTTGGTATTATGATATCAGCCAGCCACAACCCATATTATGATAATGGAATAAAGATTATAAATGGACAGGGCAAAAAATTAGAAGCTGAGACAGAAGCAAAAATAGAAGAATATATTGATGGTAAAATTGAAGAACTTCCATTAGCTAAGCGCGAATATATTGGAAGAACAGTGGATTATGCAATGGGCAGAAACAGATACATAGGATACCTGATTTCGATTGCAACAAGATCGTTTAAGGATAAGACAGTTGCTCTGGACTGTTCAAATGGAAGCTCATCCTCAGTTGCAAAAAATGTATTTGATGCATTAGGTGCAAAAACACTCGTAATTGCAAATGAACCAGATGGAACAAATATAAATAATAACTGCGGCTCAACACATATTGAAAATCTCGTTGAATTTGTTAAAAATAACAAAGTTGATGTTGGATTTGCATATGATGGAGATGCTGACAGATGTATAGCAGTGGATGAAAATGGAAATATTGTGGATGGAGATGCTATTTTATATGTATGTGGTGTATATATGAAAGAGCATGGACAGCTTGCTAATAACAAAATTGTTACAACAGTTATGTCAAACATTGGATTATACAAGGCGTTGGATGAAAAAGGCATCGAATACGAGAAGACAGCTGTTGGAGATAAATATGTATATGAGAATATGACTACAAATGGACATTGTCTTGGAGGGGAACAGTCTGGACATATTATATTTAGCAAACATGCCACAACTGGTGATGGAATATTAACATCATTAAAGATTATGGAAGCAATAATTGAGAGCAAAGCTACACTTAGTGAGCTAATGAGAGATTTGAGAATATTCCCACAGCTTTTGGTAAATGTTAAAGTTACTGATAAAAATGAGATAATGGAAAATGAGAAGTTAAAAGAAGTTGCAGATAAGGTAAGTAAAGAACTTGGCAGTGAAGGAAGACTTCTTCTCAGACCAAGTGGAACAGAACCATTAATAAGAGTAATGGTAGAAGCAGAAACTGATGAATTATGTAAAAAATA
Organism: uncultured Eubacteriales bacterium; assembly: GCA_900314525.1. GTDB lineage: Bacteria > Bacillota > Clostridia > Lachnospirales > Lachnospiraceae > Bovifimicola. Next base: position 67,228 of record OMVN01000003.1, read on the forward strand.
TGTTGATGAAGTGGTTGATGTAATAAATGAAATTTGCAAATAAAAAAATTGATGTATTAATTCCTGTTTATAAACCAGATAAGTCTTTCGACACTGTGATTAGCAGGCTGTTAAACCAAAAAATAAAAGTAAATAAAATCATAATAATAAATACTGTAGATCACAAATCTGGTGAACTTAAAAATATCTGGAATTCCGATAAGATTTTGATAAAGAACATACAGAAATCTGAGTTTAACCATGGACTTACAAGAAACTATGGAATGACGCTGTCAGATGCTGATTATGTAATGTGCATGACTCAGGACGCAATTCCTGCGGACAGACATCTGATAGATCAACTCATAAAAGTATTTGAGAATGAGGACGTAATAGTTGCATATGCAAAACAGATTCCTAGAAAAGACTGCAAGTATGTTGAACGATATACAAGAGCATTTAATTATCCTGATGAAGATATAGTGAAAACTAGAGACAGTATAGATACAATGGGAATTAAGGCAATATTTTGCTCTGATGTATGTGCAATGTATGATAGAAATAAATATTTTGAAATCGGAGGCTTTAGAAAAGCAGATTTCAATGAAGATATGCTGTTTGCATATGATGCTATAACTTCAGGTAAAAAGGTATATTATGCAAGCAAAGCAAGGGTTATTCATTCTCATAATTATTCATACAGACAGCAGTTCTTCAGAAATATCGAAATTGGAAAATCTCAAAAAGAGTTTCAAGATGTGTTTGGCAGTCTGAAGTCGGAAAACGAAGGAATCAGAATGGTTAAAAACGGGATAAAATATTTTATAAAAAATAAGAAAGCATATTTAATTCCGGACTTTATTTTATATAGCGGATTTAAATTTGCAGGATTTAAAATTGGAAAGATGTAAAATGGAGAAAAAAGATGGAATATAAACATACATTTGCTATTTGTGCATACAAAGAGAGCCCATACCTGGAAGAGTGCATTATATCATTAAAAAAGCAGACAAAGAAAAGTAAAATTATTATAGCAACATCAACACCAAATGATTTTATTAATGACTTGGCAGCAAAATATGATATAAAAGTGTATATAAATGAGGGCGAGAGTGGAATTACTCAGGACTGGAATTTTGCTTATAGTAAGACAGATACTGAGTACGTAACTATTGCACACCAGGATGATAAATATTCAAAACATTATACAAGTTATATGTTAAAAGAAATGGAAAAAGCAAAACATCCATTGATCTTCTTTACAGACTATCATGAAATAAGGGATGGGGAGATATGTAAGAGCAATAAACTTTTAAGAATAAAGAGAATAATGCTTTTACCACTTAAAATCAGAGCATTTTATTCGAGCCGATTTGTCAGAAGAAGAGTATTGTCATTAGGATGCCCAATATGCTGTCCGTCAGTTACATTTGCCAGATCAAATGTATACGAACAGGTATTTATAAATGGATACAGGGCAGATGAAGACTGGCAGGCATGGGAGAGACTATCAAAGTTAAAGGGAGAGTTCATATATTGCAGCCGTCCTCTCACATATCACAGAATACATGAGGATTCAGAGACATCGAAGATATTGAATGATAATGCAAGATATTATGAAGATATAGAGATGTTTGAAAAATTCTGGCCGGGATTTTTTGCAAAATTTATTGCAAAAGTATATGGCACAAGTGAGAAATCAAATGATTTATAGTATATCTGCTGATGCTATTAATAAGTAAAAAATCAGAAATATTGCAAAGTGACAAATCATATGATATAATAGGTAATTGTTGATTTTGAAGTTTTATTAATTAGAAGTATTATATTGACTCATAATGAAAGGTTAAAGGATATATGCGATGAAAAAGTTGGCAATTATACCAGCGTATAATGAATCGGCAAGTATTGTAAATACAGTATCAGATATTGTAAAGAATGCACCGGATTTTGACTATATAGTAATTAATGACAGATCAGCAGATGATACTTTAAAAGTATGTAAAGAAAATAATATTAATTATATTAATCTGCCATTGAATTTAGGTATTGGAGGAGCAGTTCAGACCGGTTACTGGTATGCACTTGAAAATGATTATGACATTGCAGTGCAATTTGACGGTGACGGACAGCATGATGCAAAATATCTTGATGAAATGGCTGAATTTTTGCAAAAAAGTGGTTCTGATATGGTTATCGGGTCACGATTTATTGAAAAAGAGGGTTTTCAGTCTTCATCAGTCAGAAGATTTGGAATAAAATATTTCTCAGGTATCATTAAGCTTTTAACTGGAAAGAGAATAACTGATCCGACATCTGGGTTCAGAATGTGTAACAGGGAAATAATCAGAATGTTTACTGATGATTATCCAAAGGATTATCCGGAACCAGAAACAATTATTGCCATTCTCAATAGAAATAAAACAATAAATGAAATTCCAGTTGTAATGAGAGCAAGAGAAGAGGGAGTTTCATCTATATCATTGAAGAAATCTGTATATTATGTTGTAAAGGTTACGCTTGCAATGATGTTGGAAAGAATTAGAAAGTAGGTGGCTTTTATGACATTTAAACTTCAGATGATTATAGCAGCTTTAATATTATTTGGATTAGCCGGTATTTTGTATTATATAAGAAAAAAACGTCTAGAATTAAAGTATGCTTTATCGTGGATATTTGTTGGAATACTTGTTCTTATATTTGACTTTATTCCTTCATTTGTTACATGGATTGCAAAGGTGATGGGTATTGCTTCGCCAGTGAATATGATATTCTTTTTGGGATTTTGTTTTTCTCTATTTATCATGTTTACTATTACTGTGGCTTTGTCAATTACAGCATCATCAACAAAAAGATTGAATCAGAAAATTGGATTGCTAGAAAAAAGAATAATAATTCTCGAAAAAAAATTAGGAGAGGAAGAAGAAAATGGAAAGTAAGAACATGAAAGTGCTTGTTACAGGAGCAGGGGGATATATTGGAAGACATGTTGTTGACGAACTTATAAACAGAGGTTACGAGGTTCTCGCTGCAGATGTCAGATTTGATAACGTTAATGAAAAAGCAGTAAAAGTAGAAACACCTATATTCTCAGGAGATGAGAACATATACGAGCAGTTAGGCAGACCTGACGCTCTTATTCATCTTGCATGGAGAGATGGATTCAATCATAATTCAGAAAATCATATTATGGATCTCCCAAGCCATTATACATTTATTAAAAATATGTTAGAGGGCGGACTGAAGAATATAACAGTTATGGGATCAATGCATGAAGTTGGATATTTTGAGGGAGCAATCAAGGAAGACACACCAACAAATCCTGAATCATTGTATGGAATTGCAAAGAACTCTTTAAGACAGATGGTAGAATTACTTGCTAAGAAAAATGAAGCTACATATAAATGGCTCAGAGGATACTATATCGTCGGTGATGATTTGAGAAGTAACTCTATTTTTGGTAAAATATTAAGATCTGCAAATGAGGGCAAAACAACATTCCCATTCACATCAGGAAAGAATCAGTACGATTTTATCAGTATAGATGAACTTGCAAAGATGATAGCACTCTCTGGAGTACAGACAGATGTAGATGGAATAATAAACTGCTGTAGTGGAACTCCTATGACACTTGCAGACAGAGTAGAGAAGTTTATTAAAGATAACAATCTTAATATAAAATTATTATACGGAACATTCCCAGACAGACCATATGACTCACCAGGTGTATGGGGAGATAGTTCTAAGATTAATAAAATATTAGAAAAATTTTAATGTCATAGAAATGACTTGGGTGAACAAAAAATGAATATAAAAAAAATCAAGTTTTCACCATGGTTTGTAACCTTTATGAAAGTTGTCATCATAATTATGGTGTCAATTTTGTGTGGATTTATAGCTGAATATATCTATAATTTCCATTCTACAGGATATGTGAAAGATTTTGATCTTGAACAGGCAGACAAAACCGGACTTACAAAACAGAATGACTGGTATATAATTGGTGAAAATGGTGCAACCATAAGATTTTCAATTGATAATAAATATATTAAAAAGTTCGAATACAGATTTGAAGGAAGAGATGCTGGTATTCTGATGAATTGTCAGGTGAGACTTCTGTATAAGACAAATAGCAAGAAGTTTGTCGGTGTGAAAATAATAAAAGACAAAAATCCTTTTATTAATAAAAAATCTGTTGTGAATGTGAACAGGAAATTAAGTGGTATAGAGATACGTTTTCCAAAGAGCACCGCTGGGGCGAAAATAACATATGCAAAGGTAAGCAATAAATATAGGTTTATTCCAGAGAGATTTCTATTCTTTATGGTAACTGCATTTGTATTAATGATGCTATATTGCTTTAGAAATGCGTGGATGGATAAACCAGAGAACATATTTCTGATATTTTCAATAAGTATAGGTACATTATTTGTTGTGGTAAATCCGTTTATAAAAAGCGGATGGGATGAAGATGTACACTTTACGAGGGTATATGAGCATCCTATTATGCATAGGGCGGTTGAAAACTTTGAAGTTAAAGACTTTTTAGACGGAAAAGTAGTGAGTTGGCCATATAATCCACCACATTCAAAAGAAGAGAAGAGTGAATACTCGGCAAGGTTAAATATGTATGGTGACTATAAAGATGAGTATGCACTTGGTTATAAAAAAGTGAATTTATCTAAAAAATCATACTCAATATATGATATCGCATATTTAAATCAGGTTGCAGGAGTAAAAATAGGTGAGATATTAAATCTTGATTTCCAGTATGTATATATGCTTGGAAGATGGTTTAACATAATAGAATATTCCCTGTTGATGTTTTTTGCGGTAAAAATACTTAAGCATGGAAAACGACTGCTTTCAATAATAGCACTTATGCCTACTCCAATGTTCATAGCAGTAAATTATGCGTATGATCCGTTTGTAACAGGATGCCTGTCAATTGCAGTGGCTATTATAATTAATGAACTTGCAGACAATAAGAATAAAATAAAGAATAAGAATATTGTAATATTCCTGTTGTTTATGGCCCTTGGATGTCTACCAAAAGCAGTGTATATTCCACTTGTACTACTTGGAATGCTACTTGGAAAGGACAAGTTTAACAGCAAAAAACAGAAGATAATATTCAGAGTGTCAGTTGTTGCAGAATTTTTGCTACTCATGAGTACATTTGTACTTCCTAGTCTTATTGCTAAAAATAACAGCAATACAGATTCTAGAGTTCCAGGGACAAATGTGGGTAAGCAGTTAGGATATATATTTGCATATCCTGTGAACTATGCTATGACTATGATAAATGAATTCAGAAAGACATTTATGGATTATACGTTTGGAAAGTCTATATACGGTTTACTTGGTCATCTGAAACAGACACCATTTGTGCCATTGATAGTTGCACTGATTTGCTTTGTTATAATTACTGACAAATATGGCGGAAAAGATGTTGTATTTGATATAAGACAGAAGATAGGAATATCTGTTGTACTTGTTATGATAGTATCACTTATCTGGACAGCATTATATCTGAGTTTCAATACTGTTGGAAGTGATAAGATAGTGGGAGTGCAGGGAAGATATTACATTCCATTTATTTTGTTATTCTATCTGATGTTTGGAACGGGCAAGATAAAAAATACGATCAAGCCACGTACGTATAATTTGATAATATACACAACAAGTGCTTTAATATTACTAGGAACGATATATATCAGATTTTTAGAACCATTTTGTATGTAGATAAAGGAAGAAGAGGTATATTTAATGAATTTCGCAAATACAAAAAAATACTTGCCATTGCTTAAAGAACTGGTAAGCAGAGATGTTAAAATTAAATACAGAAGATCATTCTTAGGAATGATGTGGACAGTTTTAAATCCACTTGGAATGATGGTTGTTATGACAATTGTATTCTCAACATTTTTTAAACAGGCAATACCACATTTCCCAGTTTATTTAATGTGTGGACAGCTTATATTTAACTTTTTCAGTGAAGCTTCTAACATGGGAATGTCATCAATTATCGGAAATGCGGGACTGATAAAAAAAGTATATGTTCCAAAATACTTTTTCCCAATTTCAAGGGTATTATCAAGTTTCGTTAACTTAGTTACATCATTCATTGCGCTTTTGATAGTTATCATTGTAACAAGAACACCGGTTCATCTCACAATGCTTCTTGTAATATTCCCTGTAATATATGTATTATTATTTTCAATGGGAGTTGGACTTATACTTTCAGCAATAGTTGTATCATTCAGAGATATGATTCACTTATATGGAGTTTTACTTACTGCATGGATGTATCTTACACCAATATTCTATCCAACAAGTATGTTAGAAGGTGCAAATACAAGAGTCGCAAGACTTGCATTATTTATAGTAACACACAATCCACTTACTTTATTTGTAGATATGATGAGAGATGTTATTCTTTACAATAATATCCCTACATTAATGGATCATGTAAAATGCGGTTCAATCTGTTTAGTAGTAGTAGCAATAGGATTATTTGTATTTAAGAAACTTCAAGATGGTTTTATTTTGAAAATATAGTTTGGAGGAACTTATGGAAGATAGTATTATTTCAGTAGAAAATGTTTCTATGGAGTTCAGACTTTATAAGGAGCAGGTAGACAGTTTAAAGGAATTTTTTATAAAAAAAGTTAAAAGAGAACTTTCATATGATGAGTTCTGGGCTTTGAAAAATATAAATTTTGAAGTGAAACGTGGAGATTCATTTGGAATAGTTGGAACTAATGGTTCTGGAAAGAGTACATTACTTAAGACAATAGCAGGAGTATTAAAACCTACCAAGGGTAAAATTACCGTAAGAGGTTCAGTGGCACCTATGATAGAGCTTGGAGCTGGATTTGACTTTGACTTAACAGCTAGAGAAAACATATTCTTAAATGGTGCAATATTAGGTTATGACAAGAAAATGTTAACAGAGAAATTTGACGAGATTATTGAATTTGCTGAGTTACAGGAATTTGTTGATGTTCCAATCAAGAATTACTCATCAGGTATGGTTACAAGACTTGGTTTCTCAATAGCTACAATTCAGATTCCTGATGTACTTATTGTTGATGAGATCCTTGCAGTTGGTGACTTCAGATTCCAGGAGAAATGTGAAAAGAGAATCAATAATATGTTATCACAGGGTACAACACTTCTTCTTGTCTCTCATAATACAGAGCAGGTTGAGAGAATGTGTAACAAAGCATTACTTCTTTCACATGGTGACCCAATAATGTGTGGCGATTCTAAGGCAGTCTGCGACAAATACAGAGAAATGTAAAAGGTGGAATTAATGGAAGATTTTATAGTTTATTACTTGGAAAATCAAAATTACAAGGGATATAAATATTCTAATTTTCTGTACAATAAACTGATAGGGGAGTTTGAAAACGTATTTGTAATTCCGTATGAAGATAAAGATGGCAATCAGTCTGTTTGTGACTTAATTGCTGAAAAAATAAATACATCCTCTGTAAATCAGAGAAGAATAATTATAATATCTAATACTTTTTTCGGACCATTTGGGGAAATCAAAAGGTTTATCAATAATAATTTTACTGACAAAAATAAAACATATTCACTTTTTAAAACAGAAAGCAACCTAATTAATGGTTGCTTTATCTGCACAAATTACGAAAATAAAGATAATTTAGTGAAATCGATTAAAGAGAGTGATATAATTGTAGATGATGTTAATCAGGCAAATATATATAATCTCGTGACTGAAGGAAAGTTGCCATTTATACCACTCAATTTTTTATGTGATGAATATGAAAACGTAATTGAATCTTCCACAGGTGAATATAAAAAATATTTGCTGGATTACTTGGTAAACAGTAATGATTACAGTACGGAATATATATATGAATATTTATGTAAAAATGTAAATCTGGCAGATATGGTATATAACATGCATCTTTTGAAAGTGCTTCCAGATGTGAGCACATCAAAAGAAGATGTAAATAGCAAGGTAGCACTTGTGTTGCATATTTATTACGAAGATATGATTGAAGAGTGCTTTAACTATGCCAGAAGTGTAGAAAATATAGCAGATGTATATATTACAACTGATACTACAGAAAAACTAAATAAAGCAATTGAAGTATTCAAAAAAGGCGAATTTAATAAAGTTGAAGGAATACTTATTGAAAACAGGGGAAGAGATGTAAGTGCTCTGTTAACTGGTTTTAAAGAACATGTTGCTGAATATGATTTGGTTTGTTTTGCACATGACAAGAAAGTTACACAGCTATCTGACAAATATGTTGGTATGTCTTTCTCAGACAAATGTTATAAAAATATATTAAATAGCAAAGACTTTGTTTTAAATATTATAAGATGTTTTGAGAGAGATAAGAGTCTTGGAATGATGTTTCCGACACCTCCAAACAATGGGGATTATTATCCAACACTTGGATTCTTTGACTGGGGCAGTAACTATGAAAATGTTAAAGAGTTATCTGAAAAATTAGGATTAGATATAGATATTAGAAAAGAAAAAGAAGCAATAGCACCACTTGGAACAATGTTCTGGTTTAGACCTGATGCATTATATGATTTATATAAAATGGATTGGAAGTATGAGGATTATCCTGCAGAGCCAAATGGAACGGATGGTACACTGCTTCATGCAATAGAGAGAATATATGCCTATTGTGCTCAGAACAGAGGATATTACAGTTCGTGGCTTATGAATGAAGAGTATTCAGAGTCAGAACTGATAAATCTATATTTTATGATAAAAGAAATAAACAAACGTGTTTTTGAAATGGTTCCAGCGGGCAAACATTTTGAAGTCTTAGAAGGTATAACAAAATTCAGAAATGATGCCAATAGCACAGAGGGGCAGCTTGGATATTACAAGAAATTAGAGGAAGAAACCAGAAAATCATCAGAAGATAATATGAAGGTTGCAAAGCTCTATATGGAAAAATTTGAGGATATATCCAACACGTTAAAGGGAACACAGGAAATGGTCCAGGCACTAGATTTGCAAAGAGCAGATTATAAAGATAAATTATCTAAGATGACAGAGGAGAAGAAATTAGTCGAACAAGAAAGAGATAATTTATTAAACGAGCTGAATCAGATAAAACAGTCTAAACTTTATAAGATATATTATAAATTAAATAAAAATGATAACAAATAACATTCGGCAGATAAAATCATAGGAAGGGATAAGTGTCAGCATGAAATTAATAAAAAATGATGGAATTAAAAGACTCATACTGTTTTTCATGTACGACAAAGATGGAATAATAGATGACTATATTGTCTATATGCTTGAACAACTTAATAAAGTATCAAGTGACATCTATGTAGTGTGCAATGGAAAATTATGCGATGAAGGCAGAGGCAAGTTACAGACTTGTGTAAATGATGATCACATTATTGTAAGAGAGAATAAGGGGTTTGATGTCTGGGCATATAAGACAGGTATTGATACTCTTGGATGGGATAAAGTATGTTCATATGATGAAATGATTATGATGAACTTTACAATTATGGGACCAGTTTATCCAATTGAAGAGATGTTTGATAAGATGAACAGTGAAGATGTTGATTTCTGGGGTATTACAAAATTCACTGGATATGAGGATGGAGATCCATTTGGTACAATTTCTTATGGATATATACCTGAACATATACAGTCTCATTTTATCGCCGTCAGAAAGCCAATGCTTGAAGACGATAACTTCAAAGAATATTTTGACAATATGCCTGCAGTACACAATTATAAAGAGGCTGTGGGATTCCATGAAGCAATCTTTACAAAGAAATTCAGTGATTTAGGTTTTAAATGGGATGTGTATGCAAAATTAGATGATGATTTCAGTAGAAACCCTGTAATAAATGCTTCAAAAGAACTTATTGCGGATGCTAGATGTCCTTTCTTTAAGAGAAGATCATTTATGCAGGATTATGAAAATGTTCTTGATGAAACAATTGGACAGTCAACACTTGAGATGTATGATTATATAAGAGATTACACAGATTATGATATCAACTATATCTGGGATAATATTTTAAGATTAGAGAATCAGGCTGTAGTAAAGCGAAATATGCATTTTAACTACGTTCTTCCACGAGAATTCAGTGCGAATGTGGATGATGTTTTACAAAAGAGAAAAATTGCTCTTATTATGCACATTTATTATGAAGACCAGGCTGAAGTATGTTTAAATTATGCTAAGGCAATGCCTGAGAGTACAGACGTTTACATAACTACAGATAACGAAAAGAAATTAGAGCATATAAAGGAAGTTTTCAAAGATTTAAAATGCAACAAACTTGTAATTAAACTTAGAGAAAATAAAGGAAGAGACTTAAGCACTCTTATTGTCTCATTCAGAAAAGAAGCATTAGAATATGATTATGTGTGTTATATGCATGATAAAAAAGTTAAACAGCTTCATCCACAGACTATGGGATATGGTTTTGCATACAAGTGTTTTGAAAATATTCTCGCATCAAAGGATTTTGTTAAAAATGTAATTTACACATTTGAGAAAAATGAAAGACTTGGTCTTATGGCACCTCCACCACCAAATCATGGATGTTATTATTTCATACTTGGTCAGGAATGGGGAAAGAATTACAAAAATACAGCAAAGCTTGTGGATGAACTTGGATTATCAGTTAACATCAAAGAAGAGTTCGAGCCAATTTCAGCACTTGGAAGTATGTTCTGGTTCAGACCAAAGGCATTAAAGAAAGAACTTGAATACGACTGGAAATTTGAACAGTTCCCAGATGAACCTGTGGATGATGACGGCACAATCCTTCATGCAATTGAGAGAATTCATGGTTATGTATGTCAGGATGCAGGATATTATCCAGCATTTGTAATGTCTTCAAGAGGAGCAGCGATGGAACTTACTAATCTTGAATTTATGGTTAAGACACTTAACAAGATTCTTTTCCAGAAGGGTTGTGCAGGTGGTTCATTTATCGAAGTTTGCAATAACTTAAACAGAGCATTAAACAATGATATCATCCCACCATCATGTGATACAAAACTCTATATTGATATGAACTCAGAAGGACTTTCTGAGAAACACTCTATAGAAGTAAGCAAGGATCCAGTTAAAAAATGTTTTATTTACGATATTTCTGAGACATTTGAGGAAGAAGAATATGTTGATCTTATAAGATGGGATCCATGTGAAAATGGAAATATTGCAGTAAATGAATTTAAAGCAGATATTTACACAGAACAGGGATTATATAAAACATTTGGATTTGACGATGTAATAACAAATGGATTCAAGACAGGAAATGTGATTTATTTCCTTGCAAATGATCCACAGATGACAATAGATTTAAAAGAAAAAATAAAAATTACCCAGGTGGTAATACACGCAAATATCATACCTCGTATTGATGACCAGTCATTTAAGAATATGACTGATATGCTTAATAACAGATCAATGCTTAAGAGGGTGAAACATAAGATAACGAATAAGTAAGGTATAAAATGGATTATCCTCCAGAGACACATTCTCATTCTTTGAGTCACGCAGCAGTACTAAGCTCTGTCTGCAAAGGCAGCCAATCGCTAAGTACTGGCGGCCTCAAAAGGTCTCTTAGTAGGATAATCCATTTTATTAGCAAAAAGAAAAATTAATGATTATAGAAAATAAGAACTCTCCAAAAAGATTGTATAATAACACATTCTCTATTTGGAGAGCTTTTTCGTTTAGTATAGATTAAAATCTAGAAATAATTATTTGATTTTTTCCTTTGAAAATAGCGCATTTGATATGGTTTTTGAAACAGCCTTATCGAGCTTAACCATTATCATTGAAGCCATAATTACGATGCATACAAGAGTAGTATATAGAACAATTATTCCTGATGCAGGCTGTAAAGTACCCATAAAATGTTTTATAAATACAAGCATTATATAATGATGTGTAAGGAAGATTGCATATGAATATTTGCTGATAAATATGCTGATCTGTTTAAATATTCCTTTTTTGATTCTACAGAATAAAAATGTGAAAACTATAAATGAACTTATTCCCACAACAGGAATTACATACATATTGTTTATTTTTGTTAAATCTACAAATTCTGCGACAATCATTATTGCAAGTGCTGGAACGAACATAAATATATTAACTTTCTTTATATATCTGATGAATAGCATTCCAAACATAAATTCAACAAGTCTTGCAAATACTACACATTCAAGTGGAAGCGCAGAAGCAGGACTATAATTTTGAACAAGTATTATGTGAACAATTATTACCATTGCAAAAGAAATCCATGGAAATTTCATTACTAGTATTCTAAGCAGTGGAAACAAGATGTATAAGGAAATGATTACGCCTAGGAACCATTCACCCAGCAAATAGAAATTTGGGTGGTAGAATGCGTCTAGTCCATCAAAACCAATTAGTGTAGCCAGAATTCTATATTTTGGAATTATCTGGTCAAAACCTTTGTTGATATAAAAATTAACTAGAAAGGCGATAAAATATGTGAGCCAGAACATTGGGAAAATTCCTGAAAATCTTTTTTTGATATAGGTTTTTAAATTCAGCTTTTCATCGTAAACATACATCAGTGAGGCACCGCTTGTTATAAAGAAAAGGGTTACACCAAATCCTCCAAGATAAACGCCAAATATTCTGTCTGGAAGAATCTTAAAGTCGAAATTAAGAAAATATTCCAGAGTTCTTGTGAAATGTACAGTAAAAACGCAAATAACTGCAATAAATTTAATAATGTCAAAGTATACTAATCGTTCTTTTTTCATTAGAGTTTCTGAATCCTTTCATATAGTAGTATTTCATAATCCATACAATCATAAACTAACAATTAAATTTATGTCAACAGTTTGCATAAAAAAAGTTTATTATTACAGATAAAATGGTATAATAAATAAAAAAAGATAAAATAAAGGAGAGTTATGAATTTTTTATCAAGTATAGAGACAATATTAAAAAAAGACGATGAGATAATAATAACAGGCTGGGCTATAGGCGATTACAATAAGAATCCGGAATACAGAGTCAGTTATAATGGAGATGAAATTGACAGTGTGATAAAAATCAAAAATAGAACAGACGTAACAATGGCATTTATTGATTACACACACAGAGCAGATTTGGGATTTGAAATACATATTAAAAATACTGATGATGCGGAGATTAAGGGAATTAGTGTATATTATGTTTCTGATAAAGGACTTCATTCAATATTATCTCATGGCAAAGAGCCATTGATTAATAAGGCAAACAGAAGTATTGCGATGAAAATTGAAAGCCGTAAAATAAAATCATATAATAGCGCTATTATTGACAGATATAAGAAAATTTATGATGATGAAGAAGCTAGAAATAAATTTAATCATATGGCTGGCAGTGAATATAACAGATTTGTAAGAAGGGTAAGACCTATAAAACAGGAATTAGAGGCGCAGACAAATTATAATTTTAATTATAATCCAGAGTTTTTAATATGTGTAAGATTAAAAAACCCAAAATTAAGGGTTATTAAAACATTTCTGGATTCATTATCTGCTCAGACATATGGACAATTTAAAGTGATTTTCAGGGATGATGTGTCAGGAGAAAAAACAAAAAATCTGATTTCAGAGTATTCAAAAAAAGATTCAAGATTTTGTCTTGAAGATGTCGAAGAGGCTAAGAATGAACTTTTTAATACAAAAAGCGATTATGTAATTTTCCTAAGTCAGAGAACCATAATAGAACCTGACTATCTGTTTGAAATTGTAAAACAGCTTAATGTTAAGAGACATGATTTTATTTACACCGACAGTGATAATGTGGATGAGAGTATGATGGTTTATCTGAACCCACAATTTAAACCAGATCTTAGCATAGACTTACTGCGTTCATATAATTATATTGGTAAATCATTTATAGTGAAATCAAATATATTGCTGCAAATAAAGGATGACTACATTAACAAATATGATTTGATTTTCAAGTGCATAGAGAAATCAGAGAGTATATATCATATTCCAAAAGTTTTATTACATGAATTCAGTGTGGGTTATGAGCATGATCAGAACAAGGATAATATCATCATAAAACAGCATCTAGAAAGAGTAGACGAAGATGGTGAAGTAATATATGACAAAGAGAGAAATGGACACAGAGTAATTTATGACTTAAATGAGAAGCCATTAGTCTCAATTGTTATTGCAAATAAGGACCATGTAAGTGATTTAGACAACTGCATCACCTCTATTATGACAAAGTCCGTATATAAGAACATTGAATTTGTGATTGTTGAAAATAACAGCACAGAAGATGATACATTCACCTATTATGAAAAAATTAAAAAACAAAATAGCAATGTATCAGTCATTAAATGGAATGGGGAATTTAATTATTCGGCAATAAATAATTTTGGTGTCAAGAATTCAAAAGGCGAATATATTTTGCTTCTAAATAATGACACTGAGCTTATTTCTGAAGACGGAATTGAAGACATGTTAAGAATTTGCAGCAGAAGGGATGTAGGAATTGCTGGTGCAAAGCTTTTATACAAGGATAATACGGTGCAGCATGCAGGAGTAATTCTTGGATATGACAAATATGCATCACATGCATTTATCGGTATGGATAATCAGGATGCAGGATATATGAACAGGGCAAGAATTACTAGTGATTTTTCAGCTGTCACAGCTGCATGTCTGATGATAAAAAAATCAGTATTTGAAGAATGTGGTGGTTTGGATGAATCATTCAGAGTAGCATGCAATGATGTTGATTTATGTCTTAAGGTAAGAGAAAAGGGATATTATATTGTGTATGATGCATATTCACTGTGGTATCATTATGAATCAAAATCAAGGGGATATGAGGATACAGAAGAAAAAATTAAGAGATTTAATGATGAAAAAATGAGATTTTATACAAAATGGAAAAATATTATGGATGAGAGAGACCCATACCACAATATTAATTTTTCTGATAATTTACCGCCATTTACGGTTGATTATAACGAAAAATAGAATGAAATCTTTTACTATTGAAAGTTAAATAAATAGGTAGTATAATAAACGCTATATGTATACTACATATTTAAAGACAAAAGACAGTCTATTAGATAGGAGGATATTATGAAAGGTATTATATTAGCAGGAGGTTCTGGAACAAGACTTTATCCACTTACAAAGGCGGTATCTAAACAGATTATGCCTGTATATGATAAACCTATGATCTATTACCCATTATCAACACTTATGTTAGCAGGAATCAGAGAAGTATTAATTATCTCTACTCCAAGAGATTTACCAGTATTTAAAGAGTTATTTGGAACAGGTGAACAGCTTGGAATGAAATTCTCATATGCAATACAGGAGCAGCCAAGAGGACTTGCAGATGCATTTATTATTGGTGAAGAGTTTATTGGAGATGACAATGTTGCACTCGTATTAGGAGATAACATTTTCTATGGACAGAGTTTCTCAAAAGTATTAATGAGAGCTGCAGAGCGTGAAAGTGGAGCAACAATCTTCGGATATTATGTAAAAGATCCTAGAGAATATGGTGTAGTTGATTTTGATGAAAATGGCAAAGCATTATCAATTGAGGAAAAACCAGCTAATCCAAAATCAAATTATGCAGTTCCTGGATTATATTTCTATGACAACGATGTTGTTGAAATTGCAAAGAATGTAAAACCATCTGCAAGAGGAGAGATAGAAATAACATCAATTAACAATGAGTACTTAAGAAGAGGAACATTGATGGTTGAAACTCTTGGAAGAGGATTTGCTTGGCTTGATACTGGTAATCATGATATGCTTCTAGATGCAGCTGATTTCGTAGCAGCATTCCAGAAACGTCAGGGATTATATATTTCATGTATTGAAGAGATAGCTTATAAGAGAGGATTTATTGATAAGGAGCAGTTATTAGAACTTGCAAAACCTCTTATGAAGACAGCATACGGACAGTATCTTGTTGATGTAGCTAATGGATTATAAAATAAATAGAACTAAGGAGATTCAATAAAATGGGAAAAATTAATGTTGAAACATGTGAAATCGAAGGATTAAAGATTATAACACCTTCAGTCTTTGGAGACGAGAGAGGTTATTTTATGGAAACATATAATTACAATGATTTTGCTGAAGCTGGAATTGACCAGAAATTTGTTCAGGATAATCAGTCAAGCTCAAAGAAAGGTGTTTTAAGAGGACTTCATTTCCAGATTAACTTCCCTCAGGACAAGTTAGTTAGAGTAGTAAGCGGAGAGGTTTTTGACGTAGCAGTTGATTTAAGAGAAGGATCTAAGACATACGGAAAATGGTACGGTGTTGTTTTATCAGCTGAAAACAAAAAGCAGTTCTTCATTCCAAAGAACTTTGCACATGGATTTATTGTTCTTTCAGATTCTGCTGAATTTGCTTACAAGTGTACAGACTTCTATCATCCAAATGATGAGGGCGGACTTAAATGGGATGATCCTGAAATTGGCGTAGAATGGCCAATGCCAGAGGGAATGACAAGAGAAGATCTTACAATTTCTGATAAAGATCACAAATGGAATGGTATAAAGGACTATACAGAAAACAGAAAATAGTAAGTTTAACAAATGGTTTGCCATTAGGCAAACCATTTCCAAATATATGATACAGGAGCATGGAAAGTGAGAGCCGGATATAATAATTTCAGAAGAATAGTAAATAAAACAAATTTTAGAAGAACAGTAACTTATTTCTCTAAACATGGATTTAGAGGATTAAAAGATAAAGTATTGTATAATCTGAAAGGTGAGTATGGAACCTGGTACAAAAAACACAGGACAAGCATTCAGGAGTTAGACAGACAGAGAACAGTTAAGTTCGTCTATTCACCAAAATTCAGTATTTTAGTACCAACATATAACACACCTGAAAAATTCTTGAGGGAAATGATTGAGTCGGTTACTATGCAGACTTATTCAAATGTTGAACTTTGTATTGCAGATGCAAGTACAGATGAAAATGTAGGCAAGATAATAAAGTCATATTCAGATTCTGATGACAGAGTAAAATATCTGAAGCTTGAAGAAAATGATGGAATATCAGGTAATACAAACAAGGCATTTACAATTGCAACTGGTGATTATATCGGTTTACTTGATCACGATGACGCATTGGAATTAGATGCTCTTTATGAAGTTGTAAAATCACTTCAGGAAATACATTATGATGTTATTTATACAGATGAGGACAAATGTGATTCTGAAATGACAACATTTATGGATCCTAATTTTAAACCAGATTACAGCCCTGACTTATTGCTCAGTGGTAATTATATTACACACTTCTTTGTTACTAAAAAAGAAATAGTAGACAAAGTTGGTGGCTTCAGAAGTGAATATGATGGAGCTCAGGATTTTGATTTTATTTTCAGATGTATAGAAAATGCTGAAAATGTAAAACATATTGCCAAGATTTTATATCACTGGAGAATGCATAATAATTCCACAGCAGGTAATCCTAATAGCAAATCTTATGCATATCTTGCAGGACGTAAGGCAGTTGATGATCATATCAAGAGAATTGGCGGTGTTGCAACTGTAGAAAATACAGATATGCTTGGAATTTATCATCCAATATTTGATGTTTCAGATAATCCACTTGTTTCGATAATTATTGTGAATAAGAACAACTCGAAGAATTTAGAAAAGTGTATAGACAGTCTCTTTAATGTCAATTCATATTCAAACATTGAGATTCTCATAGCAGATAATAATAGCGATGACAGAGAAACAAAGAAGTTGTATAAATCTCTTGATGAAAAATATGAGAATGTAAAAGTACTTAGATCTAAAGAAGATAGAAAACAGCAGGAATTAAATAACAAAACTGCCAAAAAAGCTTCTGGAGAATATTTACTTTTCTTGGATAGCGATATATGCATCAATTCTGAAAATGCAATTGCTGATATGCTTGGACACTGCAAGAGAAGTGAAGTGGGAGTAGTCGGTGGAAAGATTTTAAACACAGACAGGACAGTTCATTCAGCTGGATTTGTATTGACTGATATCAATAAATCAAAGAATATTTATATGGAGATTAAGGGAAGCGATTACGGATATATGCTTCGTACAAAGACAAACGGCAACTACAAGGCTGTCTCAGGTAAATGTATGATGACTATGAGAGAAACATTCCTTGATGCTAAAGGATTTGATGATAGTTTTGAGAGTCCTCTTCAGTATATTGATTATTGCCTTAAACTTGGAAAAGATAATTTGTTGACTGTATTTGATGGATTTGCACAGTGGACAATTATGGAGAACAAAGGGGATAAGGTTCAGAAGAACTCTAGCGAGGAGAGCAAATTATTTAAGGAAAAATGGAATGAAGTTCTGTCGGAAGATGACTCATGTTACAATAATAACTTTAGTGTGAAGAATATTCCGTTCCAGCTCAAATAATATTTCTGGAAAGATTGGAGAAAAGCTTGAAAGTAACTGTTGTTATTCCAAATTATAATGGAATGAAATATATAAAATTATGTCTTGATTCAATATTGAATCAGACATATCGCGACTACAGTGTTCTGGTTATCGATAATGCATCCACAGATGGCAGTGATAAATTCATAGAAGATAATTATGATAATGTTGAACTTGTGAGAATGAAGAAAAATTACGGATTCAGCAGTGCAGTCAACAAAGGCATTGAATTATCAGATTCTGAATATGTGTTGCTGTTAAATAACGATACACAGACAGAACCAGATTTCTTAGCAGAACTGGTCAAGGAAATAGAAAAATCAGAAGATATATTTGCAGTAAGCGGCAAGATGATAAATTTTGCTAAAAGAGATATTATGGACGACGCAGGCGACTGTTACACCCTTATGGGATGGGGATATCAGAGAGGTCTTGGAAAGAAAATAGATAATTATGATAAATCCATGGAAGTCTTTTCAGCTTGCGCAGGTGCTGCAATTTATAGAAAATCTGTCTTTGAGAAAATTGGAATGTTCGATGAAAACCATTTTGCCTACATGGAAGATATTGATATATGCTACAGAGCCAGAATATTTGGGTATAAAAACAGATATTGTGCAGATGCTATAGTATATCATGTTGGAAGTGGAACATCAGGCTCAAGACATAATAAGTTTAAGGTAAGACTTGCGGCGCGAAATAATATTTATATTATTTATAAAAATATGCCATTCTTGCAATTTATGGTTAATTTCCCTTTTATTGTGGCAGGAATCATTACAAAATATATTTATTTCAGAAAACTTGATATGGGAAAATCCTACAGAGAGGGATTTTTTGAGGGACTTAAGACTTGTTATAAGCTTAAAAAGGTAGAATATGATCCTTCTAATAAAAAGAATTATTTCGATATTGAAAAGGAAATATTAAAAGGAACAGCTATTTTTGTAAAAGAAAAAATTGAAAAATAATACAATTTATGATTAAATAGAAAAAAACAAGTTGCATTTTGTAAATAAATGCTATAAAATCAATTCTTGTAGAAAATTAAATTTTGGAGGAAAAGTGATGAGAACTTATTTAGTAACTGGTGGAGCAGGTTTTATCGGCTCAAACTACATCCATTATATGTTTAAAAAATATGACAATGAGATTAGAATAATTAACGTTGACAAGCTTACATATGCAGGTAATCTTGAAAATCTTAAAGATATAGAAGACAGAGATAACTATACATTTGTAAAAGCTGATATTTGTGATAAAGAAGCTATCAGAAAAATCTTTACTGAAAATGATATCGACAGAGTTGTTCATTTTGCAGCAGAGAGCCATGTAGACAGAAGTATTAAGAATCCAGAGGTATTCGTAAATACTAATGTATTAGGAACAGCAGTAATGCTTAACTGTGCTAAAGAAGCATGGGAATTAGAAGATGGAACATTCAAAGAAGGTAAGAAATTCTTACACGTTTCTACTGATGAAGTTTATGGTTCATTACCAGATGATGACAACGCATTCTTCTATGAAACAACACCTTATGATCCACATAGCCCATACTCAGCAAGTAAAGCTTCTTCAGACTTCCTTGTAAAAGCTTATATGGATACTTATAAGTTCCCTGCAAATATTACAAACTGCAGTAATAACTATGGTCCTTACCAGTTCCCAGAGAAACTTATTCCTCTTATTATAAATAATGCATTACAGGGCAAAAAACTTCCAGTTTATGGTGATGGTAAGAACGTAAGAGACTGGTTATATGTTGAAGATCATGCTAAAGCTATAGATATGGTTCAGGAACAGGGTAAATTATTCGAAGAGTACAATGTTGGTGGACATAATGAGAAACAGAACATCGAAATTATCGAGATTATCCTTGAGACATTAAATGAGATGCTTCCAGATGATGATCCAAGAAAAGCTCATATCAATAAAGAACTCATCACATATGTAGAAGACAGAAAAGGACATGACAGAAGATACGCAATTGCTCCAGATAAGATTAAGAAAGATCTTGGATGGTATCCTGAAACAATGTTCAAAGATGGTATTAAGCTTACAATCAAATGGTTCTTTGAGCATGAAGACTGGATGAAGAACGTAACAAGTGGTGACTATCAGAAGTATTATGATGATATGTATCAGAATAAATAATTTAATAAAATTTTTAAAAGAGGCAGAATGAAAAGTCTCTTTAGATAAAAGCTGCATTGGCAATAGCCAGTGCAGTTTTTTACTATATATATAAGGTAAACTACTCAGGATGTAGTTTGCCGGATATTAATTGAAATCGGACTGGTGAAATATTTGTGAAAAGTATAAAAAAATATTGTCAAATTATGGTATATGATGTATTATTTATAAGACTGGCATATTATTAGAATGCAATGGAGATAATATGTAACAGAATGGAGCAGTTTAAATGATAAAAGATAATCAAAAATATTTTAACAGATTACTTCTAGTACTTGATGTATTGATAGTAATGACGTCATATCTGATATCCTGGCTGTTAAAGTTTAAAACGGATTTGTTCGATCATGCTGGTAACAGACTTTCATTTAATAATTATATGAATGCGTTGTGGCTGATTGTACCTGGATATCTTATGCTTTACCTTGCTTTTCATTTATATACATCCAAAAGAGTACAGGGAAGAAGACTTGAAATTGGAAATATTATCAAAGCCAACGTTTTAGGCGTTTTGGGCTTTCTTACAATTTTATATTTAATTGAACAACATGATTTTTCAAGGGAAATGATTTTTATCTTTTTCTGTATTAATGTTTTCTTTGAAGTTTTACTTAGGATGGCTATTAGATTTGTTCTCAGAATTATGAGAAAAAGCGGATTTAATATGAAACATATCCTGCTTGTTGGCTATAGTAGAGCTTCTGAGGCATATATTGACAGAATAAGGGCATTTCCACAATGGGGATATCATATTGAAGGAATATTAGATGATAATGTTGCACCTGGAACGAATTATAATGGGGTAATAGTAATTGGAAAGATAGATTTACTTGAACAGAAACTTGAAGAAAATTCACTTGACGAGGTAGCAATTACTTTGGGACTGAATGAATATAGCAAGCTGGAAAAACTTGTAAGTGTCTGTGAAAAATCTGGTGTGCACACTCAGTTTGTGCCGGATTACAATAATATTATTCCATCTAGACCTTATACTGAAGATTTAATGGGACTTCCTGTTGTTAATATCAGATATGTTCCTCTTACCAATACGTTTAATTCAATGGTGAAACGAGCAGTTGACTTCTTTGGTTCACTGTGTGGAATTATTCTCATATCACCAATATTGATTATTATTTCTATACTTGTAAAGTGTACATCAAAAGGTCCACTTATTTTCAAACAGGAGAGAGTGGGACTGCATAATGAAACATTCATGATGTATAAATTCAGGACAATGAGAGTACAGGATGAAAAAGAAGAGAAGAAGGCATGGACGGTAAAAGATGATCCGAGGGTAACCGGAATCGGAAGGATTCTGAGGAAGACAAGCCTTGACGAATTACCTCAGCTTTTCAATATACTTAAGGGGGAAATGAGTCTTGTTGGACCGAGACCTGAGCGTCCGTTCTTTGTAGAACAGTTCAAAGAACAAATACCAAGATATATGGTGAAACATCAGGTAAGACCTGGTCTTACTGGATGGGCTCAGATAAATGGATACAGAGGCGATACAGATATCAAAAAGAGAATTGATTGTGATTTGTATTATATCGAGAATTGGACTATGGGACTTGATTTCAAGATTATGTTTCTGACTATTTTTAAAGGCTTTGTAAATAAAAATGCCTACTAGTCCACTATGAAAGGATTATTAAAGAAGATGAAGAAAAAGAAGATACCAGTTTGGAAAAAATTATTATTAGTGTTTGAATCACTTTTAATAGTTGCTTATTTGTTTGTTACTGTATTTTTCGTATGGTTTAAAGTTGATAAAAATGGATTTGTTTCATATTTTTCAGCTAATCCATTAGTTAGATGGTATTTGAACAAAAATGCAGGTTCAAGTTATGCTGAAAAAGTACAGGATAAGGATTATGATAAAGATAAAGTTGTAATTAATGACAATTTATCAGGAAATGTTGAAACATACAAAAATATTGCTATCTTTGGTATTGATTCCAGAGGAAACGAATTTGATAACTCTGCTAACAGTGATACAATTATTATTGTAAGTATCAATAATAAAACAGGCCAGGTTAAAATGGCATCTGTATTCAGAGATACAATGTTAAAGATTGTAGATGATAAAGGAAAGACAACATACTTCAAGGCAAATTCAGCTTTCTTCAGAGCAGGTCCAGAGTGTGCGGTAAATATGCTTAACACAAACCTTGATATGAATATTACAGATTATGTAGTAGTTAACTTCAATGGTGTGGCTCAGATAATTGATGCACTTGGAGGAGTTGATGTAAATATCACAGAAGATGAAAGATTCTATATTAATGGTTATCTTGTAGAAACAAGACTTATAACTGGAATGGATGCACCTGATATCGAGACAACAGGTCCTGTACACCTTACAGGTTTACAGGCAACAGCATTCTGCCGAATCAGATACGTAACATTTACTGATGAAGATGGAACAAAATATGATAACGATATGGGTAGAACTGCAAGACAGCGTTACATTATTAGAAAGCTTATAGATAAAGCTAAAACTGCAGGTGTAAGCCAGCTTCTTGATGTGGTAAATAAGGTATTCAGCTATAATAAACCTGATGAAAAAATAATTGGTTCAAGTTTATCATTTAATGAAATACTTGATATGGTTCCAACATTGATTAACTTTACACTTGTTGGAAATACTGGTTTCCCATACACAGTTGCTATGCCTACAATAAACGGAGCTAGCATGGTTGTTGCAGGGGGACTTTCATATAACGTAACAAAATTACATGAATTCCTATTTGATGACATAGGATATAAGCCTAGCTCAACGGTTAATGAGATAAGTGATTATCTTGAATCTTACACTGGAGTGCCAACGTTAAGAAAACCTGAGGATAAGCAGAACAGCACATATGACAAGAATTCTGATCAGACTGGTAATAATGTTACAGATAATATAACAGATGATAGTAATTAGACAGATTTAAATATAAGAAATACAGATATCCTGGCAGGATTGAACTGCCAGGATATTTTTAATTTTAAGATAAACATATTATTTTCATATGTAAAACACATTTTAAACACAATTAACTGATATTATAAGTGCATAAAATAAATAACACGGAGGTTGAAATATATGGATAACGAATTTGGAAGTTTTGAAATGGATGAGAACAGAAACGATAATAATTCAGTAAATAGCATTGAATCAATAATTGATGCGGAAACAGTGCAAGAAACTGAACAGCCAAAACAAAATGAAAAAGTAAAGGAAACTAAAGTAGCAAAAGAGAAAAAAGTCAAGACAAAAAAAGAACATGGATTTGCATTCAAAGCCATGACATCAGCAGCATGTGCATTGATATTTGGAGTTGTTGCAGCGGGAACAGTCTATTTTTCAGGAAAAACATTTGATATTTTTAAAAGTAAAACCTCTGATATAAGAGTTTCCACAACATCAACAACAAATACTAAAAAGTCAGGAGCTACAGCAGTTGAGACATCACTTAACCAGACAGAAGAATCACAGGTTGTAGCAACAGATGTATCACAG
Source organism: uncultured Eubacteriales bacterium (assembly GCA_900314525.1). Classification (GTDB taxonomy): domain Bacteria; phylum Bacillota; class Clostridia; order Lachnospirales; family Lachnospiraceae; genus Bovifimicola. The sequence continues at coordinate 91,370 of OMVN01000003.1, forward strand.
GTTGTTGACAACGTAATGCCATCAATTGTAGCCATTACAAGTAAACAGCTTGTACAGTCTGGATATGGAGATTATTTTGGATTTGGTAATAATGATAGCAAGCAGGAACAGGTAGGTGCAGGATCGGGAATTATAATAGGACAGAATGATTCAGAATTACTTATCGTTACAAATAATCACGTAGTTGAAGGGGCAGACAGTTTAGAGATTCAGTTTATCGATGATCAGACAGTAGATGCACAGATTAAGGGAACTGATTCTTCAAAGGATTTAGCGGTAGTTGCAGTTAAACTTTCAGACATCAAGGAAGCAACATTAAATTCAATTAAAATTGCAACACTTGGGGACTCTGATTCATTAAAAGTTGGAGAGTCTACTATAGCAATCGGAAATGCATTAGGTTATGGACAGTCAGTTACAACAGGTGTTGTAAGTGCGTTAAACAGAGAGTTTACCTATGAAGACAGAACAATGACACTTATACAGACAGATGCTGCAATAAACCCTGGTAACAGCGGTGGAGCTTTATTAAATGTAAATGGAGAAGTTATTGGTATAAACGCAGCTAAGTATTCATCAGATACAATTGAAGGTATGGGATTTGCAATTCCTGTATCAGGAGTAAAAGATGTAATTGAAGATCTGATGAATGAGACAACAAAAACAAAGGTTGATGCAGATAAACAGGGTTACTTAAATATCTACGGAAGAGATGTTACAGAAGAACTTGCACAAGCTTATGATGCACCACAGGGAGTACTCGTAGCAGAGTTAATAGAAGGTGGAGCTGCAGAGAAAGCTGGAATTGAAAAACGTGATATTATTACAAAAATAGATGGAGAATCTGTTTCATCAATGGAAGAATTACAAAGCAAGTTACAGTATTATGAAGAAGGAACAGATGTAAAGATTACTGTTCAGAGAATAGATGGAAATAAGTATGCTGAAAAAGAAATAACAGTTACACTTGCTGGACAGAAAAAATAAGTCAAGACTCGTTCGAGACTAAATTAAATTTGATTTTCTCATTAACATTACCCCTTATATATAAGACCTTTTGTAAATAACCTACAAAAGGTCTTTTTGACAATACAATACTAGATTAATGTATAAAAGTCTGTTATACTATTAGAATGATTAAATACAATGTGAGGTAATAAGATGAATAAAGTAAATGTTGTTGTTGGACAGAGTGGCGGACCAACAGCTGTAATTAATTCAAGCCTTTATGGTGTAATTAAGGAATCTTTTAATAATACAGATAGAATTGATAAAGTTTATGGTATGGTAAATGGTATACAGGGATTTATTGAGGACAGATATATCGATATAAGAAAAGAAATGTCTGACGAAGAAATAGAACTCCTTAAAACAACACCAGCTGCATATTTAGGCTCTTGCAGATATAAATTACCAGAAGAATTTTCAGATTCTATATATCCAGCAATTTTCAAGAAATTTAGTGATCTTGGCATAGGATATTTTATTTATATTGGCGGAAATGATTCTATGGATACAGTTCATAAATTATCAGTTTATGCAAAGAAGACTAACAGTTCCGTAAGAATTATTGGAATTCCTAAGACTATTGATAATGACCTTACACATACAGATCACTCACCAGGATATGGAAGTGCAGCAAAATATGTTGCTGCAACAGTAAGGGATATAGTTATGGATGCGTCAGTATATAATGCTGAATCAGTAACTATTGTAGAATTAATGGGAAGACATGCAGGTTGGATAACAGCTGCAAGTATACTTGCCAGAAAATTTGAAAATGACAACCCTGCTTTAATATATCTTCCTGAGAATGAATTCTGTCTTGATGAATTTGTTGAAAGTGTAAAGAAAGAAGTAGAAAAGAGAAATACAGTTGTTGTATGTGTTTCTGAGGGAATTAAGGATAAAGAAGGTAAGTTTATCTGCGAGTATGCAAGTGAATCTGGAACAGATAATTTTGGACATAAGATGCTTACTGGCTGTGGTAAATACTTAGAAAATGTAGTGAAAGACAGACTTGGAATAAAAGTTCGTTCAGTAGAATTAAATGTTAATCAGAGATGTAAAGAAATGCTCTCATCACTTACAGACATTAACGAGGCAGTTATGGCTGGTGAATTTGGAGTGAAAGCTTGCTTGGATGGACAGACAGGTATGATGGTTTCATTTAAGAGAGAAGATAAAAATGGATATAGGATCGATTGTGAGCTTACCGACTGTGCAGATGTGTGCAATCAGGAAAAAGAAGTTCCAACAGATTGGATTTTAGATAGTGGAAAAGGTGTTACACAGGATTTTGTGGAATATGTAAAACCACTTATTCAGGGCGAGAATATTCCAGTTATGGAAGGTGGCTTGCCAAAATATTGCTATAGAAAATAAAATAAGATGAGGTAATTATGCAGGATAATAATAAGGACGACTATGAAAAAATATGTTTTGTGTGCAGGAGACCTGAAAGTGTAACAGGTAAACAGGTAATAATGCCAGGCGGAATGAATATCTGTAATGACTGTATGCAGAGAACTATTGATGCCATTGACAGAAGTGGAGCCAGTGGTATGAATCCAGCGGATTTGATGAATTTTATGAATGAAGTAAGTACTCCAAATAATACTCCAAGTAATAATCATGCAGAAGATAATTCAGAAAATCAGGATGATGATGGAAAAGAAGATGGTTCTACTGATGGCAAAAATGAATCAGATAAAAGTTTAGGAAGCAGAATTCCAAATATCAGATTTATCAACTTGGCTGACATGGCAGGTTTACAGGACAGAAACAGAGTTAAAAAGAAAAAAGACGGAGAAAAAAAGGAGCCAGTTATAAATCTTAAGGATATCCCAGCACCACACAAAATCAAAGAGAAACTTGATGAATTTGTGGTTGGACAGGAATATGCAAAAAAAGTAATATCAGTAGGCGTTTACAATCACTACAAGAGAATAGCATCTGATATAAAAGATGTGGACATAGAGAAATCTAATATGCTTATGATAGGACCAACTGGATGTGGTAAAACATATCTGGTAAAAACACTTGCAAAGTTATTAAATGTTCCACTTGCAATTGCAGATGCAACTTCCCTGACAGAAGCTGGATATATTGGAGATGATATAGAAAGTGTAGTATCAAAACTTCTGGCAGCTGCAGGAAATGATGTTGATAAAGCCGAAAATGGAATTATATTTATTGATGAGATAGATAAGATAGCAAAGAAGAGAAACACTTCTTCAAGGGATGTTTCTGGTGAGAGTGTTCAGCAGGGTCTGTTAAAATTATTAGAAGGCAGTCTTGTGGAGGTTCCTGTTGGAGCAAGCAGTAAAAACGCCATGGTTCCAATGACAACTATTAACACAAAAAATATTCTCTTTATCTGTGGCGGAGCATTTCCATCACTTGAGGAAATTATAAGAGAACGTCTAAGTAATAATACTTCAATTGGTTTTAATTCAGTATTAAAAGATGAATATGATAACGATAAAAATGTTTTATCTCATGTCACAATAGAAGATTTGAGATCATTTGGAATGATACCAGAATTTCTTGGAAGACTTCCAATAGTATTTACAATGGATGGATTAAGTGAAGAACTCTTAGCAAAGATATTAAAAGAACCAAGAAATGCAATACTTAAGCAGTATGAGAAGCTTTTAGAAATTGATGAAGTAAAACTTGAATTTACAGATGATGCAATTCTTGCGATTGCAAAAAAGGCACTTGATAAAAATACAGGTGCCAGAGCGTTAAGGTCAATTCTTGAAGAATATATGTTAGATATAATGTATGAAATACCTAAGGACGATAATATCGGAAAGGTAACAATAACAAAAGAATATATCGAGAAAACAGGTGGTCCTGTAATTGAAATGCGTTCTAATTAAAAGAGTAATAAATAAGGTGATACTAAATATATATTTAGTATCACTTTTTTTATGGAGGGAATATGGATTGCAGAGACAAGATTATATCAGAGGATTATGCTGATTTCATAATTGGTGTAGATAATGAGTTTGAAAATGTAAGGGAGAAATACAGGGATGACTGTATAATGTTCGGCTCAGTTAACTATGGGATTATATATAAGGAGCTGTCTGATTTTAATAATAATACAAAGGCGGGAGAGATAACGGTTTCGTCAGGAAAAAATTTACTAGAATACAATTACTATCAGATTCCCAAATTATATTCATTGATGGATACAGCTGCATTAGAGGAAACGGGATCTATAAAACTTCAGAATTTCAATGGCTTGGAATTGAAGGGGAAAGATATTGTAATAGGTTTCATTAGTGATGGAATTGATGTGTATAATAAACTGTTTCGGTATTCTAATGGTGAGACGAGAGTAATTGGTGCATGGGACCAGACAAATCAGGATTTGGAACCTCCTATAAATATGGAATACGGCAGCTTTCTTGATAAAGAACTAATTGATGAAGAATTACAGAAAAGTACATCAACAATACTCGACAGTCTCTCATATGGAAGTTTTCATGGTACATTTGAGGCTGGAATTGCAGCTGGTAATATAAGCCTTGAGGATGGTTTTTCAAGTGCGGCGCCCCTTGCAGATATTGCGGTGGTCAAATTAAAACCTGCAAAAAAATATTTAAAGAGATATTATTATTCGGATGAAGATGCAGAAGTCTACCAGGAGAATGATATAATGACAGGAATAATTTTCCTAACCAGACTGGCAGCAAGTCTTAATAAAGCACTGATTATCTGTATTGTGACAGGTTCGAGTCAGGGGGCCCATAATGGATTCAGTGTTCTTGGTGACTTAATAAATCAGGTGGGGGTACGACCTGGAATAGGTGTGTCAGTTGCAAGTGGAAATGAGGGAAATACAAGACATCACTATAGTGGAAAATTAACTGATTTAAATAAATATATAGATGCGGAAATAAGGGTAGAAGAAAATCTTAGAGGCTTATCAATGGAATTATGGGCAGAATCTCCTGATATTTTCACAATGGAGATTATTTCTCCATCGGGAGAGAAAATTCCTAAGATTGCGTTGGGACTTACAGGCTCTAATGAATTTAAATTTTTATTTCAGAATACGGTTGTATATTTAAAGTATGAAATAATAGAAAAGCGGTCTGGGGCACAGGTTATTGAAGTTAAGATAGATAATCCTTCAGAGGGAATCTGGACATTTAGAATATTTGGAATCGTAATTTTGAATGGTAATTTTAATTTGTGGCTTCCAGTCAAAGATATGCTGAGTGAAGAAACATATTTTCTAAAACCAGATCCATTTACCACACTGACCATTCCTTCAGATGCATTTATTCCAGTATCTGCAGCGGCATATAATGATGATACAGACGGAATATTTATAGATTCTGGCAGGGGATATACAACTAATTTGTATGTTAAGCCTACAATATCTGCTCCAGGGGTAAATATTAATGGACCTACTGTAAATGGTCAGTTTATAGATATGTCGGGGACTAGTATCTCGGCTGCAATTACAGCAGGAATAATGGCCCAGTTTATGGAATGGGGGGCCAGAAGAGATGAAGGGGCAAATATGAGCACAGTGGAAATTAAGAATTATCTCATAAGAGGTGCAACGAGAAGAACAGATTTGGAATATCCAGACCGAGAATTTGGATTTGGATTAATAAATGCATATAACAGTCTGGATATTCTTAAAGGTTAAGATTTACATTTGCCAGTAGATTCTCTAATTATAAGCTCAGGTCTTAAGATAGACTTACTGATTGGAACGTTGTCAATAAGACATTTTAGTAGAATCATTGCACTTTTGCCAAGACTTAATCTGTCCTGTCTTATAGTGGTCAGAGCCGGACTTAAGCTTAGGCAGAGTGGAAGGTCATCGTATCCGATTATACTTATGTCATCTGGTACTTTTAATCCTCTTTTTGTAACCTCAGAAATAGCACCTGATGCGATTAAATCACTGGCACATATGATTGCAGTGGCACCATAGTCAAGAAATTTTGGCACATGATATTTGGCACAGTCTGGAACATAGTAGCCAGACTCGAGTAAATGAGAATCAACATACAAATCATATTTTTTCATGGCATTTTTAAAGGCAGCAGTCTGCTCAACAGAAACCATTGAGTTTTTTGCTCCATTTAAAAATGCTATTTTAGTATGTCCGAGTTCATATAAGTGTTTAACTGCTAGCTCCAGTCCTTCGTTACCATCGGTACCAACATAGCCCACCTTTGAATTGCCTGGTATGTAATTGTCGAATAAAACAGTTGGAATCCTGGTTTTTGAAAACTGGATACTGTAATCGTTGTGCATTGAAAAACCAATCATAAAAGCTCCGCTATATTGATTCATAAGCATAAACTGATCGTAATCACTAGTAGTTCTTGCACTTAATGAAGATGGAATAATATCAACACTCCAGTTATTGAGGGTTGCAGACTGCTTGAAACCAAGAATAAGATCATAACCGAACTGGTCCTTGTTTTCGTAATCCATATTCTCTATAAAAATGCAGACCTTTCTTTCAGCATACTCTGTCTTGCCTGTGCTGATTTTTTTTCTTTTAGGGGTATATCCCAGTTCAACAGCAGCAGCGATAACTTTCTGCTTCATATCATCACTGATATCAGTGGCGTTATTCAGACCTTTACTGACTGTACTTGTAGCCACTCCCAAATGAGCGGCAATATCTTTAATACTGACCATTTAAGGGCTCCTTTGCAATAAATAGATATATTTAATCTGGAAATATTATAATAAATTATGTTAATTATATCAAGAAAAATTTCGTAAATTTTCGAAAATAATCGAAATTCTATGATAATTATGTGAAAAATGTAATTAATTGGAATTTACTACCTTGACTGACATATTTGTAAATGATAAAATTAATGTGTATTTCGATATTGTATTTAAAACTATATAAACGAGGTGAAGAAATGGCTGACAATGAAAAGAAAAAAGACAACTCACTTAAGCGTGGAGCCGGCTTATTATTACCAATAAGCGGATTACCTTCTCCTTACGGAATAGGTACACTTGGCAAGGAAGCTTACAAGTTTGTCGACTATTTAGTAGCAGCTGGTCAGAAATACTGGCAGGTATTACCAGTCGGACCAACAAGTTATGGAGACAGTCCATATCAGTCTTTTTCTGCGTTTGCAGGTAACCCTTATTTTATTGATTTAGATTATTTAGTAGAAGAAGGGCTTATCACTAAAGCACAGATTAAGAAATACCCATGGGGTGACAACGCAGAGTATATTGATTATGCAAAAGTATACAACTCAAGATTCAAAATTTTAAGACAGGCATACGAAAACAGCGATTTTTCAAATGAAGATGCATATAAAACATTTGAAAAAGACAATGAGTACTGGCTAGATGACTACAGTCTTTACATGGCAGTTAAATTCCATTTTGATAACCAGGAATGGGCAAGCTGGGATTATGACATTAAAGCTAGACAGCCAGAAGCAGTTGACAGATACAAGAATGAATTAGCAGATGATATTTCTTTCTGGAAGTTCTGTCAGTACAAATTCTTTGAACAGTGGAATAAATTAAGAACATACGCCAATGAACAGGGCGTTGAAATGATTGGAGATATTCCGATTTATGTTGCAATGGATAGTGCTGATGTATGGGCACATAAGGAATTATTCGAATTAGATGAGGACTTCAAACAAATTAATGTTGCAGGAGTTCCACCTGATGCTTTCTCAGCTGATGGACAGCTCTGGGGAAATCCATTATATAACTGGCCAGTTATGGAACAGCAGGATTTCTACTGGTGGAAACAGAGAATGGCAAGTAATTCTAAACTCTATGATTACATAAGAATTGATCATTTCATCGGAGTGGTTAATTATTATTCAATTGAAGCACATTGTACAAATGCCAGGAATGGTGTATGGAGACAGGGACCAGGCAAGAAGCTTACAGATGCAATTGACAGTGCAATCGGCGATGCTAAGATTATTGCAGAGGATTTAGGAATTGTAAGTCCAGCAGTGAGAGAACTCTTAGCAGAGACAGGATATCCTGGAATGAACATTATAGAATTTGCATTTGATGGTACACCTGATAATACACATCTTCCACATAACTACAAACCAAATTCATTAGTTTATGGTGGAACACATGATAATGAAACTGTAGCAGGTTTCTTCAAAGCTAAAAAGGCTTCAGAACTTAAATATGCATACAAATATTTAGGTGTTAATAATAAAAATGATATTCCAATGGCAGTTTTAAGAACTGCATATGCAAGTGTTGCTGCAATCGCAATTTTCCAGGTACAGGATGTAATAGAACTTGGAAATGAAGCACGTATGAATACTCCTTCAACAGTTGGGAATAACTGGAAATGGAGAATGAAGAAGGGTGCGCTTACTAAGAAGAAAGCTAAAGAATTAAAAGATTTAGCAGAATTCTATGCAAGATAGGTACTTATAATTTTGGATTTGACAAACTAGTTTCAAGTCAGATCTTGAATATTATTAATAAGAAGAGGAGATTTAAACAAACATGAGTACATTCAAAGAGAACATAGTAACTATTTTAGACCTTGATTACAACAAGACTATAAAAGAAGCTACTACAGTAGAACTCTACAATGCAGTATCAAAGGCTGCAATGAAGAGCATTGCTAATCAGTGGTCATGGGAAACAGAAAGCAAAAAAGTTTGCTACTTATCAGCTGAGTTCCTTGTAGGAAGATTAGTTTACAACAACCTTTTAAACCTTGGTTTAATGAACCAGTTATCTGAAATTTTTGCAGAGAATGATATTGATATCAGAATTTTCGAAGATATTGAAGATAATGCATTAGGAAATGGTGGTTTAGGAAGACTTGCAGCTTGTTTCCTTGATTCAGCAGCTACACAGAACGTTACTTTAAATGGATATGGTCTCAGATATCGTTATGGTATTTTCAAACAGTATTTTGAAAATGGTTTCCAGAAAGAAACAGCTGATAACTGGACAAAATTTGGCGATCCATGGTCAGTAAGAAGAGAAGAAGATAAAGTAAGAATCGACTTCAAGGGACAGTCAGTATGGGCAGTACCATATGATTCACCAGTAATCGGATATGGCGCAGCTAAAATCAATACTTTAAGATTATGGCAGGCAGAGCCAATCGAAGAATTTAATTTCGATTTATTCAACGATCAGAAGTACGAAAAATCAGTTAAAGAGAAAAATGAAGCTGAAGCTATTACAAGCGTTTTATATCCAAATGATTCTACAGACGCTGGTAAGAAGTTAAGATTAAAACAGCAGTATTTCTTCTCAAGTGCATCTCTTCAGGATGTATTAAAGAAATATAAGGCACATCATGGAAATGATTTCTCTTATTTATCAAAAGAGTACGCAATCCAGTTAAATGATACACATCCTGTTGTATCTATACCTGAATTATGCCGTCTCCTTGTTGAAGAAGAAGGATTAACATTCAACAAAGCATTAAAGATTTGTAAAGAATTATTTGCTTATACAAACCACACAATCATGGCAGAAGCATTAGAGAAATGGCCTGTTAAATTATTCAGATCAGTTCTTCCAAATGTATACAAATATATCGTTAAGATTAACAACGCTTTAGTTAAAGAAGTTAAAGCACTTGGTGTTAAAGAAGAAGATGTTTGCCAGTATCAGATTATCGACAACCCATATGATGACAACAAAGCTTGGTTCGTTATCCATATGGCAAGACTTGCTATCTATGCTAGCCATTCAACAAATGGTGTTGCTAGAATCCATACAGAAATCTTAAAGAATGACGCATTAAAAGAGTGGTATGCAATCTACCCAGAGCGTTTCAACAATAAGACAAATGGTATTACACAGAGAAGATGGCTTGCACTTGCTAACGAAGAACTTGCAGGATTCATCAACGACAAGATCGGTAATAGCTGGGTAACAAACCTTGATGAATTAAAGAAAATCGAGAAATTTGCTGATAAGAAGAAAGTTCTTAAAGAATTTGATGAAATCAAGAAGATTAAGAAACAGCAGCTCGCTACATATGTTAAAGAAAAAGAAGGAATCGATATGAATCCAAGCTTTATCTTTGATATTCAGGTTAAGAGATTACATGAGTACAAACGTCAGTTATTAAACGCATTCTCAATTCTTGATATTTACTACGGATTAAAAGATGGAAGAATCAAAGACTTCAACCCAACAGCATTCATATTTGGTGCAAAAGCTGCTCCAGGTTATGCAAGAGCTAAGGGAATCATCAAGTTCATCAACGAAATTTCTAAGATGATCGCAAATGATCCAGAAGTAAATGATAAATTACAGGTTGTATTCGTATCTAACTACTGTGTATCATATGCAGAGAAAATTATTCCAGCTGCAGATGTTTCAGAGCAGATCTCTACAGCAGGTACAGAGGCATCTGGTACAAGTAACATGAAATTTATGTTAAACGGTGCTGTTACACTTGGTACATACGATGGAGCTAATGTTGAAATCGTAGAGCAGGCTGGTGACGAGAACAACTACATCTTCGGTTTAAGAGTAGAAGATATCGAAAAGATCAAAGATTCTTATGATCCAAAGAGCTACTATGAGAAGAACCCAAGAATCAAGAAAGTTGTTGATACATTAATCGATGGCACATTAAGCGATGATGGAACAGGCTTATTCAAAGAATTATATGATTCATTATTCGAGAGCAAACCTTGGGAAAAAGCTGATAAATACTACTTATTAGCAGACTTAATGCCATACATCGAAACAAAATTACAGGTTAATAAAGATTACTCTGATACAGATGAATTCAGAAAGAAATGCTTTATCAACATGGCAAATGCAGGTAAGTTCTCTTCAGACAGAACAATCCTTGACTACGCTAAAGAAGTTTGGAACGCTTAATTTCCGAATGAAATAGGATATAGAATAAAAAGAGCAACCCATAACAATGCAGAAATGCAAAGTTATGGGTTGCTTTTATATATTTAAAATTAAGAATAAAAAATACAATTTTTATATGAGAGCCAGCTTATTGGTTATCAAATGATATTGCAACTGGTCCTTGATAATTATAGAAATTCTGCTCATCGGAAGATAAGACAAGATTTTGCAGTTTATCAATATCAAATGATACTGATCCCTTTGTTACTGGTATAACATTTGTACCATCTGATACATATGCAAGACGGAATTCTCCTCCAAACTGTCCATTTAGATTGTCCATCTGGAAATCTGAGAAGTGCTCAATCATGAGATATTTTCCGGATTTCATACTATCAAATGAAGAGGTTCCACATTTCAAAGAAAAACAGTCATAGTTTCCAGTAGCTGGAAGTGAGAGGTAATGAGAAAACCTAGAATTACCAGTTATATACTGGATTTTATTATCTTTTATTATATTTAATGGAACCCTTTTTACTCCTTCAGAAGAGTATGGAGTTTTAGGTAACACTGTAATGCTTAACTTTTCGTTTGAAGAATCTGATATGATTGAACCACCGATTGAATAATCAGAGTACTGTGGATAAATCATAGATGCATCTGATCTTGATACGTAGCAGTTAAACAAATCGTAAAGACAGTTACCAGTAAGAATAATTTTGTCGAATTTAATATTGTCAGCAAAATCAGAATATGATACAGCAAAAGATCTGTCATGAACAGATTTGAGACTTGAAGTAACCATTGATTTTAAGGAGTCTTCATATGAAGAATCAGTGGAAGCAAATTTGAAGTTATTATATAACTCTACATCTTCTTTTTCCTTAGACTGGGCAACATATTCTCCCTCATATGTTGAAGTAGAATATTTTACATTCACGCCATTTGAATTAATTGTGTGGTTATATTTAGTTGTGACAAAGACTTCTGTAGAATTAATGACAGAAGAGGTGTATTCGCATCCTAAAATAATATCTGCTATATGGCGAGAACTATCAAGATTCATTGGAATTTCAAATGAATCTGATTTGTTGTTTTCCAAAAACATTGAATCCCCTAGTGGAAGGGGGTAGTATGGATTCTTTACCGCACCTGCTGAATTGTAGGCATTTAGTGCTCTAGAACTAAGTTCTTCTTCATCCATATTTAAATCAGCGGTAAAACTGAAACTACCACGATACTTATTATTTTTATCAGTAAAGTCATTGTAAATGGTGACAGTTGACTTTACTGTGTATTTATTTCTGTTTAAAACATTATTTTTTAAAACATAAAAAGATTCATCTGAAGTAGTAATTACAGTGTTAATTAAATAGTTTTGAATGTTATTTGAAGACAGAGCATTTAATATTCTGTCGGTTATTATCTTATCATCTTCATTTATTATATTTGACATTGTGACCTCCTAAGAAATTGTTACTCTGGCTTTTATTGCTGGACCGCCATCTGATACTTTTACCCATTCTTTGTAACCTTTGCCACAGTAGCCGCTTCCACTAAGTGTAAGTGTATCAGAAACCATAGATATAGAGTTTAAGAGGTCTGGAACGTAACCACTGAGACAAACTGGAGAAATGACTTTCCCTGTCAGCTTTCCGTCTTTTATTTCTCTTCCAATGTTTACCATGCATTGTATACCCCAGTTTTTTGGATCCTCCATGCCACTAAGTCCATTATCAAGCAGATAACCGTATTTGACAGAAGAAATCATGTCTTCAAGTGTTGAGTTACCTGGTTCAAAGTATGTGTTTGTCATTCTTGTATAAACTTTTCGCTCATAGGATTCTCTTCTTCCGTTGCCGGTAGGGGGAACATTTAGAAATTTTGCACTCAAAAGATCGTTAATTCCTGAAACCAAAATACCTTTGTCTATTATGACAGTGTCAGAAGAAAGTTCTCCCTCGTCATCAAAGAAATATGTGGCAGCCTGGGAAACATCAAAGGCATTGTCATGCATTGTAACAAGACTAGATGCAATTTGTTTATTCATATAATTCTTAGCGAGAGCTCGATCTTTTACGAACATATCTTCTTCGACACCGTGTCCAAATGCCTCATGAGCAATTAGACCAGTGACATCAGGCATACATATAACATCGTATGTGCCAGGTGTGGCAGCCTCACTGTCTATTAAATCGATTACATTTTTGCACGCATCATCTATATGGCTATTCATTATATCAAGAATTTCTGCACCGCCGAGGACAGAATATGGCTTGTAGTAATAATGAGATTTTCCATTAACAGTGACATAAGGAGTAGTAGTGCCAACACTCCACATTAAATGCTGTTCCAAATCCTTTGAAGCACTTAAAAAAAGCTTGTGAATTACGAGATATTGGAATACACATACACAATCAGAAATCTTTTCACTGTAACTTTTTGCAGTGTTATAAATATCATTCAGATATGTTGTGATAATGCTGTCATTTACATCTTTTGGATTTGTTTTATAATCTGTCTGTTTGTTAAATACTATCCTGGTTTCTGAAAAAACTAAATTAGAAGATGAATCAGAAAATCCAGTCTCCTTACTAATGATTTCAGGAATTGTATTAAGAAAGTTTTTGGAAAAATTATTAAATGAATATTCATAAAGACCAGCAGGTGTTGTAAGTCTGATTACAGCACCTGTTGTGGCAAACATATTATCATTGATAGAGGTACCCGACTTTGAGTGTCTGTAAGTTTTACCCTCTGATTTCTCGGCGAGAATGGAAATGTCGGTAAAAAATTTGTTTTTACCAAGTTCTGTTAATAAATTTTCAAATTCAGGTTTTATTTTTATAAAAACATTATTGTCAACTTTGTTCATGATTAGCTCCCTTATCTGTTTTCTCCCATATAGAACAGGGCAAGTGTTCCCGGACCTGAGTGGGCACCAACGGTTGGACTAACGAAGTTTATCATAATATTCTCTATTCCAAAACGTTTTTTGACCTGCTCAGCTACATATTCAGCATCCTTTAAGCAATCACCATGGGAAATGAATACTGCATCATTATCATAACCCTCAATAGAAGCGGCCATGTTATCAATGAGGGTGTTGAGTGATTTCTTTCTTCCTCGTACGTTGCATAGAGGAACAAGGGCACCTTCGTCATCTACATGGAGTACTGGCTTTACATTTATTACTGTACCTATTATGGCAGCTTTCTTTGAAACTCTACCGCCTCTGTGAAGATGATGGAGATCATCTACAGTAAACTGGTGGCATACATGAAGTTTATTATCTTCGAGCCATTTTGCATTATCATTGATACTCATGCCATTTTGTCTGTTACATACAGCCTTGTAAACTAAAAGTCCCTCACCAAGTGAAGCACATTTAGAGTCAACTACGATAATATTTCGCTCGGGATACTCTTCCTGTAGCTCATTTACAACTACAGACACAGTGTTAAAACTGCTTGAGAGGGCAGAAGAAAATGAAATATGAATAATATCATAGCCCCTGTCAAGAATTTTGCAGAAGTGTTCACGTGCTGTTTCAGGGTTACATCCCATTGTTGTAGGCATTTGTCCGTGACGCATTTTGTTGTAAAATTCAGAGGGGTCTAAATTCTCCTCGTCACCATAAATAGTTTCCCCTAATTTATAATATAATGGAATAATATCGATATGATTTTTAGTAATGTATTTGTCAGGCAAATCACAAGTTGTATCGCTGGTAATAATATAATTACTCATATAAATTCCTCTTTTCTATATTGAATTTTATGTAACTACCACAAGAGATAGTTTCCATAACTAAATTATGCCAATATTTTATAGCAGTGTCAATTAATTTATAAAGAAATAATTTTTATTCTCATATTTACTGTCTGATGTGTTATAATGAAGTAATATTTCGGAAAAACGGAGGCATTTTTTTGATATGATAATCGCTTTTTCAATTGCTATAGTTTTGATTGTGTTAATTATTATGGCTTATTTATGGTGTATTAAACCAGGTAAAATAAATGAAGATATTAAAACAAAAATAGAACCATTTACAAAGACTTACATAGCCCACAGGGGACTCTTTGATAAGAAACTTGGAATACCAGAGAATTCAATTCCTGCATTCAAAAGAGCAGTGCAGAATGGTTATGGTATAGAGCTGGATGTCAGACTTACAAAAGATGGGAAAATGGTAGTATTTCACGACCCAAATATAAAGAGAATGTGTGGCTCGGATGTGAGAGTTTGTGACCTTACTTTTGAAGAACTTGAGAAATATAGGCTTGATGAAACCGATTGTCAGATACCGCTATTTTCAGAGGTTTTGAAAGTTATTGATGGAAAAGTACCAGTAATTATTGAGATAAAATCAGAAAAAGACAGTGAACCCACAGCACCTGTATTAAATAAAAAATTAGAAGGATATAGGGGAAATTACTGTATTGAATCATTTGATGCGCTTCAAATAAAATGGTATAGATTTAACAGACCAGATGTTGTCAGGGGAATTCTTGTTAATCAATACAAATATAGAAAAAAAGGAAAAGTCAAAAGTGAATATAAACACAAACATTTGATAAAACTAAATCTATTAATGTTTAATTTTATTTCAAGACCAGATTTTATTGCACACGATTATAAAATGACGAATACGTTTACACTCAGACTGATGAGAAAAATATTTAGATTTTATAGTGCTGCCTGGACAATTAAAAATCAGGAAACAATGGATGAGTTTTCAGATATAATGGATATTTTTATCTTTGACAGTTTTATACCTGAATCAAAATCAGAGAGATAGGGAGGATGTAATAATATATGAATATAGATAAACATGTACAGTACACATTAGAGGAGAAAACACCTCTAAAAGATATAGATTCTATTGGTTTTGTCTTAAGACACAACAAGTCTGGGGCAAGAATTATTCTTATTGAAAATGACGACACTAATAAGACTTTCTGCGTAGGTTTTAGAACACCACCTGCAGATGATACAGGTGTTGCTCATATTACAGAACATAGTGTTTTGTGTGGATCGAAGAAATTTCCTGTAAAGGATCCTTTTATGGAACTTGTGAAGGGTTCACTTAATACATTTCTAAATGCAATGACATATCCAGATAAGACAATTTATCCAGTTGCCAGCACAAATGACAAGGATTTTAAAAACTTGGTGGATATTTATATGGATGCGGTTTTTCATCCAAATATTTATACAAGAAAAGAGATATTTAACCAGGAGGGAATTACACTAAGTCTTAAGGACAAGGATTCAGATCTCATTTATAATGGCGTAGTTTACAATGAGATGAAAGGAGCATTTTCAGCTCCTGATGATGCTCTGGAACGTGCAATTATGAATTCTCTTTATCCTAATACATGCTATGGTGTTGAATCAGGAGGAGACCCAGACCATATACCTGAACTTACTTATGAACAGTTTCTTGATTTCCACAGAAAATATTATCACCCTTCAAACAGCTATATATATGTATATGGTAATGTTGATATGGACAGAATTCTTGACTGGCTTGACAGTGAATATCTCAGTGAATACGATTTAGACGAGGTGGATTCTGAAATTAAAATCGAAAAACCTTTTGAAAAAATGAAGGAAATGAGAGTCGAATATCCGATTTCAGAAACAGAGGATGTTGAAGAAAACACATATTTATCTTACAACTTTGTAATTGGAGATATTCTTGACAGGGAATTATATCTTGCCATGCAGATACTTGAATATGCAATTATTTCAATGCCAGGTGCACCAGTAAAACAGGCACTTCTTGATGCGGGTATTGGTAAAAATGCAGACGGTCATTATAACAATTTTATCAGACAGCCATATTTCAATTTTACAGTTAAATCAGCTGATGAATCAAAGAAAGATGAATTTGTAAAAATTATACGAGACACATTAGAAAGACTTGTAAAGGAAGGCGTAGACAAAAAATCCCTTCTTGCTGCAATTAATAATTATGAATTTCAGTATAGGGAAAACGATTATGGACCATATCCAAAAGGTCTTATGTATAGTTTTGAGGTATTTGACAGCTGGCTTTATGATGATGCCAATCCATTCAGACATCTTAATCAGGATACATTATTTGATTTCTTAAGAGAAAAGATGGATACAGGATATTTCGAGAAACTTATTGAAAAATATTTTCTTAATAATACACACTGCTCAGTAGTAACAATAGTTCCAGTTAAAGGATTGATGGACAAGAAAGATAAAGAACTGAAAGAAAAGCTACAGACTTTGAAAAACAGTTTATCAGATAAGGAACTTGAAGAAATAATAAATAATACAAAACATCTTAAAGAGTATCAGGAAACACCATCAACAAAAGAGCAGTTAGATACAATACCTGTTCTTAAGAGAGAGGATTTAAGTAGAGAGGTGGAACCATATTATAATACCGTTTTAAATAAAAACGGTGTTACGATTCTGCAGCATGACATATTTACAAATAAAATAGCATACTTCAATTTTATATTTGATGTTTCTGATATTAAGAGAGAACTGATACCATATCTCACAATTCTTAAATATGTTCTTGGCTATACAGATACAGACAAATACAGTTATAGTGAACTCAGCAATGTGATTGGAATTGAGACTGGTGGAATTTATGAGGATGTCACTATTTACAAAGACAGCATAAATCCTGACAAGTTCAGCACAAAATATGAGATTAAGGGAAAAGTTTTATTTGATAAGATAGATAAGGGATTAGATATCATTAATGAAATAATATTTAATACAAGCTTCGACAATGAAAAGAGAATTTATGAAATTTTGTGCGAATCAAAATCAGGCCTGCAGACTTCTATATTAAAGAGCGCAGATACAATTGCAGCAATAAGAAATACCTCATATATTTCAAAATCTGGAATGACTGGAGATTGTATCAGAGGAATAGAATTTTATAAGTTTTTAGAGGATATAGTTAAGAATTTTGATTCAAAGAAAGAAGAGTTCATCTCTAGATTAAAGGAAGTATACGGTTATATTTTTAGAAAAAATAATCTTATAATAAGTTATACTGCAAATAATGAGGGATACAAATATTTTGATGAGATATCTGGTGAAATTATAGAAAAACTTGAAAGAAATGATAACAATACTTTAGACCAGTCAGGGCTTAGTGAACTTGTCCCACAGGTTAAGAATGAGGGATTCAAGACATCATCACAGGTATCATATGTGACAAGAGGTGGCAATTATAAAAACAAGGGATATAAATATGATGCCACATTCAGGGTTTTGAAAACAATATTAAACAGTGAATATCTCTGGAAGAATATAAGAGAGCAGGGAGGAGCATATGGATGTAACTGCTATTTTGGAGAGTCGGGAGATATTTATCTTACATCATACAGAGATCCAAATGTAAGCAGAACAAAAAATGTATTTGATGAAACTTATAAATATGTTGAAAACTTTGACACAGACGAAAGAAACATGACAAAATATGTTATCGGTACAATAAGTGGAATGGATACACCACTCACAGCCAATGCAAAGGGTAACAGATCAACAAGTGCCTATATATCAAGACAAGATATTAATAAGGTAAAAGAGGACAGATTAAAAGTTTTAGAGGCCGATGCCGCTAAGATTAGAGCACTTGCTCCTCTTGTAAAAGAAATTACCAGCTCAGATAATATCTGTGTAATCGGTAATGAGGCAAAAATAGAAGAAGATAAGGAACTGTTCAAAACAGTATGTAATCTTTTTGAATAGAGGATGAAGACAAAAGAATTAGAAAGGATAAAGAATGAATAATATTGAATCAAATGTAAAATCTGGATTTGTCACAATTATTGGCAGACCAAATGTTGGAAAGTCAACAATTATGAATAAGATGATTGGACAGAAGATAGCAATTACATCTAACAAACCACAGACTACAAGAAACAGAATACAGACTGTGTACACAGATGACAGAGGCCAGATAATTTTCCTCGATACTCCAGGTATTCACAAGGCAAAAAATAAACTGGGTAATTATATGGTTGATGTCGCAGAAAATACAATAAAGAATGTAGATGTTATTTTATGGCTTGTAGAACCTACAACTTTTATTGGAGCGGGAGAAAGACATATTATAGAGCAACTTAAACGTTCAAATAAACCTATATTCCTTGTAATAAATAAAGTAGATACCGTACAGAAAGACGATATTTTCAAGGTTATTGAAACATACAAGGACCAGGTTGATTTTGCTGAGATAGTACCATGCTCTGCAATAAAGGGAAACAATATAGATACACTTATTGAACTTATTTTTAAGTATCTTCCTTATGGCCCAGAATACTATGATGAAGATACGGTCACTGATCAGCCTGTAAAGCAGATTGTATCTGAACTCATCAGGGAAAAAGCACTTAAATGTCTTGATGATGAAATTCCTCACGGAATTGCAGTTTCTATAGAAAGAATGCATTATAGAAAATCTGGGGATATAGTTGATATTGATGCAACTATTATTTGTGAGAGAGATTCTCATAAGGGAATAATAATTGGAAAAGGCGGAGCAATGCTCAAGAAAATAGGAAGCGCCGCAAGATACGAGATAGAGAGACTTGTTGATATGAAGGTAAATTTAAAACTCTGGGTTAAAGTCAAAAAAGAATGGAGAGATAGTGATTTCCTCCTTAAAAACTTTGGCTACGACAAAAAAGATGAATAACAATTTTCATAATATTCAGAATAGAGGGAATAATCCATGGATTCCATAGTACTTACAGGGATGATTATTAAAACTTCAGATGTAGGAGAATCGGATAGACGAGTGGTGATCCTCACAAAAGAACGAGGTAAAATTACCGCATTTGCAAGGGGGGCCAAAAGACCTAAGAGCACTCTTGTATCCGCTACAAGACTTTTTGTGTTCGGAGAATTTACCTTGGTTGAGGGAAGCAAGTCATATAGTCTTATTAAAGCAGATATAAGCAGATATTTTGAAGATATCTCAACAGATCTGGTGGCAATGTGCTATGGAAGTTATTTTCTGGAACTTGCGGATTTTCTGACAATGGAAAATATGGAATCAGTTGAAATGCTGAGACTAGTGTACATAACATTAAATAGTCTTTTGAATGAAAAAATTCCAGACAGGCTGATAAAATGCATTTTTGAACTAAGGTGTATGGTTATAAATGGGGAGTATCCACAAGTGTTTGAGTGTGTTGCATGTGGCAAAAAGGAAATCAGATATTTCAGCTTCAACAGAAAAGGAATGCTATGCAGAGAATGTGGAGAGAAAAACGGGGATTCACTATTATTATATAATGACATCATTTATTCAATGCAATATATAATAAGCAGTGATATAAAAAAATTATATACATTTACTGTAAGTGAAAATGTATTGAAAAATCTAGAGTACATTATGAAACGACTGACAGGGGAATGGATAAAAAAGGATTTCAAATCTCTAAAAATATTAGAGACTATTACAACTTAAACTTGAAATTAAAACCCGATAGGAGTATAATAATTTAGATTTTTATTTTAGGCACAGTATTTGCGTCGAAAACAGATATATTGCAAATTTTGGAATATAGAGAGGTTAATTAATAATGAAAAATTCGAAGAAGATAGTATTAATGTTTTTGTGTACTGCAATAGTCTTATCACTCGTGGCATGTTCAAAGAACAATAAAAAGAGCAGCAAGGAAAACAAAGATAGTGTGGATGCGGATTTTGTATTAAATGATGACGGAACTTTTTTAGTTACATACGAAGGCGATTTCGATAAAGATTATTATGAAGAAAAAGAATTAGGACAGATGATTGATTCTGAAATCAATGAGTTTAATACATTTTATGCAGCAGACAAAAACAATGGTATTTTAAAAGAATCATTTAAAGTTAGTGATAAGAAAGCAATATTAAAACTTAAATTTACTTCTTATCAGGATTACATGAATTACTCAAGTAATTATGTCAGTAGCACAAGAAATGCAGTTTTATTCATAGGAAAATACAGTGATGCGGTAGCAGCAGGATTTACAATGGCTGGAAAATTCCTTGCACCAGACGGAAATGAAACAGTAGATGTAAGAAATATGCCTGTTGATGACAATACATATGTGTTATATACAAATCAGGGATTTAAGTTAGAAGTTCCTGGTACTATCAAAGCAATAAGCTACAGAGCTAAAGCACTAAAGAACACAAATGTAGTAAGCACACCAGATAAAAGAGAAAATTATATAGTTTTTACTAAATAAAAAAGAAAGAGATTGGTATTGAAAATGAGAAATGAAGACAAAACACTAGAAAAAATAGTAGCTCTTGCTAAATCAAGAGGATTTGTTTACCCAGGTTCAGAGATTTACGGAGGTCTTGCCAATACATGGGATTACGGTAATCTCGGTGTAGAACTTAAGAACAATGTAAAAAAAGCATGGTGGAAGAAATTTATCCAGGAAAATCCATACAACGTAGGTGTTGATTGTGCAATCCTTATGAACCCACAGACATGGGTTGCTTCAGGACATTTAGGAGGATTCTCAGATCCACTTATGGATTGTAAAGAGTGTCATGAGAGATTCAGAGCAGATAAGATTATTGAGGACTGGGCAGAAGCTAATAATTGTGAACTTGACAGTTCAGTAGATGGATGGTCTCAGGAAAAGATGAAGAATTTCATCAATGATAACAACATTGCCTGCCCAACTTGTGGAAAACACAACTTCACAGATATCAGACAGTTCAACTTAATGTTCAAGACATTCCAGGGTGTTACAGAAGATGCTAAGAACGTTGTATATTTAAGACCTGAGACAGCACAGGGTATTTTTGTTAACTTCAAGAATGTACAGAGAACATCAAGAAAGAAACTTCCATTTGGTATAGGACAGGTTGGTAAATCATTCAGAAATGAGATAACACCTGGTAACTTCACATTCAGAACAAGAGAATTTGAGCAGATGGAACTTGAGTTCTTCTGCAAACCAGGTACAGACCTTGATTGGTTTGAATACTGGAGAAGTTTCTGTAGAAACTGGTTATTAGCTCTTGGCATGAAAGAAGATGAGATGAGACTCAGAGATCATGATCCAGCAGAGCTTGCATTCTACAGCAAGGGAACAACTGATATTGAATTCTTATTCCCATTCGGATGGGGAGAACTTTGGGGAATTGCTGACAGAACAGATTACGATCTTACACAGCATCAGAATACATCAGGTCAGGATATGACATACTTTGATGATGAAGCAAAAGAAAAATATATTCCATATGTAATTGAACCATCACTTGGTGCAGACAGAGTTACACTTGCATTCCTCTGTGCAGCATATGACGAAGAGAATATTGGAACAGAAGAAAAACCTGATATGAGAACAGTTCTTCATTTCCATCCAGCACTTGCACCTGTTAAAGTTGGTGTATTACCATTATCTAAGAAATTAAATGAAGGTGCAGAAAAAGTATTTGCAGAACTCAGCAAAAATTACAACTGCGAATTTGATGACAGAGGAAATATCGGAAAGAGATACAGAAGACAGGACGAAATCGGTACTCCATTCTGTGTAACATATGACTTTGATTCAGAAACTGACGGATGTGTAACTGTAAGAGACAGAGACACAATGGAGCAGGAAAGAGTTAAAATCGAAGATCTTAAAGCATACTTTGAAGAGAAATTTGAGTTTACAGTATAATAAAATGTAAATTTGTTAAGAACACATAACAAAATGTCAATTGTTATGTGTTCTTTTTTTAAAACACATTGACGAAATAATAATGAGTTGCTATAATTAGTGCAGTGGGAAAATTGCGACTATTTTTCGGCATTTTTTCCGTAATCGTGTTGTTAATATATGTATTTTCTTGAAAATGTTTACATTAACAATCAGCGAACTATAATTATTAGGAGGAATTAGAAAATGGCAAACAAATGGGTCTACACTTTCAAAGAAGGTAATATGACTATGCGTAACTTACTTGGTGGTAAGGGCGCTAACCTTGCAGAAATGACAGAGATCGGTCTTCCAGTACCTCAGGGTTTCACAATCACAACTGAAGCTTGTACACAGTACTACGAAGATGGAAGAAAAATCAATGACGAAATCATGGCACAGGCTATGGATGGAGTTAAATGGATGGAAGAAGTTAACGGAAAGAAATTCGGTGATCTTCAGAATCCACTTCTTGTATCAGTTCGTTCAGGTGCTAGAGCATCTATGCCTGGTATGATGGATACAATCCTTAACCTTGGTCTTAATGACGATGTAGTAGAAGCTATGATCAAAGGAAACGATGATCCAGCATTCGCTCGTTTCGTATATGATTCATACAGAAGATTTATCCAGATGTTCTCTGACGTTGTTATGGAAGTTGGTAAGAAATACTTCGAACAGCTTATCGATGAAATGAAAGAGAAGAAAGGTGTTAAGTATGACGTAGAACTTACAGCAGAAGATCTTAAAGAACTCGCTGCACAGTTCAAAGCTGAATACAAAAAACAGTTAGGTGAAGATTTCCCTTCTGATCCAGTTGAGCAGTTAAAATTAGCTATCGAAGCTGTATTCAAATCATGGGACAACCCACGTGCTAACGTATACAGAAGAGATAACGATATCCCTTACTCATGGGGTACAGCTGTTAACGTAATGCCTATGGTATTCGGTAACTTAAATAATGAATCTGGTACAGGTGTTGCATTTACTCGTGATCCTGCTACAGGTGAAAATAAACTTATGGGTGAGTTCCTCATCAATGCTCAGGGTGAAGACGTTGTTGCTGGTGTTCGTACACCAATGCCAATCGCTGAGATGGAAAAAGAATTCCCAGAAGCATACGCTGATTTCATCAAAGTATGTGATACTCTTGAAAATCACTACCATGATATGCAGGATATGGAATTCACAGTTGAGAATAAGAAACTCTACATGTTACAGTGTCGTAACGGTAAGAGAACAGCTCCAGCTGCTCTTAAGATCGCTTGTGACCTTGTTGATGAAGGACATAAGACAGAAGAAGAAGCTGTTGCTATGATCGATCCTCGTAACTTAGATACATTATTACATCCACAGTTTGATGCTGCTGCTCTTAAAGCTGCTACACCACTTGGAAAAGGTCTTGGAGCATCTCCAGGTGCTGCTTGTGGTAAAGTTGTATTCACAGCTGATGACGCTGTTGAATGGGCTGCAAGAGGAGAAAAAGTTGTTCTTGTTCGTCTTGAGACATCTCCAGAAGATATCACAGGTATGAAGAGTGCACAGGGTATCTTAACAGTTCGTGGTGGTATGACATCACATGCTGCCGTTGTTGCTCGTGGTATGGGTACATGTTGCGTATCTGGATGCGGTGACATCGCTATGGACGAAGAAAACAAGAAATTCACATTAGCTGGACAGACATTTGAAGAAGGATCTGAAATCTCTATCGATGGTACAACAGGTAACATCTATGCAGGTATCATTCCTACAAAAGATGCTGAAATCGCAGGTGAATTCGGACGTGTTATGGCTTGGGCTGACAAGTTCAGAACACTTAAAGTTAGAACAAATGCTGATACACCAGCAGATGCTAAGAAAGCTCGTGAACTTGGTGCAGAAGGTATCGGTCTTTGCCGTACAGAGCATATGTTCTTCGAAGAAGACAGAATTGCAGCATTCAGAGAAATGATCTGTTCTGATACAGTAGAAGAAAGAGAAGAAGCTCTTGAGAAGATTCTTCCATACCAGCAGGGAGATTTCAAGGCTCTCTATGAAGCACTTGAAGGTAACCCAGTTACAATCAGATTCCTTGATCCACCTCTTCATGAATTCGTTCCTACAGAAGAAGCTGACATTGAGAAGCTTGCTGCTGCAAAGAACAAATCAGTAGAAGAAATCAAGAACATCATCGATTCATTACATGAATTCAACCCAATGATGGGACACAGAGGATGTCGTCTTGCTGTAACATATCCAGAAATCGCTAAGATGCAGACAAAGGCTGTTATCAGAGCTGCTATCGAAGTACAGAAAGCACATCCAGATTGGACAGTTAAACCTGAAATCATGATTCCACTTGTATGTGAAGTTAAAGAGCTTAAGTATGTTAAGAGCGTAGTTGTTGAGACAGCTGATGCTGAAATCGCTGCTGCAGGTTCTAACATGGAATACGAAGTTGGTACAATGATCGAGATCCCAAGAGCTGCTCTTACAGCTGATGAGATCGCTAAAGAAGCTGACTTCTTCTGCTTCGGTACAAACGATTTAACACAGATGACATTCGGATTCTCAAGAGATGATGCTGGTAAGTTCTTAGATGCTTACTATGACAAAAAGATCTTCGAGAACGATCCATTTGCTAAACTTGACCAGACAGGTGTTGGTAAATTAATGGAAACAGCAATCAAACTTGGTAAACCAGTTAACAACAAACTTCATGTTGGTATCTGTGGAGAGCACGGTGGAGATCCTTCATCAGTTGAGTTCTGCCACAAGATTGGTCTTGACTACGTTTCATGCTCACCATTCCGTGTACCAATCGCAAGATTAGCTGCTGCACAGGCTGCTATCGCTAACAAATAATTCGCACATCAGTGTAAATTATTAGAGAACAAATAGATTGTTACAATCCCCAATCTGCTTTGCAGGTTGGGGATTTTTTTGTGCTAGAATAAATCTCATGGAGATAGTTGATCACCTGCTTAGAGCAACTGACAAGGGGTATATATCATAGAACTTAATTCTTATGATTTTCTTATATCATTGATGATGTTGGAAAAGAGCCTAACAGTAAATACATTTTATCGTAGGTGTTTTGGCTGATTGAAGATAGAGTGAATGCTAATAAGCCTTTGATTGTAACAACAACCTACAATCTAGAATTTCTCATGTAGCAATTTACGCAGGGGATGATATGGTAGTTGAGGCGAAATCAGAAGAATATGGTATTGTCTATGGGAAGATTTATGCAAAAGGAAGTATAGTTCATATTTGTAGACCGGGAATGTAAAATTTGTTTCAGTACCGGTAAATAATTCGAATTTATCTAAAATAGAATATTATGAAAGGATGAGTATATGGATAGAAAAATGCGGTATGAAAGTATTAAGCATGATTTTAAAAAAACAACATATATAAAAATTTTAATGGTAGCTCTTATAAACTTCTTGAAAAGTTTAGTGAAGGAGCTTTTTTTATGCAAAACATTACGAGTGGTGAATATTTGGTTGCAATAGGAGTAGAACTTTTTAAGCGATATCCAGTAGATGAGAGGACAACTGAAAATAATACTGAAATATCAATAGAGTGGCAGCATGGAAGATATTTAGGCAAAAGTATTTTGGACATTGATATGTATTCTTTGAAAAATGAATTTGCGCCCGAACATGAAGTTTCAGTAAAAGTCAGATAGATAATTAAGTTAAGAAAGGGTGATAACAATGGACATAAGAAAGATAATAGCAGTTAGCTGTATTACTGTAGGAATAGGATTAATGAGTATTCCTTTTCTATTCAGACTTAAAGGTGAACAGGAGACAGAGGATCTGCTTAAATCATTTGAATCAACTATGGAGGTACATGCGGATGAGAAGATTGAAGAGAAGGAAGCTAAAACATGTGGGAAGACCACCGACAGTAAAAAGACATCAACCTTATCAAAAGAAAATTCAATGAGTGATGATGTTATAGGGATTATTGAGATTGATAGTTTAGATATTAAATATCCTATTGTAGAAGGAACAGGTAAAGCAGAACTTAGATATGCTATTGGACATTTGAGTGATACTGCAAATGTAGGAGAAGGCAATTGCGTTCTAGCAGGTCATAATGGAAGTAGGTATGGAGAATACTTTACTTATTTGAACAAAATATCTGTTGGTGATGAGATAAAAGTTACTGATAGATCAGGCAAGATTCATAAGTATCTTGCAGATAAAACTATGATTGTAGGTCCAAAAGAAAATAGTATCAAGGATCAAGATTCAATAGAAATTGAAGATGATATAGTTGAGACTACAGAAGAATTCAATATTGTAGCCAGCGGATGGTACTGTTATAATCCATCTATCGGCATATATTTGCGAGCAGGAACAGTATGTAACTGGGATGAGGATGCAAAAATATTTATGCCAGACTTTGATGTTACCGTGATTTATGAAAATGAGAATGATATAGAAGAATACATTTATTTTGAACAGGATAATTTTGTGACATCTTTACATAACTGGATAGCTAGTAAAAATACTATACTCGATGTTACAAATCTTGAATGTGAAGTATATATACCTACATGATTTTGAGCAACTAATCGTGTAGGTATTTTTTATTTGTTGCTCAGAAAAGAGGTTTTTATGGAGATTTCAATTAAAGTTAATGAAGTAAAGAATATGGATAATATTAAAGGTTTTGCTACGGTTGTATTTGGTGAATCATTTAAGATTACTAACATTGCAATACTTGAAAATAATGCAGCATAGTCAAGTAAATGGACACATTTTTTAAATATAATTTTACGGAAAGACAGAATTATGCCTGCCTTTCCATATAGAATGCCTCTATTTCATCTGGAGTGTAATCTCCAAGTGATGAGTGAGGGCGTTTAGTGTTGTAACGGTTTATATATTCGAAGCAAGATAAACGAAGATCCTCCTGATTTCGAAAAGATTTTCTGTTGATGCATTCACGTTTCATGTGTCTAAAGAAACTTTCGCAACAAGCGTTATCGTAAGGATATCCTTTCTTTGAGAAGGATTGAACTGCATTATATTTCTCTAGTGTCTGTCGAAAAGTAAATGCAGTATATTCAGAACCTTGGCCTGAATGGAACAATATATAATCAGGCTCACCTCTGTCAGAGTAAGCCTTTTCAAAAGCAGTTATAGTTAGGTCAACGTTGTGGCGATTGGACAGACTCCACCCGATGATCTTTCTTGAAAATAAATCAATCACAACACAAAGGTAGTGGAATCTTCCATTTACTTTGATGTATGTATGTGAAATCACTAGCCCAAACTGAGTTTGGAGTTGTCGGATTGAACTGTTGATTAAGATGGTTAATACATGGACCATTATCTTTCCAGGCACCTTTCCACTTAGGTTTCTCTGTGGAGCGTTTTGGAAGATTCATAGAATTCATCTGTTGTGGTCAAGCATTTTTGTAACACTTTTGACTGTTAAAATTATGTTTTTTACTTCTGTTCGTATCGTGCTTCAAAAGGTGTTTTATAATTATTATA
>OMVN01000054.1 GCA_900314525.1 uncultured Eubacteriales bacterium
GAAAAACGTATCAAAGTTTCTCTCGGCGGCATGAGTCCTATGCAGTATCGTAGGAGTTTAGGGTTGGTAGCATAGGTCCAAGAAAATGTCCGCATCCCCAATTGTGCTTTTTACTTTTTACTTTTCTCTCGTCATTCTCCTGTACTCACTGTCAAGATTCATTATGCTTTCATATGATTCTATATCATTATCATAATCCCAAGCGATATTTTTCTTGATTATTCTTGCTGGTGAGCCAAAAGCCATGCAGTTGTTTGGGATATCTTTGAGTACCATAGTGCAAAATCCCACTATAGATCCTGTTCCAATCGTTACACCAAGGTAAACATAACTGTTACATCCAAGCCAAACATGATCTTTTAATGTAATATTGCAGGACATGTTCATGTTATTAGTGAATGTCTTTTTATCCATATCATAGATAGTATGTCCCTGGCTTCCTAGAAGCATTGAGTCAGAACCTATCTGACTATCTTTGCCTATGGTTATCTTATTATTAATTCCAGTCAGAATTCTGACACGTTCTGCTATCTTTACCCTGTCGCCAATCTCTAACACCGAACCTGTATTAATATGAGCAAATCCCATTAAAATAGCGTTATTTCCAACTGTCATCCTAGTATTGTTTTTAAATGAAAGTTTCACATGTTTTATGGTAACATTATTTCCAAATTTTATTTCATTATTTGATGTTACAACCAGTCTTGTCTTACTCAGAACCTTAATGTTTTTCCCAAATGTAACCGTTGTATTACATCCTCTGAAATATACGCTTATACCTTTAGGAACTTCTCCAATAATCTTATTACCATACTTAGCAATCAGCTCTTTATCCTCTAGATATTTAAGGTAATCATGCTTTTCCCACAAAAAATCAGTTAACTCCTCATATCCCGCATTCTTAATCCTGTCCCAGTTAACCTTGGAATACTCAAGCCATGGCACAACAATATAATACTCCTCTGATAGCCCCTTTAACAAGTTCAGATCAATTATGTTTTTCCCGTCAATCTTTTTCTTATTAATCGATCCAACAACTGTCGGTTTTCCTGTCAATTCCTCAACTTTTTCTCTGAAAGCAGTATCTACTTCCCCCAAAAAGCAACTTTTCGATTATCAAAATGCTTCTCAATCAACTTTATGCTTTCGTAATTTAATTCCATATACCCTCCTTTTAGAATTTTTTAGCATTTTTTGTGATATTATTTTAACATCATTACGAAATATTGTAAACCTATTAAATCATACAAAAAAATCCAATCTGGAGGTAGGGTTCACGGATGGTTCATGGATTCCTCTCGAATTTTCTACCTCCAGATAAAAAAATAGCTACAAGCCCGAGCTCATAGCTATTCTTCTAGGGGAGTTTTTTACACCCCTTTTTATTTAATATACCAAATTATTTTAAAAGTTCTTTGATTTCTCTATTATCGTACTCTGCAACATCATAGAATCTGTAATCTTTTCCGTCGTTGTTATCCCAAGCATCTACACCGTTATCTGTTGTATAGTGTAAGCAGAACTGTGCATTACCATTTACATATCCTTCGATAACCCATAATTCTCTGTTGTTCTCAAGCTTTTTAACAAATGTTGCTTTTTCAGAATTGTGCCATTCACCGTTCTGTGTATAATTTCCATCAGTATGATGTGATCTATCTGAATACCACATTGTGATATTTTTATTATAAGCACTGTTCTCTACCTGAAGGTATAATTTGTAGTGGTATACACCGTATGGATTTTCAACATGAATATAAGCTGTTGCCCAGCAATCATCCATTCCCATAAACTGTACTGGCTTATCATACCAAAATGCCTGTGCCTTTGTCTCACTTGTAAATGTCATTCCTGTAACTAATGTTGCTACTGCTAACATCATAGCTACGACTTTTTTTAAGTTCTTAACTGTCTTCATAATTTTCTGCCTCTCTTTTCTTGTTTTATTTTATGTCCGTGAGATATGCTAACACAGAAAACATACAGTGACAATTGGAATATATGAACAAAAAATGAACAAAAAATGAATTTTTATGTGCAACCTGATATTTGAGTAATGTTTATGTGTATATTTTGCACATATAATTCTGTATTTTAGTATATTGTTTGTTGGATATTCACAATAAAAGTTGTATAATAATATCATATTAATTGTCGTGACAAAAATTTAATACGAAAGCCAGGGGTGATTCTTATGGATATGAATTTTATTAAGAATATTTTCAGATCTATTATTTTTTCATTTTTATTTTTGATGTGTATTTGTTTTTTTAAGGAGACAAAAGCATATTCTGTGTCCTATTATAGTTTGAAGACAAGTGGGGGTACATGGAACGGAACCTATTATAAGCTTAACAACATCATCAGAAAAAATTGCTTTTTCTGTGACGGAACTTATACATATTTTCTAATGGCTAACGGGCAGCCGATGAATAACAGGCTGACATACCATCCAGACGGAGTTCATGTTATATTCTTTGACTCCAGAGGACACGAAACATTTGATAATTTCTCACATGTAACTAAAAGTATCAGCGGAAAAACCGTAGATGATTACTGCTATTTTGATACACATGGCTATATGTATGTGAACAAACTCACATATGACAAATCGGGCACAAATTTATACTACATTAATCCATATGGTCAGATGCAACACACGGGACTTTTCACATTTCCTGACGGGGCCAAGGGATTCGCTCAGAGCAATGGAGTATTAATAAAGGACAGATTTTATACCGTAAATGGTAATATGTATTATTTTCAGGGAAATGGCCACTGTGCTCAGGGGTTAATAACAGATGGTCGCTATTATTATAATTACGATAAGAATGGCAGATATCTTGGTAGATTTTCGGCATCTGCACAATCAAATACCCATCAGTCATCATCATCTTATGGAGGCGCATCAGTGGACCAAGTAGTAGCACTTGTCAATATAGAGAGAAGAAAAGCTGGTCTGTCAGAACTTGCAACCACAAGAGAATTAACAAATGCTGCTAACGTGAGAGTAAAAGAAATATCCTCAGTATTCTCACACACAAGACCAAATGGTTCATCATGCTTCTCAGCTCTTGACCAGGCAAATGTATACTATATGTGTGCCGCAGAGAATATAGCATGTGGACAGCCAACTTCTGTATCCGTAATGGATAGTTGGATGAACTCCAGATGTCACAGAAGCAATATTTTGAATCCTAGATTCAATCATATCGGCGTGGCATGCCAGCTAATAAATGGAACTTATTACTGGGTGCAGGAATTCTCGAATTAAATGAGTTAAGCAAAAACAACCATTGTCCACGAGGTCAATGGTTGTTTTTTTCTGCCATCCAATCTCAACTGTAATTTCTATGCTTTATGACTCCACATTTTTTATTTTGTTGTTATTAATAACAAAACCTTGCCTATGTTTCCATTAATTTTCTTTGTTTTTCACTATTATGTTGTTTCCAGCCACAATTGTGATATAATATAAATAATTTAATGTCCTATATATATATATTTCAGGACAAAATAAAATAATAAAAGAGGTTATCATGAAGAAATTATCTACAAAGAAACTTGCAGAGCTTGTATCTTCTGCAAGAAAAAACAAAAATTTGACACAGCAGCAACTAGCTGACCAGACAGGTATTAACAGATCAATGTTATCGCAGATTGAGACACAGGACTATATTCCTTCTATTACTCAGTTAGAGACTTTAGCTGAAGTTCTTGATTTTGATCCAGCAGATGTATTCGTAAACCAGAGTAGAAATACCGAAGAAAAAGTTTCGCCGCTTAATATTGCAGTAGCAGGAACAGGTTATGTAGGATTATCCTTAGCAACACTTCTTGCACAGCACAATCACGTAACTGCAGTTGATATTGTTCCTGAGAAGGTTGAGAAAATCAACAATAAAATCAGTCCTATTCAGGATGATTATATAGAGAAATATCTCGCCGAAAAAGAGCTTGATTTAACTGCTGTTACAGACGGAACAGAGGCATATAAGAATGCAGATTTTGTAATCATTGCCACGCCAACTAACTATGATTCAAAGAAAAACTTCTTCGACACTTCTGCTGTTGAGGCAGTCATCGAAATGGTTCTTGATATAAATAAAGACAAGGCCCCTGACAAACAGCCAATGATGATAATCAAATCCACAATTCCTGTTGGATACACTCAGAAAATTCGTGAGACATATAACACAGAAAATATTATTTTCTCACCAGAATTCTTAAGAGAGTCCAAAGCATTATATGATAATTTATATCCTTCAAGAATAATTGTAGGCTGTGATAAAAATAATGAGAGATTATTAAAGGCTGCTCACACATTTGCAGCCCTCCTCAAAGAAGGTGCAATAAAAGAAGATGTAGACACACTTTTCCTCGGTCTTACAGAGGCAGAAGCTGTCAAACTCTTTGCCAACACTTATTTGGCCCTGAGGGTAAGTTACTTTAATGAATTAGATACATATGCAGAGAGCAAGGGGCTTTCCACAAAAGACATTATCGACGGTGTATGTCTTGACCCAAGAATCGGAACTCACTACAACAATCCATCCTTTGGATATGGTGGCTACTGCCTGCCAAAAGACACAAAACAGCTTCTTGCAAACTATGCTGATGTACCTGAAAATCTTATTGAAGCCATAGTCGAAAGCAACAGAACAAGAAAGGATTTCGTAGCTGACAGAGTTTTGGAAATCGCAGGAACATACGAAGCTAACGAAAGTTATGACTCAGCAAAAGAAGAGCAGAGTGACGACAAAGTAATAGGAGTATTCAGACTCACTATGAAGTCTAACTCAGATAACTTCCGCCAGTCATCTATACAGGGCGTAATGAAGAGAATAAAGGCAAAGGGCGCTACAGTAGTAATTTACGAGCCAACCCTTGAAGACGGTTCAACATTTTTTGGAAGCAAGGTTGTAAATGACTTAAATAAATTCAAGAAGATGTGCAACTGCATCATCGCCAACAGATATGATTCTTCACTTGACGAAGTAAAAGATAAGGTCTATACAAGAGATTTATTTATGAGAGATTAATTTAGCAAATTTCTAAAATGTTATAATCCTTAAATAAAAAATCCTCCTGAAAATGTAACGTTAATCACAATCGATTAATATTACAAAATCAGGAGGATTTGTTTTTCTCAAAATATTGAATCCATAATTATTGTATTTCTTCAGAATTATTTATAAAACTCTTTATACCATTTGGCAAAATTTCTAAGACCTTCTCTTATTCCTATCTGTGGTCTGAAATCGTAATCTTCTTCAAGAGGAGTCGAATCAGCATAAGTAACAGGAACATCTCCTGGCTGCATTGGTACAAGCTCCTTGTGTGCCTCGAAATCATAATCTTCTGGCAGCACGCCTGCACTGACTAATTCTTCCTGTAGTGTCGTAATGTAATCCAAAAGATTCTCTGGTGTTCCACCGCCAATGTTATACACAGCATATGGTGGAACTGGCAGGCCATCTTCCCCATTCTTTTTCTCTGGAGCTCCCTGCATTACTCTGTAAACGCCTTCAACAATATCATCAATATAAGTGAAATCACGTTTGCAATTTCCGTAGTTAAATATTTTAATTGTATTACCTGCTCTCAAATTATTGGTAGCGCTAAAATAGAACATATCTGTTCTTCCTGCTGGTCCATACACCGTAAAAAATCTAAGACCTGTAGCAGGGAAATTGTAAAGTTTACAATACGAATGCGCCATAAGTTCATTGCTTTTCTTAGTTGCCGCATAAAGTGATACGGGATTGTCCACTTTATCATCAGTACTAAATGGCACCTTCTTATTTCCACCATAAACAGAGGATGATGAGGCATATACAAAATGCTCTAATTTCTCCTCATTCCTGCACGCTTCCAAGAGATTATAGAATCCTATTATATTACTGTGAATATATGCATCAGGATTAGTAATACTGTACCTAACGCCTGCCTGAGCTGCAAGATTAACAACTACCGCTGGGTGATACTCCTCAAATATATTATCTATTGTGCCCTTATCTGCAATATCTCCTTTTATCCACACCCATTCACAACTACTCTTATCCGCTTCTGATTTAATCTGATTCAATCTCCATTCTTTTAATTCTATGGGATTATAATCAGTCATGCAGTCTATCCCCACAATTACAGACTTATCAAGTTCCTTAAGCAGACGCATTACTAAATTCGAGCCAATAAAGCCTGCTGCTCCGGTAACTAATATAGTCTTGTTGTTTAAGTTTATTTTTGTTTTCATTATGTTTTTACCTGCTTGGAAATATTTTTAATACTACGTTTATTATAACATAAGTTGGGGAGATGGGGAATTATTATATAAAATGCATACTAAAACTATATATACTCTCTTAAAATATTTAGTTCCACTATGCATAAGTCACATCTGTCTGTATTCTTCCAGTTCCTTGATTTACTTGTGTATTAACACGGTTGTTTATTCTTGTTATCAACTCAACTAATTCAAGACAATTCATTTTTCCATTATAAGTTCTTATTTCGTTGAGTATCTTCATAGGAGCTTCTACTTTAGCTTTTGTATGAGGATATCCCGCAATATATGGTTGAATTTTGAAACCGTAATCATCTGCAAACTGCTGAAATTTATTGTTTATTTTTCCAGCAGAATATAATATTCAAGCTTCATCCATAACTGTTTTCAAGTTATCTGTAATTATTTCATTTGGTACACCACCAAATGTTTCAAAAGCATCATCTAAAAACGACAATAGTATAACCTGAGTTTTAGAAAGTGATACTCTGTACACTCTGAATCTTGTATACGAAAGCAATAGAACAAAAATATTTACATCTATTGTTTCTCCAGAAGAAAGAATAAATGGAATTGATTCTTTCCAATCCAGTTAAGCTTGCCTGCCGACAGGTGTTTCATATCGAATGGTTGCCTTATTTGTATTAGAAGATCTACTTTTTTCTGAAATACATATCGAATTCTTGTTATTTTCTAAGATAATGACAGATGGTAAGCATTATCCAGCAGTTTTTGGAATAATATGATATTGAAACTGCTGAAGAAATTCATGATTCATCGAAAGATCTTCTTGGAGGTACAAT
Source organism: uncultured Eubacteriales bacterium (assembly GCA_900314525.1). Lineage (GTDB taxonomy): Bacteria > Bacillota > Clostridia > Lachnospirales > Lachnospiraceae > Bovifimicola. The sequence continues at coordinate 7,090 of OMVN01000054.1, forward strand.
CAAAGAAATGATGTAAGCCGAAATTGATGACAATATTGGTTATTCTAAATCTCAGCATTCAAACACTGATGATTATCACAACGGATATAATAATGCCATAAATTGATGACTGCAGAATCGACCACTAGATTATGTTTATCCTGTTGTTTATGTCGATGCAATCACCTACTCTGTCAGAGATTAAGGCATAATAAAAAAACTCGCTGTATATGTTATTCTTGGAATTAGTATTGACGTAAAGAAAGATGTCTTGAGCATCAATGTAGGCGATAATGAAAGTTCAAAGCATTGACTTTCAGTATTAAATGAATCGAAAAATTGTGGAGTTAAAGACGTACTCATCATCTGTCCTAATGTGCTAGCTGGGATCAGAGAAGTAATAGCAGTAACATTCCCAAACACTAAATATCAAAGATGTATTGCTCATCGGGTAAGAAATACGCTTAAGTATGTACCAGATAAGGATAGAATAGCTTTTGCCAAAGACATAAAGACAATCTACAGTCAATCAATGAAAAAAACTCGAGGTTTTAGACAGAGTTACGGAGAAATGGACAACAACCCTAAGAAACTTGGTACAGGTATATGGAGAATGTTGTGATATAACATAGTTGTAACACCTCGACCTAATAAGATATAATCTTAGGAGAAAACGAGGAATGTCACAAATGAGTAAACACTATGAACCAGAATTCAAGAAGAAGATTGTTCGTCTTCACCTTGAGGAGGGAAGAACCCTCAAAGGTCTT
>OMVN01000014.1 GCA_900314525.1 uncultured Eubacteriales bacterium
ATTTTAACGAACATCTTTACAAGGTTGCAAAACTTCGTGCAAAAGAGGCTTCCGAGAACTTTGACCATACAAGCAGAAATGGTTATGATAGTGGATATAAACTTATAGAAGCTCTTACTATGGCAAAGTCTGAAAGATATTCAAATGATTCAGCTTCGACGATTGCTCAAAAAGGTTTTCAAAACTGGATGAACTCGACTGCTCATAAGGGTATTGTTATTGGAAATGATGATTATGGTGTCGCAGCTTATGAAAAAGGCGGATATATCTACTTCGCTTTCGTCGGCGGTAATCCTGATAATTATATCGCTGAAAGATATGCTGACTATTATGCTAAAGAATGGCCTGCAAGCAGATATCAGGAAAAATATGATAAGTATTATAAGTTTTTTATTGAAGTTTTGTATTCGGCAATATGAATGTTTCTTTTTGTATATCTAAATTTCTTTCTTTAATTTTCTCTTTTAGAATTAACTTTATTGAGAAATTCTTCAAGTGCCTTTTCGACAATCGCCGTATTCGGCAGCATAGATGCTTCCGAATACTCATCAAGATGAGAAAAGGGAGAAGAGATAATAAACATATAAAATAATATTATTTTATATGTTTACCAGTTCTTTTTACAACCATTCCATATGCACATTTGATTCTAATATTCCGAAATTATAAAGTTCAGAATTTGGAATAATTAATGCTGCGTCGCTTGCTATTATTTCAGAGCTTAAAAACTCCATAGGTATATATTTCCTTATTTCAGAAGAAACCCTAGGTATCAGTAAATAATTTCTTCTTTTGGGGTGTCTAATTTCTTCGAAAAGTACCTCCAGAAATAAAAAATGCAATTTTGGAGGTATCTCACATTATTTGTTTACAACTTGAGCTTCGTTTTACCCTCAAATTCCCAAAATAAATTGATAATTGTCCCAAAAACTGATAAGATAGAAGTAGAAATTTTTAGAAGAGGTATGATATGGAGATTTTTACATTAATAGTTCAAGAAATAATGGAAACAGAGGATGGAAAAGGCACAATGGTTATGGGGTATGCCTTTGGTAGAGTTAGCAGAGGAGATAAAGTATTTTTCTATCATCCATCATCAAAGGTTATGAATCATGAGGTTAAGCAGATTAATACAAGTCCAGAAGAAGTTGTGGGAAGTGCACAGAATCAGGTAGTTGCCCTTGCATTTGACGGAGTGAGAAAAGGACAAGTTCACAAGTACACAGTTATCAGCAATCAGACTAAGATTGATGTTGCTTCCAAAACTACTACATTTAATAATCCAGAATTATTTGGATTGCTTTATGGAATAAATAAGTTTAGCAGGGACAGTGCATTTATCACAACACTTACGTATTATTTAAACCGCGCAAAATTCCTTGTGGAGATTAATACAGCAGAGGAACCTATAGTGGAGAATGGTGTTGCATCTTTTAAGAAGGATACAAAAATGGTTGTACAGGCAATGAAAAATACAGATGGAACAACAGCTATACCAGTTTACACAGATCAGTATGTTCCAGTACCTGATTACAACGTTTTAAGTAATAAGAGTCCTAAGAAGATGATGTTTACAACCTTGAAACTTGCATCAAATATGAGTATGAATAAACATGACGGAATAGTAATTAACCCTGCAGGTCCTGCTCCGTTCTTTTTGAGCAATGACCTTTTGAAACAATTGAATTTAAAATAAATTAACTTGACATATAATTTAGATTAACTATAATAGGTAGTACACTACGTATAAAAGTAGCGTACTACCTATTTTTGGTTTGAAAAATAAGGCAGAGAAAGGTGAAAAACTTATGGAGAGAGTAGAGCCGCTGGGTTTGAAATTTGCATTGCTGGATAGGAAGTTCAGAAAGCTGATTGAAACCAAGGCAAGTGATCTTGGATTTACCGCTGTGCAGCTTAGTGTTTTGGCTCAGATCAGCCATATCAGAAGTGAAAGTGACAAAGAAATTCATCAGAGAGATTTAGAGGAAATCATGAATGTCACTCATCCGACAATGACAGATATTATTAAAAGGCTTGAGAAAAAGAATGCTATCACCTGTGTTCCTAGTAATACGGACAAGCGTTCGAAATCAATTAATATTTCCAAAGAATATCTGAATATTCACTCAGAAATGATGAATGCAGATGAAGAGGTTTTTGTGGAAATGTGTAGGGATGTTCCCGAGAGGGATATTAAGATTTTTCTAAAAACATTGGATTTGATGTTAGAGAAAATAAGTAGAAATGACAACAGAGAATAGAAAGGAGATTACTCGTGGTTAAGACATTAGTAAAGAGTATCAGAGAGTACAAGAAAGCTACACTGCTATCACCATTTTTTGTAATGATAGAGGTAATTATGGAATGTATTCTTCCGCTCATAATGGCCAAACTAATAGACCATATGACAGGAAATTCCATGGATCCAATCATCAAATATGGCTTGCTTTTAGTAGTGATGGCTATGGTTTCATTGTTTGGAGGAACAATGGCTGCAAGATATGCTGCAACTGCTTCTGCAGGATTTGCCGCTAATTTGAGGAGGGATATGTTTGTAAAAATACAGAACTTATCATTTAGCGATATTGACAGATTTTCAACATCTTCATTGGTAACCAGAATGACAACAGATGTTACAAATGTTCAGAATGCATTTCAGATGATAATAAGAGGAGCGGTTAGAACTCCATTTATGATTATTTTCTCAGTGATTATGAGTATGTCAATCAATATTAAGATGTCACTGATTTTCTTATGTATGATACCAGTACTTGGAGTTGCATTATTTGGAATAGTACTTATTGTTCACCCAATATTTGTTAGAATTTTCAGGAAATATGATGCAATGAATGAATCGGTTCAGGAAAATGTAAGTGGAATCAGAGTTGTTAAGTCCTTTGTTAGAGAGAATCATGAAATAGAGAAGTTTGAACGAGCATCAGAAAATGTAAGAAAGGACTTTACTAGTGCTGAGAAAATCCTGGCATTTAATAACCCTATTATGGTGTTATGTATTAATCTGGCATTACTTCTTGTTAGTTTTCTTGGTTCAGGAATTATTATTAAGACTAAATCGACTGACCTTACAACAGGTGAATTATCTTCACTTACAAGCTATGGAGTTCAGATTCTTATAGCCATGATGTTTTTATCAATGGTATTTGTAATGATTCTTCTTGCACAGGAATCTGCAGAGCGTATAGCAGAAGTGCTGAATTATGAAAGTGACTTGGTATCTCCAGATAACGGAATAACAGAAGTTAAAAATGGTGAAATAGAATTCGATAATGTTTCATTTAAGTATTCAAAGAAAAGTAAGAAATATGCTTTGTCAGATATCAATCTTAAAATTCCATCAGGTTCAACACTAGGTATTATAGGTGGAACAGGTTCATCTAAATCTACACTTATTCAGCTGATTTCTAGACTTTATGATACAACTGAAGGCGAAGTTAAGGTGGCAGGTGAGGATGTAAGAAAATATAATCTTGATTCACTCAGAAATTCTGTAGCAGTTGTATTACAGAAGAATGTGCTGTTCTCGGGTACAATTAAGGATAACCTTAGATGGGGAAATGAAAATGCCACAGATGATGAGATGATTCGTGCCTGCGAGATTTCTCATGCAGCAGAATTTGTTAATCAGTTTAAGGATGGATATGAGACAATGATTTCCCAGGGAGGAACTAATGTTTCTGGTGGACAAAAGCAGAGACTTTGTATTGCAAGAGCTTTATTAAAGAAACCTAAGGTTCTCATCCTTGATGATTCTACTTCGGCAGTAGATACAAAGACTGATGCAATGATTAGAAAAGCATTTAGTGAAGAAATTCCTGATACAACCAAGATTATTATTGCCCAGCGAATTTCATCTGTTCAGGATGCTGACAACATTATAGTGTTAGAATCTGGAAAAATTGTGGAACAGGGAAATCATGACCAGTTAATAGCTGAAAATGGAATTTATAAAGAACTTTTTGATACACAGACAAAGGGAAAGGAGGCGTAGATTATGGCAAAGAATAACAAAAAGAGAGCGGTAAAGCCAGGAACATTAAAGAGACTTTTAGGCTACGTATTTTCTCATTACAGGGTACATATGATAGCAGTAACAATATGTATTATACTTTCTGCTGTATCATCTACAGCAGCCACTATTTTCCTTCAGAAACTTATTGATGACTGTATAACACCTGGACTAAAAAAAGGATGGAATGCAGTATATATTGATGTTTACAAGATGATTGGTGCTATGGCAGCTATTTATCTAGTAGGAGTAGTAACAAGTTTCATATATACCAGAGTTATGGCAGTAGTAACTCAGGGAACATTAAGAAACTTTAGAAATGATATGTTTAACAAGATGCAGACATTACCAATCAGATTTTTTGATACTCACGCAAATGGTGATGTTATGAGTACATATACAAACGATACAGATGCAGTAAGACAAATGATCGGACAGTCGATTCCAATGATGGTTCAGAGTTTTATCACAGTATGCACGATTGTAATTATGATGTGTACCTTCAGTCTTTACCTGTTTATTATAGTTGCAGCAATAATGATTCTTATGATAAATGTTGCTGGAAAATTCAGCGGTGACAGTGCCAGATACATGATGGCACAGCAGAGAGAACTTGCCAAAGAAGAGGGATTTATTGAAGAAATGATGGCAGGTCAGAAGGTAGTAAAAGTTTTCGTCCATGAACAGAAGAGTATTGAAGAATTTGATGAGATTAACAAATCATTATTTAAGGCAAGTGAGAGAGCTAACAAAGCAGGAAACAGTATTATGCCAGTACTTGCAAACATTGGTAACTTCTTATATGTAATAGTTGCCATATTTGGTGCGGTTATGGTATTTAATAATGTTGGAAATTTCAGCCTTCAGGGTGCTGGAAAGATGACAGCTGGTATACTTATTTCATTCCTTGGAATGTCTAGACATTTATCACAGGTAATTGGTCAGATGTCTATGCAGGTTCCACTTATTGCAATGGGACTTGCTGGCGCAGAGAGAGTATTTGAACTCATGGATCAGGAACCAGAAGAAGATAATGGTTATGTAACACTTGTAAACGTTAAGAAAAATGACAAGGGTGAGATAGAAGAATCAGTAAAACAGACAGGTGAATGGGCATTTAAACATCCTCATAGTGCAGATGGTACTGTTACATACACTCCATTAAAGGGTGATGTGAGATTAACAGAAGTCGACTTCTCATATGTTCCAGGGAAGACAGTGCTTCATGACCTTACATTATATGCTGAGCCGGGACAGAAGATAGCGTTTGTAGGTGCTACTGGAGCAGGTAAGACCACAATCACAAATCTTATTAACAGATTCTATGACATTCCAGATGGAAAAATTAGATACGACGGAATTAATATCAATAAGATTAAGAAGTCGGATTTAAGACATTCTATGGCAGTGGTTTTACAGGAAGTAAATTTATTTACGGGAACCGTTATGGATAATATCAGATACGGAAGGCTGGATGCCACTGATGAAGAATGTATAGAGGCAGCAAAACTAGCTAATGCAGATGATTTTATAACAAGACTTCCTGATGGATATGATACAAAGCTTACAGGAAATGGTTCTGAATTATCACAGGGACAGAGACAGCTGATTTCCATAGCGAGAGCGGCAGTTGCAAATCCGCCAGTCATGATTTTAGACGAGGCAACATCATCTATTGATACAAGAACTGAGGCCTTAGTATCTAAAGGAATGGATAATCTTATGAAGGGCAGAACAGTATTTGTAATTGCCCACAGACTGTCAACAGTTAGAAATGCAGATGCAATTATGGTATTAGATCATGGAAGAATAATTGAGAGGGGAACTCATGATGATCTGATAAATCAGAAAGGTGTATATTACCAGCTTTACACAGGAGCATTTGAATTAGAATAAAAAACATGGCAGATATTTATCTTTTGCGTAATTTATTGCATAAGATGAATATCTGCCTATTTTATTAAATGGTTAATCTATAATTATTTTTCTAATTTAGCAAGTTCTTTTCTGATTTCTTCAAGAAAAATTTCAGAAGCTCTTGAATTGACACGAAACTTCTTCCAAACAAAAACCATGGACATTGTAACAGGTGGGTCAAGAGGGACAAATGTAAGACTGCTATTTTTGAAGGTGTTTATTAGATTGTCTATGCACAGGGCATTAGCAAAACCATTTTCCACCAGAAGAGATGCGTTGTATATCAGATTATAAGTTCCCAGGATATTTAAATCGTTCCAGGAAAGATTTCCCCAACCATGGGAAAAAGAATCTGATGTCCTGAATTAGGTCTTGTGAATTCTATTTATTGTGTCTGCTATTATCTTCATAACACTGGTCTCGCCGGCTCCGATATAAATATCCCCAGTTACAGACTCATCGTCTCCCTGAAATTCAAGTTCAGTTCTTGAAACAAGTGAAGTTATTTCTTCAGCTCTTTTCCTTAAATGCATTCCATCATCAGTGAGAAGCATTTTCCTGTTATGCCTGATAAATAACTGAGTTCCAAGCTCTTCCTCTAAATCACTCATCTGTCTTGAAAGAGCAGACTGGGAGACATGGAGAAGATTGGCGGCATTGGTCATGTTTTCTTCCCTAGCAATTGCGAGGAAATATTTTAGTGTTCTTATTTCCATAAATACCTCGGTTTCTGAAAACGTTATTTTTTACGGTCTGTGATTTATAATTTAATTTTATCAGAATGAGCATTATAGTTCAATGAATATAATGCATAGATAATTATTATTTATAAATATTTTACATAAATATAGTGCTAATTTATAATTTTATATATGGAGGAATTTAGAATGGCGACTTGTGAAATTAATGACTGCATTAGGGAAAATCTTCTGGCAGCAGGCTGCAGTGAGGAAATGATTGGGAAATTTGCTAAAGGTGAAGACATAGAGATGCAGATAAAGATATTATCAAATTACAGAAAGAAATTACTTGATACAATTCATGAAGAACAGAGTAAACTTGACTGCCTAGATTATCTTATTTTTACACTTAAGAAAGAAGAACAGCTATAAGACTCTTTACATTTGCGTTTACATAAAATATAATAACCTATTGGATAAATGTTAAAGGAGCAAAATTATGTTGAAAGAAAAATCATCAGAAAGACAGATGTCAGAAGCTTTCGTAACTACAATATTTCTGGCAATGTCGGGGGGATTTCAGGATGCATATACATATTTTGTGAGAGATAAAGTATTTTCAAATGCACAGACTGGAAATGTTGTGTTGTTAAGTAATAATATTATTCAGGGAAAATATATGGCGGGACTCAGATATTTGCTTCCGTTAATTGCATTTGCTCTAGGTATTTTTGTTGCAGAGCTGATACGAGCCAGGTTTGGAAGAGCCAATAAACTTCACTGGAGGCAGATAGTTATTATTGTTGAAATGATAATATTAACGGCAGTAGGTTTTCTTGGGGTCAAATATAACATGTTGGCAACTATGCTGGTATCATTATCATGTGCGATGCAAGTTCAGACATTTAGAAAAGTGGGTGGATATTCATATGCAAGTACTATGTGCATTGGCAATCTTAGAAGTGCCATGGAAAGTTTAACCACTTATTTAAGAAAAAAGAACAGAGAACAGCTTAAGAAATCCATGTATTATTTTGGAGTTATTGCATTCTTTGCCATTGGTGCAGGTTTGGGAGGAAAACTTTCCATGATATTTGGTATTCACAGTATATTTGTGTCACCTGTGCTTCTGTTTATAAGCTTTATAATTATGAACTTTCCAGTAAAGGAAGTGTCATAAAATAATTCATATAAAAAATAATAATTGAAGACTATGCAAGATAAGGCCTTAAATCCTTAGCTAGCTTGTCTTCAATTTTTATTAATCTTTCGCATATATCTTTTGATTTCTGATCGGCACAGCCGTGATTGTTCAGGTATTCACTTAATGACTGTACCCCCATATTACAACCTTCAGTCATAAGCTTGGCTATGGTTGAATCCTCTTTGTCCAGAGATATGAGAATATTTGTTTTAAGCCAAGACATGCCTTGCGCAATCTTACTAGGTTCTTTTTCTTCTTTTTCATTTTCTTCGAGAATCTGGTGAATCTCGTCGCAGATTTTTTCATGGTGGCTCTTACTCTCCTTTAGTATATTAAACATTTCTTTGTCTTTTATTTTGTCTAAAACTTCGTCGATGGAAGAAACTGCCATCTTCGAGCCGGAATCACATTCCTGTAATAAACTGATTGTATCATTTTCCATATAAAACCTCCATAATAAATTAATATTTAATATTAAATAAAATGCCCGTATATGAAAAAAATATTCGTATATATAAAATGTTTAATCTCTGTCCTGACTTAGAATCAGAATAAGTCTTAAAAGCTGGGCCAGAGAAGTGATAAGTGCAGCGACATAAGTCATTGCAGCAGCTGTAAGAACAGCTCTTGCTCCGCTAATTTCATCTCTGGTCAGAATTCCAAAGCTATCAAGGGTATTTAAAGCTCTGTGGCTGGCGTTAAATTCAACAGGAAGAGTTACCAGCTGAAATACCGCAACTGTAGAGAATAGAATTACACCAAGCATTGCAAGCGGAGTACTTCCTAACAAAAATCCAAGTATTATAAGGAAAGGGGAGATGGTAGAACCAAAATTAGTTACAGGGATTATTGCCTGACGAACTTTAATAGGAAAATATCCTTTTGCATGCTGGATTGCATGACCGACTTCGTGTGCAGCCACACCTATTGCTGCAATTGAATTGTTTCCATAAACCGAGTCAGACAAGCTGACAATATTTGTCTGAGGATTATAGTTATCAGTGAGATTTCCCTGAATCCTCTGAATCTGCACGTTATAAAGTCCATTTTGATCCAAAATCTGTCTGGCTACCTGCTCGGCAGTATAACCGTAAGAGGTTCTTATTTTTGAATATTTATTAAAAGCTGCGGATACCATGGATTGTGCTAAGAGTCCAAGCAGAATTGCAGGAACCACTAAAACGATATACCAATAATCAATAAAAAACATATAAATCACTCCATTTCAAATAAAAATTATTACATGTATTATAATTGTATTTTGTGAAAAATAAATGACTTTATGAAAAATTAATTTTTGTATTAAAAAAAATTATGAAAATTCATATTTATGTGTTGAAACATATAAAATTTCGACATTTATTTTGGATTGTTTGTTAATTGAAGTAAAAATTGCATTATATTAAAATTGTATTCATAGGGTACCCTAAATATAATTACTTGGGTGAATTGATCACGCACCCGTTTTGGAGGAAAGAATGACATACGAGGAGTTTATTAATTATATAAGGGAAAACATGGAGGAAATGTTAGGTCAGGGGGTTAAGACAAAAATCACCAAAGTTCTTAAGAATAACAATGTTGAGATGGACGCACTTTCAGTGGTAAATAGTGAATCTCATATTTCGCCAGTTATTTATCTGAACACATACTACGAGGAATATAAAGAAGGCAGGGGAATAGAAGAAATATCAGAGGAAATATTTTCTCTTTATGAAGATCACAAGATGGACCTGCAGTTTGATGCGGACTTTTTTAGTGATTTTGACAGAATCAAAAACAGGATAGTATATAAATTAATTAATACAGCAAATAATAAAAAGCTTTTGAAGGATATACCAAACATTCCGTTTCTTGACTTGTCAATTGTATTTTACTGTATGTTGGACAGCCAGTATCTAGGCAGTGCTACAGCACTAATACATAATGTCCATATGAATATGTGGGGCGTAAAGAAGGAAGAATTATATGAAATTGCCAAAGAAAATACCCCCCAAATTCTGAAATATGAATTGAAGGATATGAATGACCTTATTGAGGAAATACTTCTATCAGATATCAAAAATGTTGTGTGTGAAAATGACGGTGAATATGCTTCTAAAGAACAGGAAGATAAGGCAAATAATTTAAAAGATAACCTGATGAAAAATATAAGGGCACAAAAGGATAAAATTTCGATGTATGTCCTTACAAATATTCAAAGAATAAATGGGGCTGCATCGATTTTATATGAAGGGGTAATAAAAAGATTTGCAGATATGGTAGACAAGGACATTTATATACTTCCAAGCTCAGTACATGAGGTTATACTAGTTCCGGCACTGGAAGGAATGAGTGAAAAATATTTCACGGAAATGGTTAAGGAGGTAAATGTAGAGGAATTAGACCAGGTTGATATACTGTCGGATCATTCATATTTTTATAATAGAAAAGAAGATATTATAGAAATGTAAAAATGCACCCGATGAGAATTGAACTCACACTAATGGCTCCGGAGGCCATCGCTCTATCCATTAAGCTACGGGTACATAAAGGATATTTTAAATTATATTTCCTAAAAAGGCAAGAGAATTAGTTGCATTTTAGGTATGGATTTGATAAAATAAAGAGTAATTTTATCTAATTACCGCAGAATAGGAAAGAGGAAAAAATGGGTTCACATAAAAAAAATAAAAAGATAAATGAAAATAAAAACACTAAACCATCTGCTCCAGAGGATGGTGAGTTCAAAGATCTAGACGAACTTATTGCACATATAGATGAGCTTAATAGGAGAAGAGAGGAAATGTCCTCTAAGACTAAAGAGCTTATCAAAGGCGACAAAGAAGCAATAAGCAAGATGAAAGAAGATAAGAAGGATAATGCCGAGGTTGACAAGGCATTGGAAGATACGGAAGATAAAGAGTCATCAAGTAAAGATGCTAAAAAGGAAAGTCCTAAAAAAGAAAGCCTAAAAAAGGAAAATAACAAAAAAGAAAGCATCAAAAAAGAAAGTATCAAAGAGGAATCAAAATCTGATTTGGATGACATAACTCAGGAGAAAACTGATGACGACGATGATGAGTTGGATTATCTTGATGACGATGAGAGTTCAGCACGAGTTAAACTCGATTTCTTTGACAATGACAACAGAACACAGATAAGGAAAGAAAATCCTAATTATCTTAGACATGATAATAAACCTGAAAAATCATTAATAGTAGTAGTCGGAGCAATTGTTGCTGCATTATTTGTTTGCATGTTTGTTGCGCTTGGAATCGATTCTAAGAATAAGGTTGATGATGAAACAGTAAAAATTCAGACACTTTCTAAGAAATTTATCGATGAAAAAACAATAGATAAAGTAGCTATGATGCAGACAGTAAACGATTTATATGCAGCACTTGATGCTGAGGACAATGAGAAAGCAAAGTCATACATTTACAGCTCAAATGGAAAAGATGATGAGGGAATTGATGAGGGACTTGCTAAACTTAAAGAAGATATAGCCCTTTCAAAGAAACTCACAGGAACAAGCCAGATGAATTTTACAGAATGCTATATTCAGAAAGGACTTCATAAGAACGAATATATCGTCTACATGAAATTTATAATGAATATCTCAGGTGTAAGTACACCAGCACCAGGTATCTACAGATATTACATGATTGATGATGTAAAGGATGAAGACAAAACTGTAGAAGAGACAACTGTAGCAGAAGAAACAACAGGAGATACAGCAGTTGCTGATGAGACAACATCTGAAGCTGCAACAGAAGAATCTAAGGAACCTGCAAAGGCAGAAGTAAAACACAATTACAAACTTATGCTTATATCATATGATAGTGATTCTGAGATTTACAGTTATATGGCAAAGATGCAGGATTGCAATTCTGTAACAGCACTGTTTAAGCAGGTAAATAAAGAGTACAACAATGCATTAGAGAATGACAGCCAGTTAAAGGCAATAGTTGATGCTCTTGAGAACAAAGAAGACACAAAGAAAGATAACAAAGAAGAGACAACAGAGGCTGAGACAACTACTGAGGCAGTAAGTGAGACAATTGCAGAAGAAACAACAGCGGAAGAAACAACATCAGAAGAATTACCTTCGGAAGATACAGTAGAAGAAGATGCAGAGTAAATTGAGTTAAGTGTTAGCACCGACCACGGAAGTGGCCGGTGCTATTTTAAAATAAGAATACCTCCAGAGACGAAAAAGAGGAAAATGGAGGCATTGGATTTGGAATTATGACATGGATTGTCGGAGGAAAATGCCTCCAGAGACGAAAAAGAGGAAAATGGAGGCATTGGATTTCAAATTATGACATGGATTGCCGGAGGAAAATACCTCCAGAGACGAAAAAGAGGAAAATGGAGGCATTTGATTTGGGATTATGACATGGATTGCCGGAGGAAATTATGACATGGATTGCCGGAGGAAAATACCTCCAGAGACGAAAAAGAGTGAATTAGAGGACAATTGAGATATGGGGGGACTATAAATGGTATTAAAAAGGGAAATGGAACAGGAAAGAGTGAAAACACAGGAGTTATTGGAAAAAGTATTAAAGTTGAATAGAGAAATTCAGCACACTAAGGGGAAAGTAAAGGTATTGGTTAAGGGGGAAAGCTTACAATTTTATATGAAGACATGCAAGGAAGATGGGGTTGATGGGAGATATTTACATGCGGATGAAAAAGAAAAAGCAATATCCATTGTTAAAGCGGAATATTATAACAAACTAATAAATGCATTAGAAGAGAGAATAAGGAATATTAATCGATTGATGCTCTGCATAGATAGGACTGATCCGTTTAAGATATATCTAAGTATGGGAAAAGGAAAACAGAGGATAGTGGAATCTCTAGTAACTAGTAATAAGGAATATAGGGAAGAATGGCTAAGTGAAGAATACCAAGGTAAAGAATTTAGAGAAGATACATCAGAAATCTATACTGATAGAGGAGAGCGTGTAAGGTCAAAGTCAGAGAAAATAATAGCAGATAAATTATATAATGAAAATATTCCTTATCGATATGAGTATCCATTAGATATCCCATATTTTGGAATAATATATCCTGACTTTACGATTTTGGACGAAGAAAAAAGGAGAAATATAATTTATGAACACTTCGGATTAATGGATGATGAAAATTACGTGAATAAAGCAATATCAAAAATCCAGTTATATGCAAGTGCGGGTTATATTCTTGGAGACAATTTATTTATAACTATGGAGACTTCGGTAAAGCCATTTGATAGCAGGATATTAGATGGAATAATAGGGGTTATAAAAAAATAAAAAATTGTTGTTGACTTTAATAAAGTAAAGTAATATAATGATTTCCGAGGATGATGCCAAGGGCGGCTAGAAAACTTGTGTTTTCGTGTGCCATGGCATCTTTTTTTAGAAGAAATTGCGTATATTGCAAAGGAGGATTTTTATTATGTCATACGTTGATGAGGTAATTGAGCAGGTAGTAGAGAAGAATCCTGCACAGCCTGAATTCCATCAGGCAGTTAAGGAAGTATTAGAGTCTTTAAGAGTAGTAGTTGAAGCTAACGAAGAGAAATTCAGAAAAGATGCTCTTTTAGAGAGATTAGTTAATCCAGAAAGACAGTTTACATTTAGAGTACCTTGGGTAGATGATAAGGGACAGGTACAGGTTAACACAGGTTACCGTGTACAGTTCAACAGTGCTATCGGACCATACAAGGGTGGTTTAAGATTACATCCTTCAGTAAATATTGGAATCATCAAATTCTTAGGATTTGAGCAGATTTTCAAGAACTCACTTACAGGCCTTCCAATCGGTGGTGGTAAAGGTGGTTCTGATTTCGATCCTAAGGGAAAATCAGACAGAGAAGTAATGGCATTCTGCCAGAGCTTTATGACAGAACTTTGCAAATATATCGGTGCAGATACAGACGTTCCAGCTGGTGATATCGGAACAGGCGCAAGAGAAATCGGATACATGTTCGGACAGTATAAGAGAATTAGAGGCGTATACGAAGGCGTATTAACAGGTAAGGGATTATCATACGGCGGATCATTAGCAAGAACAGAAGCTACAGGATATGGTTTATTATATCTTACAAAAGAAATGTTAAAGACAAACGGCGTTGATATCGCTGGTAAGACAGTTGCAGTTTCAGGTGCAGGTAACGTTGCTATCTATGCAATCCAAAAAGCTACAGAGATGGGTGCTAAGGTTGTTACATGTTCTGATTCAACAGGTTGGGTTTACGATCCAGAAGGAATCGACGTTGCAGCTCTTAAAGAAATCAAAGAAGTTAAGAGAGCAAGACTTACAGAATACAAGAACTACAGACCAAACTCAGAGTACCATGAAGGTAAAGGCGTATGGTCAGTTAAAGTTGACATTGCATTACCATGTGCTACACAGAACGAGTTAGATCTTGAAGATGCTAAGCAGTTAGTTGCAAACGGTGTTATCGCAGTTTGTGAAGGTGCTAACATGCCTACAACATTAGAAGCTACAAAATATCTCCAGGACAACAAAGTATACTTCGTACCTGGTAAAGCTGCTAATGCAGGTGGTGTTGCTACATCAGCACTTGAAATGTCACAGAACAGCGAAAGACTTAGCTGGACATTTGAAGAAGTTGACGCTAAATTACAGAACATCATGGTTAACATCTTCCACAACCTTGATGATGCTGCTAAGAAATATGGTTTCGAAGGAAACTATGTTGTTGGTGCTAACATCGCTGGATTTGAAAAAGTTGTTGATGCTATGCAGGCTCAGGGAATCTGCTAATTTATAACGGATACCGAAAATAATATAAAATGATGATGACCTCCAGATATAATCTGGGGGTCATTTGTTTTTTACCCCATATTTATGGATAAAGCTGATTAATTCGTCTCCCGCTTATTGACTACAAACCTATAATAAACTATAATTGTAGCAGATTTGGTGCGTGAAAAATCACGTTAATAATACAAGGAGGAACACTAAAATGGGAATGATTGACAACGTAAGATCAGAAATGGTTGCAGCAATGAAGAACAAGGATAAAGAGAGAAAAGAAGCTTTATCAGCGCTTCTATCAGCACTCAAAAATGTTGCAATTGATAAAAGAGCAGATTTGACAGATGCAGAAGAAGCTACAGTTGTTTTGAAAGAAATAAAGCAGCTTCATGACACATTAGAACAGACACCTGCAGATAGAACAGATATTATAGAGCAGTGCAATTTCAGAATTAAAGTATATGAAGAATTTGCTCCAAAGATGATGAGCGAGGATGAAATAAAAGAACAGGTAAGTGCAGTAATTGCTGAACTTGGAATTGATGAACCTAAGGCTTCAGATAAGGGCAAGATAATGAAGCTTCTTATGCCAAAGGTTAAGGGAAAGGCTGATGGAAGTCTTGTATCAAAGGTTGTTGGAGATTTTTTAAACTAGGAGAAGTGGTTTAATGAAGAGTAAGAAGAAACCAGTCAAGAAGACGATGTATTTCTATTACATGACAGATAATGAGATTTCTGTCAGAGAGATATCTGAAGTTGTAATGGAAGAAAAGAAGAAGCAAGAAGTGGTTGAAGTCTGGAATGAGGCACAGGTTATAGAAATATCAACTATTGATAAGAGAACAATTGATATTGAGATGATGGAGCTTTTTCAAGGAGAAAACGACAAGAAATTCCTTGATAACAACAATGTAAAATGCATTTTCTCTATACGCACTGAGGAAGAAGATGTAAACAGGGTTTCAGATATTTTCAAAAAAGTAACTAAAGAATATTCAGGTTTTGTGTGCTCTGACTCCGAAGATTTTAAACCGTATCTTGTGGGATAGGAAAGGAAGTAGTAATGGTTAATCCAGCAAAACTAATGAAAATAATGAGTGCCAAGAACAAGTTTGGCGCAACTCATCCAAAATTTATGGCATTTATTAAAAATGTTATCTGTACCGGAGTAGAGGAAGGCACAGTTATAGAAGTAACAGTTACAAAGCCAGGCATGAAGGCAGTAACAACTAATTTGTCAGTTAAGAACTCAGATCTTGAACTGTTTGACCAGTTAAAAGATTTAACATCTAAATCAATATAAATAAGAAAGGAACGCCCCCGGGCGCGGTAAACCAAATGTTAGAATTCAGATATGACACACAGTTATTAATTGAAGGAGAAGACCTTGATGAAGATGTAATCAACGATTATATTACAGATAATTTCAAGGGAGACTGCCTCTTAGCAGTTGGAGATGATGAATTAATCAAAATTCATTTCCACACAAATGAACCATGGAAACTCCTTGAGTACTGTGCAGGTCTTGGAGAAATCTACGACATAGTTGTAGAAGACATGGACAGACAGGCAAGAGGATTGAAGGGCTAATAACAAACGAATCTAAGCCAGCCATTAGTGGCTGGCTTAAATAAAAGGTAGAAATGGAGCAACATATGGGCAATTTTTGTGTAGAATTAAAAAAAGTTGTTGATGACAGCTATGAAATAGAGACAGGATTTGAATTAGAAAACAAACTCATTGAGGATTTGCAGAATGGTCTTGTGGGAAACATTAAGAAGTTTGCAGTGATTACAGACAGTATTGTGAAAGATTTATATGCCACAAGAATTCTTGGACTTTTAAATGATGCAGGATTTAAGGCTGACATGTTTGTATTCGAAGCAGGTGAGAAGAGCAAGGTTCGCAAAACAAAGGAAGAAATAGAAGACGCTATGCTTTTAAAGGGATTTAGAAGAGACTGCTGTATTATCGCAGTAGGTGGCGGTGTTGTAACAGACCTGGCAGGTTTTATTGCTGGTACATATGGAAGAGGTGTACCATTTATAAATTATGCCACAACACTTTTAGCAGCGGCAGATGCATCAGTTGGAGGAAAAACTGCAGTTGATACCCCACTTGCAACTAACCTTATAGGACTTTTCAATCAGCCTGAAAAGGTGTACATTGACATAGCTACATGGAAAACACTCCCTGAGAGACAGATTTACAGCGGTATGTCGGAGACAATCAAACATGCGTGTTTGGCGTCATCTGAATTCTTCAATTACCTGGAACAACATATGGAGCAAATTCTTGGCATAGAAAAGGATGCATGCGTTCGCATTGCAGAAGAAAACTGTAAAATAAAATACAATGTGGTAATGAAGGACGAGAAAGAAAGCGGATTAAGAGAGGTGCTAAATCTTGGACACACAGTCGGAAGAGCCATTGAAACAGTAAGTGACTACAGACTTCTCCACGGTGAGGCCGTAGCAATAGGTCTAGTTGCAGAAGTACATTTATCTCACAAACTTGGCTATATGACAGAGGAAGAAATGAACAGAGTAGTAGCTCTTATCGAAAAGGCAAAACTTCCAGTCTCAATCCCAGACTACATCAACAGAGAAGATCTTGTAAAGAAACTCTACACCGACAAGAAGGTAAGGGATGGCAAGCTCAGATTTGTAGTACAAAAAGGAATTGGAAATGTAGTAGAATTTGAGCCAGGTGTATTCGCTACTTTTGTAAGCGAAGAACAGGCTAGGGAAATAATTGGGGAAATATAATTAATAGTGAAATTAAAAAAAGCTTTCAAGCTGGAATGAGTTATCATTCCTAATGGTTTGAAAGCTTTTTTTATAGTGATTCTTGCATTAATTTAACAAGTCTTTTAACAATATCCTGCTGTTCATCTGCTAATTGTTCCTGAGTCAGTTTGTTTTTTGTTCTTAATATTTTCAATCTATTCGAAAAAATCAACAAAACATCTCCAATCGTGAAAAAATATACAGGGTTATTGTATAATAATTTGTAACATTTTAGTACAACAATCAGGAGACAAAAAACACTATAAGTTGACAAAAATATTTTTATATGGTCTTAAGTCAATATAGTGGACACCGAAAGTGCGACTTTTACGCCGCACCTTCTGCATGAACTGCAGCTGGTGTCTTGTAGACTAGGTTGCTATGAGTCCTTCGGCGATTATACCAGGACTCTATGTATTCAAAGATATTTTTGTAAGCATCTTCAGAATCTTTGTAAACATTGCAATAGACTTCTTCTTTCTTTGATAAAGAATGGAATGATTCTATGCAAGAATTATCGTAGGGACATCCCTTACGACTAAATGAATGATGGATTTTCTTTTTTGTCAGGAACTTTTCAAACTGCTCGCGTGTATACTGTGTTCCTATATCACTGTGTAGGATTATTCCTGAAGAATCAGGTACATTTAGGCATGCATTATCTACTGCTTTTACTACAAGCTCCGCAGTCATCGTGGTAGAATAAGCCCATCCTATAATCTTTTGACTATAAAAATCCATCACTGATGCAAGATAAGTCTAACCCTCTTTCTGAGTATGGATATAAGTGATATCTGTGCACCATTTTTGATTGATTCCAGTGGCTGTAAACTCCTGCTTCATCATATTTTCTTTTTCAGCAACTGATTTATGTGCTGAAAAATGGCGATACTTTTTGATTACAATTGAATGTATGCCGAGCTTTGCCATTCGTCTTTGAACTCGCTTTAGTCTGACATTCCAGCCAATCTCGAGTAATTCGTGATGAATTTTTGGTGCTCCATAACGTCTTTTTATATCATAGTAAATCGCCAAAATATCCTCATCGAGTCTTTGATTTTCAACATCTCGATTGGATTTTTTATGGTTAAGACATTTGTAATAAGTACTTCGATTGATGGAGCATAAAGTTTCTTCCATTTGTAAATTGTTTGCTCGACTAAGCCACATTCTTCTGCAAGCTGAGCAATCGACTTGCCAGACAAATACAAATCAATGATTTGTCGTTTGAATTATTCGTTATATCTTTTTCCGTTGTGAACCATTGTGAAACAGATCCTTTCTAATTAAGATTTTAATGTGTCGAACTTCTCGTGTCGACTAATTTATACTAACATCACAAGGAAGTAGTATGTTATAAAATAAATTTATATAAAAGTTGAATATAGGTTATAAATGAGATAGAATTGTTAAGAATATAATACATATATAAATTTTTTATATAAATAATTTAAAGAGGGTAGGACAAAATGAAACTATTAAGAAATACCATTATTACTGCGGCATTTATATTGATGTCGTTGTTGCTAATTACACCAGAATCGGCATATGCGGACAAGGTTAAGAGGGTTTCTGTTATAGGTGATAGCATATCATCTTATCAGGGGTACTCGGATATTTTCTATTATAGTCCGGTAAAGATGCCAGTGAGTGAAATGTACTGGCAGAGATTTATAGATAGCAATAGGGATATGGAACTAGGCAGTATAAATGCTATCGGTGGAAGTAATGTATATGCACCATGTGATGAATCATGCTATGATTGGACAATGCAGTCAAATTATAGAATTGACAAGCTGGATAACAACGGAGTTCCTGATATTGTTATCGCTTTTGGCGGGATAAATGATAAAAGTGATGATTTAATGTTATTTTGCAATGCATATTACAATATGATACACAGAATACGTGAAATGTATCCAAATACAATGATAATTTGTGTGGCTCCATATTATTATGATGGTGCAGACAATGGAAGCATAGATTTTATTGCACAGGTTATTAAAAACGCTTCAGATGAAGACAGAAATTCAATTTATGTTGACTTGAGAGATAAATTAAGAGGCTATATTGGAAGCCCATATATGCAGACAGAGGGAGAGGGATGCTGGTTCCACCCTAATGCAAAGGGTCACAAAATTATAGCAGATGCAATTCAAAATGAGTATAAACAACACGAAAATGAGGCTTTAGCTCATGATACTGATAAAGAACAGGATATCAACAGATATAATCCGAAATTAGAACTTAGAAATGTTGCATTTGTTCCAGGAGATGATTGCATTAATTTGGCAGCATCGTATTACGGAGAGATGGGATCAAATACTAAATTTTGTTATGAGGTAACAGATACGACAACAGGTATAGTAGAGAGGTCGGATTGGATTAACACAAGTGGATGGTGGAAGTGGTACCCCGATTCTAATGATTACTACTCGGTAAAGGTATCGGTTTCTATAAATGGAGACGGATATATAAATGAATCCATGATTAGAAATTTTTACAGACCAGAGATGAATATAAAGGTAACAGGAACATGTGCAATGCCAACAAAAACGGGACTTTTATATGGATGCACATCTACTGGGGTTTCAGAAAATTATGATGGTACAAGACGCCTTAGAACATGCTGCTGGATATACAGTTATACCCAGAAGAGATGGATTACATTGAGTGCATTTGAAGGAGCAAATCAGGCATGGTACAGGACAAGACGCCTTCCAAATGGGGTTTATGTGATGTACAACTCCACAGAAGAAATGGATGCAAACGGTAACTGGAGAAAACTTAGCACGAGATTTTATAATTTTACAATAGGTTAATATAGGATTGAATAAAATTGCCCCATCCTGTCGATGACATGTATCTTTTCACTGGATTAGTCCAGTAAAAGGAGATACATATCATCGACAGGGTGGGGCACTATTATGTTTTTTCATTTTATTCCCAGTGACTAATCTTCCATCTTTCCAGCAATTACACTGACACCGTTTACCTCAATTCTGTCAGTGACCTCGATTACAAGGCATTGTTTACCATCGATTACTCTTGTTTCCACAAGGTCTGTTCTGTCGGGATTTACCTTGATGACTACATCTGGCATTTCGATGTTGAACTTTCTTGTGTCCACTACGTTAGAAGCCACAAATGATGGCTGTTCTCCAACTTCATCCAGCTGCTTGTCTAAGACGGTAAGTTTTTCGTCTGGGATATGGCTGTCTTCAAATACCTGCTTTACGTCGTACTTAGTGAGTACCAGTGGTTCAGGTTCTTCCTTATTTTTCTCAATCATTTCGTTTAAGTTCTCGTGAATGATTTTTACAGTTTCAAAGTCTGCATCCTCGCCAAGAGTGTTAGAAATAATGCTATTGAAAGTTTCTTTCTGGTTTTTTGCTGACATTGGAGGAACGGCACCTAACATGTTGTCGATAAATTCTGATTGAAGTTCCTCTGGATTCTTTGAGTAGTAGAGGATGCCGTGAATGTCTGTTGCCCTGTCGTTAAATTGAGGGAATAAGAATCCATTTGCAGGGGCAGATACTATCCAGTCTCTGACACGTTCACTGATTGAGTTTGATTCTGAGTCGTAGGAGAGACCTGATTTTGACAAGTTTACAGGACATATACTGCAGATAATGTAGTCGTATACGGCGTCCGATGCATCGAACATTTCTGTTCCGTCAGTAGATTTGCCAGGGACATCATATACTGCGTGGATTAATACTATGTAATAATTTGATGGGTAATCGTAATTGTCGATGACTTTCTGATAAAATTCATTTAAGATTTCATCGTCCTCTAATTTTGAGTCGAGAAGTTTTAATAAGAATTCTTGCTTGCCGCCTTCTTTCTCTTCCTGAAGTGGAAACTCCATATTTAGCATGTTTTTGCCTAGAGTTCCTGATAGTGTGTGCTTGAAAATGTCAAAGTATTTAAAAGATTCTTCCTCTGAGAGGGAATGAAATGCCTCCTTAGAGGTAAATTTAATTTCCTTTTCACCGTCTACATAGCAGCCGCAGATTCGTGTGATTACGGCATGCTCGTCGTTTAATAGTTTCTTTATTTCGCTTATTTCTTTTTTGTTCATGACTGTCCTTTCTGTGCTTTCGTCAGGGGCGTAAATGCCGGAGATAAAACAATATCTATATTAATAACTCGTTGTAATTATTTTCTTCAATATTTTATCATATATTTCTAAAAGTAGGTAGAAAAAAATATTAACGTGTGCTAAACTTATGAAAGTTTCGATTACTTTTGAGACTGACTTTTATATTAGGGAAGTGATGGATTGAATCAAAGGAATCGGGGAATTTTGTGCATACTCACTGCGGCATTTTTCTTTGCGTTAATGACGGTTTTTGTGAGAAAGTCAGGAAATCTGCCTACGATGCAGAAAGCATTTTTCAGAAATGCAGTTGCAATGGTTATTGCATCAGTTATGTTAGTTAAGAACAGAGAAGATATCAAGATAGATAAAAAGGCGGTGCCTTCCCTTGCGATGAGATGTCTTTTTGGAACCAGCGGTCTTATATGTAATTTTTATGCAATTGATCATCTGAATATTTCGGATGCCAATATGCTGAATAAATTATCTCCGTTTTTTGCAATTATAATGTCTGTATTTATAATTGGAGAAGTGGCATCCTCATTTGAATGGGGAATGGTACTATTAGCGTTTGTTGGGGCATTATTTGTGGCAAAACCACAATTTAATTCAGATGCCATACCGGCATTGCTTGGATTGTATGGAGGATTTGGCGCAGGAACGGCCTATACATTTGTCAGAAAACTTGGAAAATATGCAGTTAAGAGTGATCTTATTGTGTTTTGCTTTTCGGCATTTTCGTGTATAGTTACATTGCCGTTTGCAATATTTGATTATAAACATATGACGTTTTTACAGATATTGCTTCTGGTTGTGGCGGGATCATGTGCGGCAATTGCGCAGTTTGCAATTACTACGGCATATAAATTAGCTCCTGCTAAAGAGATATCGGTGTATGATTACTTCCAGGTTATTTTTGCGGCCATACTTGGATTTGCATTTTTGAACCAGATACCTGATATTTTCAGCATAATCGGCTACATAATAATTATTACGTCCGCCATTTTGAAATGGCGACATGGACTTAAGGATTCACAAAATACTAATTAGTATTTAGTATTCTGCAAAAAATAAAACAATATATGGAGGAAAACCAATGATAGCGTATTTTTTTAAGGGAATTGATTTTGGAACAGTTGCCTTTGCAGGAACAATTTTTGCATTTGTTCTCACATGTCTTTTACTTGCTAAATGTACAAAGATACTTCCAAGAGACCATGGAAGAGAATTTGCACATGATGGAAGCCTTTCAGCAGGTAAACCAAGAGGTGCGGGATTCATTTTCGTTTTAGTATTTGTTCTCACATCTGTTATTTTTGCAAAAATGAATGTAGAGATAGCGATTTATCTCATACTAGTAGTAGCAGCAATGCTCACAGGATTCCTTGATGACTGTGCAAAGACACCATGGGGCGAATACAAAAAGGGAATTTTAGATCTCATAATTGCAGTAATGATTGCAGTTACATTCTTGAATTTCAACAAGAATACAATTCTGATAGCATCAATAAATCAGAACGTAACAATTAATAAAATTGTTTTTGGAGTACTCATTGTAATCCTTGTATGGGCTTCGATAAACGTTACTAACTGTTCAGACGGAGTTGACGGATTATCAGGAACTCTTACAATAATTACACTGTCTTCAATCTTCGTAATTGATTATTTAAGAAAGATGGACAGCGATTTTGCATATCTTATTCTTGTAATGATAATAAGCATTATGGCTTATCTCTGGTTCAATGCAACACCTTCACAGATGTTAATGGGTGATGCAGGTTCGAGGGCAATGGGACTTTTCATTGCAATAGCAGTATTAAAATCAGGTTCACCAATTTTATATCTCTTAGTTGCAGGTGTTCTTATTGTGGATGGAGGATTAGGGCTTGTAAAAGTTGCATTACTCAGATTCTTAAAGATTGCAATTCTCAAGAAGACAATTACACCACTTCATGATCATGCAAGAAAGAACAAAGGTTGGTCAAATACACATGTTGTTTACAGATTTTCAATAATTCAGATTTTACTCTGTGTTATAGCCGTATATTTGGCATGGAAATAATGATTAAATTAAAAACACTGTATCTCAAAATGAGTTACAGTGTTTTTTTTCTACTTCTGTTAAATGAAGATACTTAATCAGCTACATCGAATGTCTTGAGACCATAGTCAAATAGTCTCTCATTTATATCCGAAACGTCGAATACTTTGTTGTTAATACAGATGGCAATTATGGCATCCCTGTCATCCTTAGGATAGAGAGGTCTTAGATTAAACAGTTCCAAAACTCTTCTTGTTTCTTTTAGATTCATTTCTGCAGCCAGGCAGATAAGGATTGCCTTGTCTCTGTCTGGATTTGTTTTTTCGCCATTTACCAGGCTGTATACATATGATTTTGCAATAAATCCCTGACATGTCTTTGCAATTCTAGCAGGAGTGAGATTGTGGGAACGAAGGTATTCTGAGAAGAAATCAGAGATACTGTTGCCATTATTCTGGTCAAGAAAGTTGTCGAGGTCATCAAGAGAAGTCTTATTTAAAACATAGAGCAAATCCGTTGTTGATTTTTCGTATTGCATATTTGTACTGCCTTTCGTAGAATAGTTATAGTATTATAAGATCTATTATATAAGCATGAAAAAATAAATTCAATCAATTACAGGAGAATGTTGTGACCTTAGAAGAAGAATTTGAGCTGTCATGTTTTCAAGAGATTGCCAAACTAAATGAAAAGAAGGGCATCAGCCTTGTAAAAAAAGATGACAGAATCTACGTGAAGAAAAAATTGAAATTATATAACAGAAGTATTTATGAGATTATTTATAGGTTGAAACCCAAGAATATACCGGAAATCTGTTTTCTTGCAGAGGATGAAAAGTGCCTGATTATAATCGAAGAATATATCAGTGGCGATACAGTACGCACAATTCTTGAAAATGATGGAGTGCTGAATGAAAAGCGTGCCTGTCAGATTATCTGTGATCTGGCAGATATTTTGATGCAGCTGCAAGATGATGGACTGCAGATTGTGCACAGAGATATCAAACCGGATAATGTCATGATTACGGATGATGGCATCACTAAACTGATTGATTTCAATGCGGCAAGACAGTTCAGTGAAATGGACAGTGAAGACACTTTTTATATGGGGACTAGAGATTATGCTGCACCGGAACAGTATGGATTTGGCCAGTCTGATGTCAGGACAGATATTTATGGAATGGGATGTCTGCTAAATGTCATGATTACCGGTAGACTCCCAAAAGAGGAAGCCTGTGCAGGAAAACTGGGGAAAATTGTCAGCAGGTGCACAAAACTGGAGGCGGCTGAGAGATATCAGAGTCTTGCAGAATTGAGAAAAGATTTAGAAAAAATTCTGGGAAGTAATAAAAAAAATCCTGCAGAAAAAAACGAAGAAGTTCCAAAAGAAAATGAATTCAATCCAGGGCATGTAAAAAAATATCCCTACCTTCCGATTGGGTTTCGAACGCTCACTGCCTGGAAAATGATAGTCGCATCATTTGGATATCTTTTTATTACTGGAGTCTGTATGGAGATGGATTTGTCTGACAGAAACGGAAGAAAAGTCACGGGAGCTGGGAGAATCTGCTATGTCTCTCTTACTTGGATCATGTTGATTTTTTTTGTATTCTATTTTGGCAATTATTTAAATTTAACAGGCAAATATATTGGCAAGAGTAGGATGGCGTTTGGCAAAATATTGCGTTTGATCTTAGGCTTCGTGGGGATTTTTATGTTTTTTGCTCTACTTATATTGATTTCATCCGAAATATGCATATATATGCAAGGATAAGTCTTAAAATTCCTCTGTACAGCGGAATTATTTGAATTTCGAATTTGGTATACTTTTCTTATAAAGGAAATATCAGAAGAGAAAGGAGACTTATATATGAGTGAAGAAAAAATGAAAAATTGTAAGTATTGTCATAGTGAAATTCCTGCAAAGGCTAAGATTTGTCCGAACTGCAGAAAGAAACAGAAGGGAATCATGAAGTGGATTATTATCGGTGGAGTACTTGTTTTGATTATAGGGGGAGGCAAAGCTGCAGGCAGTTCAAAGGATAAGAATCCGAAAAAGGTTGGAAGCACAGGTGCTTCTACATCAAGTGACAATACATCAGGTGATACAAAAGAAACACATAACGAGTTCGCAGTTGGAGATATTGTGGAGACAGATGATTTTCGAATTACATATATATCTGCAGAGGATTATGTGTCAGATAATGAATTTATGCAGCCGAAAGAAGGTAATAAATTTATTAAGGCAACATTTGAGTTTGAAAATATCAGTAAAGATGATCAGACTGTAAGCAGTATGGTTGATTTTAATTGTTATGCAGATGGATATGATATGGAGTCTCGCTATTTTGATGATGGTGATTTAAGTGCAACATTATCATCGGGTAAGAAAACACAGGGGAGTGTTTATTATGAAGTACCAGTAAATGCACAGGAAATCACGATTGAATATGAGACAAACTATTTTACACAGGATAAGATTATATTTGATGTCTTAAAACCACAGTAGTAGGTGATTGGATAGCATTTTATGCCGAGGAAGAATTGACTACAAAAAACTTGTAGAATATATTCTTTTTCGGCAATTTTTTTTAAGAAAATTATTGCCAAAATCAAATGCTTTGATATAATTGTAGCAGAGACTAAATGATTAGACGCGTGATGGCGGTTAAACATGAATTAGCCACTAACAGTAAGAAAGGAATAAATTAATGAGAATTGGAATTTTAGGTTATGGTAACCTTGGAAGAGGCGTTGAGTGCGCTGTAAAGCAGAATGATGATGTTGAGTTAAAGGCAGTATTTACAAGAAGAAATCCTGCAGATGTTAAGATATTAACACCTGGTGTTAATGTATATTCAGTAAACGATGTAGAAGCACACAAGGACGAAATAGATGTACTTATCATCTGTGGAGGAAGTGCTACAGATTTACCAGAAATGACACCAAAGTATACAAAATATTTCAATGTAATTGACAGTTTTGATACTCATGCAAATATCCCACAGCATTTTGCTAATGTTGACAAAGCAGCTAAAGAGAACGGACACATCGCCCTTATCTCATGTGGATGGGATCCAGGAATGTTCTCACTTAACAGATTATATGCTAATGCAATCCTTCCAGAAGGAAATGATTATACATTCTGGGGTAAAGGTGTAAGCCAGGGACATTCTGATGCAATCAGAAGAGTAGAAGGCGTTAAAGATGGCAAACAGTACACAATTCCAGTTGAGAGCGCTTTAGAGTCTGTAAGAAATGGTGAGAATCCAGAACTTACTACAAGACAGAAACATACAAGAGAATGTTTTGTTGTAGCTGAAGAGGGAGCAGATTTAGCTAAGATCGAAGAAGAAATCAAGAATATGCCAAATTACTTCTCAGATTATGACACTACAGTTCACTTCATTACAGAGGAAGAACTTAAGAAGAACCATAGCGGAATTCAACACGGTGGATTTGTATTCCGTTCTGGAGTAACAGGTTGGAACAAAGAAAATAAGCATGTCATCGAGTACAGCTTAAAGCTTGATTCAAACCCAGAGTTCACATCATCAGTTTTAGTTGCATATGCAAGAGCAATCAACAGACTTCACAGTGAAGGCGTAAATGGTTGCAAGACTGTATTTGATATTGCACCTGCTTACTTAAGCCCATTATCAGGTGATGAAATAAGAGCTCATTTATTGTAATTTGAATTGTATTTTTAAGCCAGAACGCGGCTTTATAATATGAATTTAATGGGGAAGGGTCTGTACCATTTTTGGTACGGGCCCTTTTCTGAAAATTAAAGATTATTAAGGAGAATAGATTGAAAACAAGAATTAAAGTTGCCCTTACTATTAATATTTTAATGATAATATTTGAAATTGCGGGAACATGGATAAGCTACAGCAATTCAGGTATTTCTAATTTGGTATTCTACACTGTTGATAGCAATATTTTGGCATTTATTAGTTGTGTGGCATTTGTTATTATGTGTCTTATGAATAAGAACAGCAGGGCAGTATCAATGCTTCGATATATTGCTACAATTAATCTTGCCCTGACATTTACCATAGTAGTGTTTGTATTTGTTCCAATGTGCGTACCATATGGATTTGATGCAGTTGCGGACATTTTGTACAGGGGACCTCAGATTTTTCATCATGTCTTGTGCCCTATACTTTCATTTGTTTCGTTTGCCTTTTTTGAGGAAAATGAGATTATTAACAGAAAAAACAGTGCATTTGCAGTTGTATTTACATTGCTTTATGCAGTTGTTACACTGACACTTAATATATTAAAAGTGCTAGAAGGTCCATATCCTTTCTTATACGTTTATAAGCAGCCAGTGTGGGCATCAGTGATGTGGTTTGTTTTAATCCCACTTATTGCGTATGGGTATAGCCTTTTGATTGGGTTTATTTATACTAAGAAGAATAAATAGGAGAATGTATGAAATATAATGAAACTGTTGTGGGGGAATTTATCAATCGTCCTAATAGATTTATTGCCCATGTTAATATTAACGGAAAAACAGGATATGATCTTATAGCAGTTTATAAAGAGAACTTTGGTCTTATTAACATTGATAGTCAGGCACCAAATAAGGTCGTAGGGGAATGGCTTGAAAAACAGGATTACACATTTGTAAAGCCAGAATACACATTTGGCAAATCAAGAATTGATTTTTATATGGAGAAAGGTGATGAGCAGTTTCTTCTGGAGGTCAAGGGCTGCACACTTGAAAAGGGTGGAGTGGGATATTTTCCTGATGCACCTACAGAGAGAGGTGTAAAACATCTCTATGAACTTTCGGAGGCAGTGAAGAAGGGATATAACTGTTTTCTTGCATTTGTAATTCAGATGGAAGGTGTAAGTGAGGTTCTCCCCAATGAGGAGATTCACAAAGAATTTGGAGTAGCACTGAGACATGCTGTAAATGCTGGTGTAAAAGTGTTGTTTCTGAAGTGTAAGGTGGAAGAAGATTCCCTAAGAATACTATAAAAATATTGACTAACAATCAAAGGTGTGTTAATTTGTAAGTAAAAAATTGCACTAACTATTTAGAGTCAAATATAAAAAATGGTCTTAAAAATGCAACCTTTTTTAAGACTATTTTTATGAATTTTTTTTGGCTCAGAACAGTAACAAATAAATTAGGAGATAAATATGGCAAACGAGAAAAAATTAGTTGAGCAGATTACTTCAATGGAAGATGATTTTGCACAATGGTACACAGATGTAGTTAAAAAAGCAGAACTTATGGGATATTCAAGTGTAAAGGGCTGTATGATTTTTAAACCAGCAGGTTACGCAATCTGGGAGAATATTCAGAAAGAATTAGATAGAAGATTCAAAGAGACAGGTGTGGAGAATGTTTACATGCCAATGTTCATTCCAGAGAGCCTTCTTGAAAAAGAAAAAGATCATGTAGAAGGATTTGCTCCGGAAGTAGCATGGGTAACAGAGGGCGGACTTAACAAATTACAGGAAAAACTTTGTGTGAGACCAACATCTGAAACATTATTCTGTGATTTCTATAAAGATGAAATCCAGTCTTACAGAGATCTTCCAAAGGTATACAACCAGTGGTGTTCGGTTGTAAGATGGGAGAAAGAGACAAGACCATTCCTTCGTTCAAGAGAGTTCTTATGGCAGGAAGGACATACTGCACATGCAACAGCAGAGGAGGCAGTAGAGCGTACAGAGCAGATGTTAAATCTTTATGCAGATTTCTGTGAGGAAGTATTAGCTATTCCTGTAGTAAAAGGTAGAAAGACAGACAAAGAGAAATTTGCTGGTGCTGAGGCAACTTATACAATCGAGGCACTTATGCATGATGGTAAAGCACTCCAGTCTGGTACAAGCCACAACTTTGGAGATGGTTTTGCTAAGGCATTTGGAATTCAGTATACAGATAAAGACAATAAATTAAAATATGTACACCAGACATCATGGGGAATGACTACAAGACTTATCGGTGCTGTAATTATGGTTCATGGAGATAATAGTGGACTTGTACTTCCACCAATGGTTGCACCAGTTCAGGTGGAAGTTGTTCCAATTATGCAGAAGAAAGAGGGAGTATTAGATAAGGCATTTGAAATCAGAGACATGCTCTCTAACTTCAGAGTAAAAGTAGATGATTCTGACAAGAGCCCAGGATTCAAGCGTTCAGAGCAGGAAATGAGAGGAATCCCACTCAGAGTAGAAATAGGACCTAGAGATGTTGAGGCAGGACAGGCAATCATTGCAAGAAGAGATACAGGAGAGAAAATCACAGTATCTATCGACGAAATTCCACAGAAGGTTGATGAACTCTTAAGCCTTATGCAGAAAGAAATGCTTGAGAGAGCAAGAACACACAGAGATGCACATACATATACAGCTTCTAACTATGATGAGTTCAAAGAAATAATTGCAACTAAGCCAGGATTTGTAAAAGCTATGTGGTGTGGTAATCAGGAATGTGAAGACAAGATAAAAGAAGAAACAACAGCTACATCAAGATGTATGCCTTTCGAACAGGAAAATATTTCAGATGTATGCGTATGCTGCGGAAAACCAGCAAAAGCAATGGTATATTGGGGCAAGGCATACTAAGATAAATTAGAATATATAACATTAATAGATCATAAGAATCTACAAGAAAACAGACCTGTATTGATAATCTCCCATTCTACTGGACATCCAGTGAAAGGGGACATATCAATTACAGGTCTGTTTTTTACCTCCAAAAATCGAAAAAATGAATCTGGAGGCATCAGGTGAAGATGAACCATGAGGACGCCGAGAAAAAACTACCTCCAAAAACCGAAAAATCCATTCTGGAGGTAAATGTGGCTAAAAAAGAGACGGCCAAAGCCGTCTCGAAAAAATTCCAACTTTGAGGGTTACATAATTCTGCCACAATAGCTATTTTATAACTTAAATATTATAAATTATTATACTGTTTTTAGCTAACATATTATCTGCATATCCTGTCTGGAACAGTATGTCTTTTTTCTTAATATCAAGTGGTAGTGCGTTATCACTGCAGTTTATTACTACGCTGATAACTTCGGCTCCGTCGTCAGATATTCTCTTATAACTTATCACTCTGTCATTATCGAAGAGGTGTGTAAATTCATAATTGTTGCTCCTAAGTGCCTGGTGTTCCTTCCTCATTGCAATTAATTTCTTCATTCGCTCAATCTTGTCATAGTACATGCCCTTCATTATCTGTTTCCATGGCATACATCTTCTACAGTCAGGGTCGTGACCGCCTTCTAGGGCAATCTCTGTGCCATAGTATATGCACACTGTTCCGGGCATTGTAAAAAGTACTCCAAATTGCTGATAGAATGATCTTATATCAGACAGTTTTGTAATGAGTCTTTCTGTGTCGTGTGAGTCTAGCAGATTAAAGAGTACCTTGTTTACCTGCATAGGATACATGGAGAAACATCTGTTGATGCTGTATTCAAAATCTTTTGCAGTTTTTTTGCTGTCCAGCCAGAAGTCATTTATACTGTCGGTGAGAGGGTAGTTCATGACGGAATCAAACTCGTCTCCTCTGAGCCACGGCATTGAGTCGTGCCATGCTTCACCAAGAATATAGAAATCAGGTTTGATTTTCTTTAATTCTCTGTGCATCCTTTTGCATAATGTGTGGGAAATTTCATCAGATACATCAAGTCTTATGGCGTCAATGTCATATTTTTCTATCCAGTTTTTTATGACGCTAACTATGTATTTGATTACCTCTTCGTTATTTGTATTTAGTTTTGGCATCATATCAACAAAGGCAAAACTATAATAGTTTTTCTTTTTTGAATTGTCAGATGACTTGTCAAAAGGCCATTTGTTAACCATAAACCAGTCATAATATTTTGACTGTGGGCCATTTTCTACTACATCCTGCCATGGCTTAAAGAGAGGACCCGAGTGGTTAAATACGCCGTCCATCATAACTCGTATTCCAGAATCGTGGGCTGCTTTTACCATTTCTGCCATGTCTTCATCCGAACCAAAATGAGGATCTATCTTTGTGTAACTCTTTGTGTCATATTTGTGGTTTGTTGATCCTTGACAAATTGGCGTTAGGTAGAGACCAGTAATTCCAAGGTTTTTTAGATAATCAATCTTGGAAGTTATTCCTTTTAAGTCACCGCCATAGAAATCATCGTATTTAACAGTCTTGTCAGGATCTTTCCATGGAAGAACATTTTCGGGGTCAGTAGATGGATCACCGTTACAGAATCTGTCAATAAATATCTGGTACCACACAGTGTCGTTGACCCAGTCAGGAGTTTTAATAATATCTGACGGGTTCATCCATGAATACATAAACAACTGCTGTCTTCCTTTGTATTTCTTGAATTCATCATATTTGTAAATCCTGTCTTCGCAGAGTACGTATTTGTCATCTTCAGATTCAATAATAAAATAATAAGCCAGTCTCTTGTACTCAGGTGTAACTTTGAATGTCCACATTAGATGGTTTTCGAGTTTTGTCACCTTTAATTGGTCCGCTTCTTTACCTTTTAAGCGGTTATTGCCACCCATGATACCGTTAATAAAAGGGTCGTTGTGCATAAGAGTTACATTTGTGACATCATAATCTGTTCTAATAGAAATGATGATATTAGTATCATCTAGACAGTAGCAGTAGCTGTCACTGCATCTGTGATATATTGCGGATAAATTCATAGGCTAATCCTCCTTGATTTTTAAACTACTTAAATAACTGTTGTGGTACTTTCCATCGTAAGTAACATCTTCCTTAAACCATTCAGGGGCTTTGAAAGATTCTGCCTCTTCTACTGATGGAAATTCCACCTCGGCAATAATAAGTCCGTCAAAGACACCTTCAAAAACATCCAGCTCGATAGTGTAGTTATTGTATGGAATCAGATATCTTTTTTTGGCAATTATGTTGCCATCTGCTTTTGGTAGGAGATGTTCGTAACTTTCTTTGGTAAGTGGCAGATTGTATTCCTCTCTTGCCATCATGCCTTTTGATTTATATGTCATGTAATAATTATCATCTTCTTTTCTAATACGCACTACTGGTGATGTGCAAAGGTACGCCTGGCTGATTTCGTGATATTTATATTCTGTGAGATCAGGAATAGTACCTGTCAGAAATTTTCTCTCTATTTCCATCTTGTTTCCTCCATAAAATTATACATAGATTTATTTTACAATATAAGATGGTCAAATACTACGGATTTTATGTAAATTTTATGTAAAAAAAAGTAACACATTATGATATAATCGAAGTGTAAATTGTGCATAATTAAATATGTTTTTAGGAGGTAAAAAATGAGTTTAGTATATACATTTTTAGCAGACAGTTGTGAAGAAGTAGAGGCACTCAGTGTTGTTGATGTCTTAAGAAGAGCGGGAATTGAAGTGGTTATGGTATCTGTGACAGGAAATAAGATGATTACAGGTTCTCATAAGATAAAGATAGAAGCAGATGCTTTGTATGATGATGTTGATATTAATAAAGGTGATATGCTGTTTTTACCAGGAGGAATGCCTGGTACTCTCACTCTTAAGGCACATGAGGGATTGAAAAATGATTTGCTCAGATTTAATGAGGCAGGAAAGAAGCTTGCAGCAATATGTGCAGCACCTAGTGTACTTGGGGAATTGTCACTGTTAAAAGGAAAGAAGGCCACATGCTATCCTGGATTTGAAGATAAGTTATTAGGAGCAGATTACACCGGAGATAAATTTGAGACAGACGGCAATGTTACAACAGGAAGAGGAATGGGAGTTGCTGTAGATTTTGGACTTGAGCTTGTAAGGGTATTAGCAGGTGAAGGTAAAGCTGCAGAAATAAAAGAAAGTATTCAGATGTAAAAAAAATATAGACTAAAATAAAACCATGTGGTATAATACTACGATGTTACATTGTATTTTAGTATTTTGCTAAGAGAATGATAAGAAAATACGCAGTAATTACTGCTATAAATAGCACGTCCGCCTTAAGGTGGCAGAATGGAGGAATTATTAAAATGAGTTCACAGGTTGAAAAGCTCGAGAAGAACATGGTAAAATTTACTATTACAGTTGATGCAGAGGAAGTTGAGAAAGCTATAGAGAGAGCATATCAGAAACAGAAATCTAAAATCAGCATTCCAGGTTTCAGAAAAGGTAAAGTACCTCGTAAATTAATCGAAAAAGAATATGGCAAGGGTGTATTTTACGAAGATGCTGCTAATGATATGATCCCTACAGCATACCAGGATGCTATCAAAGAAAGCGACCTTGAAATCGTATCACGTCCTGTTATTGATGTAACACAGTTAGAGTCAGGAAAAGATTTCATCTTTACAGCAGAAGTTGCAGTAAAACCAGAAGTTACTCTTGCAGACTATGTTGGACTTGAAGTTCCTAAGACAGAGACAGAAGTTACAGATGATGAAGTTAATGCAGAGATAGATAAAGAGAGAGAGCAGAATGCAAGAATCGTATCTGTTGAAGACAGAGCAGTTGAAGACAAAGATATGGTTACAATCGACTTCGAAGGATTTGTAGACGGAGTTGCATTTGAAGGTGGAAAGGGTACAGATTATCCACTTACAATTGGTTCTCACTCATTCATCGATACATTTGAAGAACAGCTTATCGGAAAGAACATCGGAGAAGAGACAGATGTTAATGTTAAGTTCCCAGAGGAATATCATGCAGAAGAACTTAAGGGTAAAGATGCTACATTCAAAGTAACAGTTAAGAAGATTCAGAAGAAAGAATTACCAGAAGTTAACGATGAGTTCGCTAGTGAAGTTTCTGAATTTGAAACAGTTGCAGAATACAAAGATGATATCAAGAAGAACTTAGAAGAGAAGAAAGCAAACGAAGCTAAAGCTGCTAAACAGGATGCAGTTATTGATAAGATTATCGAAGGTGCACAGATGGAAATCCCTGATGCAATGGTAGACTTCCAGGTAGAGCAGATGGCACAGGACTTCGAGAGAAGACTTACATCTCAGGGACTTAGCGTAGATCAGTACTTTGCATACACAGGTATGGATGCAAAACAGCTTGAAGAGCAGATGAAACCACAGGCATTAAAGAGAATTCAGACAAGACTTGTTCTTGAGGCAATCGCTTCAAAAGAAAACATCGAAGTATCAGATGAAGAATTCAATAAAGAAGTAGAAGATATGGCTAAAGCTTATCAGATGGAGAAAGATACATTAGAAGGACATCTTTCAGATTCAGATAAAGAGAATATCAAGAAAGACATTATGGTAAGAAAAGCTGCTGAATTTGCAGCAGATAATGCTAAAGAAGCATAATAATCGCTAAAATTCGGAATCTGCATCGCAGGTTTCTCATAGCTATGATTGTGTAATTAGGGTTCGTCATAAGGCGGGCCCTAAAAGTGAATATAAAAGACAGTTTAAAGGAGGACTAAAGTATGAGTTTTATGCCTTATGTAGTAGAGCAGACAGGTAAGGGTGAAAGATCTTATGATATATATTCAAGACTTTTAAAAGAAAGAATCATTTTTCTTGGGGAAGAAGTAAATGAAACTACTGCAAGTCTTGTAGTTGCACAGTTATTATTCCTTGAGTCAGAGGATCCAACTA
Organism: uncultured Eubacteriales bacterium; assembly: GCA_900314525.1. Taxonomy (GTDB): domain Bacteria; phylum Bacillota; class Clostridia; order Lachnospirales; family Lachnospiraceae; genus Bovifimicola. Next base: position 35,095 of record OMVN01000014.1, read on the forward strand.
AAGATATTCATTTATATATTAACAGCCCAGGAGGTTCGGTTACAGCTGGATTTGCGATTTATGATACAATGAACTATATCAAATGTGATGTATCTACAATTTGTATTGGTATGGCTGCCAGTATGGGAGCATTTTTATTATCAGGTGGTGCAAAAGGAAAGAGATTTGCACTTCCAAATTCTGAGATCATGATTCACCAGCCACTTGGCGGAGCACAGGGTCAGGCAACAGAGATTCAGATAGTTGCAGAACAGATTCTTAAAATCAAAAAGAAAATCAATAAAATCCTTGCAGAAAATACAGGCAAAGCACTTGAAGTTGTCGAAGCAGATACTGAGAGAGATAACTATATGGATGCTTATGAAGCAAAAGAATATGGCTTGATTGACGAAGTCGTTGAAAGCAGATAGTATTCAGATAGGAGATTGTAATGGCAAAAAATGAAGAATGCAGATGTTCTTTCTGCGGCAAACCAGAATCAAAAGTTAGAAAACTTTTGGCTGGACCTTCAGGAGTATTTATCTGTGATGAATGTGTAGAGATATGCAGTGATATCATGGATGAAGAACTTGAATATGAGGCAGAGGGAAAATCTGATTTTGAAATAAATCTTTATAAACCTAAAGAAATCAAAGAATTTCTTGATGAGTATGTAATTGGACAGGAAGAAGCTAAAAAGGTTCTCTCTGTTGCAGTTTATAATCATTACAAGAGAGTTCTTGGAAAGAATGATTTAGGTGTAGAGATTCAGAAGAGTAATATTCTCTTACTTGGACCAACTGGTTCTGGTAAAACATATCTTGCCCAGACACTGGCTAAAATCTTAAATGTTCCATTTGCAATAGCAGATGCTACAACACTTACAGAAGCTGGTTATGTTGGTGAGGATGTGGAGAACATACTCTTAAAGATTATTCAGGCGGCAGATTATGACGTTGAGAAGGCACAGTATGGTATAATATATATCGATGAAATAGATAAGATTACTAAAAAATCTGAGAATGTTTCTATTACAAGAGATGTATCAGGTGAAGGTGTTCAGCAAGCTCTCCTTAAGATTTTAGAGGGAACAATGGCTTCAGTTCCACCTCAGGGTGGAAGAAAACATCCTAGTCAGGAAATGATTCCTATTGATACAACGAATATTCTATTTATCTGTGGTGGAGCATTTGACGGACTCGAGAAAATTATAGAGACAAGAATGGATAAGAAGTCTATTGGTTTCAATGCAGAAATTAGTGAGAAGAAAGAAGAAGGAATCGATGAGTTATTCCCTAAGGTAATGCCTCAGGATCTTGTGAGATTTGGTCTTATACCTGAGTTTATAGGACGTGTTCCTATAAATGTTGCACTTAAGTCATTGGACAAAGATGCTCTTGTTAAGATATTGAAAGAGCCAAAGAATGCACTTATCAAACAGTATCAGAAATTATTTGAACTTGATAGCGTTAATCTTGAATTTACAGATGAAGCTGTTGAGACAATTGCAGATAAGGCAATTAAGAGAAACACAGGAGCTAGAGGACTTCGTTCAATAATGGAAGATGCCTTAATGGACATTATGTTCAAGATACCATCAGATGAGACGATTGAAAAATGTACAATTACAAAGGATGTAATTGAAAATCACGATGAACCTGATGTTGAACGTGTTGATGAGAAAGAATTAAAAAAATCAGGAGCGAAAAAGAGATTCGTATGATAATAAAGAATGCAGAACTTGAAACAGTTTGTGGCATTACAAGTATACTTCCGGTAAATGATTTACCGGAAGTTGCTTTTGCCGGTAAATCAAATGTTGGAAAATCATCATTAATAAATGGTCTTCTTAACAGAAAATCACTTGCCAGAACGTCATCACAGCCAGGGAAAACACAGACTATAAACTTCTATAATGTGAATAAAGAGCTGTATTTTGTTGACCTTCCAGGATATGGATTTGCCAAGGTTTCAAAAGAAGAACAGAGAAAATGGGGCGTTATGATAGAGAACTATTTAAATAGTTCAAAGCAGTTAAAAGCAGTGATGCTATTAATTGATATCAGACATGAGCCATCTAAAAATGACGTTGAAATGTATAAATGGATAATGCATAACGGATTTAATCCCATAATAATAGCCACTAAACTGGATAAGATAAAACGCAGTCAAGTGGCCAAAAATATCAAGATTATTAAACAGACCCTCTCAGTAGAGCCAGGAACAATAGTTATTCCTTTTTCGGCAACTACTAAACAGGGAAGAGATGAAATATTTGAAGTTATTTCATCAGTGATTTCATAATGAATTTATAAATATCTGAGGAAGCTTCTTTCCAGTGTGAACACATGGAAGAGGCTTCTTCTTTAGTTGGAACTGAAAGATTTATCTCAATCAGAGTTCCTTTTCCTTCTTTTACCTGACAGTGAACTATGTAGTCGTTAGATGTGGATGAAGAGTAGTAGTCTGCAATAGTTCCTACCTCGTTTCTGAGCTCGTATTTGTTTTCCATAAGATAAATATCCATGTCATCTACAATTGCACCTGGAATTTTATTTACAAAGAAACCAAGTGTCTCACCACCTTCCGATGTTATATGGTAGTAGGAGGTGTTTCTTACAATTTCATGGCTGATTAAATGAGAATCAATGAGCTCGTTTATCACCTGCTGAAGGGTGAAATAACTGGTGTAATTCTTTTCTGAGAAAAATTCAGTGAGTTGTGAATTAGTCAGCGGGAAATTAACTTTATTTAACATATATAAAATTATCAATTTGTATAATGTTGAAGATTCAAGAACCATTGCTGTACTTCCTTCCTTGAACTATATTGTTATCTTTGAAATATTTGTTGATGTAATTTAATACTCTTTTTTTGTCTGCACTCCATAGAGGGGCAATCAGATCTTTTTTTGGACCATCGCCAGTAAGTCTGTGAACAACTATATCAGGTCTTAGATGATTAACACATTCACCCAGAATATATGCATATTCTTCTAATGAAAGTAAATGAAAATTATTTGATTTATCAAGATAGTATTCGGCCAAATCCGTGTCGCGAAGAATGTGTAAAAGCTGTAACTTTATTCCGTTAACAGGCAGGGAATTAATATAATTTATGGTTTCTAGGATTTCCTTTAGCCCTTCATCTGGAAGACCAATAATGACATGTACAACAATATTTACGTTTATAGCTAAAAGTGAGGCGACGGCCTTTTCAAATACTGAAAGGTCGTAGCCTCTTCTTATAAAATCTGCTGTTTTCTGGTGAATGGTCTGGAGACCGAGTTCAACATAAACTGGTTTGATTTTATTGATTTCACTTAATAAGCTATATTTTTCATCGTTAAAGCAGTCAGGCCTTGTTCCGATTGAAAGTCCAACGATGTCTTCGGGGGCAATCGCCTCGAAATAAATCCTTCGTAGATAATCTGGACTTGCATAAGTATTAGTAAAGGCCTGGAAGTAGGAGATGTATTTGCCATATTTAATCTTTCTACTGACTTTTTCTCTTGCTTTATCAATCTGAGCAGTGATACTAAGAGAGGGGTCTGTGGCGAAATCTCCAGAACCACCTCGGCTGCAGAATAGACATCCTCTGTTATCAATTGTTCCATCTCTGTTTGGACAGGTCATCCCGCCGTTAAGGGATAATTTGTAAACTTTTGAACCGAATGTTCTCTTGTAATAATCGTTTAATCTATTTATTTGTTCCATCTGGCTCGATATTGTCCATTACGGCTTTACATACAACGTCTCTGACGTTAGGATCAAATGCTTCTGGTAGAATAAATTCATCATTTAATTTGTCGTCTGGTACAAGATATGCGATTGCATTAGCAGCAGCAAGCTTCATCTTTTCTGTAATCTGGCTTGCACGTCCCATTAATGCCCCTCTGAAAATTCCAGGGAAAGCAATAACGTTATTAACCTGGTTAGGGAAATCTGAACGTCCAGTACCAACGATTCTGGCACCTGCAGCTTTAGCTACATCAGGCATGATTTCTGGAACAGGATTTGCCATTGCAAACATGATTGCGTCCTTGTTCATTGTCTTAACCATATCTGCAGTAACAATATTAGGAGCAGAAACACCTACAAATATATCAGCGCCTACAAGGGCGTCGGCTAATGTGCCAGTTTTCTTTTCAGGGTTTGTAACTTCTACCATGGATTTCTGCATCCAGTTAAGGTCTTTTGAATTTTCACCGATGATACCGTTGATATCACACATAGTAACATTAGTAAAACCATATGTGAGAAGCAATTTAGTGATGGCAACTCCGGCACTTCCTGCACCGTTAATTACGACACGACATTCTTCTTTTTTCTTGCCTGTAATTCTGAGACCATTGATAATACCTGCTAATACTACGATGGCAGTTCCATGCTGGTCATCATGGAATACAGGGATATCTAATAATTCCTTAAGTCTTGATTCGATTTCGAAACATCTTGGTGCAGAGATATCTTCAAGGTTAATACCGCCAAATGCTGGAGCGATATTAACAACAGTCTTAATGATTTCTTCTGTGTCCTGAGTGTCAAGACAAATTGGAAATGCATTTACATCACCAAAAGATTTGAATAAAACTGATTTACCTTCCATAACAGGCATAGCAGCGTATGGTCCGATATTTCCAAGACCAAGTACGGCACTTCCGTCAGAAACAACTGCAACAGTATTTGATTTGATTGTATATTTATAAGCAGCTTCTTTATCCTGTGCAATTACCTTGCAAGGCTCAGCAACACCAGGAGTATATGCAAGAGCTAAGTCTTCTCTAGAGTTAATAGTACATTTTGGCTCGGTAGTTAATTTTCCGTTCCATTCTTCATGAAGCTTTAAAGCTTTTTCACCATTTGTCATAATAAAATGTCCTTTCATAAAAAAAATATCTATTCCTAATCATATCATAATATTTTTAATTTTACACTACCATTTTAAAAATTGTTGCGGTATAATGGTCTTGACATTCTTAAGTATCTGCAATCCTGCAGATATTTTTCCCAGACTTAAATTTTAATATTAAAAGGAGCAGCTTTAAAGCTGATAGTTTATATGAGAGAAAAATTAGAATCACTCCCTCTTGCTGAAATTAAGGAAATAGCAAAACAGCAGGGAATAAAAGGAATAACAAAGTTAAAAAAGAATGAGATTATAGATAAAATACTAGAAGCTGCAGATAATGATAACGGTGAAAATATTAAAAACCAGGAAAAACAAGAAACCAAAAGTCAGTCTGCAAATGAAAATGAGCAGGAAACAGATAACGAAAACAGACAGAAAGCCAATGGAATATTAGAGGTTATGCCTGATGGATATGGATTTATAAGATGTGAGAATTTTCTTCCTGGAGAAAATGATGTCTATGTATCACCATCACAGATAAGGAGATTTAGATTAAAAACAGGAGATGTTCTAAAAGGTGATATGAGACCAAAGTCAAATAACGAGAAATTTGGAGCCCTTCTTCATCTCGATACAATCAATGAAATGTCTCTCGATAAGGCTATGAGAAGACCGAATTTTGAGGATCTAACACCAATTTTTCCTAATGAGAGACTCAGAATGGAGACTGCAAGAGAAAATGTTGCCACAAGAATTGTGGATTTGATATCTCCAATTGGAAAGGGTCAGCGTGGAATGATAGTATCTCCACCTAAAGCAGGAAAGACTACTTTGTTAAAGCAGATTGCAAAATCTGTTCTTGAAAACAACAGCAATATGCATATGATTATTCTGCTTATTGACGAGAGACCTGAGGAAGTTACTGATATTAAGGAAGCAATAAAAGGAGAAAATGTAGAGGTCATCTATTCTACATTTGATGAACTTCCAGAACATCACAAGAGAGTATCTGAGATGGTAATAGAGAGAGCAAAGAGACTTGTTGAAATGAAGAAAGAGGTAATCATACTTCTAGACAGTATTACCAGACTTGCCAGAGCATACAATATGACGATTCCACCATCAGGAAGAACTTTATCAGGTGGACTTGATCCAGCGGCTCTCCATATGCCTAAGAGATTTTTTGGAGCAGCAAGAAATATGAGAGAGGGCGGAAGTCTTACAATTCTTGCAACAGCACTTGTGGATACTGGAAGTAAAATGGATGATGTTGTTTTTGAAGAGTTTAAGGGTACAGGTAACATGGAACTTGTTCTTGACAGAAAACTTCAGGAGAGAAGAGTATTTCCGGCAATCGATATAGTAAAGTCGGGAACTAGACGTGAGGATCTTCTTCTTGATAAAGAAGAGGCAGAGGCAATGTACCTGGTCAGAAAATCTTTGAACGGTCCAAGACAGGATGATAATGTGGAAAAAATAATTGATTTATTCTCAAAAACAAAGAATAATAGGGAATTTATACAGGTCATAAAAAAAAGCTTGCAATAATAAAATTTATATGATAAACTCTAAGAGTTGTTTTTAGGATATGATTGGCTTATGCCATTAGCATATGATTATATTTAGAGAGGTGAATAAGATGAAAGAAGGAATACATCCAGCATATTACCAGGCAAAGGTTGTTTGTAACTGTGGAAACGAATTTGTAACAGGTTCAACAAAACAGGAAATCCACGTTGAAATTTGTTCAAAATGTCACCCATTCTACACAGGTCAGCAGAAAGCTACAAGTACTCGTGGTAGAATTGATATGTTCAATCGTAAGTATGGTATGACAGATAATAAATAGGTCTGTAATTGAGAGGCTGTCACTTCAGGTTCTTCCTTTTTGATGGAATAACCATAGTGATGGCCTCTATTTTTATCATGGTTTACCAAAGGAGATGTCTATGAGAAATTCAGGAATAGGTGGTCAGGCAGTTCTAGAGGGTATAATGATGAAAAACAGGGATAAATACGCTGTTGCAGTCAGAAAACCGGATAAGGACATAGAGGTATGTGTTAAAGAATACAAATCTCTAGCAAGCAGACACAAAATTTTTGGACTGCCTTTTGTCAGAGGGATTTTCAGTTTCGCAGATTCTCTGATACTTGGCATTTCAACATTAATGTTTTCAGCGTCATTTTATGATGATGAAGAACAAGATGAAAACGATCAGAAAAAAACTGACAAAAAATCAGATAATGCATTTAAAGAAAAAGAAGAAAGTGCTATAATGACATTAACAGTAATCGTGTCAGTGATAATTTCGTTGGCTTTATTCATTGCAGCACCAAGTCTAATATCAGATTTGCTTAAAAAACAGTTTGACATTAAGTCCCATGCAATAAATTCTATTGTTGAAAGTGGATTGAGACTTGCTATATTTCTTGCGTATATCATTATTATATCTAGAATGAAAGATATACAGAGAACATTTATGTACCATGGTGCTGAACATAAGTGTATTAATTGTGTTGAACATGGATATGAGCTTAATGTTGAAAATGTACTTAAGAGTTCCAGACTTCACAGAAGATGTGGAACCAGCTTTTTATTTCTTGTAATGATAATAAGTATCTTATTTTTTATCATGATACCTGTTGAGCAGCCATTATTAAAAATTGTGGTGAGACTTTTACTGATACCTGTCATTGCAGGTGTGTCATATGAGGTGCTCAGATATGCAGGAAGTCATGATGGGATAGTTGTGAGAATTGTTAGTGCACCAGGACTTGCACTCCAGAAACTAACAACCAGTGAGCCAGATGCTGACATGGCTGAAGTAGCCATTAAAGCAGTTGAGGCAGTATTTGACTGGAAAGAATATTTAAGGAATTTAAAAGATTAGTGTACAAAATAATTTATTTTTGAAGAAAAGGAGAGTGATAGAAAAATGAAGTTCACTGAGCTAGTCAGACAGGGACAGATTAACTTAGTAAAGGCAGGAATTCAGGATGCTGATAATGATGCCTGGATATTAATGGAAACAATCTGTCATGTTTCAAAAGTAGATTATTTTACAAAAATGAGAGAAGAAGTTCCTAAAGAATATGAGGAAGAGTACTTTAAAGCTATAGCGAAACGTACTACAAGATATCCTCTTCAATATATAATTGGTGAATGGGAATTTATGGGCTTAAGATTTAAGGTCAATGAAAACGTTTTGATACCAAGACAGGATACAGAAGTATTAGTTGAGTATGCAATCAGAAATATTGTTGAGGAATCAGCAAAAAAAGGTGTAAAGCTTGATGTTCTTGATATGTGTACTGGTACAGGATGCATTGGTATAACTATTGCTAAGAACTGTCCTGATGTTTTTGTTACAGGCGTGGATATTTCGGAAGAGGCAGTTGATATTGCCAGAGAGAATGCTGTGATTAATAATGTAAGTAATATAAAATTCATCAGAAGCAATCTTTTCCAGAAACTTGGAGATGATATTAATAGGGTATACAGACAGTATGATATTATCGTTTCCAACCCACCATATATAAAGAGTTCAGAAATAGATAAGCTTATGCCAGAGGTGAAGAATCATGAACCAAGACTGGCACTTGACGGATCGGAAGACGGACTAGAATTTTATAGAAGAATAAGTATACAGAGTTTGCACCATCTGAAGCCAGATGGATGTATACTCTTTGAAATTGGATATGATCAGGCAAAACCTGTATTGGAACTGATGGTTAGAGACGGATACAGAGATTTGAAGACTATTAAGGATTTGACAGGTAAGGACAGAGTGATCGTAGCCCATAAATGGTAATGGAGGAATACAATGTTTGACAGATTAGAAGATCTTGTGAGAAGATACGAGGAATTAATGCTTGAATTAAATGACCCGTCTATTGCAAATGATCAGAATAGATTTAGAAAATTAATGAAAGAGCAGTCGGATCTTGCTCCGATAGTAGAGGCATTTAAAGAATATAAGGCGAGTAAAGAGACTGTAGAAGAAAGCCTTGCAATCCTTGAAGAGGAAAGCGATGAAGAGATGCGCGAACTTGCCAAGGAAGAGTTAAATGATGCAAAGGCAAGAATAGAAGAATTAGAGAAAGAATTAAAGATTCTTCTTCTTCCAAAAGACCCTAATGATGATAAGAATGTTATCGTGGAAATAAGAGCAGGTGCCGGTGGAGATGAGGCAGCATTATTTGCAGCAGAAATTTACAGAATGTATGTGCACTATGCAGAAACAAAGAATTGGAAGATAGAACTATTAGAGTGTGAAGAAATCGGAATTGGTGGAATGAAGAATGTTACTTTTATGGTAACAGGTAAAGGTGCTTATTCAGTTCTTAAATACGAATCAGGAGTTCACAGAGTTCAGCGAGTACCAGAGACAGAGTCAGGTGGAAGAATTCACACATCTACAATAACAGTAGCTGTTATCCCGGAAGCAGAGGAAGTCGACGTTGTTATTGATGAAAAGGATATAAGAATTGATGTTATGCGTGCGTCAGGAAACGGTGGACAGTGTGTAAATACAACAGACTCAGCTGTAAGACTTACACATATACCTACAGGAATTGTAATTTACAGCCAGACTGAGAAATCACAGCTTCAGAATAAGGCAAAAGCTTTTGCACTTTTAAGATCTAAACTTTATGATATAGAGTCACAGAAGGCACATGATGCTGAGGCAGAAGCAAGAAGAAGTCAGATTGGTACAGGTGATCGTTCAGAGAAAATTAGAACATATAACTTCCCTCAGGGAAGAGTTACAGACCATAGAATTGGACTTACATTATACAAGCTTGATAAAATTATGAATGGTGATATTCAGGAAATAATAGATGCATGTATAGCGGCAGACCAGGCAGCAAAACTTGCCAAGATGGATGAACAATAATAGGAAGGGGACCGATGTGGTCCCCTTTTTTGGAGAATATATGAAATCAGATGAGAGAGCAAAAACAAAAATTAACAGAAAAGATGTGATGTTTGCGGGGATCGTTTTATTTTTTGCATTGTGCATCTGGGGAATCATGATGATAATACAGTCAAAAAATGGTGAGAGGGTTCTTATAAAGATCGATGGGAAAATATATGAGGAATGCAGTCTTTCAGAAAATAAAACCATAAAAATAGATAATAAATATGGGATGAATGTTATAGTCATAAAAGATAAGCATGTATTTGCTGAAACAGCAGACTGTCCTGATAAATACTGTGTTAATCAGGGAAAGATATCTAAATCTGGTCAGATGATAGTTTGTATGCCTCATAAATTGGTTGTAGAGATAACGGGAAGTAAAAAGAAGCTTGATTCGGTGGCGAGGTAGTACTTTAATGAGCAGAAAAGTAGCATATTGCGGAGTGTTAACGGCACTTGCAATGATTTTAGGATATGTTGAGATGGCAGTGAATTTTAACTTTGCCATTCCAGGGATAAAGCTTGGACTGGCAAATGTGATTTCGGTCATTGGTTTATATATATTAAGTCCTGGATATATTTTTGTTATTCTTATATCAAGAATAATGCTGTCTGGATTGTTATTTGGAAATATGATGTCCATAACATATAGCCTTGCAGGAGGGTTATTAAGCCTTGTTATAATGGTTGTTATGAAAAAAATGAAGATATTTTCTGTGTATGGAATAAGCATGGCAGGAGCGGTAAGCCATAATATAGCCCAGGTACTGGTGGCTTCGGTATATGTTAATAATATTCATGTAATGTATTATGCACCGGTTCTATTGATTGCAGGAGTTGTGACAGGTTTTCTCATAGGAATAATTTCTAAAAGAGTAATAATGTTTAATAATAACTAAATTATATGGTTACTTGAATAATTGTGGAAATTTGGTAAAATAAAATAGTAAAAATCAGAAATGGAGGATTTGACAAATGATTTCAGAGAAGATGAAGGTGTTTGTGGAAGGAAGCTCAATAATAAGAGCTATGTTTGAAGAAGGAAAGAAGATGGCAGCAATTTACGGTGCAGACAAGGTTTATGACTTCAGCCTTGGTAATCCAAATGTACCTGCACCAGAAGAAGTAAACAAGGCCATTAAAGATATAGTAGATAATGAAGATAGTGTATACGTTCATGGATATATGAGCAATTCAGGTTATGAGGATGTCAGAGCTGCAATAGCAGGAAGTCTTAACAGAAGATTTGATACAAATTTCAACGAATCTAATATTGTTATGACTGTAGGAGCAGCAGGTGGATTAAATGTAATTTTAAAATCTATTCTTAATCCTGGAGATGAAGTAATTGCTTTTGCACCATTTTTTGGTGAGTATCGTTCTTATGCTGGCAATTATGATGGAAAACTTGTTGTAGTATCACCAGATACTAAGGAATTTCAGCTTAATTTAGAGGAATTATCAGAGAAAATTACAACTAAAACAAAGGCAGTTATTGTAAATAATCCAAATAATCCTTCAGGAGTTGTTTATTCCGAAGAAACAATAAAAAAGCTTGCAGAAGTATTAAGAGAAAAAGAGAAAGAACTTGGAATAGAGATTTTCCTTATCTCAGATGAACCATATAGAGAACTTGTATATGATGGAGTTGAGGTACCATATCTCACAAAATATTATCATAATACAGTTGTTGGATATTCATATTCTAAATCATTATCACTTCCTGGAGAACGTATAGGATACCTTGTTATTCCTGATGAAGCAGATGATGCAGAGCAGTTAAAGGCAGCTGCAAATGTTGCCACAAGAATTCTCGGCTTTGTAAATGCACCATCCCTTATGCAGAGAGTTGTTGCTAAGTGTGTTGATACAGAAGTAAATGTAGAGCCATATAACAAGAACAGAGAACTTTTATATGGAAGTTTAAAAGAGTATGGATTTGAGTGCATAAAACCACAGGGAGCATTCTATATGTTTGTTAAGACTCCGGGAGATGAGATGGAGTTTGTTGCAGCAGCAAAGAAACATAATATCTTAGTTGTTCCAGGCAAATCATTTGCATGTGAAGGTTATGTAAGAATTGCATACTGTGTATCTTATGACACAATTAAAAATTCATTACCTGGATTTAAGGAACTTGCAAAAGAATTTGGACTTTTAAAGTAATAGGGGAGATAACTAATGGGCAATTTTAGAGACAATATAAGAAAAGTGGTGCCATATGTTCCAGGAGAGCAGCCAAAGAGAAAAGTTATAAAATTAAATACAAATGAAAATCCTTATAGTCCTTCTAATAAAGTAATGAAGGCCATGGATAGTTTTGAATGGGATTCGCTTAGAAGATATCCTGATCCTGACTGTATAGTTTTGAGAAAAGCTATAGCAGATTACTATGGTCTGGATACTGAAAATATATTTGTAGGTGTTGGTTCAGATGATGTAATTGCCACATCATTTCTGACATTTTTTAATTCAGAAAACCCCCTTCTGTTCCCTGATATTACATACTCGTTTTACAGTGTATGGGCAGATTTATATAATATCAAATATGAAAAAGTTCCTGTGGATAAGGACTTTAGAATACATGCAGAGGATTATTACAGAGAAAATGGTGGCGTGATTTTCCCAAATCCAAATGCTCCAACAGCTATCTGTGAACCGCTGGAATTTATAGAGGATATTTTGAAAAACAATACAGATTCTGTAGTTATTGTTGATGAGGCTTACATTGATTTTGGAGGAAAGTCGGCAATTGAACTCACAAAAAAATACGAAAATCTTTTGGTGGTACAGACATTCTCAAAATCCCGTTCAATGGCAGGAATGAGAATTGGATTTGCAATCGGAAATAAAGAGTTAATAGATGCAATGAACGATGTGAAGTTTTCAATAAATTCTTACACAATGAATCAGACTTCTCTGGTAATGGGTGTAGCATCAATACAGGATGATGAATATTTTAAAGAGACAACTTCTAAAATAATTGCAACAAGAGAGAGAATAAAGAAAGAATTAGAAGCACTTTCATTTGAGTGTACAGATTCAAAGACTAATTTCCTCTTTGCAACTAATAAAAATAAGAGTGCCAGAGAAATATTTGAAGAACTTAAGAAAAGAGATATATTTGTCAGATATTTCAATCAGCCTGGTATTGACAATTATCTTAGAATCACTATAGGTACTGATGAGGAAATGGATAAACTCATTAAAGAATTAAAAGATATATTATAAAAGATATCCCCGCGGTTTTACGCGGGGAATGTTTTCTTTTTGGTAATTATTTAAATTGATTAGTTCTCTCGTCGTATGTATAATTGATAGCACGAAGTTTGCCGACGAGATCATTTATATCAACTCTGTTGCTAAGACAGAAGTCAGTAAGACTAGAATAATTATCCCTTAACTGGGTATTAACATAACTTAATAGAATTACTGGATCCTTAGGCAGATTATTTAATTCCATAATTGTCCCCTTCCTAAAAAATTCAATTTGCACTGCTGATAAGTATTTGCAGTGTCAACTAAATTAGAGTATACTACCACAACAAAAAGTTAGTCAATGCCAAGTTGCCTTGGGAATGGGAAAAGAACAGATACGGAGGTAAATCAAATGGAAAAAATAGAGAGTTTTACAATAAATCACATGGTGCTTGAACCGGGGATTTATGTTTCAAGAAAAGACAATATAGGTAAGGAAGTTGTCACAACATTCGATCTCAGGATGACAAGACCTAATTTTGAACCAGTAATGAATACTGCTGAGGTTCATACAATAGAGCATTTAGGAGCTACATTCCTTAGAAACCATGAGGAATACAAGGATAAGACAGTTTATTTTGGACCAATGGGATGCAGAACTGGATTTTACCTAATTCTTGCAGGTGATTACAAGTCACAGGATATTGTTCCATTAATAAGAGAAATGTATGAATTTATCAGAGATTTCGAGGGAGAAGTGCCAGGTGCATGTGCAAAAGACTGTGGTAACTATCTAGATATGAATCTTAATATGGCAAAATACCTTGCAGATAAATATCTTAATAATACAATTTACGACATAGATGAAAAACATTTAGAATATCAGAAATAGAGGAGAAGAAATGAGTGAAGTAATAGGAATAATAGGAGCAATGGATGAAGAGGTAATCAAATTAAAGGACTGCCTCACAGATGTCACAATAAAGAATATTGCATCGATGGAATTTTTTGAAGGAAAACTTTCTGATAAAGATGTAGTAGTTGTAAGAAGTGGTATTGGAAAGGTAAATGCAGCAATATGCGCACAGATACTTGCTGATATCTACCATGTTGATGCAATTATTAATACAGGTATTGCAGGTTCTCTGAATGCAGACATTAACATTGGAGATATTGTTTTGTCAGAAGATGCACTTCAGCATGATGTGGATGCAGTTGCATTCGGATATGACGTATCAGTTATACCTAGAATGGAGACATCACTGTTTAGGGCGGATCAGAGACTTATAGATATTGCAAAGTCGGCATGTGAAGACAATATTAAGGATATTAATGTATATGTGGGAAGAATTGTCAGTGGCGATCAGTTTATTTCAGACAAAGATAAAAAAGATTATCTTATAAAAACATTTAACGGAGACTGTACAGAAATGGAAGGTGCTGCAATTGCACACGCAGCATACCTTAATAATATTCCATTTCTTATTATTAGGGCAATTTCAGATAAGGCTGATGACAGTGCACATATGGATTACCCTGAATTCGAAAAGAAGGCAATAAATAATTCCGTTATTTTACTAAAGGCAATGATTGAAAACATGTAATAAGATTTTAACTGCTTTTTTTACACTTATTTGGCGTAATTAGTTTATCTGCAGTTACAAACTGGAATCCATGTTTTTGCAATTCGTCAATGACGATAAATGCAGCTTCTACAGAAGTATCAAAAATATCATGGAGCAGAATAATGTCTCCATTATGTGCCCTGGAGATAATATGTCTGGCAACTGAGGCAGAGTTTAATACGCTCCAGTCTCTTGGGTCAATTGTCCATAGAACTGGTGTAAGACAGGTCTCTTCCTGTAAGTCTTTTGGTATTGAACCGTAGGGAGGTCGGATGAATTTCACCATTTGTCCAGAGTTACTCTCTATGATTGCGTTTGTTTTCGTTATTTCACTTACGGCATCAGATTTAGAAATTTTCTGCAGATTAATATGGGAGTAGGTGTGGTTGCCAATTAGATGCCCCTCATCGGACATTCGCTTTATTATCTCTGGATATTTTTCTGCATTTTCACCGATGATAAAAAAAGTTGCCTTTATCCCACGCTTTTTTAACCCGTCAAGGAGAATAGGCGTGGTTTTGATATCAGGTCCATCATCAAAAGTTATTGCTATATATTTGGGCATTACAGGTTTGGCGGATTTCTTTTTTGTAATCATTGATGATGCAATGAGTGATTTTGAAATGGCATCTAAATAGATTCCGACTATAAAAAGAAATATTATAAGGATTGAAAAAAATATACTGGATTTATTATGCATAATCTATCACGACTTATAATTGGTTATATATTTATTATATTAATCTGATAAGGGTTTGATGATTATTTCTTGACAAATTACTAAATATAATGTTATTCTTTTAATAACAGGAAATCAAAGGCGTTTTTTCTAATGGAGAAAGAACGCCTTTTTTCGTACAATAAGAAATTTTTTAATATAAAATGTGGAGGATAATATATGATGTATTCTAATCAGGAAATTATGGATATGATTGAAGACGAGGACGTGGAATTTATCAGACTTCAATTTACAGATCTATCAGGAAGTCTTAAAAATGTGGCAATTACAAAAAGCCAGTTAAAGAAAGCACTAGATAACAAGTGTATCTTTGATGGATCAGCAATTGATGGTTTTACAAGAACTGAGGAATCAGACATGTATCTGTATCCAGATACTTCGACATTTAATATTTTCCCATGGAGACCACAGCAGGGAAAGGTTGCAAGGTTCTTATGTGATCTTCATAATTCTGATGGAACTCAGTTTGAGGGTGATTCCAGATTTATTCTAAAAAAGGTAATAAAGGAAGCGGCAGAAATGGGATATAGATTTAACGCAGGACCAGAGTGTGAATTTTTCCTTTTTCACACAGATGATTATGGTAATCCTACAAATATCAGCCATGAGAATGCAGGGTATTTTGATTTGAGTCCAAATGATCTTGGAGAGAATGCCAGAAGAGATATGGTTCTTAATTTGGAATCAATGGGATTTGAAGTGTTAGCTTCTCATCATGCAGTGGCACCAGCTCAGCACGAAATAGATTTTAAATATGATGAGGCACTAAAAACTGCTGATAATATTATGACATTTAAACTTACAATTAAATCAATTGCCAAAAGACATGGATTGCATGCAACATTTATGCCAAAACCAAAATCAGGAATAAATGGATCGGGAATGCATATTAATATGTCACTGGTTAAGGATGGAAAAAATGTGTTTAGAGATGACAATGATAAAAATGGACTGAGCAAAGAAGCATATAGCTTTATTGCAGGTATCATGAAACATATAAAAGGAATGTCCATAATTACTAATCCTCTTGTCAATTCATATAAGAGACTTGTACCAGGATATGAAGCACCAGTTTATATTGCGTGGTCTACCACTAGCAGGAGTCCCCTTATAAGAATACCTTCATTAAGGGGAGAGAACACAAAAATAGAACTTAGATGCCCAGATCCTTCAGCTAATCCATATCTTGTTTTGGCAGTCTGCCTTGCAGCAGGACTTGATGGAATAAAGAATAACCTTGTTCCTCCAGAAAATGTAGAAGAAAATATTTATGAGATGACTCAGGAAAAGAGAGATAGTCTTGGAATTGAGAGTATGCCTGAAAATCTTTGCGATGCAATAGCAAAATTTGAAGAAGATGAATTTATTAAAAATGTTTTAGGTGAGCATATTTCAAATAATTATATAGATGCAAAGAAAAAAGAATGGCAGGAATACAGGGCTCAGGTAACAGACTGGGAACTTGAAAGATATTTAAACAGATACTAGCTGACAGATTAGAGTAAGCATGTTTGCGAGATGGAGGTGAGCACATGTGATAAATACAATTGTTGTTTTCCAGAAACAGGAGGATGCAAGGGGAATTAGCAACCTTTTACTTAGAAATGGATATAATGTGTCTGCCGTGTGTACATCTGGGGCAATGGCACTTTCAAATATAGATGAAATGGATTATGGAATAATTGTATGTGGATACAGTTTTAATGACATGAAGTATTTTGAACTTGCAGAAAATCTGCCAGACACTTTTCAGATGCTTTTGATTGCATCGAAAATGAAGCTTGAAGAAGTTAACTGTGAAGGAGTGGTAAGTGTTTCTATGCCCATTAAGGCCTATGACCTTTTAGATACACTGGAGGTGATGTCTAGGGCACTGATGGATATCAAGAAAAAAGGAAAAAACAAACCTAAAAGTCGAAATACAGCCCAGATGGCAATTATACGTCAGGCTAAGGAATTGCTGATGGAAACCAGAAAAATGACAGAAGAAGAGGCACACAGGTATCTGCAGAAGACCAGTATGGAATCGGGAACAAATATAATTGAAACATCAAGGATGGTATTAGAAATAATGCATTAGCACTGTTTGAACTGTCTTGAATATATAAAGAAAGGAATCACAAAATGTATAAGATTAATGAAAACTATTTAAAATTACCAGGAAGTTATCTTTTTTCTACAATAGGAAAAAAAGTAAGAGCATACAAGGAAGCAAACCCTGATAAGGATGTTATAAGCCTTGGAATAGGAGATGTTACACAGCCTCTGGCTCCAGCAGTGATAAATGCAATGCATAAAGCTGTTGATGAAATGGGAAAAAAAGAAACTTTTAAGGGATATGCACCTGATCTCGGATATGAATTTTTAAGAAAAGCTATTGTGTTGAATGATTATAAAAACAGAAATGCTTTTGTTGAGACTGACGAGATTTTTATAAGCGATGGTGCAAAAAGTGATTCTGGCAATATAGGTGATATCTTTTCAAAAGATAACAAGATTGCTGTATGTGATCCTGTATACCCAGTTTATGTGGATACAAATGCGATGGCAGGAAGAACTGGCGACTACCTTGAAGACAAACAAAAATGGAGTAATGTGATTTATATGCCATGTGTGAAAGAAAACAATTTTGCCCCTGAAATTCCAGAAGAAACACCAGATATTATATATCTGTGCTTCCCTAATAATCCTACAGGTTCAACTATCACAAAGGATGAACTTCAGAAGTGGGTTGATTATGCAAATGAAAATGGTGCAGTTATTATTTATGACGCAGCATATGAAGCGTATATTTCTGAAGATAATATTGCGCATTCTATTTATGAGTGTGAAGGTGCAAGAACATGTGCAATCGAACTTAGAAGTTTTTCTAAAAACGCAGGATTCACAGGAACAAGACTTGGATTTACAGTAGTTCCAAAAGATTTAAAGTGCGAAGGAGTGTCATTAAATAGCCTTTGGGCAAGAAGACAGGGAACAAAATTTAATGGAGCGCCATACATAATCCAGAGAGCTGGTGAGGCAGTATACTCTGAGGAGGGAAAGAGAGAGACAAGAGAACAGGTGGCATATTATATGAATAACGCTAGAGTTATCAGAGAAGAATTAAAGAGTGCTGGCTACACAGTATTTGGTGGAGTGAATGCTCCATATATATGGTTAAAGACACCTGATAATATGACATCATGGGAATTTTTTGACGTAATGTTAAACAGAGCAAATGTAGTAGGAACACCGGGCTCAGGATTTGGTCCAAGCGGTGAGGGATATTTTAGATTAACTGCATTTGGAGAATATGAAAACACAATAAAGGCAATAGAGAGAATAAAAAATATATAATATGCAATAGATAAATGTCTGATGATGTGGTAAAATTTATATTAAATATAAATTTTGGAGTGATGATGATGGATAATGCGTTATTAGGCAAGAAGTTAAATGCTCTGATTTCAAAAAATGAAGATATTAAGCATGAGAAAAAGATGCTCATAGATGATTACAGGGATTTAACAAGACTTGTGAAGAAGACAGGGATAATAAGTTTATCAGTTATGCTTTTTCAGCTGATTATATTAAGAGGATTTGCAAACAGTAAGAATCATGTGACACTTAGGAGCCTAGGAAGATTCCTTACACCATACTGCATAATCATATTTTTCTTTTGTTTCATTATATTTTTAATAAAAGGATTTGACTGGTTTATAAATGCAGATAATCAGTATTCAAAAAAAGCAGCAAAAAAACTGGACAGATTAACATTGGCAGATAGGATAGACAGTATAAATCTTGCTATTATGCGACTTGAAAATGAAATTGAAAAGACAAAAGACGAGATAGTATTAAATGGCGGTAATGTTGAAGAGATATTGAGTACGAAAATCTCTCAAGAAACTCAGACTAAGCATGAAATAAAAAAAGATAAAGTTAATGAAACATCTAAAAAGTCAGTTGAAAAGGAAAACAACTATGATAAACAGATAAGTCTCGAGATAGATGAAATTCTTGGAGATGAATTAGACTTTCTCGATGATGATATTAACAGTACCAAAATGAAGAAACAGGGGGCTGTCAAGAAAGTTGTTGCTAAGAGCAGAGACTTTACAAAATTATCAGAAAATGATGATATAAGCAGCATTTTCAGCGGACTTGACGAAATTGGTGACGATGACGAGGATGAGTTTGAAAACAGCAGCCAGATGTGGGAGAAAGAGTCAAAAATACAGGTATAATTTATATGTAGTATATGAATTATGTGTAAAATTATGTGAACCTTGTATATTTCAAAAACATTGACAAATAAAATTGAGTATAGTATAATCTCTGTATCTCAATTAATAGAATTAGAAGGAGGAGAATATTGTGGTTAAAAAGTTATTAGCAGTTTCATTATCAGTAGCTATGACACTTGCAATGGCAGTTAGTGCTTTTGCAGCAGGTACAGTAAATTCTGAAGAGCAGAGAGTTTTAGATGCTATTAAGGCAGATAAAGTTGATGATAGCTCAGCACAGAAATACTTTACACAGGCTACTAAGTTCTTTGAGAGAGATGACATCGATGCAACAAAAGCTCAGGCTGATGAAGTTATCGGATATGTTAATCAGGCAGCAGCAGTCGCTAAGAGTGCTGGACTTAAATCAGAGAAAGATATCCTTAATGCATCAGATGATGTTAAGAATCAGCTTATTGAATACGCTAAGAAAGCAGCAGCTGTATTTGGATTAACAGTAAGAGTTGATTCTAAATCAGGTGTTATCGAATTCATCAAGACAGATGCAACAACAGGTACTACACAGGTAGTTGCAACAACAAACACATCAACAAAGACAACAGGCGCAAATGAGATGGCTGGTGTTGCTGTAGTTTCAGTATTAGGTTTAGCAGTTGCTGCATTAGCAGTAGTTACTAAGAAAAATGCAGAAGCATAGAAAAAAGTTTGCTAAAAAATTGAATAGAGTAATGGCATATATTTATGTGCCATTACTTTTTTCTTTTTTAGCATATGGTGTTACATATCTTATAGCATCTGATGTAATAGGAATGACTAAGAACCTGGTTAGCCTGGTATCTTCAGATGCAGCGCCTGATTTTTCTGTTCAAAATGAATCTGTTTTCAAGCAAAATTCAGCAGAATTATCTGAAAATAACGGGGTTATTACAGTTAAACGTGCTGATGTTGGAATGGCTGAATATGGACAGATGTATGCATATGTAAGATGTACCAGAATTGCATTAGATGCTCCTGTGTATATGGGAGATGACGATGCTATCCTTAAGAAAGGAATTGGACAGAATTTTGCCACATTCCAGCCTGGATTTGGTGGGCTTATATTACTTGGAGGTCATAATAATACATATTTTAATGCCCTCAAGAATATTTCTATAGGGGACAATGTTGAAGTGGAGACAAGCTATGGTACATATGTTTATCAAGTGAGCGATGCAAAAATCCTGAATGAAAATGACAGAAGTGCGTATGATTTTGGCATTGATCACGAACAGTTAGTTTTATATACATGTTATCCCTTTGATATGCTTGCACATACACCGAAAAGGTTTTTCGTGTATTGTGACTTAGTATCAGGACCAGTATTTGTTGATTAACAGAATAATAGGAGGATAGCATGAAACATTCAAAATATAAATCAGTTATATGTATGCTTACAAGTCTTTTGCTTGCTATTTTTATTTCTGTGATTTCTCTGGCAGTAGCGATAAGGCTTGGATTTGCGTCGAATAATTCTCTTGTTAAGGCACTTGATGATGTACATTATTATGATATGGTGTATGATAGCTTCACTGAAAAATGTGAATCAGTTCTTATACCTGACGGTCTTGATGTAAAAGTTTTAGATGGTGCGTTTTCAAAAGAACAGCTTAGAAGTGATGGAAATGATTATTTTAAGGCCCAGCTTAACAGTACAACGTTTAATGTGAATACATTTATTTATAAACAAAAATTGCAAGATAACATTAATCAATATGTAAATGATAATAATCTAAGTGTTGATGGGGACAGAGATAAGATAATTTCAGATATTTCTGATGAAATCGTAAATTATTATTTAGATATGATTAAGATACCATACGCAAATACAGTGAGTGTCATTTTTAGAAATATAATAAAATATTTTCCACTTATAGTTGCCCCTATGGTTGTAATGGGTGCTGTGTGTGTATTTTTGCTTTGCGTGCAGAACAAAAGAAAGAAAAACAGAATATTCAGATATCTTGCGTATAGTGTAATGTCTGGAGCAATAACTACAATCATTCCAGTAATATACAGTTTTTCTACTGGTTTTTACAAAAAGATTCAGATATATCCAGTGTATGTCTACAAATTTATGATAAGATATCTTGAAAATGGACTGAAGATTCTTGCGACTGTGGGAATTATGCTATTTATAGTAGCATTGATTATGATATTCCTTAGTACATATATCAAGTCGAGATATTTAAAGGAGGCAAGGATTCATCATCACCACCATCATCATAGTGAGGATGACATTTAATAAGAGTTTGCTAAGACGTTCTAATCCATGGGATTTGGGACGTCTTTTTTGTGCCAAGAAAAATATAGTGAATAATTTTTTAGAGTATGCAGACTATAAGAAAGATGTTACAATATTTTTATAAAATTTATCAGGAGGAATACATAATATGTCAGCGATAATTACAGATGAAATATTAGATAATACCTTGATTCTAGCCAAGCTTGAGATGGATGACAATCAGAGAATGCAGGCAAAAAATGATATGGAAAGAATGCTTGAGTATATAGACAAGTTAAATGAGCTTGATACAGAGGGAATAGATGCTATGAGCCATAGCTTTAATCAGGTCAACTGCTTTAGAGAGGATATAGTAACTAATGAAGATGATACAGAAAACATATTGAGTAATGCCCCTCAAAAGGAAAATAATATGTTTGTTGTGCCAAAAACATTCTAATGACAGGAGGAAGTATTGATGGGATTACTAGATTATTCTGCAACTGAGCTGTCAGCAAAGATAAAGAATAAGGAAATTGGAGTAAGGGAAGCTACTCAGGCAGTTTTAAATCAGATAGAAGAAAAAGACAGGGAATACAACTGTTATATTACTGTGGATAGTGAAAATGTATTGAAGGATGCAGATGAGATACAGAAATTAATAGATGATGGGTCTCTTAATTCTCCTTTGGCAGGGGTGCCAGTAGCAATTAAGGATAATATCTGTGTGAAAAATATGAGTACTACATGCGGCTCTAAAATTTTAAAAAATTTTATTCCAACTTATAATGCCCAGGCGGCAGAAAATCTTATAAAGGCGGGAGCTGTAATTATCGGAAAAACAAATATGGATGAATTTGGAATGGGGTCAACTACAGAAAGTTCCTATTTTGGTCCTACTAGAAATCCTGCAAATATAAATCATGTAGCAGGAGGTTCATCTGGGGGATCAGCAGCAGCTGTGGCTGCTAAGGAGTGTTACTTTGCACTTGGTTCTGACACCGGAGGATCTATTAGACAGCCGGCGGGATATTGTGGTGTAGTTGGTTTGAAACCTTCATATCAGACAGTTTCTAGATATGGACTGGTTGCATATGCCTCATCGTTAGAACAGATTGGACCAATTGCAAAAGATGTAACTGACTGTGCAAATATTCTGGATGTTATTGCCTCTTATGATCCTAAAGATTCTACATCGCTAAAAAGAGAATATGGATTCGCTGATGCCCTTATAAATGATGTTAAGGGGATGAAAATTGGAATACCTAGGGAATATTTAGTTAATGGAATAGACAGTCATGTAAAGAAAAGCATCCTAAAGGCAGCAGATTTGCTGAAAGAGAAGGGTGCTATTGTGGAAGAGTGTAGTCTGAAATTGTCTGAATATGCAATACCTGCTTATTATACAATTGCTTCTGCAGAGGCAAGTTCAAACCTCGAGAGATTTGATGGAATCAAATATGGCTACAGAGCTGATAATTTTGATGGCCTTCATGATATGTATAAGAAAACAAGAAGTGATGGATTTGGAACTGAAGTAAAGCGTAGAATAACTCTTGGCTCATTTGTGTTAAGTTCGGGATTTTATGATGCGTATTATCTGAAGGCTATGAAAGTCAGAGCATTGATAAAGAGAGAATTTGATAAATGTTTTGAAAAATTTGATTTGATATTAGGACCGGTTGCTCCAACAACAGCTCCAATACTAGGTGAAAGTCTTGAGAATCCGATGAAAATGTATTTGTCGGATATTTATACAGTATCAGCAAATCTTGCGGGACTTTGTGGAATTTCAGTTCCATGTGGCAAAGACAGTGCTGGCTTGCCGGTTGGCCTTCAGATGATAGGAGACTGTTATAAAGAGAAGAATATTTTAAGAGCTGCTTATACATATGAACAGGCAGTAAAGGAAAGGCAGGGAGTATAAATGACAGGAAAATATGAAACAGTAATTGGCCTTGAAGTTCATGTTGAATTGGCAACCAAGACTAAGATATTTTGTGGATGCAGAACTGATTTTGGTGGAAAACCTAATTCTCAGACTTGCCCAGTGTGCAGTGGCATGCCTGGAAGTCTTCCAGTACTAAATAAAAAAGTGTTAGAGTATGCTATAGCTGTAGGAATTGCTCTTAATTGCGATATAACGAGATACTCAAAATTTGATAGGAAAAATTATTTTTATCCTGATAATCCACAGAATTACCAGATATCACAACTATATCAGCCGATTTGTCGAAATGGAAATGTTGAGATTAAAGACGAAAAAGGAAATGCTAAGAAAATCGGGATTCATGAAATACATATGGAAGAAGATGCAGGAAAACTTATACATGATGATTCTAATGGGCTTACATATGTAGATTATAATCGAGCAGGTGTTCCGCTTATTGAGATAGTATCTGAACCAGATATGAGAAGTGCAGATGAGGTAATTGATTATCTTGAGAAGCTCAGGATGACAATTCAGTATTTGAAAGCATCTGACTGTAAATTAAATGAGGGATCCATGAGAGCAGATGTTAATATCTCAGTGCATGAATGGGGCAATGAATTTGGAACAAGAACGGAAATGAAAAATCTCAACTCTTTCAAGGCGATTAGAAGGGCTATTGAAGGGGAGACAAAAAGGCAGATTAGCCTGATAGAAAATGGAGAGAAGATAATACAGGAAACAAGAAGATGGGATGATGCAAAGGGTGAATCCTACTCTATGAGATCTAAAGAAGATGCTAGAGATTACAGGTATTTTCCTGAACCAGATTTGCCTCCAATTTTTGTTAGTGACCAATGGATTAGCGAGATTAAAGGAGCACAGCCTGAGTTTAAAAATGAAAAAATGGAGAGATATGTAAGGGAATATAACCTTCCGAAATATGATGCGGACATAATTACATCTACAAAAAAACTTGCAGATATTTTTGAAGAGACTATAAAATTTGATGTCAGTCCCAAAAAAGCCAGCAATTATATAATGGGAGAGGTGATGAGACTTATTAAAGTTCATGATATGGACCCTGAGGATATAAATTTTTCTCCTGAGAATCTTGCTAAACTGATTAAACTTACAGATAAGTCTGTAATAAATATAAGTGTTGCTAAGGAAATATTTGAAAAAATATTTGTAAACGATATAGATCCTGAAAAATATGTGGAAGAAAATGGACTTAAGCAGAGCAATAATGAAGCAGAAGTGAAAGAAATAGTAATAAAGGTAATTGAAAATAATCCCCAGTCTGTATCTGATTTCAGGAATGGTAAACAAAAAGCAATGGGATACCTTGTTGGACAGGCAATGAAAGAGTCAAAGGGCAGGGCAAATCCCACAATAATTAATAAGCTTTTGAGAGAATTATTATAACAAAATATGGTTTGATTTTATAAATGCATTGTATTATAATTAGCTTGAATTGTTATGTGTAACGTGAGGTATATCTCGTTTGCGTTGCAGATGAGGATATCAGTAAGAACATGTTAATTAAATAAAAACTTACAGGAAAGGAAAGTATAAAGATGTACGACAAATATCAGAGCCCATTATCAGAGAGATATGCCAGCAAAGAGATGCAGTATATTTTTTCACCAGATAAGAAATTTAAGACATGGAGAAAATTATGGATTGCACTTGCTGAAACAGAGAAAGAATTAGGACTTAATATTACAGATGAGCAGATTGAAGAATTAAAGGCAAATGCAGATGATATCAATTATGATGTTGCAAAAGAGAGAGAAAAACTTGTAAGACATGACGTAATGTCACATGTATATGCTTATGGCGTTCAGTGTCCAAAAGCTAAAGGAATCATTCATTTAGGCGCAACTTCATGCTACGTTGGTGATAATACAGATATTATCATTATGACTGAAGCTTTAAAATTAGTAAGAGAAAAACTTATTAATGTATTATCAGAACTTGCAAAATTTGCTGATAAATATAAAGATCAGCCAACACTTGCATTTACTCATTTCCAGCCTGCACAGCCAACAACAGTTGGTAAGAGAGCTACACTCTGGATGAATGAGTTAGTAGTTGATTTAGAAGATCTTGAATACCTTATTGGAAGCATGAAGCTTTTAGGATCAAAGGGTACTACAGGAACACAGGCAAGCTTCCTTGAACTTTTCGAAGGTGACCAGGAAAAAGTTAAGAAAGTCGATCCTATGATTGCCAAGAAAATGGGATTTGAAAAATGCCAGCCTGTATCAGGACAGACATATACACGTAAAGTTGATACAAGAGTTTTGAATGTATTAGCAGGAATTGCTGCAAGTGCTCATAAATTCTCAAATGATATCAGACTTTTACAGCACTTAAAGGAAGTTGAAGAACCATTTGAAAAGAATCAGATCGGATCTTCTGCAATGGCATACAAGAGAAATCCAATGAGAAGTGAAAGAATTGCTTCACTTGCAAATTATGTAATTGCTGATGCAATTAACCCAGCAATAACATCTTCTACTCAGTGGTTTGAGAGAACATTAGATGATTCTGCAAATAAGAGAATTAGTATTCCTGAAGGATTCCTTGCAATCGATGGAATCTTAGATCTTTACTTAAATGTTGTAGACGGATTAGTAGTATATCCAAAGGTAATTGAGAAGAGACTTATGTCAGAACTTCCATTTATGGCAACAGAAAATATTATGATGGACGCTGTAAAGGCAGGTGGAGACAGACAGGAACTTCATGAAGAGATTCGTGAGCTCTCAATGAAGGCAGGATACAATGTTAAACATGAAGGTCTTGACAATAACTTATTAGAGCTTATTGCCAATGATGAGAAGTTTGGATTAACATTAGAAGATCTTAAGAAATCAATGGATCCAAAGAAATATGTTGGAAGATCAAAAGAGCAGGTTGAAGAGTTCTTAGAAGAAGTAATCAAACCAATTCTTGATTCTAACAAAGAAATATTAGGACTTACAGCAGAAATAAATGTATAAATTATATATTAGTAACCAATTATAATAAACAAGAATATAACGGAGGAAAGAAATGGGTGGATTTTTTGGAGTAGCATCGAAAAACGATTGCGTATTTGATTTGTTCTTTGGAACAGATTATCACTCTCATTTAGGTACAAGACGAGCAGGTATGGCAGTATATGGAAAAGAAGGATTTGACCGTTCAATCCATAATATTGAAAATGCTCCTTTTAGAACAAAGTTCGAAAAAGAAGCAAATACAATGCATGGAAACCTTGGAATTGGCTGTATTTCAGATTATGAGCCACAGCCACTTATTGTACGTTCACATCATGGAACATATGCTCTTACAACAGTAGGTAAAATCAATAATGTAGATGAGATTGTTAAGGATATATTTAACAATGGAACAACTCATTTCCTTGAGATGAGCGGTGGAGATATTAATGCAACAGAACTTGTGGCTGCAATAATCAACCAGAAAGATAATATCATTGATGGTATCAAGTATGCTCAGGAAATAATTGATGGTTCTATGACGATGCTTGTTATGACACCAAAGGGAATATTTGCTGCCAGAGATAAATTGGGCAGAACACCTGTTATATTAGGCAAAAAAGACGATGGATATTGTGCAACATTTGAATCATTTGCCTACTTAAATCTTGGATATCAGGATTACAGAGAATTAGGACCTGGAGAAATAGTTATCATGACTCCAGAGGAAGTTAGAACTGTTGGAATAGCAGGAAAAGAAATGAAAATCTGTACATTCCTCTGGATATATTATGGATACCCTTCATCAAGTTACGAAGGTGTAAATGTTGAACAGATGAGATATAATTGCGGTTCTATGCTTGCAAAACGAGATAACGCTGATGCAGATATCGTTGCAGGTGTTCCTGATTCTGGAACAGCACATGCAGTTGGATATGCAAATGAGTCTGGAATTCCTTTCTCAAGACCATTTATTAAATATACACCAACATGGCCACGTTCATTTATGCCAACTATCCAGAGCAAGAGAAATCTCATTGCTAAAATGAAACTTATCCCTGTTCATGATCTTATTAAGGGAAGAAAACTTTTACTTATTGATGATTCAATTGTAAGAGGAACACAGCTTAGAGAAACAACAGAGTTCTTATACAACAGTGGTGCAAAAGAAGTTCACATCAGACCTGCATGTCCACCACTTGTTTACGGATGTAAGTTTATTAACTTCTCAAGATCAACATCTGAAATGGATCTTATTACAAGAAGAGTAATTAAAGACTTAGAAGGTAGTAAGGAAAACGTTGAAGAATCAGTATTACAGAAATATACAAATCCAGATTCAGAAGAATATGGAAGAATGCTTGAAGAAATCAGAAAACAGCTTAATTTCACATCACTTAGATATCACAGATTAGATGATATGATTGCATCTGTTGGAATTGATAAAGAAAAGCTCTGCACATATTGCTGGGATGGAAGAGAATAGAAATAACTACAAAAAGTTTTATAAATAAAAACAGGATATAACGAAGTGCCTCCAAATAAGCTACTTGCTATTTGGAGGCACTTTTTTCATCCATAATCTTATGTAATTAGTATTAATGTTTGTTCTCGTATTCTCGCTGAACCTGATCTATATACTCGTCATTAATTGCCAGATGCTTTTGCATTGTTAATATAGCATTTTCTTTGTCGTGGGTTGCAATACATTCAATCAGGGTTTTGTGTTCAGCATTCATTGCATTAGTTGTTTCTATGTTGTCTTCTGTATAGGACTGAACCTGTCCAATTATTGTCTCGTTTAGTTTTGAAGAAGCAGCCAAAATATTATAAATCATCCTGTTACCAGCAACCCTTGCAATATCCATATGGAAACTGTGGTCCAACTTTTCTCTGTCTTCAGGTGTAGTTGCAGCATTGATTTTTTCAAGTGTGAGTTTTAATTCAGCTGCATCAACAGGGGTACATTTTTCTGCAGCGAGTTCTGCGGCCTTACATTCTAATGCTGCTCTTAACTGCTGAGTTTCGATTAGACTACTATTATTTATCTCGAAGAGAATGGATAGTGGTTTTATAAGGCATGTCTCAAGGTTTTTGGAAATGTAATTGCCTCCACCATGAACGGAGGTAATAATTCCTAAAAGCTCTAGGGATTTTAAAACTTCTCTGACAACTGGTCGGGATATTCCGAGAGTCTCGGAAAGAGCTCTCTCTGTTGGTAGAGAGTCTCCTGGCTTTAAATTGCCCTTCTTTATATTATCTATAATCTGATTAAGAAACTCCTCTGAGGGATGTTCTTTACTAATCATATGAAACATAGTTTATCTCCTTTTCTTTTATGAAGATAGAATAGTATTAATTTGTATTACAATTTCTAAAAATGGTAATACCAATCTAAAAAAATTATAACACGAAACATAAAAAAATAGTATAAAATATTTAAAATACTATAATTTTGTTCAAAACTATTAAAAATAGATCAATATATTTGTGCATAATTGTGGTAAAATTGTACTTGCAAAAGCACAAAATAAATGGTAATATCTATTTAGAAATTGGTAATACCAAACAACAAATTCGATTTACCAAAATATAATTAAGGAGGACATTAATATGTCAGATGCAAGAATTTTTTATCAGGAAGATTGTAATTTAAGCGAACTTGAGGGAAAGAAAATCGCAATTATTGGTTATGGTAGTCAGGGTCATGCACATGCTCTTAACTTAAAAGAGTCAGGTATGGATGTAATCATCGGATTATATGAAGGATCTAAATCATGGAAGAAAGCTGAAGAGCAGGGATTTAAAGTATATACAGCAGCAGAAGCTGCAAAACAGGCAGATGTTATCATGATTCTTATCAATGATGAGAAACAGGCAGATATGTATAAGAAAGATATCGAGCCAAACCTTGAAGCAGGAAACATGCTTATGTTTGCTCATGGTTTCAACATTCATTTTGGATGTATTGTACCTCCAGCAGATGTTGATGTAACAATGATCGCACCTAAGGCTCCAGGACATACAGTACGTTCAGAGTACCAGGCAGGAAAAGGAACTCCTTGTCTTATAGCTGTATATCAGGATGCAACAGGAAAAGCTTGGGAAAAAGCTTTAGCATATGGTGCTGGTATCGGTGGAGCAAGAGCAGGACTTCTTGAGACAAACTTCAGAACAGAGACAGAGACAGACCTCTTTGGTGAGCAGGCAGTTCTTTGTGGTGGTGTTTGTGCACTTATGCAGGCTGGTTTTGAAACACTTTGTGAAGCTGGTTATGATCCAAGAAATGCATACTTCGAATGTATCCATGAAATGAAACTTATCGTTGACTTAATCTACCAGTCAGGTTTCGCAGGAATGAGATATTCAATCTCTAACACAGCTGAGTACGGTGATTATATAACAGGACCAAAGATCGTTACAGAGGATACAAAGAAAGCAATGAAGAAAGTACTTTCAGATATCCAGGATGGTACATTTGCTAAAGACTTCTTACTTGATATGTCAGATGCAGGTCGTCAGGTACACTTCAAAGCATTAAGAAAGTTAGCTGCTGAGCATCCATCAGAAAAAGTTGGTGCAGAAATCAGAAAACTTTATAGCTGGAACAACGAAAACGACAAACTTATCAACAACTAGTCTGAAAATTACAGAATAGAAAAATAAGTATATATATAAGAGTTATCCAGTGAACTGTTGTTATACAGTTTCGCTGGGTAGCTCTTTTTGTGTTATATTGAAAGTATAATTTTGCCAATTCATATTATGTTAAGATAATATTTATAAAAATTTTACAAAATAACACAAAGTATGATATATATAAAGATATCTCATCAACAGGTAGCTAATTATCTAAAGACAGCAGCCGTCTGTGTAAAACCTTTTGTTGACAACTATAATTACGAAATCGGCAACGTA